>NZ_JBNCKV010000025.1:0-90834 GCF_049841695.1 Micromonospora sp. DT178
GGTATGCAGACGTCGAAGACGATCGTCGCGGTCAACAAGGACGGCGAGGCGCCGATCTTCGAGTTGGCCGACTTCGGCGTGGTGGGCGACCTGTTCAAGATCGTCCCGCAGGCCGCGGAGGAGATCCGCAAGCGCAAGTGACGCGCGCCCCACCGCGGGACGGAATCCGGGCGGCCGGGCCGCCGGCCGATGAGGAATATGGGGGCCGTTCCCCGTACCGGTCGCCGCAGCCCCGGTGACATTCTCGTTGCCGTCCGTCAGCGACGAGTTTCTGGAGTGGTGCGCATGGACGAGCGGATACGGGTGCAGGTCGTCGCCGCCGACCCGGCGGTACGGGTCGGTGTCGACGACATGGTGCAGGTGTGCCCCGAGCTGACCGTGGTGGTCGACCGGCCGGACGTGGTGCTGATGGTGACCGACGAGGTCGGCGACGCGGTGCTGGTCCTGGTGCGTTCGCTGTCCCGCGCCGGCCGGCGGGTGCTGCTGGTGGCCGACAGGTTGCGGGAGTCGGACGTGGTCGGGGCCGTGGAGGCCGGGGCCGGCGGGCTGCTGCGCCGGTGCGAGGTCAGCCCGGACCGGCTGCGTCCGGCGATCCGGGCGACGGCGGACGGCAGCTTCACCGTGCCGTCGGACCTGCTGACCCGGGCCGCCGACCGGGTGCCGGAACGGCCGGCGGCCCGGCAGCTCACCAAGCGGGAGCGGGCGGTGCTGCTCATGCTCGCCGACGGGCACGAGACCGAGGAGATCGCGCGCTCGCTGGCCTACTCGGTCCGTACGGTGACCGGCATCGTGCACACGATCACCCGCCGCTGGCAGGTGCGCAACCGGGCGCAAGCCGTGGCCTGCGCCCTGCGCGAGGGGCTGATCTGAGCCGGCTCAGATCAGCCCGTGCCGGATGGCGTACGCGGTCGCATGGACCCGGTTGGAGACCTGCAACCGGGCCATGAGGTCGTAGATCATGTTCTTCACGCTGTGTGGTGAGCAGCGCAGCTCCCGCGCGATGCCCGCGTTGTCGTACCCCTCGGCGACGAGTTCGAGCACCCGGAGCTGCTGGGCGGTGAGTACGGGCTTCGACGCGTTCCTCATGATCGTCTCCTGGGCGGTGTGGTGTGACCTACCGACCCAGGCTAAAAACGGCTCGTCGCCCGCTCATCGGGCCGCTTCCCCCAGATTGCCGGCCGCCGCCCCCGCATTTCCCACGCCGGGGTCAACGACCCGCTGCCGGGCCAGCCGCCCGACCGGCTGCTCGGGACGACGCACCGCCGCGGCGAGGATCCCGCTGAAGCCGTCGGCGAACGAAGCCGCCCGGTCGGGGGTGAACAGGTCGTCGTGGTACTGCAACCACCCGGCCAGCCGCGGCCCTTCCTCCCGCACGGTGAGCAGCAGGTCGAACGGGGAACCGCCCTGGCCGTGCCCGAACGGCTCGGCGGCGACCCCGGGCAGACGGAGCCGGCCGGTCAGGTCGCCGAGGAGCTGGAAGGCGACCTGGACCACCGGGTTGCGGCGCAGGTCGCGCTTCGGACGCAGCGCCGTCACCAGCCGGTCGAAGGGCAGTCCCTGGTGCCGGTACCCGGCCAGCGCCACGTCCCGTACCCGGAACAGCAGGTCGGTGAAGGCCGCCTCGGACGGGCAGGGCAGCCGCAGGGCGAGGGTGTTGGCGAACATCCCGATCCCGTTCTCGGCCTGCTCCGTGTCGCGGTTCGCGGCGAACGTGCCGACCACCAGGTCCTCGCGGCCGGCGAGCCGTCCGATCAGGACGGTGAATGCGGTGAGCAGCACCATGAACGGGGTCGAGCCGGTGGCCCGGGCCAGCGTCCGCACCCCGGCGGTGGTCTCCGCCGACAGGCCGAACCGGACGGTGGCCCCGGTCTGCGGCAGCCGCGCCGGCCGGGGCAGGTCGGTCGGGAGATCCAGGGTGGGCGGCGCGCCGGCGAGGTGCCGACGCCAGTAGTCGAGGTCGGCCGGTTCGGTCGGCGGCGGCAGGGCCGGCGGCAGCGGGTCGCCGGCCACCGTGTCGCCCTGACGGCGCCGCGCGTACGCCTGGCAGAGGTCGCGCCACAGCACGTCCATCGACCAGTCGTCGGCGATGATGTGGTGGATGGTGGCGGCCAGGACGAGCTCCTCGGGGGCCAGCCGCAGCAGGGCGACCCGCAGCAGCGGCCCCTCGGCGAGCGCGAACGGCACGGCGGCGAGCCGGTCGACGGCCACCCGCGCCTCGGCGAGGTCGGCGACGGTGCGCACCTCGATCGGCACCCGGGCGTCCGGCCCGGTCTCCGCGTACGGCACGCCGCGCCGGGACCCGAAGGTGGTCCGCAGGGCCGGGTGCCGGCGCACCGTGTCCGCGAGGGCGGCGCGCAGCGCGTCGACGTCGACCGGTCCGCGCAGCCGGTAGGACTCGGTGATCGTGTAGGTGGTCGACCCCGGGTCGAGCTGGTCCGCGAACCAGATCCGGTGCTGGGCGGCGCTGAGCGACCCGGTGGCCGGCCGGTCGGCGTCGACGTCCGGCGCAGCCGACCGGGGCCGGCCGGCCGCGGCACCCCCGCCGGTCGCCGTTCCACCCCCGACAGTCAACCCGACGAGTTCGGCCACGGTGGCGGTGAGCACGTCGGCGGGGGAGAGCGACCGGCCCCACAGGTGGCGGACGCGGGAACAGACCCGGGTGGCCGCGAGCGAGTCGCCGCCCAGCTCGACGAAGGTGTCGTGCACCCCGACAGGCCCGCCGCCGAGCACCTCGGCCCAGAGGCCGGCGAGCCGGCGCTCGTCGTCGGTACGCGGGTCGACCCGCTTCCCGCCGCCGACGAGCCGGTGCCCGTCGGGCGCGGGCAGGGCCGCCCGGTCCAGTTTGCCGCTCGGGCCGACCGGCAACGCCGGTACGGCCACGAACACCGCCGGGACCATGTGCCCGGGCAGCCGTTCGGCGAGGTGGGCCCGGAGCACCCGGACGCCGGGGACGGTGTCGGCCACCACGTAGCCGACGAGCTGCCCGGCGTGCACGGCCGTGGCGGCGGCCCGCACCCCCGGCACGGTACGCAGCGCGGCGTCGATCTCACCCAGCTCGACCCGGTGGCCCCGGATCTTGACCTGGTGGTCGATCCGGCCCAGGTAGTCGACCGCCCCGTCGGGCAGCCGCCGGGCCAGGTCTCCCGTGCGGTACAGCCGGGAGCCGGGCGGGCCGAACGGGTCGGGGACGAACCGCTCGGCCGTCAGCCCGGGCCGGCCGAGGTAGCCCCGGGCGAGCTGCGCGCCGGCCAGGCAGAGTTCGCCGACCTCCGCCGGTTCGCCGCGCTCGTCCAGGACGTGGGTGCGGGTGTTCGCCACCGCGTGGCCGATGCTGACCGGCTCACCCGCGCGGCAGCGCGACCCGGTCACCTCCACCGCCGCCTCGGTCGGGCCGTAGAGGTTGAGCAGCTCGCAGCCGATCAGCTCGTCGGCTTCGGTGACCAGGTCGTCGGTGAGCTCCTCGCCGCTGCAGACGATCCGGCGCAGGGTGGGGAAGCGGGCGCCGGTGTCGCGGACCTCGGCGAGGAACACCCGCAGCATCGACGGTACGAAGTGGACCGCGGTGATCCCGTACCGGCGGATCGTGTCCATCAGGTAGGCCGGGTCGCGGTGTCCGCCCGGGCGGGCCATCACCAGCCGCGCGCCGGCGGCCAGGGTGCCGAAGACCTCCGGCACCGAGACGTCGAAGCCGTACGGGGTCTTCTGGAGCACCCGGTCGTCGGGGCCCAGCGGATGCGCGTCCAGCCCCCAGCGGACCCGGTTGACGATGGCGCGGTGCGGGATCACCACGCCCTTGGGCCGGCCGGTTGACCCGGAGGTGTAGATGACGTACGCCGGGTGTTCCGGGTCGACGGTGACCCGCGGCGCCCGGGCCGGCCGACCGGTGGTCTCCCGGCTCACCGACACGGTGGCGACGCTGCGGCCCAGCTCGGCGAGCACCGGCAGGTCCGCCTCGGCCACCACGGTGTCCAGCCCCGCGTCGGTGACCAGGAAGGCGAGCCGTCGGGCCGGGTGGTCCGGGTCCAGCGGCACGTAGGCGGCTCCGGCGGTGAGGACGCCGAGCAGGGCCACCACCATGTCGCCACCCCGGTGCAGGCACACCCCGACCCGGGACTCCGGACCGATGCCCCGCGCGACCAGCACGTCGGCGAGCCGGTCGGCCCGCCCCACCAGTCCGGCGTAGCTGAGCCGTCCGCGCTCGGTGACCACCGCCACGGAGTCCGGGGTGCGCGCCGCCTGCTCGCGCACCAGCTCGTGCAGGGCCGGTCGTCCCGGGTACCTCCTGGCCGTGTCGTTCCACGGCGCGACGCCCGGCTCAGTCGGCATCCGGGTCCTCCGGCGGCAGGGTCAGGAAGTCCGGCAGCCGGGTGCCGACGCCGTCCCGCTCCGCGGCCCGCCGCACCAGCTCGGCCACGGCGAGGTCGAGCACGCCCAGCCCGAACGGCGAGTAGACGGTGACCCGTTCCGGGTCGTGCCGCCAGCCGGCCCCGCCCAGGACCTCGCCGATGCCGGCGGCGATGAAGTCCCGGTCGCCGCTCTCCTGCTCCGCCAGGTGCAGCGAGGTGGCCGCCCGGCAGACGTGGTCGGCGTCGTCGACCACGTTGACCGCGGTGCGGATGTCTGCCGGGAAGATGTCCCGCAGCGACAGGTGCAGCACGAGCGCCCCCGGCCGGCAGTGCGCCAGCCCCAGGTGCGGTACGCCCGCCGTCGTCGCCAGGCAGACCAGCGGGTGGGCGCCGAGCGCCTCCTCGACGTCGCCGGCGACGCTCACCTTCAGGTCCCACCGCGCGCAGCGCCGGGCGAACGCGGCGGCCCGCCCGGCGTCCAGGTCGAAGAGGGTCACCTCCGTCAGGCCGGGCAGTGCCGCGCGGAGGAATCGCAGCACCTCGAAGTTGATCACGCCGCAGCCGATCAGGGAGACGCCGCCGGCCGGCGGGGCGAGGGCGCCGGCGGCCAGGGCGGCGCTGGCGGCCGTCCGGCGGGCGGAGATCGTGGAGCCCTCGATCAGCGCGACCGGGTGGCCGTCCGCCATCGAGTTCACGACGATCGCGGCGGAGGCGCGGGCCAGCCCGCGGTCGATGTTGCCGGGGAACGACGAGATCCACTTCATGCCGGCGACCGGGGAGTCGTCGCCCAGGTACGCGGGCAGTCCGATGATCCGGTTGCGGGCGTCCTCCGGGAACCGCAGGAACACCGAGTGCGGCAGCACCGTACGCCCCCGCGCGTGCAGGACGTAGGCGCGGCGGACCGCGTCCAGGACGGCGTCCTCCCGGTCGGCCAGGATCTGCCGGACCTCGCCGGCGGATACGATCAGCATGGCGGCACGTCCATGGTCCGGTCCCTCCACAGGTGGGTGACGTCGCCGAAGTGCCCGGTCACCCAGTCGTCGTCGTAGATCGTGTTCAGGTAGCGCTCACCCCGGTCGGGGAAGATCAGCGCGCAGGTCGCGCCGGCCGGGATCAGGTCGCGCAACTGCTCCAGGGCGGCCACCACCGCGCCGGACGAACCACCGGCGAGGATGGCCTCGCGGCGGGCCAGCCGGCGGCACCCGACCACGCAGTCCAGGTCGTCGACGTGCATCACCTTGTCGGCCAGCCCGTCGCGGTAGAGCTTCGGTCGGACCCCGGCGCCGTGGCCGGGGATGAGCCGCTTGCGTGGGGGGTGGTCACCGAAGATCGCGCTGCCCGCGGCGTCCACCGCGACGATGGTCAGCGCCAGCTCGTGCCGGCGCGCGTAGTCGGCACAGCCGCGCAGCGTGCCGCAGGAACTGGTCGCGCAGAACAGGAAGTCCAGCGGGGCGGGCACCGCCTCGACGATCTCCCGCATGGTGGTCTCGTGGGCGCGGGGGTTCAGCGGGTTGGCGTACTGGTCCGGCCACCAGGCGTTCGGGATGGTGTCGACCAGTTCCTGGACCCGGCGGATCCGTTGCGGCAGGTACTCGCCCGTGGCCGGGTCGGGACGGGTCACCACCTCCACCTCGGCGTCGAACGCGCGCATGACCGCGATGTTCTGCGCGTTCGTCCGGGGGTCCACCACGCAGATGAACCGGATGCCGAAGTAGCGGCACACCTGGGCCAGCCCGATGCCGAGATTGCCCGAACTGGACTCGACCACCACCGACCGACCGGGTTGCAGCTCCCCGGCCCGGAGCCGGTCGATCAGCATGCCCAGCGCCGAGCGGTCCTTGATGCTGCCGCCCGGGTTGTGCGCCTCCAACTTCGCCCACAGGGTGAACGGGGCGTCCGGCATGAGCTTGTCCAGCCGGACCAGCGGGGAGCCGCCGATCGTGTTCAGCACCCCGCCGACGTCGGTCTCATCGGCCCGCATGTTCACTCCCGCTACGGGGATCCGTAGCGGCCCGCAGGGTGTCACCGGGAATGGTCGCGGTGCCGGGGATCGCCTCGGCCGGGTCGTCGGTGGTGCCGAGCATCCGGTTGGCCTCGTCCACCATCACCACCCGGGGCGAGTACCCCTTGGCGTCCGGGTCGATCATCGCCGCGTAGCTGATGATGATGACCAGGTCGCCGGGGTGGATCAGCCGGGCGGCGGCCCCGTTGATCCCGATGACCCCGCTGCCGCGCCTGCCGGGGATCACGTACGTCTCCAGGCGGGCGCCGTTGTTGATGTCCACCACGTGCACCTGCTCGCCGGCGAGCAGGTCGGCGGCGTCCATCAGGTCCTCGTCGATGGTCAGCGAGCCGACGTAGTGCAGGTCGGCCTGGGTGACCACCGCGCGGTGGATCTTCGATTTGAGTATGGTGCGCAACACCTTCAGCTCCTCCTTGAGGGCTCGATCGGCAGAAAGCTCGCTCGTCGTATCGAGCGGCTCAGCGTCGCCAGGGCGGCGAGCAGGACCATCCAGACGGCCATCGACCACGCGGCGTGTGCCGGCCCGAGCGACTCCAGCAGGTAGCCCCCGGCCAGGGAACCGAGCGCGACCGCGCCGTTGGCCAGCAGGCTGACCGCGCTGAGCACCCGACCCTGGATGTGGTCGGGCGTGAGGGCCATCTGGTATCCGGCGACCGCCACGTTCCAGATCGGCCCCACGAACCACATCAGGGCGTACGCGGCGCCGATCAGGTAGCGGTCGTCGGTGAGGGCGATGACGCAGGTCATCAGCGCCCACACCCAGTTCGCGGCGATGACGATCGCGCGCATCGGGAAGCGCCCGGCGCACCACGTCGCCACCAGTGAACCGAGCACCCCGCTGGTGCCGGCCACACCGAGCAGCAGGCCGATGGCGGCCGGGGCCGCCCCGGCGGCCTCGAACGCCACGATGATGATCAGGAACAGGACGCGGAACAGCAGGTTGCTGCCGGCGACCAGCAGGGTGGCCGTGCGCAGGAACGGCTGCCCCCACAACCAGCGCAGCCCGTGGGTGAGTTCGGCGGCCAGCTTCCCGGTGCCGGCTCCGGCGCCGGTCGCGCTGCCCGCCCCGGCCTGGAAGTCGCGGCGGATGAACAGCAGCGTCAGCAGGGAGACCAGGTAGGAGACCGTGTCCAGTACGAACGGCCAGATCCGCCCCAGCCCGAACAGCGCCCCGCCGAGCGGGGTACCGGCCATCACCGCGGCCCGCTCACGGGCCTCGTTGCGCGACAGCGCGGTGGTCACCTGGCTCGGGTGCACCACGTTCGGGATCGCGGCACCGGCTGCCAGCTCGTACCCGACCGACAACGTCCCCTCGACGAAACCGACGGCCAGCACGTGCCACAGGTGCAGCTCGTCGACGGCGATCGCCGCCACGATGCTGCCCACCCCCAGCGCCCGCAGCACGTCGCACCAGATCATCACCCGCCTGCGGTCCCACCGGTCGACCAGCGCCCCGGCCGGCAGCTGGAACAGCAGCGTCGGCACCAGCGCCACGAAACCGGCCAGCCCGGCGGCGCCCGGCGAGCCGGTCAGCGCCAGCACCAGCAGCGGGTACGCCACCAGCGACGCGGTCGAGCCGAGCATGGAGACCGCCGACCCGCTCCACAGCAGCAGGAAGTCCCGGTTGCGGTGCAGCGGCGGGATCCGCTCCCCGGCGACCGGATCGTCGACCCGGCTCACCGGTCGCCGCCGATCGGGCGGCGACCGGCCGGGCCCCCGCGCGGGGTCACCGGGCACCCCGGCGGGCGGCCACGTCGGCCAGCCGGTTGCGGGCGCTCAGCCTGGGGACCGCCGGCCGGCCGTCCAGCTTCGGGTAGCCGGGCAGCGCCCCGACCAGGCGGGCGACGGTGGGGTGGTCGAACAGGGCCCGGACCGGCACGTCGACGCGGAGCACCGTACGGAGCCGGACCGCGACCCGGGTGGCCAGCAGCGAGTGCCCACCGATCTGGAAGAAGTTGTCGTGCACCCCCACCTCGTCGGTGCCGAGCACCTCGCCCCACACCCGCGCGACCGTCCGCTCGTCGCCGGTGCGCGGCGCCACCCGCACGGGTTCCCGCCGCCCGGCGGCACCGGGTTGCGGCACCGGCAGGGCGTTCCGGTCGACCTTGCCGGTCGGGGTGAGCGGAAAGGCGTCCAGCGTCACGTAGGCGGCCGGGCACATGTAGTCCGGCAGGGTACGCAGCAGGAACTCGCGCAGCTGCTCGCCGGTCGGTACCGGGTGCCGTCCCCCGCCGACCAGGTACGCGACCAGCTCCTGCTCCCCGCCGTACCGCTGCGGGTGCACCACGGCGGCCCGGACGCCGTCGTGGGCCAGCAGCGCCGCCTCGATCTCGGCCGGTTCGATCCGGTGCCCCCGGATCTTCACCTGGTGGTCGACCCGGCCGAGGATCTCCAGGTGCCCGTCGGCGTGCCAGCGGGCCAGGTCACCGGTGCGGTACATGCGGGCACCCGGCACCCCGGCGTGCGGGTCGGGAACGAACTTCTCCGCCGTGAGCGCGGGCCGGGCGCGGTAGCCCCAGGCGACCCCGTCCCCGCCGATGTGGATCTCACCGGGGACGCCGACCGGTACCGGCTCCAGCCGCTCGTCGAGCACGTGGAGCCCGGCGTTCGGGGCCATGCCGAAGTCGACGGGCCGACCGTCCGGAGCCAGCCGGGTGGTGGTGGACCAGACCGTGGTCTCGGTCGGCCCGTAGATGTCCCACACGGTGGCCCCGGTCGAGGCGAGCCGGACCGCCAGCTCGGTCGGCAGCTTCTCGCCGCCGCAGAGGACGGTCGCACCGGGCGGTGCGGACCAGCCGGAGTCCAGCAGCATCCGGTACGTCACCGGGGTGGCCTGGAGCACCGCCGGCGTGGCGGTGCGGATCAGCTCGGCCATCCGCTGCGGGTCCCGGGTCTGCTCCGCGTCGGCCACCACCACCCGGCCGCCGACCAGCAGCGGCAGGTACAGCTCCAGCACCGAGGGGTCGAACGACACGGTGGTCAGGCCGACCACGGTGGCCCCCGCCGGCAGACCCGGCCGGTGCCGCATCGCGGCGAGGAAGTTGCCCAGCCCCCGGTGGCTGATCATCACCCCCTTCGGGGTGCCGGTCGATCCCGAGGTGTAGATGACGTACGCCAGGTCGTCGGCGGACGGCCGGTCGGCCAGCCGCTGCTCGGGACGGGCGGCGATCGCCGCGCGCTCGGCGTCCAGCAGTGCCGTCCGGATTCCGGCGGCGTCCAGCCGCCCGGCCAGCGCGGTCTCCGTCACCATCACCTGCGCACCGGCGTCGGCCAGCATGAAGGCGGTCCGCTGCGTCGGGTGGTCCGGGTCCAGCGGCAGGTACGCGCCACCGGCGGCCAGCACCGCGAGGAACGCCACGACCAGGTCCGCACTCCGGTTCAGGTGCACCCCGACCAGCGTCCCCGGCCCGACGCCCAGCTCCCGCAGGTGGTGGGCGAGGCGGTTGGTCCGGCGCTCCAGCTCGGCGTAGCTGAGCACGTCGTCGCCGAAGACCACCGCGTCCGCGCCCGGGGTGGCCGCCACCTGCCGGGCGACCAGCTCGGGCAGCGTCAGGTCCGGGACCGGCAGCGCTCCGCCGGCGCCGAGGTCGAGCAGGACGCGCCGGTCGGGCTCCGGCAGTCCGCACCGGCGCGGGTCACCCGACGGGTCGGCGACCATCGCCTCCAGCACCCGCCGGTAGCTGCGGGTGACCAGGTCCAGGTGGCCGTCGGAGATCCGGTCGGTGCCGGCCTCGATGATCAGCTGACCGGGCTCACTGGACACCGAGAGGCCGAACTCGTTCGGGGTGGTGTCGGTGATCGCCGACCGGTCGATGCCGTCGAGGTCGAGCACGTGCATGTCGGTGTAGTTGAAGAAGACGTCCACCAGCGGCCTCTGGTCGCCCCACTCGCGCTGCATCGCCGGCAGCGGGTAGTGCCGGTGCGGCCAGAGCGCGACCTCCCCGGCGAAGACCAGGCGGGCCTGCTCGGCCCACGTCGACGCGGTCAGCTCCACCGCGAACGGCACGGTGTTGAGGAACATCCCCCGCACCTGGTCGCCGTCGGTCAGCTCGGGCCGTCCGTTGCAGACCAGCCCGGTGTGGAAGCGCCGCTGCCCGGTCACGATGCCCAGTACGGTCAGGTGCGCGGTGAACAGCAGGCTCTTCAGCGGTACGTCCGCCGTCCGGGCCAGCTCCCGCAGGTCCGGCACCAGGTCGGCGAAGGGCAACCGCACCGCCCGGTACCGGGCCCCCTCGCCGGCCCACGCCGCCGGGATGCCCAGCCGCTCGTGGGTCCGTACCCGGGACGCCCAGAACTCCCGGTCCACCCCGGCGGCCACCGCCCGGCGTTCGAGCGCCACCGCGTCGGCGAACCGGACGGCCGGTACGGGGGCGGGCCGCGGATCCTGCCCGTCCCGGATCCGCCGGTAGTAGGCCAGCAGCTCCGGGACCAGCGAGTTCTGGCTCCAGCCGTCCAGGATGGCGTGGCTGTAGGCGACCAGCAGCCGCCACCGGCCGTCGCCCAGTTGGTAGGCGTGCAGCCGCAGCAGCGACGGCGTGCCCAGGTCGAACCGGTCCCGCCGTTCCTCGGCGACCAGCCGGGCCACCGTGCTCTCCTGCTCGGCGGCTGGTACGCCCCGCAGGTCGGTGTGGCCTACCCGGATCTCCGCGGTCGGGTGGATCAGCTGGAGCGGCTCGCGGTACCCGGTCAGGTCGATCGAGGCCCGCAGGATCTCGTGCCGGGCGGCGAGCAGTTGGGCGGCGGCGTGCAGGGCGGGCAGCGAGAACGCGTCGCCCTCGACCGGGTAGCAGAGGCTGTTCAGGTAGAGGTCGCCGGTCGGGTCGGCGAGCGTCTCGTACGCCATGCCGGCCTGCACCATCGACAGCGGGTACGCGTCGACGACGCCCTCGGGCAGTCGGGCCCGGTCCTCCTCGCCGATCAGCGCGAACCGGTCCACCAGGCGGGTGGCCTCGGCCGGCAGCCCGCACTGCCGGGCGTCGACGGCCTCGGCGAGTTCGGCGACCGTCCGGTACCGGAAGAGGTCCGTGACGGTGAGGTCGAGCCCCTGGTCGCGGAGGTGTCCGACGACCCGGATGGCGCGGATGCTGTCGCCGCCGATGTCGAAGAAGCGGTCGTGGATGCCGACCGGTCGGTCGTGCCCGCCCGCGTCGGCGGGGTCGGCCCCACGGCCGTCGGTGAGGGCGTGGGCGTAGGCGGCGGCGATGAGGTGCTGGGTGGGGGTGCCGGGCGGGGTGTGGTCGGCGGTCCGCGCGGCGGAGGCGTCAGGCGGGGGGAGCGCGTTGCGGTCGATCTTCCCGCTGCTGGTGAGCGGGAGCTCGGTGAGGGTGGTCCAGTGGGTGGGGACCATGTACTCGGGCAGCCGCGCGCGCAGGTGGGCGCGCAGGGTGTCGGCGTCGACGGTGTGGCCGTCGGCGGCGACGAGGTAGGCGGCGAGTCGCCGGTCGTCGCCGGGTCCGTGCGGGTGGACGACGGCGGCCTGGACGGCGGGGTGGTCGGCGAGGGTGGTCTCGATCTCGCCGAGTTCGATGCGGTTGCCGCGGATCTTGACCTGGTGGTCGAGGCGGCCGAGGTACTCGATGGTGCCGTCCGGACGCCAGCGGGCCTGGTCGCCGGTGCGGTAGGCGCGTTGCCCGTCGTCGGTGGGGGTGAAGCGGGCGGCGGTGAGCGCGGGCCGGCGGTGGTAGCCGCGGGCCAGTTGGACACCGGTGAGGAGGAGTTCTCCGGGGACGCCGACGGGGACCGGGTTGCCCCAGGGGTCGTGGATGTGGGCGCCGGTGTTGGCGATGGGGGAGCCGATGGTGACGCTCTGCCCGGGGTGGACGCGGGTGGCCGTCACGTCGACGGCGGCCTCGGTGGGTCCGTAGAGGTTGTGCAGCTCGACGTCGAGGTGGGCGTGCACGCCGGTGGCGAGGTCGTCGGGGAGGGCCTCGCCGGAGCAGACGATGCGGCGGAGGTGGGGCAGGGCGGTGCGGGTGGTGACGAGGTGGGCGGTGAAGGCGCGCAGCATCGAGGGGACGAAGTGGACGGTGGTGACACGCCGCCGGTTGATGGTCTCGGCGAGGTAGGTGGGGTCGCGGTGCCCGTCGGGGCGGGCCATGACGAGGGTCGCGCCGGTGGTCAGGGGCCAGAAGAACTCCCAGACGCTGACGTCGAAGGTGTGCGGGGTCTTCTGCAGGATCCGGTCGGTGTGGTCGAGGCGGTAGGTGTCCTGCATCCAGCGGAGCCGGTTGACGATGGCGCGGTGGTCGACGAGGACGCCCTTGGGGCGGCCGGTGGAGCCCGAGGTGTAGATCAGGTAGGCGGGGCTACGGTCGTCGACGGTGGCGCCGGGTCGTCCGGCGGGTTCGTCGGCGAGCGTCGGGTCGTCGAGGTGGACCAGCGGGCCGGGGTGCCAGTCGTGCTGGTCGGGGGCATCCACCAGGGTGACGGGGTCGCCGGCGTCGGCGAGCGTCCAGCGGAGCCGGTCGACGGGGTGGGTGGGGTCGAGCGGGAGGTAGGCCGCGCCGGTCTTGAGCACGGCGACGAGGGCCACGGCGAGGGCGACGCGGCGTCGCGCGCTGACGGCGACGATCCGCTCGGGGCCGGCGCCGAGGGCGATCAGCCGGTGGGCGAGCTGGTTGGCGCGGGCGTCGAGCTGGGCGTACGTCAGCTCGTGCTGGTCGTCGGCCACGGCGACCGCGTCGGGGGTGGCGTCGGCCTGGGCCTCGATCAGCCGGTGCAGCAGCGTGTGGCGGGGGTGGTCGACGGCGGTGTCGTTCCAGGCCGTGAGTTGGGCAGTCTCGGTGTCGGTGAGCATGGGCAGCCGGGTGACCGGGGCGTCCGGATCGGTGACGACGGCGCTCAGCAGCTGACGGTAGTGCTCGGCCAGCCGCCGTACGGTCGCGTCGTCGAACAGCGCCGTCGCGTACTCGACGACCCCGGAGAAGGAGCCGTCCGCCTCCTCGGTCATCTGCATGGTCAGGTCGAACTTCGCGGTGTGCCAGAGCGTCGGCACCTGCCGCGCCCGCAGCCCCGCCCCGGAGAAGTCGGCGGCCGTGGCATTCTGCATCACGAACATGGTCTGGAACAGCGGGTTGCGGGACAGGTCCCGCTCCGGCGACAGCGCGTCCACGATCCGCTCGAACGGCACGTCCTGGTGCGACTGCGCGTCCAGCACCGCCTCCCGCACCCGGGCCAGCACCTCGACGAAGCTCGGCTCGCCGGACAGGTCGGTCCGCAGCACCAGCGTGTTGACGAAGTACCCGATCAGGTCCTGGACCTCGGGGCGGGTACGCCCGGCGACCGGGGTGCCCACCGCGACGTCGGTCTGCCCGGTGTAGCGGGTCAGCAGGACCTGGAACGCGGCCAGCAGCACCATGAACGGGGTCGCCCGGTGCCGCCGCCCGATCGAGGCGAGGGTGCGACCGAGGTCGGCCGGCACGGTGAACGGCAGCGTCGCGCCCCGGGGGTCCTGCACCGGCGGGCGGGGCCGGTCGGTCGGCAGCTCCAGCGGCACGAGGCCGGCCAGCCGGTCGCGCCAGTGGTCGAGCTGCCCGGCCAGGCCGGCCGCCCGGTCCCGCTGCCGCACCGCGAAGTCCGCGTACTGGAACCGCAGCGGGGCGAGCGGGGACGGCTCGCCGGCGACCAGCGCCGGGTAGAGCGCGCCGAGTTCCCGGGCCAGTACGCCGACCGACCAGCCGTCGAACGCGATGTGGTGGGCGACCAGCACCATGACGTGCTCGTCCTCGGCGAGCCGGACCAGCCGGACCCGCAGCGGCGCGTCCCGACCCAGGTCGAACGGGGTGCTCGCCTCGTCGCGGATCAGCGCGTCCAGCCGCTCCCGCCGCTCCGTCGCGACGCAGCCGGTCAGGTCGACGACGGGCAGCTCGACCGGCTCGGCCGGACCGACCACCTGGCTCGGCCGGCCGTCCACGACCTGGTAGCGGGTCCGCAGCACCCCGTGCCGCCGGATGACCTCCCGCCAGGCGTCGCGGAGGGCCACCGGGTCCAGCGGACCGGTCAACCGCCAGCTGAACGGTACGACGTACTCCGCGCCGCCGGGCCGGATCTGGTCGAGCAGCCACACCCCCTGCTGCGGGTAGGACAGCGGCAGCGGGCCGGTCGGCCGCTGCGGCGAACTCGGGGTGGCCGGCGACCGGTCCGGGGCCCGCCCGGCCAGCAGCGCCTCCACCAGCGCCCGACGACGGGCGTCGGTCGTGGTCGGGGACGGGTCCTCGGGAATCGTCATTCCTCGCCCACCTGTGCCAACATTCTCTCCAATTCGGACTCGGACATTCCCGCCACCCGTTCCTCGACGGCCCGCTGGAGCACCGTCGCCAGTTCTGCCACGGTCGGTGCCTCGAAGACCGCGCTGACCGGCAGGTCGACCGTGAACCGTTCGTGCAGCAACGCGACGACCCGGGTGGCCAGCAGGGAGTGACCGCCGAGGTCGAAGAAGTCGTCGTGTGTTCCGCAGTGGTCGACGCCCAGCACCTCGGCCCACACCTCGGCGACGGCCCGTTCGGTGGGGGTACGCGGCGCCACCGTCGGTCCGCCGGTCGCCGAGCCGGCCGGGGCAGGCTCCGGCAACCGCCGGCGGTCGACCTTTCCGTTGCCGGTCAGCGGCAGTTCGTCGAGCATCACCCAGCTCTGCGGGACCATGTGCTCCGGCAACCGCTCGGCCAGGTACGCGCGAACCGCCCGATGGTCGGCCGGCTCCGGACCGGCCGGCAGCAGGTACGCGACGAGCTGCGGGCCGCCGGCCGCGCCGTGGCGCACGTCCACCACGGCGGCGCGGACGGCGGGGTGCCGGCCGAGTACCGACTCGATCTCGCCCAGTTCGATCCGGAAGCCCCTGATCTTCACCTGCTGGTCCCGCCGGCCCAGGTACTCGATGCTGCCGTCCGGCAGGTACCGGGCCTGGTCGCCGGTGCGGTACATGCGCTGCCCGGGCCGGTCGGCGAACGGGTCGGGGACGAAGCAGGCGGCGGTCAGGCCCGGCCGGCCGAGATAGCCCCGGGCGAGCTGGATCCCGGCGAGCACCAGCTCCCCGGGCTCGCCGACCGGCAACGGCCGCAGCTCGCCGTCCACGATGTACGTGCGGGTGTTGGCCACCGGCCGGCCGATGGTCACCGCCTCGCCGGGCAGGCAACGGGTGCTGGTCACCTCGACCGCCGCCTCGGTCGGTCCGTACAGGTTGAACACCTCGCAGTCGAGCCGGTCGTGCGCCGCGGCCACCAGGTCCGCGGGGAGCGCCTCGCCGCTGCACAGCACCTGCCGGATCGACGGCAGGCTGGTCCGGCCGGCGGGCAGCACGTCCAGGAAGGCGCGCAGCATCGACGGCACGAACCGGATCGAGGTGACCTGCCGTTCGGCCACCACCCGGGCCAGGTACGCCGGATCGCGGTGCCCGCCGGGACGGGCCATCACCAGCGTCGCCCCGGTGGTCAGCGGGGAGAAGAGCTCACACACCGAGACGTCGAAGCCGAACGGTGTCTTCTGGAGCACCACGCCGCCGTCGGCGCCCCGGGCGTCCGGCCTCCAGCGCACCCGGTTGACGATCGACCGGTGCTCCACGACCACGCCCTTCGGGCGGCCGGTGGAGCCGGAGGTGTAGATGACGTAGGCGGCGTTGGCCGGGCCGACGACCGGTTCCGGGTCGCCGTCCGGCAGCCCCCGGAGGTCCTCGTCGACCCGGACCGGGGCGCCGGTGGCGGCGGCCAGCGGCCCGTGGTCGACACCCGGGCCGGTGACGACGGTCGTCGCCGCCGAGTCGGTCAGCAGGTAGCGGATCCGGTCCGCCGGCTGGTCCGGGTCCACCGGCAGGTAGGCGCCGCCCGCCTTGAGGACCCCCAGCAGGGCCACCACCAGGTCGACCCCCCGGTGCAGGCACACTCCCACCACCGACTCCGCGCGCACGCCGGCTGCCCGCAGCCGGCGCGCGAGCCGGTTGGCCTCGCGGTTCAGCTCGACGTAGCGGACGGTCCGCTCGTCGGACACCACGGCGATCGCGTCCGGGGTACGCCGTACCTGCTCCTCGACCAGCTCGTGCAGGCACGGGTCGGCCGGGTACCCGACCTCGGTGTCGTTCCACCCTGCCGGGACCCGGTGCCCGTCGGCCGCGGTCAGCTTCGCCATGGCGGTCACGACTACCGGCCCGCCGCCTGCTCCATACGCCGGCGCAGGCTGAGCGGGCGCATGTCGGTCCACACCTCGTCGATCCGCTTGAGGCACTCCTCGCGGGTGCCCTCGGTGCCCTCCGCGCGCCATCCCAGCGGCAGATCCCGGTCGCCCAGCCAGATCGAGTACTGCTCCTCGTCGTTCACCACGACCCGGTACGCGCGCTCATCGGTGTTCTCGTCGGACATGCCGGCTCCTCCTCGGGAAAGGGCAGCCGTGTCGTACGACACGACACTGGTCCCACTGCCGGTCACACCCTGCCGGGACGCCGATCGCCGTACGTAGAGAAGAACTGGCAGAAAAACGCGTACGAGCCTTGCCGGGGATTCTCTTTCTGACCCGTGCCTCAGCGGACAGGCTGAGCCGTGCCGCGTGACCGGCAGCCCAGAGGCCGACAGGAGAAGCGATGAGTACGCCCCGGATGACGGTGCCGCCGCTGCCGCGCGGGTCGGCCGAGAAACCGCTTCCGTTCGTCCTGACCGCCGCTGCGCCGGGGGAGCCGATCGGCGGGCGGCTGGCCGCCGACCGGGCCGCGATCCGGGCCCGGCTGCGTGAGCACGGGGCGGTCCTGCTGCGCGGGTTCGATGTCGGCGGGGTGGCCGGCTTCGAGGGGGTGGTCCGGGCGCTCTCCGGTGAGCCGTTGGACTACGCCGAGCGCTCGTCGCCCCGCAGCACCATCCAGGGGCGGGTCTACACCTCGACGGACTTCCCGCCGGCCGAGGAGATCTTCCTGCACAACGAGAACTCCTACCAGGCCGACTGGCCCATGACGCTCTACTTCTACTGCCTGCGTACGCCGGCCACCCTGGGCGCCACCCCGCTCGCCGACACCCGCCTGGTGCGCCAGCGCATCGACCCTGCGGTGTCCGCCGAGTTCATCGCCCGGGGCTGGCTGGTGGTGCGCAACTTCCACGAGGGCTTCGGCGTGCCCTGGCAGCGGGCGTTCAACACCGACGAACGCGACGAGGTGGCGCGCTACTGCGCCCGCAGCGGCATCGAGGTGGAGTGGACCGGCTCGGGGCTGCGTACCCGCGCCCGACGCGATGCCGTGCACCGGCACCCGGGGACCGGTGAGCTGCTCTGGTTCAACCACGTGACCTTCTTCCACGTGACCACGCTGGCCGAGGAGGTCTGCGCCGGGCTGCGGGAGCTGTTCGACGAGACCGAGCTGCCCACGAACACCTACTACGGCGACGGCGGGCGGATCCCGGACGACGTGGTGGCCCACCTTCGGGACTGCTACCGGGCGGCCCAGCGGCGCTTCGACTGGCAGCGCGACGACGTCCTGGTGGTGGACAACATGCTCGCCGCGCACGCCCGGGAACCGTTCACCGGCGACCGCCGGATCGCCGTGGCGATGGCCGAGCCGTACCGCGCGGCGCTCGCGGCGGCCGGCGCCGCCCACGGCAACTCCCGACGGCATCGCAGCGATGCCCGGCCCGGACACGGAGGCGAAGACTGATGGCAGACGGCGACAGCCGGTACGTCGGCACCGGCGGGGCGGTGCTGCCCGATCACGAGGACGGCCACGCCGTGTCGTCGGCGCAGGAACAGCTCTGGTTCGTCGACCAGCTGCGCTCCGGTGCCAGCGAGTACCTCCTGCACCAGGCGGTACGGGTGCGCGGCCCACTCGACACATCGGCGCTGCGGGCCGCGCTGACCGGGATCAGCGCGCGGCACGAGATCCTGCGGACCCGGTACGACACGGTGGACGGACGTGCCGTACAGGTGATCGACCCGCCCGGCCCGGTCGACATCGACCTCGTCGACCTGGCCGGCTCGCCGGCCGGCGACCGGGACCGCCGCCTCGACGAGGCACTGGACGCGGCCCTCGACGCCCCGTTCGACCTGCGCAAGGACGCACCGCTGCGGGCCCGGCTGATCCGTTGCGCGGCGGACGACCACGTCCTGCTGTTCGTGGTGCACCACATCGCCTTCGACGGCTGGTCCTGGGGCGTGCTCGCCAGGGAACTGCACGCCCTCTACGGGGCGTCCGTCACCGGCCGGCCCGGCCCGCTGCCGCCGCTGCCCGTGCAGTACGCGGACTTCGCCGCCTGGCAGCGCGAGAACTGGCTGTCGGGGCCGCACGTCGACGCCCAGGTCGACTACTGGCGGGAGCGGCTGTCCGGGCTCGCCCCGCTCGACCTGCCGACCGACCGGCCCCGGCCCGCGCACTGGCAGGCCGCCGGCGACGGCCTCACCTTCACCGTGCCGGCGGACCTGGCGACCGCCCTGACCCGGCTCGGCGCGGACCGGGGCGCCACCCCCTTCATGGTCTTCCTCGCCGCCTTCCAGCTCCTGCTCGGCCGCTACGCCGGCCAGACCGACGTGGCGGTCGGGGTGTCGGTGGCCGGGCGGCACGAGGTCGAGCTGGAGGACCTGATCGGCCTCTTCGTCAACACCGTCGTGCTCCGGGCCGACCTGGCCGCTCCGGCGTGCTTCCTCGACCTGCTCGACCAGGTCCGCGGCGCCACCCTGGACGCCTACGACAACCAGCAGGTGCCGTTCGACCGGATCGTCGCCGAGCTGTCCCCGGAGCGGGACCTGTCCCGCAACCCGCTGTTCCAGGTGGGGTTCGGGCTGCACAACGCCGACCGGGCACCCTTCGCCCTGCCCGGCCTGGCCGTCACCGAGCAGCCCACCTCGTGGACCTCGGCCGCGTTCGACCTCTCCCTGCAACTGGTGGGGCGACCGGACGGCTCGTACCACGGGGAGGTGGTCTTCCCCACCGCGCTGTTCGACGGCCCCCGGGTGCACCGCATGGTCGCCAACTACCTGCAACTGCTGACCGCCGTCGTCGCCGCCGGCCGGGTCCCCCTGGACGAGCTGGACCTGCTGGCCCCCCGGGAGCGCCGGGAGGTGCTCGGCGGGTGGAGCCGGGGCGCCGACCGGGCCGCGGGCCCGGGGCTGCCGGAACTCTTCCTCGCCCAGGCGGCGGCGACCCCCGACGCGACCGCGCTGATCGCCGACGACGGCACCGAGGTCGGCTACGCCGAGCTGGCCGGACGCGCCCGGAATCTCGCCGCGCGCCTGCACACCGTCGGGGTCCGCGTCGGCACCCCGGTCGGGGTCGCGGTGCACCGTGGACCGGATCTGGTGACCGCGCTGCTCGGGGTGCTGCTCGCCGGCGGCGTCTATGTGCCCCTCGCCCCCGACCAGCCGGTGGGCCGGCTGGAGTTCATGGCGGCCGACGCCGGGGTGTCGGTGCTGGTCACCGAATCGGCCCTGCGGGGCCTGCTGCCGGCCGGTGACGCCCCGGTGGTGCTCGTCGACGCCGCCAACGACACCGGAACCGCCGCCGGCAACGTCACCGGGGCCGACAACGGTCGCGGCGACGGCGCCGCGGCATGGTCGCCGCCGGCCACCGACCCCGACGCCGCCGCCTACGTGATGTACACCTCCGGGTCGACCGGCCGGCCCAAGGGCGTCGTGGTCACCCACGCCGGCATCCGCAACCGGGTGCTGTGGTCGGTCGAGCAGTACCGGCTCACCGCCGCCGACCGGGTGCTCCAGAAGACCGCCCTCGGCTTCGACGCCTCCATGTGGGAGTTCCTGGCGCCACTGGTCAGCGGCGGCGCGGTCGTGCTGGCCGCCCCGGACGCCCACCGCGACCCGGGCGCGATGCTGCGGGCGGTGCGGGCACACGACGTCACGGTGCTGCAACTGGTGCCGTCCGTGCTGCGGGTGCTGCTGCACGAATCCGACCTGTCCGGGTGTGCCGCGCTGCGGGTGGTCTGCTCCGCGGGGGAGCCGTTGCCGGTGGCGCTCTGCGAGCAGCTTCGCGCCCTGCTGGCCGTGGAGATCTGGAACACCTACGGCCCCACCGAGTGCGCGATCGACGCGACCGCCTGGCGTTACCGCGGCGACGAGGGAGCCGGGACCGTGCCGATCGGCGGGCCGCTGCCGGGCTGCACCGTGCTGGTCCTCGACGCCGGCGACCGGCCGGTGCCGGTCGGGGTGGCCGGTCAGCTCTGCCTCGGCGGGGTCGGCCTGGCGCGAGGCTACCTGGGGCGGCCCGCCCTGACCGGGGAGAGGTTCACCCCCAACCCGTACGGCGCCACGCCGGGCGAGCGCCTGTACCGGACCGGGGACCTGGCCCGGTGGCGCGACGACGGCAGCCTGGAGTATCTGGGCCGCCTCGACCACCAGGTCAAGCTGCACGGGGTACGCATCGAGCCGGGCGAGGTCGAGGCGGCCCTGCGGCGGCACCCGAGCGTCGACGCGGCGGTGGTGACCCTGCACCGGCCGCCGTCGGGCGACGCCGAGCTGGTCGCGTACGTGGTCCCCGCCGGCGGTGCCCGGATCGATCCGGACAGCCTTCGCGACGCGCTCGCCGACCGGCTGCCCGCCGCGATGGTCCCCTCCACCGTGATCAGCCTGGAGACCCTTCCGCTGACCGCGAACGGCAAGCTGGACCGGGCGGCCCTGCCGGCGCCCGACGGCCCCCGCCCCGGTGCCGACCGGAGTTACCTGCCGCCGGCCACCGACACCGAACGGGTCGTCGCCGGGATCTGGGCGGAGCTGCTGGGCGTCGAGCGGATCGGCCGGGACGACAACTTCTTCACCCTCGGCGGCCATTCCATGCTCGCCATCCGGGGCGTGCTCCGGGTGCGCCGGGCACTCGACGTGGAGCTGACCGTCGGGCAGCTCTTCACCGCCCCCACCGTCGCCGCGCTCGCCGCCCTGGTCGACGAGGCCCGCCCCGGCGCCGACGAGCCGGCCGACACGGCGATCCGACCGGTGGCGCGGGACGGGGACCTGCCGCTCTCCCTCGGCCAGCGCCGGATGTGGTTCCTGGACCAGCTCGAACCGGGCAGCCTCGAATACCTGATCCCGATCTCGATGCGGCTGACCGGCCCGTTCGACGTGGCGGTGTTCCGGCGGGCGGTGGACGAGGTCGTCGACCGGCACGAGATCCTGCGCACCCGCTACCGCTCGGTCGGCGGCGAGCCGGCGCAGGTGGTCGACCCGCCGGGACCGGTCGGGTGGGAGCTGATCGACCTCAGCGGCGCGCCGTACGGCGTCGAGGGGGCCGAGGCGCTGCTGCGGGTCGCGGCCGGCCGGCCCTTCGACCTGGCCACCGAACGCCCGATCCGGGCCCAGGTGATCCGGGTCGCCGCCGACGAGCACCTGGTCGCGCTGACCCTGCACCACATCGCGTTCGACGTCTGGTCGATGGAGATCCTCCTGCGCGAACTCGACACCCTCTACCGCAGGTACGCGCGGGGCGGCGCCGCCACCGTCCTTCCCGACCTGCCGGTGCAGTACGCGGACTTCGCGGCCTGGGAGGCGGCCCGCCAGGACAGCCCGGAACTGGACGCGCAGCTCGCCTACTGGTCCCGGCAGCTGGCCGGGTCGACCCCGCTGGAGCTGCCCACCGACCGGCCCCGCCCGGCGCTGCGGGACCCGGCCGGCGACAACGTCGTCGTCGACGTACCGACCGACGTCGGGCGGGCGCTGGCCGAGCTGGCAAACCGGGAGGGCGTCACCCTGTTCATGGTGCTGCTGGCGGCCTTCCAGGTCATGCTCGGCCGGTACGCCCGGCAGCGCGACGTGGTCGTCGGCACCCCCGTCGCCGGCCGGACCCGGCAGGAGACCGAGGACCTGCTCGGCTTCTTCGTCAACAACCTGGTGATGCGCGCCGAACTGGTCGACGACCAGCCCTTCGCGGTCCTGCTCGACCAGGTGCGCCGCACCGTGACGGACGCGTTCCGCAATCAGGACGTCGCCTTCGAACGGCTGGTCGACGCGCTGCGGCCGGACCGGGACCTGTCCCGCAACCCGCTGTTCCAGGTGATGTTCGAACTGCAACACCTGGAACGGATGACCGCGACCCTCGGCCCGACCACCATCGAGCACGTCGACAGCGCCTGCCCGGTGGCCAAGTTCGACCTCACCCTCTCCGTGGAGCAGCACCCGGACGGCCGGCTGCGCTGCTGGTTCGAGTACGCCACCGCGCTCTGGGACCGCCCCACCGTCGAGCGGATGGCCGGGCACTACCTGCACCTGCTCGACCAGGTGGCGACCGCGCCGGAAACCGCCCTGCGTGACCTGACCCTGCCCACCGGCGCGGAGCGGGCGTACCTCGTCGGACCGGGGGCCGGCGAGCCGGCCGCGCCGCTGGGCGACGCCGGACCGGTCGGCGTCGGCGTGGTGGAGCTGTTCGGCCGGCGGGTCCGGCAGCACCCGGAGGTCGTGGCGGTGGAGTTCGACGGCCGCCGGCTGACCTTCGCCGAGCTGGACATCCGGGCCAACCGGCTCGCCCACCACCTGCGCGGACTCGGGGTACGCCCGGAGGTCCCGGTCGCGGTCTGCCTCGAACGCGGCCTGGAGGTGGTGGTCACGCTGCTCGCGGTGCTCAAGGCGGGCGGGGTGTACCTCCCGGTCGACCCGGACCACCCCACCGAGCGGCTGCGTTTCATGCTCGCCGACGCGGGCGCCGCGGTGGTGGTCACCGAGGCGCGCTTCGCCGACCGGGTCGCCGCCGACGGCGTGGCCGTGGTCGCCGTGGACGCCGACCGGGCGGTGATCGCCGGTCGGGACGCCACCGCGCCGGACCCGTCGACCGGACTGGACGATCTCGCCTACGTCATCTACACCTCGGGCTCCACGGGCCGGCCCAAGGGCGTGATGATCCCGCACGGCGCGTACGCCCACCACTGCGGGGTCATCGCCCGCACGTACGACATCGAACCCGGCGACCGGGTGGTGCTGCTCTCCGCGCTCACCTTCGACGTGGCGATGGACGGCATGATGGCCACCCTGCTCGCCGGCGCGACCCTGGTGGTCAGCGACCCGGTCTTCTGGAGCCCGGCCGAGCTGCCGGACCGGCTCGCCCAACACCGGATCACCCACATGGAGATCACCCCCGCCTACTACCGGGAGGTGATGGACGCCCTGCCGGCCGGCGACGACCGGCCGCGGCACCTCAAGCTGATGAACGTCGGCAGCGACGTGGTCACCGTCGCCGACGCCCGGCGCTGGGCGGCCACCGGGCTGCCCGGCCGGTTCCTGGTCAACTACGGCCCGACCGAGGCGACCGTCACCTGCCTGCTGCACCCGGTCACCGGCGACCCGCCCGGCGAGCGGACAGAGGCGCTGCCGATCGGCCGCCCGGTCCCCGGCACCCGCGCCTACGTGGTCGACGAGCACCTGAACCTCGTACCGGTCGGGGTGCCCGGTGAACTGCTGCTCGGCGGGGCACGGCTCGCCCGGGGCTACCTGGACCGGCCCGCACTGACCGCCGACCGGTTCGTGCCCGACCCGTTCGGCGACGGCCCCGGCGGCCGGCTCTACCGCAGCGGCGACCTGGTCCGGTACCGGCCGGACGGGACGATCGAGTTCCTCGGCCGGATCGACCAGCAGGTCAAGATCCGGGGCTTCCGGATGGAACTCGGCGAGATCGAGTCGGCCCTGGCCGAGCACCCGGCGGTCCGCGCGGTCGCGGTGGTGGCCCGCGAGACCCAGCCGGGGGAGAAGGGCCTGGTGGCCTACCTGGTCTGCCGGGACGGCACCCCGCCGGCGGTCGCCGAACTCCGGGCCCACCTGCGGGACCGGCTGCCGGACTACATGGTGCCGGCCCAGTGGATGGTGCTGGACGCACTGCCGTTGACCACCAGCAAGAAGGTCGACCGCCGGGCGCTGCCCGCCCCGACACCCGTCCGCGCCGACACCGGCCGGGCGTACGAGGCACCCCGTACCCCGCTGGAGGAGGCCGTGGCCGACATCTGGGCCACCGTGCTGGAGGTCGACCGGGTCGGCGTCCACGACGACTTCTTCGACCTCGGCGGTCACTCGCTGCTCGCCACCCGGGTGCTCGCGCACCTGCGGCAGGGCTTCGACCTCGACCTGCCGCTGCGCCTGCTGTTCGAGCGGACGACCGTGGCCGACCTCGCCGACGCGGTGCACACGGCCATCGAAAACGAGATCTCACGGCTTTCCGACGCCGAGGTGGCGGAACTGCTGAAGGAGGGCAACCTGTGACCGTCAGCCACACCCCGAGCGCGTCTTCGCGACAGGAACTGCTCCAGCGGCGCCTGCGCGGCGCCGGCCAGTCCCGCCGCGCCGACACCATCACCCCGGTGCCCCGCACCGGCCCGCTGCCGCTGTCCTTCGGGCAGCACCGGCTCTGGGTGCTCGACCAGTTGCAGCCCAACGGCACCGGGTACCTGATGTCCGTCGGCCTGCGGCTGCGCGGCACGCCGCACCCCGCCGCGCTGCGCCGGGCGTTGACCGAACTGGTCGCCCGGCACGAGATCCTGCGGACCCGGTACGTCGTCGTCGACGGTGAGCCGGCACAGGTCGTCGACCCGCCCGCCCCGGTCGAGTTGACGGTGACCGACTTCGGCCACACCGACCGGGAGACGGCCCGGCAGCGCCTCACCGAGCTGCTCGGCGCGCCGGACCCGGTCGACCTGGCCGCCGGCCCGGCGTTGCGGGCCCGGCTGGTCCGGCTCGCCGAGGACGAGCACGCCCTGGCGCTCACCATGCACCACATCTCCTCCGACGGCTGGTCCGAGGGGATCATCCTCCGTGAACTGGCCGCCCTGTACGACGCGTACGTCGCCGGCCGGCCCTCCCCGCTGGCCCCGCTGCCCATCCAGTACGCGGACTTCGCGGTCTGGCAGCGGGCCCGGTTCGTCGGGGACCGGCTGGACCGGCAGGTCGAGCACTGGCGGGACCGGCTGGCCGGGCTGAGGCCGTTGGAGCTGCCGACCGACCGGCCCCGGCCGCCGGTGTGGAACCCGGCCGGCGGGCTGGTCACCTTCACGGTGCCGGCCGCCGTCGCCGGCCGGCTGCGGGAGCTGGGCCGGGCGTCGAACGCCACCCCGTTCATGGTGCTGCTGGCCGCGTTCCAGCTCCTGCTGGCCCGCTACACCGGGCAGACCGACGTCGCGGTGGGCACCCCGGCCGCCGGCCGGGACCGCCTGGAGGTGCACGGCCTGGTCGGACTCTTCCTCAACACGCTGGTGCTGCGGACCGACCTGTCCGGCGAGCCGAGCTTCGTCGAGGTACTGGCCCGGGTGCGGGAGGCGGTGCTGGACGCGCAGTCGCACCAGGACGTGCCGTTCGAGCGGATCGTGGACGCGCTGTCGCCGGAGCGGGACCTGTCCCGCAACCCGCTGTTCCAGACCATGTTCCTCTTCGAGGAGGGCGGGTCGGCCCGCTTCGACGCGGGCGGCCTGGTGGGGGAGGAGCTGTCCGCCGGCCCCACGACGGCGAAGTTCGACCTGACGCTCGGGCTGGTCGAGGAGGCGGACGGCTCCCTCTCCGGTGGGGTGGACTTCCCGACGGCGTTGTTCGACACCGCGACCGTGCGGCGGCTGGCCGGGCACTACCGGCAGTTACTGAGCGCCGTCGTCGCCGACCCGGACGCCCCGGTCACCCGGCTGCCCATGCTCACCGACACCGAGACGGCCCAACTCGCGGCCTGGAACGACACCGCCGTCGAGTACCCCCACCACACCCTGACGGAGCTGCTGGACGCGCAGGCGGCCCGTACGCCCGACGCGGTCGCGCTGCGCTTCGACGGCGAGGAGCTGTCGTACCGCCGGTTGCACGCCGAGGCCGGCGTCCTCGCGCGGCGCCTGTGCGACGCCGGGGTCGGACCGGAGTCCGTCGTGGCCGTCTGCCTGCCCCGCGGCCTGGACCTGATGCGGGCGCTGGTGGCGGTCCTGAAGGCCGGCGCCGCCTACCTGCCGGTGGACCCGGACCTCCCGGCGCAGCGCCGCGCCTTCATGGTGCGCGACTCCGGCGCCCGCCTGGTGATCACCGAGGACTTCCTGGCCGCCGAGGACCGGGCGTCCCCCGCCGGCGATCCGTCGCCGTCGGAGCGGATCACGCCCGGGCACGCCGCCTATCTCATCTACACGTCCGGGTCGACCGGCCGGCCCAAGGGCGCCCTGATCGAGCACGGCGCGATCGTCAACCGCCTGCTGTGGATGCAGGACGCCTACCGCCTCGACTCCTCGGACCGGGTGTTGCAGAAGACGCCGGTCGGGTTCGACGTGTCGGTGTGGGAGCTCTTCTGGCCGCTGGTCACCGGCGCGACGCTGGTCCTCGCCCGCCCCGGCGGGCACCGCGACCCGGCGTACCTGGCCGAGACGATCCGGACGGAGGGGATCACCACCCTCCACTTCGTACCGTCGATGCTGCGGGCCTTCCTGGCCGAGCCCGTCGGGGCGCTGCCGTCCCTGCGGCGGCTGATCTGCAGCGGCGAGGCGCTGCCGGCCGAGCTGGCCGCCAGGGTGCACGAGCGGATCGGCTGCGAGCTGCACAACCTGTACGGCCCGACGGAGACCGCGGTCGACGTCACCGCGGCGCGGTGCGAGCCCGGCGAGCCGGTCACCATCGGCCGCCCGATCGCCAACACCACGGCCCACATCGTCGACGCGGCCCTGCGGCCCACCCCGGTCGGCGTCCCCGGCGAGCTGCTGATCGGTGGCGTGCAGCTCGCCCGGGGCTACCTCGGCCGGGCCGCGCTGACCGCCGAACGGTTCGTCCCCGACCCGTTCGCCACCGCGCCGGGGCGGCGCCTGTACCGCACCGGTGACCTGGCCCGCTACCGTCCCTGCGGCAGCATCGAGTACCTCGGCCGGATCGACGACCAGGTGAAGATCCGGGGTCAGCGCATCGAGCTCGGCGAGGTCGAGGCCGTGCTGCACGAGGCTCCCGGCGTCACCGCGGCGGCGGTGGCCGTCCACGACGGGCAGCTCGTCGGCCACCTCGTCGGGCCGGAGACCGTCGACCGGGTGCGCGCGTACCTGCTGGATCGGCTGCCGGACGCGATGGTCCCGGCGCGCTGGACGATCCTGCCCGCCCTGCCGCTGACCGCCAGCGGCAAGGTGGACCGCCGCGCCCTGCCGGCACCCGACCCGGTGCCGGGCGCGGCGGGCGACGGCCACGTCGCCCCGCGCGACGAGACCGAGAAGCGGATAGCCGACGCGTTCGGCGTGGCGCTCGGCATCGACACGGTCGGTGTGACGGACAGCTTCTTCCTGCTCGGCGGCGACTCGATGCGGGCGATCCGGATGGTGGGGCTGCTGCGCGCGGCCGGCCTCGCGGTGTCGGTCCAGGACCTGTTCACGCACCAGAGCGTGGCCGAGCTGGCGGGTGTGGTCGGGCGGACCGGGCCGGCCGAGGAGGCGCAGTCGACCGTCGGCCGGTTCGCGCTGGTGGGCGACGCGGACCGCAGCCGGCTGCCGGACGGGCTCGTCGACGCCTATCCGATCACCCAGAACCAGGCGGGCATGCTGTTCGAGATGCTCTCCGGCGGGGACCGGCCGGTCTACCGCAACGTCTCCTGCTACGGGATCACCGACCAACTGCCCTTCTCGCTGGACGCGCTGCGGGAGGCCGGCCGGCTGCTCACGGACCGGCACGAGATCCTGCGTACGTCGTTCGACCTGTCCGGCTACTCCGAGCTGATGCAACTCGTCCACGCGTCGGTGGACCTGCCGATCGGCTACGACGACCTGCGCGGGCTGCGGCCCGACGAGCAGGAGGAGGCGGTACGCGCGCACCTGCGGGCCGAGCGCGTCCGGCCGTTCGACATCACCACGGCGCCGCTGCTGCGCTACCACGTGCACCAGCTCGGCGACTCCGAATGGCGGCTGACCCACTCGGAGAGCCACGCCATCCTCGACGGCTGGAGCCACACCTCCACGGTGGCGATGCTGATCTCGTTGTACCGGACGCTGCGCCGCGGCGAGCGGCCCGACCTGCCGCCCCCGCCGGCGGTGCGCTTCGCCGACCTCGTCGCCCGCGAGCGCGAGTCCCTCGCCTCGGCGACGGACCGCGGCTTCTGGGCGGCGACTGTCACCGGGTCGGACCGGCTCGAACTCCCGCCGGAGTGGGGCACCGGGCCGGACGCCCCGGCGACCGTCATCGAGGTGCCGTGGGCCGACCTGCGTCCCGCACTGCGCCGGCTCTCCGCCGCCGCCGGCACCTCCCTGAAGAGCGTGCTGCACGCCGCGCACCTCAAGGTGATGAGCATCGTCACCGGCCGGCAGCGGTTCTTCAGCGGCCTGCTCTGCAACGGCCGGCCCGAGCAGCTGCGCGGCGACGAGGTGTTCGGCATGTACCTCAACACCGTGCCGTTCGCCGCCGACACCTCCGCCCGTACCTGGCGGACTCTGGTCCAGGCCGTCTTCGCCGGCGAGGCGCGCCTCTGGCCGCACCGCCGCTACCCGCTGCCGGCCATGCAACGCCAGTGGGGCAACGGCACGCCGCTGCTGCGGGTCGGCTTCTCGTACCTGGACTTCCACGTGCTCGACGGCCCCGCCGAGTCGGTCGAGATGGTCGACGACTTCAGCCCGAGCAGCGTCGGGCTGGACGTGTGGACCTTCCCGGGAGTCCTGCGGCTGGGCGCCCGGCCCGCCGACATCGACCGGCCGTACCTCGAACTGCTGGCCCGGACCTACCGACACGTGCTGGAGGCGATGGCGGCCGACCCGGACGGCGACACGGACGTCGGGCTGAGCGCCGCCGACCGGGCCTGGGCGGTCGAGGCGCACCAGCCCGTCGAGCGGTTCCCGGCGGAACCGTTCGTCCACGACCTCGTCGCCCAGCGCGCGGCCGCCGCGCCCGTCGCGGTGGCGGTGCGGCACGGCGACGCCATGCTCACCTACGGGCAGTTGGACGACCGGTCCGACCGCCTCGCCGCGCGCCTGGCAGAGCTGGGCGTCCGGGCCGACACGGTCGTCGGCATCCACCTGCCCCGCGGGACCGACCTCATCGTCGCGATGCTGGCCGTCCTCAAGGCCGGCGGTGCGTACCTGCCGCTCGATCCGGCCTATCCCGCCGAGCGGGTCGGCGACATGATCCGCGACGCGGCGCCCGTGGTGGTGCTGACCGACGGCGACCTGGCCCCGGGGCTGCCGCGCACGACCGCGACGGTGCTGGTCGCCGACCTCGCGAACGGCCGACCCCGGGCGGCCTACCCGCCGGCGGTACGGCTCAGCGGGGACAACCTCGCCTACGTCATCTACACGTCGGGCTCCACCGGACGGCCCAAGGGCGTCGCGGTCACCCACCGCAGCGTGCTCAACTTCTGCCACGCCCAGCGGCGGATCCTGGCCGCCCACACCGGGGACGAGGTGCTCCAGTTCGCCTCGCCCAGCTTCGACGCGTCGGTCTGGGAGATCCTGCTGGCCCTCGCCAACGGCGCGACGCTGGTGCTGCCCCCGCCGGACGCCGACCCCGGTGACCTCCGTCGCCACGCGGCCGAGCTGACCCACATGACCCTGCCGCCGCCGCTGCTGGACCGCCTCGACCCGGCCGCCTTCCCGCGCCTGCGGGTGCTGGTCACCGGCGGCGAGGCGTGCACGGCCGACCAGGCGGCGCGGTGGGCCGACCGGGTCCGCGTCCTGCACGCGTACGGGCCCACCGAGACCACCGTCGTCGCCACCATCGCCGAGCTGCGGGCCACGGACACGGCTCCGCCGCCGATCGGGCTCCCGCTGGACAACGTGCGCGCCTACGTCGTCGACGACGAACTGCGCCTGCTGCCCCCCGGCGTACGCGGGGAACTGGTGCTCGGCGGGGCGGGCGTGGTGCGCGGATACCTCAACCGGCCGGCACTCACCGCCGAGCGCTTCGTGCCGGACCCGTACGCGTCCCGGCCGGGCGAGCGCATGTACCGCACCGGCGACGTGGTCTCCCGCGACCCCGACGGCACCCTGCACTTTCATGGGCGCCGGGACCACCAGGTCAAGGTCCGCGGGTTCCGGATCGAGCTGGGCGAGATCGAGCACGCCCTCGCCACCCACCCGGCGGTCGCCGCCGCCGTGGTCGCCGTGCACCGGGCCGGGACCCCGGACGCCTCGCTCGTCGCGTACACCCGCCCCGCGAACGGCACCGCGGCGTCCGCGGCCGCGCTGCGCGCTCATCTGCGTGAGCGGTTGCCGCAGCACCTCGTCCCGCACCACTACCTGTCCGTGGACGACTTCTCGTACACCCGCAACGGCAAGGTCGACCGGAGCGCCCTCCCGGCGCCGGACGGCTCGCGGCCGGTGACCGACGTCGAGTACGTCGCGCCGCGCTCGGACGTCGAGCAGCACATCGCCACCGCCTGGAGCGAGGCGCTCGGCATCGAGCGGATCGGTGTGCACGACGACTTCTTCGCGCTCGGCGGCCACTCGCTGGCGATGATGCGGCTGACCGCGACGCTGCGCAGCCGGCACGGCTACGAGCTGACCTTCGGCTCGTTCGTCGAACACCGCACCGTCGCCGGGCTGGCCGCGACACTTCAGGACCCGGCGGCGACGGCCGGCGCGATGATGTGGCTGCGGCGCGACGGCGACGGCCGGCCCCCGCTGTTCTGCGTGCACCCCGGTGGCGGCAGCGCCCACTGGTACCTGCGCCTGGCCCCGCACCTGCCCCCCGGCCAGCCGGTGGCGGCGTTCGAATGGCCGGGCCCGCACCCGGAGGGCACGCCCACCACGGCGGAGATTGCGCGCCGCTACGGCGACGAACTCCGCCGGGCCCAACCGCACGGCCCGTACCGGCTGTTCAGCTGGTGCGGCGGTAGCGGCATCGCCAGCGAGATGGCCCACCGGCTGGTCGAGGACGGGCACGAGGTGACGCTGATCCTGCTCGATCCGGGCCTGGACATCCACACCCGCACCGACGCCTGGAGCGAGCTCGCCCTCATCCGCCGCCTCGAACTGCTGCTGGAGGAGGTGGGCACCGGCGGCGACGAGGCCGACACGCCGGAACGCCGCCGGGAGATCCTCGACCTGCTCGAGCACCTCGTCGACGACGTCGACGAGGAGACCGGCGTCACGCTGCCCGAGCGCGGCGTGGGGGAGTCGTGGCCCCGGCAGGTCCGGATCTGGCGCGAGGTCATGGAGGTCGACGTCGAGTACCGGCACCGTCCCTGGCCGGGGCGGCTGGAACTGATCGTCAGCGACGAGCTCGCCGACGGCCGGCACGAGGTCACCTCCGGCCAGAGCTACCCGGACTACCTGGCGCGCTGGGAGGAGCTCTGCACCGGCGGCGTGCGCGTGCACCGGGTGCCGGGCGACCACTTCAGCGTCATCAAGCCGCCGCACGTCACCAGGCTCGCCCGCGTCATCGCCGACGTGCTGGGTGAGGGCTGACCGTTGTCACGGATGCCGGCCGCGCCCGACGGGCGCGGCCGGACGAGAGGAAGAACCGGATGAGTACCCACACGAGCCCGCCACCCCTACGGGTAGCCATCGTGGGCACGGGCAACATCGGAACCGACCTGCTGTTGAAGGTCGGGGCGTCCCCCCTGCTGGAGTGCGTCCTGTTCGCCGGACGCCGCGCCGGATCACCCGGGATCGAGCTGGCCGAGCGCCACGGGGTGCCCACCAGCGTGGCCGGCATCGACGCCGTCGCCGCCCGCGCCGAGCACGTCGACCTGGTCTTCGACGCGACCTCGGCCGACGACGCCACCCGCCACTGGTCCGTCGTCGCGCCCACCGGGCTGCCGTTCGTCGACCTCACGCCGGCGCACCTCGGCAAGTTCTGCGTGCCGGCGCTCAACCTGGACGACTGCCTGGACGAGCAGTACCTCAGCATGGTCACCTGCGGGGGACAGGCGGCGGTCCCGATGGCCCACTGCATGGCGGAGGCCGCGGAGGGCATCGACTACCTGGAGATCGTCTCGGCCAGCGCCTCGGCCACCGTCGGCCCCGCGTCCCGGGCCAACCTCGACGAGTACGTGCACACCACCGAGCAGGCCACCATCGAGTTCTGCGGCGTGCGGCGCACCAAGACCGTGCTGATCATCAACCCCGCCGACCCCGGCATCGTCATGCGCAACTCCATCGCGGTGACGAACGCCGAACGGCTGGACCTGGACGCCCTGCGCGCCTCCGTCGCCATGATGGAGAAGCTGATCAGGTCGTACGTGCCCGGCTACCGCGTCGTCGTCCCGCCGGTGGCGGTCGGTGACCGCACCACCATCGTCGTGGAGGTCGAGGGCCGGGGCGACTGGTTCCCGCGCTACGCCGGCAATCTCGACATCATCACCTGCGCCGCGCTCGCGGTCGCGGAGGCCCGGGCGGAACGGGGTCGGTCATGAGCGGCGCACCGAAACTCAGCATCTGCGACACGACCCTGCGCGACGGCAACCACGCGGTCGGCCACCAACTCGGCCGCGCGGACATCAGCGCGTACGCGCGGGCGGCCGAGGCGGCCGGCGTGGACGTCGTCGAGGTCGGCCACGGCAACGGGCTCGGCGCATCGTCCATCCAGGTCGGCATGGCCGCGCTTAGCGACGCCGAGATGCTGCGGGCCGCCAAGGCCGAGCTGCGTACGGCCCGCCTCGGCGTGCTGTCCATCCCCGGGTTCGCCAGCGTCGAGCGAGACCTCAAGCCGGCGCTGGACTGCGGCGTGGACGAGGTCCGGGTCGGCGCGCACTGCACCGAGGCGGACGTCACCCGGCAGCAGGTCACGATGCTGCGGGCGATGGGCGTCGCCGTCAAGGGAATGTTGCTGATGAGCCACATGGCCTCGGCGGCGAAGCTGGTGGAACAGGCCCGGCTCATGCAGGGCTACGGCGCCGAGGCGGTCATCCTGATGGACTCCGCCGGCGCGTACACGCCCGAGAAGGTCCGCGAGAAGGTCGGCGAGCTCGTCGAGAACCTCGACATCGCGGTCGGCTTCCACGCGCACAACAACCTCGGCATGTCGGTCGTCAACAGCATGACGGCGATCGAGGCCGGGGCGACCATCGTCGACGTCACGGCGCGCGGCTTCGGCGCGGGTGCGGGCAACGCACCGATCGAGCTCGTCGCGGCCAACCTGCACGTCGGGCAGGTCGAGACCGACATCCAGCTCTTCGGCGCGCTGGACGCAGCCGACGTGGCACAGGAGCGGTTCGTCAAGCACGTGCCCACCAACGACAGCGTCACCATCGCCAGCGGGATCGCCGGGGTGTTCTCCGGGTTCGCGGCGCCGGTGCGGCGCGCGAGCGCCCGCTTCGGCGTCGACCCCCGCCGGATCCTGCTGGAGCTGGGCAACCGCCGGGTGGTGGCCGGCCAGGAGGACACCATCATCGAGGTCGCCATGTCGCTGGCCGCCGAGCAGGAGGCGTCGAGCCAGGTGTGAGCGGTCGTCAGGGTTCGCATCACAGGACATAGGAGGAGCAATGCAACGCCTTTCCACGCTCGACGAGGCGGCCGACCTGGCCGCGGTCGCCGCGCTGCTGCAGATCGGCGCGGAGATCGGAGTGGACCGACTGCTGGACTCGGGCGGCACGTTCAGCGCCGCCGATCTGGCCAGGACCGCCGAGCTTCCGCAGGCCGGCGTGGACGACTACCTTGCCGCGCTGGTCGCCGCCGGGCTGGTGGTCGGCACGGACGTGCCAAACCGCTTCCAGGCGGCCGAGGACTACCCGGACCGGCGGTACGCGGCCGGCTACGTGTCCTGGGCCATGAGCGCCAACGGACCGTTCCTCGCCAACGCGCGGGAGTTCCTCACCGACCGCGACGCCGCCGCCCGGGTCCACCGGCGCGACGGACGCCGAGTGGCGGTCAGCTCGCGGTGGATCGGCGAGCGGGCGTTCTATCCGCCGATCATCGACCGGGTCGCCTCGGCCGGTGCCTCGCACGTGGCCGACCTCGGCGCCGGCGCCGGCGGACTGCTCATCGAGCTTCTGGGACAGGATCCGGGGCGTACGGGCGTGGCGCTCGACAGCAGCGGCGCCGCGTGTGCCGCGGCGCGGGAGGCCGCCGCCGCCGCGGGGGTGGACGACCGGCTCAAGGTCGTCGAGCGTACGGTCCAGTCCCTCGCGGACGATCCCGGGCCGATCGAGGGCGCGGACGCCGTGCTGGCGTGCTTCGTCATGCACGACATCGTGGCGGACGAGTCGGTGGCCAAGGCCGTGCTGGGCGCCTGCCGCGACGCGCTGGCTCCGGGCGGGTTCATGGCGGTCGCCGACGCGGTCTCCTATGCGCCTGATCCCGGGGAGCGGAGGTTCAGCGCGCTCTTCACCTACCTGCACGCCAGCTTCATGCGGGTGACCCTCCCGACCGAGCGGCAGTGGCTGGACACGTTCCGGGCCGCCGGCTTCTCCGAGACCGGGTGCGTACCGCTCGGCGTGCCCGGTGGCCGGCTCTTCGTGGCGGCCAGGTAGTGGCCGCCAAGCCGTCGCTGCACCGCGAACTCGCGGGGGAGCTCCGGACGGCGGCGCGGACCCTTCGTGCCGTGCCGCCGATCTCGACCCGGCATCCGCAGCTCGACCTGGCGGACGCCTACGCCGTCCAGAGCGAGCTGCGCGAGATGGAGCTGGCGGACGGCGCGGTCCTGGCCGGGCTCAAGATCGGTGCGACGAGCGAGGCGATCCAGTCGATGTTCGGCATCGACCATCCCGACTTCGGCTACCTGACGGACCGGATGGTGCTCGACGACGGCGCCGACCTCGACCTGGGCCGGTTCATCGCGCCGAAGGTCGAGGGCGAGATCGCGTTCCGGTTCGCGGCGGACCTCACCGGCCCGACCGTGACCGCGCAGGACGTGCTGGCCGCCACCGCGGAGGTCCTGCCGGCGCTGGAGGTGCTCGACAGCCGGATCCAGGACTGGCGGATCGGCCTCGTGGACACCGTCGCCGACAACGCCTCGTCGGCGTTGGCCGTCCTCGGCGCCGGCGTGCCGCCCGACACGACGGACCTGGCCGACGCGCGCATGCAACTGCGTAGCCGCCACGGCGTGCAGGCGGGGCGGGGCTGCGCCGTGATGGGTCACCCGGCCGAGTCCGTGGCGTGTCTGGTCCGCATCCTGTCCGGGTTCGGCACCGGGATCCGGGCCGGGCAGCTCGTGCTCTCCGGTTCCTGGGCGGCGGCCGTGGACCTCGTACCGGGTGACACCGTGCGGGCCTCCTTCGGCGCCCTGGGCCAGGTCGCGCTGACCACCCGCGGCTGACGTGATCCGGGGTCCCGGATGGCCCCGGACCGTTCCGGTCTCGCCCCCGCACACGTCCCGGCCCGGCCGGGACCGATCGACCGCCCGCCGGTCGGGCAGCACGCACCCGACGACCTGTTCCGACGACGAGACGACTACCACCGAGGAGACCCCGGACCGATGACCATGCTGGTGGACGAGACCGTCCCGCCGCACAAGGCGGCCTACGACTTCTCCCTCTTCGAGGCGATGGAGTCGGAGGTGCGTTACTACTGCCGCAAGTTTCCGGTGGTGTTCGACCGGGCCCGGGGCGCCGAGCTCTACGCCGAGGACGGCCGGATGTTCACCGACTTCTTCTGCGGCGCCGGCACCCTGAACTACGGCCACAACCATCCCTACCTCAAGCGTCGCCTCACCGAGTACCTCGCCAGGGACGGCGTGATGCACGGCCTGGACATGTACACCGTGGCGAAGCGGACCTTCCTGAGCCGGTTCCGGGAGCAGGTGCTGGCCCCGCGAGGGCTGGACCACAAGGTGCAGTTCTGCGGACCGACGGGCACCGACGCGGTGGAGGCGGCGCTGAAGGTGGCCCGCCGGGCCACGGGACGCCGTGGCGTCGTCGCCTTCACCGGGGCCTACCACGGCATGTCCCGCGGGTCGCTGGCGGTCAGCGGCGGCCGCCGGGCCCGCGCCGCCGGGCAGGTGGGCACGGCGGACGTGACGTTCGTGCCGTACGAGGACGGTCCGGCGGGGCCCTTCGACTCCATCGGCTACCTGGAGCGGATGCTGTCCGACCCGTCGTCGGGGCTGGACCTGCCGGCCGCGGTGATCGTCGAACCGTTGCAGATGGAGGGTGGGGTGTACCCGGCCTCGGCCGACTGGCTGCGCCGGCTGCGCGAGCTGACCACCCGGTACGGCGTCCTGCTCATCTTCGACGAGATCCAGTCCGGCTGCGGACGGACCGGCACGTTCTTCTGCTTCGAGCACGCCGGCGTGGTGCCGGACATCGTCACCGTCTCCAAGGCGATCGGCGGCTACGGGCTGCCGCTGTCGATGGTGCTGTTCCGACCGGCACTCGACGTCTGGTCGCCGGGGGAACACACGGGCACCTTCCGGGGCAACCAGCTCGCCTTCGTCGCCGGTGCCGCCGCCTGCGAACTCTGGGGCCAGGACGGCTTCCGCACCACCGCCGCGGTCGGCGCCCGGCGACTGGAGCGCTTCGGCGCCGAACTGCGCGACAGCGAACCGGCGCTCGCCGTCCGGGGCCTGGGCATGGTCCTCGGCATCGACCTGCGGGCGGCCGGCGGCGCCGAGCGGGCCGACCGGATCCAGCGGCGCTGCTTCGAGACCGGGCTGATCGTCGAACTCTGCGGGCGCGACGACGAAGTGATCAAGGTGATGCCGCCGCTCACCATCGACCTCGCCCGGCTGGAGCGGGGCCTCACCGTCCTGCACCGGGCCATCCAGGCCAGCTGACCGACTCCCGCGACCGTTCCCGGAGGATCCCGATGGACCGCCGTCCCCGCCGTCACCTGCTGTCGATCCAGGACCTCGGCGACGCCGACCTGCGGCACCTGGTGGCCCGCAGCGCCGACTACGCCGCCGGTCGGGTCCGCCCCGCCGACCGGTTGCGCGGCCTGGTCACCGCGGTCTACTTCCGCCGCACCTCGACCCGGACCCGCACCGCCTTCTCCAGCGGAGCCCTGCGGCTCGGCTCGCAGCTGATCAGCTACGGCCCCGGGGACCTGCAACTGAACACCGGCGAGACGGTCGGGGACACCGCCCGGGTGCTGTCCGAGATGGTCGACCTGTTCGTCGCCCGGACCGCCGACCCGGTCGCCGAGCTGCGGGCGTTCGCCGCGCAGGACCGGATGGGGGTGATCAACGCGATGAGCGCCGAGGAGCACCCCACGCAGGCGCTGGCCGACCTGAGCACCATGACCCAGCGGTTCGGTCGGGTCGACGGGCTGCGGGTGCTCTACGTGGGGGAGGGCAACAACACCGCCGCCGCGCTCGCGCTCGCCCTCACCCGGTTCACCGGGACGCGGCTGCACCTGCGCACGCCGCCCGGGTACGGGCTGGACCCGGGCGTCCTCGCCGCCGCCCGGGTGGCCGCCGGGCGGAGCGGCTCGTCGGTCGCCGAGGCGCACCACATGTCGGACCTGCCGGAGGTCGACGTGGTCTACACCACCCGCTGGCAGACCACCGGCACCAGCAAGCCGGACCCGGACTGGCGGCGCGTCTTCGCGCCGTTCCAGGTCGACGGGGCGGCCCTGGCGGCGAGCCCGCGGGCGGTGTTCATGCACGACCTGCCGGCCCACCGGGGCGAGGAGGTCACCGCCGAGGTGCTGGACGGTCCCCGCAGCATCGCCTTCGACCAGGCCAGGCACAAGATGTCCAGCGCCCAGGCCGCGTTGGAGTGGTGCGCCGGGTGAGCCCGGCCGCCGGTCGGTGCGGCATCTGTCCGACCCGCACCACGGCGGCCCCGATGGCGGGAGCGGGAGCACCGGCGGGCCGGTCGCCCTCGTCGCGTGGCGGATCGCCGCAGGTCGGAGGCGGTGCGCCGGCGCCGGCGAAATATGGGTACCGGTTACCCATGTGACCCCTGCGGGGCGCCGGCACGATATCGGCGTGGACAGATCGGGGACGCGGGACACGGCGGTGGTGGGCGGTGCGGGCGGCGCGTGGTGGGCGCCCGGGCTCACGCTCGCCGAACGGGTACGGGCAGCCGAGCACGGCGGGTCCGTCGCCGCCGACGCCGTCTCCGAGCACGCCGTGCGGCGGCTGCGGGACTGGCGTTCGGCGTACGAGCTGGGGACGACGGGTCAGTTCGCGCACCGCCTGGCGGCCCTGAGGATCACCGAGCGGCAGTTCCTGGCCCTCCTCGACACCCCGCCGGCGGCGCTGGCGGACGGGTCGGGCGCGCCCGCCTGGGCCGAGTTCACCGAGCGGGCGCTCGGCCTCGCCCCCGGCGGCGCCTCCCACCCGTCCACGGGCACCCCGTGGTCCGACGCGTTCGCCGGCGTGCTGGCGCCGTTCGTCACCGCCGCCTGCGCCGACCTGCGGCAGCGGGTACGGGCTCCCGGGACGTCCGCGGTGGTGGACCTCGCCGCGGTGTACGCCGGATTCGCCGACGCGCTCCGCAAGAGGCTGGTCGCGATGGCCTCGCGTACCTTCGTCCTGGAACTCAACGCCGCCCGCGCCGCCGGCCGGCTGGTGGGTCCCACGCCCGAGCACCGGTTCGCGGCCTTCGTGGCCGACCTCGCCCAGCGCGGGCGGCTGACCCGGGTGATGACGGACTACCCCGTGCTGGCGCGGATCCTGGCGACCGCCTGCCGGCACGCCGTCGAGGCGACGGCCGAGCTGCTCGACCGGTACGTCGCGGACCGGGCGGAGATCCTCCGGCGGTTGTTCCCCGGCCGGGATCCGGGACCGCTGGCCGGAGTCGACGTGGCGGGGGACTCGCACGGGCACGGGCGGGCGGTGGCGCTCCTGCGCTTCGCCTCCGGCGCCCGGATGGTCTACCGGCCGCGCTCGGTCGCCGTCCACGTGCACTTCAACGAGGTCCTGGACTGGCTTAACGGGTTGCTGCCGGAGCTGGAGCTGCGCACGTTGACGGTGCTCGCCCGCGACGGCTACGGGTGGATCGAGGTCGTCGACCGCGCCGCCTGCTCCGACGCCGCCGAGGTCGGCGCGTTCTACCGCCGGCAGGGGGTGCTGCTCGCGCTGCTCTATCTGCTGGGCATGACGGACATCCACCACGAGAACCTGATCGCCTGCGCCGACCAGCCCGTCCTCGTCGACGTCGAGACGCTGCTGCACCCCGACCTGCCCGTACCGACCGCCGCGCCCGACCCCGCCGCCCGGGCGCTGCGGACCTCGGTGTACCGCACCGCCCTGCTGCCGCAGCCGCTCATCGGCGAGCGGGGCGTGCTGGACATCTCCGGCCTCGGTGGCGACCCCGGCGCGCAACAGCTCCGGGAGGCCGTCGAGTGGGCCGCGGCCGGCACCGACACGATGCACCTGGTGCGTGGTGCCGCGCCCATGCGGGCGGCCGAGAACCGCCCGACGCTGCATGGCGTCCCGGCCGATGCCGCCGAATACACGGGCGAGCTGCTCGCCGGCTTCCGGGCCGGGTACCGCGCCATCGCCCGGCGGGCCGGCGACCTGACCGGCCCGGACGGCCTGCTCCGGCGGTTCGCCGCCGACGAGTTGCGGGTCATCGCCCGGTCGACGCGGACCTACACCGTGCTGCTGAGCGAGTCCACCCACCCCGACGTGCTGCGCGACGCGCTCGACCGTGATCAGATCTTCGACCTGCTCTGGGCGGCCTCGGTGGACGACCCGGTGCGGAACCGACTGGTGTCCCGCGAGATCGAACAGCTCTGGGACGGCGACGTCCCCCTGTTCACCTGCCGCCCGGAGGACCGCGACCTGACCGGTGGCGACGGTGTCGGATTCGTCGACGTGCTCGACGAGCCGGTGCTGGCGACCACGCTGCGCAAGATCGCCGCCATGGGCGCCGTCGACCAGCGCGACCAGGAGTGGATCGTCCAGGCCGCGCTCGCCGGCCGGCTCGGCGGGGCACGCCACGAGTGCGCCGAGCCGGTGGCCGTCCGGTGGGAGGCCACGGCACCGGACCCGGGCAGGCTGCTCACGGTCGCCTGCGGCATCGCCGACAAGATCATCGCGGACGCGTACGACGACGGCGTGTTCGCCAACTGGCTCGGCCTCGAACCGGTGGACGGCGGGCACAGCACGATCATGCCGCTGGGCGCGGGGCTGGGTAACGGATACCCGGGCACCGCCCTCTTCCTGGCCGAACTGGCCCGGCTCACGGACGTCGACCGCTACGCCGAGGCCGCCGGCCGGGCGGTGCGCCAGCTCCCGGTGCTGCTCACCGCGATGGAGGCCCGGCCGCACCTGGCGAGCACGGTCGGCAGCGGCGGGTTCACCGGCCTCGGGGGCATCGCCTACGCGGCGGCCCGGCTCGCCGACCTGCTCCAGGACGACGCGCTCGGCGACTCCGTCGAGCCGGCGGTACGCCTCGCGGCGATCGCCGCCGCGACGGAACCCCAGCTGGGCGTGCTCGACGGGCTCGCCGGCTGCCTCGCCGCGATGCTCGCCGTCAGCGAGCTGACCGGCCTGCCGCTCGCCGCCGAGACGGCCCGCGACTGCGCCAAGCGGCTGCTGGCGGCCGCTCCGTCGCTGCCCGCACAGCCCGGCTTCGCCACCGGTACGGCCGGGATCGGCTGGGCCCTGCTGCGGTTCGCCCAGGCGGAAGGCGACGAGCGGTACGCCGAGGCCGGAAGCGAGATGCTGGCCCGTGCCGCCACCGGCCCCTTCCCGGACCTGTCGGCGCACTCGTGGTGCCACGGCGTCCCCGGAATCGCGGTCGCCATCGCCGACCAGGGCCGGCTGCTGGCGGACCCCGCGCTGGCCGCCTTCGTGGACCGCGCGGCGACCGCCGTGTCGAGATCGGGGCTGGTCGGCGACCACAGCCTCTGCCACGGGGAGCTGGGCAGGCAGGAGATGCTGTCGGTCGCCGCCGCACGCGGTCGGCAGGCCGCCGTCAGCGTTCGCTCCGACCAGGCCGGGCAACTGGTCGCCGCGCTGGACCAGGCCGGCCCGAGGTGCGGTGCCGCCGGCGGCGTGAGCGTCCCCGGCCTGCTGGATGGCCTGGCCGGGATCGGCCACGGTCTGCTCCGAATCGGCTTCGCCGATCATGTGCCCTCGGCACTGCTGCTGCATGCCGAGCCGACGACATCCTGACGCGGTGTCGAGAACCAGATAAAGGGGGAAGATATGCGGAACAAGGGGGAAGACATGCGGAACGACCTGACTGCTCCTCGACCGGCGGCGGCGGAGGAACCCGGGTCGGCCGACACGCACCCGGCGGGCGAGATCAAGCTCAGCTTCCTGTGGCACGTCGGGAGGCGGACGGGCATCCTGACCGGCCTGATGATCGCCGCGCCCGCCATCGCGGCCATCATCGACACCGGCGGTACGGGCGGTCACTCGTCGGAGTGAGCCCCCGCCGGGGAGCGGCACCTTCCCGTGTCGTGTCATCGACAGCGGGCGCCCCGTGTTCGACGCGGTAATGCGGGTGCCGCTCACGTTAGCCTGCGGGCATGCGTTTCTCCTCGCCGGTGGTGATCGGACGTGATGCCGAACTCCGCACCGTCAACGCTCGACTGACGGCCACGCGGGCCTCGTCCGGCGGCGCGATCTTCCTGATCGGCGAGGCGGGGATCGGCAAGACCCGGCTCGCGGAACACTGCGCGCACGCGGCGGCGGAGGCCGGTATGGAGCTGCTACGGGGCCGTAGCAGCTCCACCGGCCCCATCGTCCCGTTCCGCCCGCTGACCGAGGCGATCTTCTCGCTGTCGCGCACGGGCCGGCTGCCGGACAACACCGAGCTGGCGCCCTACCGCCCGGCCCTCGCCCGGCTCATCCCCGAGTGGCGGGACCCGGCGGTGCCGGAACGGGTGGCCTCGATCGTCGAACTGGCCGAGGCCGTCCTGCGGCTCGTCACCGCCGTGGCCGGGGGCCGGGGTTGCGTCCTCATCCTCGAGGACATCCACGACGCCGACGCCGAGACCCACGCCGTCGTGGAGTATCTGGTCGACAACCTCGCCGACCTGCCCATCCTGATGGTGGCCACCATGCGGCCGGGCAGCGGCCCCGCGACGGAGCTGGCCTGGGCCGCGGCCGTGCGTCGGTCCGCGACCGTCGTCGAACTGCGCCCCCTGTCCGATCAGGAGGTCCACGAGCTCGCCTCCGCCTGCCTCGACACCGATGCCCTGCCCGCCGAACTGACCGACCGGCTGGTACGCGACAGCGAGGGCAACCCGTTCGTCGCCGAGGAACTCCTCAACAGCATGATCGGCGCGCGCGCACTGGTCCGCGACGGCGACGGCTGGCGGTTCAGCGACGACCCGGGCATCGCGTTGCCGAACACCGTCACGCTCAGCGTGACGCGCCGGCTGGCCAGCCTCGATCCGCAGGCGCGGACGCTGCTGCACACCGCCGCGGTGCTGGGCCGTCGCTTCCCCGTGGCCGCGGTCCGGGCGGCGACCGGTCTGGAGGAGCGGGCCATGCTGAGCCACCTGCGTTCCGGGGTGGACGTCGAGGTCATCATGCCCGACCGGTCCACCCCCGACTGGTACTCCTTCCGCCACGCGTTGACCGCCGACGCGATCCTGGCCACGCTCACCCCCGCCGAACGGTCCGCGCTGGCCAAACGCGCCGCCGACGCGCTGGAGTCGGCGTACGCCGGGCTGCCCGGACACTGGTGCCAGCTCGCGGCCGAACTCAGGCAGACCGCCGGCGACAACCACGCCGCGGGCCTGTTGTTCGCGGAGGCGGGCCGGCGGGCCCTCGGCGACGGCGCGACGACCTCGGCCGTCACCCTGCTCGACCGGGCGTACGGGCTGACGTCCGACCCGCCCGACCCCGAGGCACGAGCCGGCATCCTCGAGTCGCTGCTCAACGCCCTGGCCGAAGCCGGCCACGCGAACCGGGCGTTCGCCCTGGTCGACGACGCGACCTGGGTGAACGCCGTGACCCTCGGCGTCGAGCAGCACGTCAGCATCCGGACCCGGCTCGCCTGGGTCGCGGTCATGACCGGACGGTGGTCCGACGGCGCGACCCAGGTACGCATCGCCCGGGCGATCCTCGGCAGCAACCCGCCGCCGGGGCCGGCGGCCCGGGTGGACGTGGTCGAGGCGCACCTGATCTTCGGTGACGGCGACGGCTGCGGCCGGACCACGCAGGCCGAGCAGCTCGTGCTCCAGGCCCTGGCGGTCGCCGAGCGGGTGCCGATGGCGGAGACGGCGTGCCAGGCCCTGCAACTCCTCGCCATGATCGCCCGCAGCCGGAGCTTCGACGAGGCGGAGTCCTACCTGACCAGGATGCTGGCGATGGCTGAGGAGCACCGCCTGCCCCTGTGGCGCATCAACGCGCTGTTCCGGCTCGGGGTCAACCAGAGCATGCGCACCGGTGAGCAGACGCTGCTGCGCCAGGCGGAGCAGGCCGCGCAGCTGTCCGGCGCCATCATGCTCGGGCAGAGCATCGAGGGCGTGTACGCGATCCGTGCCGTGATGCAGGGCGACTACGCGACAGGTGACGAGCTCGCCGCCCGGTGCGCCGCGGCGACCGCCCGGCTGCGCAACGTCGACGACCAGCAGTTCGCGCTGGTGACGGCCGCCGCCTCCGCCGCCCACCGGGGGCGACGGCGACTGATGGAGCAGCGGCTCGAGGAGTTCCGGGCGGTCGGTGGGGGAGAGTCCGGGCACGTGCCCCTCGCCTACGGCTTCTGCGAAGCCGTCTGCGCGCTGCTGGAGGAGGACCGGCCGGCGGCGATCCGGGCCCTCGACCTGGCCCGGGCGTGGGAGGACGACCACCCGAACACCTACTACATGACGGGTCGCTTCGGGCTGCGGCCACTGCTCGACGCGCTGGCCGGGTCGCTGGACCGCACCGGCATGGAGGCGGTGGCGCTGGCGCCGGGCGCGAGCCTGCGCTGGAACCGGCAGTTCCTGCACCTGGCGAAGGCGGTGGTGTACGGGCGCGCGGGGCAGCGCGAGCGGGCCGCCGCGGAGGTCGCGCTGGCCCTGGAGGCCGCGGCGCCGTACCGCATGTCCCACCACCTGGGGTTGCGTCTGGTCGCCGAGGCCGCGCTCGCCGACGGGTGGGGCGAGCCCGTCGCCTGGCTGCGGGCGGCGGAGGACCACTTCCACAACGTCGACGCGCCGGTGATCGCCGGCGCCTGCCGGGGCCTGCTCCGTCAGGCCGGCGCATCGCTCGGGCAACGGCGCTCCGGTCACGACCGCATCCCGGCCCGGCTGCGCGCCGTCGGGGTGACCGTCCGCGAGCACGAGGTGCTCGTGCTGCTCGCGAAGGGCCACGACAACCAGGACCTCGCCTCGCTGTTGCATCTCTCGCCGCGTACGGTCGAGAAGCACGTCGCCAGCCTGCTGCTCAAGACCGGGCACGCGAACCGCAGGGCGCTGCGCGACAGCGTGGACGAGCTGCTGCGGTCCGACAGCCGATCCGGAAGCCGTCGGTGATCGACCTCGGACCCACGGTCGTCCGGCCGGGGGCCGCGTCGGAGGTGGGCGGGTCGAACCCGGGAAAAACTTGATCCGTTCCAAAATACTGGACTATGTTCATCACGTGACGCCCGACTTCGAGACCCAGCTGCGGGCGGTCTCGTTGCGCGTGACGCGGCCCCGGTTGGCGGTGCTCAGAGCGCTGCGCGACCATCCGCACGTCGACACCGACACGGTGATCGCCCTGGTGCGGGCGGAGCAGCCCACGGTCTCCCACCAGGCGGTGTACGACGTGCTGCGGGCGCTCACCGACGCCGGTCTGGTGCGGCGCATCCAGCCCGCCGGGGCGACCGCCCGCTACGAGTCCCGGGTGGGCGACAACCACCACCATGTCGTGTGCCGCTCCTGCGGCGCGATCGCCGACGTCGAGTGCGCCGTCGGCCATGCCCCCTGTCTCACCGCCTCCGACGACCGCGGCTTCGCGGTCGACGAGGCGGAGGTCGTCTACTGGGGCACCTGCCCCGACTGCGCGACCGAACGCACCGTTCAGTGATCCGCCAGTTCGGAAGGAAGCACATGAGCGACACCCAGGACAACGGCCCCGTCAGCGCGCAGGGCGTGGACAAGAAGGAGGCGGCCGGCTGCCCGGTCGCGCACGACTCCGTGACCGCGCACGGCAGCGAGAGCGAGAACCCGGCGATCGACTCGCCGACGCCCAAGACCGGAGGCCGTCCGCGCACCAACCGGGACTGGTGGCCCAACCAGCTCGACCTGTCGGTGCTGCACGCCCACTCGTCCAAGGGCAACCCGCTGGGGGCGGACTTCAGCTACGCCAGGGAGTTCGCCAAGCTCGACGTCGAGGCCCTCAAGCGGGACATCGTCGAGGTGCTCACCACCTCGCAGGACTGGTGGCCGGCCGACTTCGGCCACTACGGCGGCCTGATGATCCGGATGAGCTGGCACGCCGCGGGCACCTACCGCATCGAGGACGGTCGCGGCGGCGCCGGCGACGGCGGGCAGCGGTTCGCCCCGCTCAACAGCTGGCCCGACAACGCCAACCTCGACAAGGCCCGCCGGCTGCTGTGGCCGGTCAAGCAGAAGTACGGCCAGAAGATCTCGTGGGCCGACCTGCTCGTGCTCGCCGGCAACGTCGCCCTGGAGTCGATGGGCTTCAAGACCTTCGGCTTCGCCTTCGGCCGGGAGGACGTCTGGGAGCCCGAGGAGATCTTCTGGGGTCCGGAGGACACCTGGCTCGGCGACGAGCGCTACACCTCCGAGAAGGAGATGGCGGCCGGCGTCGGGGCGACCGAGATGGGTCTCATCTACGTCAACCCGGAGGGCCCCCGCGGCAACGCGGACCCGGCCGCGGCGGCGCACTTCATCCGCGAGACCTTCGCCCGGATGGCGATGGACGACGAGGAGACCGTCGCCCTCATCGCCGGTGGCCACACCTTCGGCAAGACCCACGGCGCCGGCGTCGCCGACGACCACGTGGGCCCCGAGCCCGAGGCCGCCCCGCTGGAGGCGCAGGGCCTCGGCTGGCTGAGCACCCACGGCAGCGGCAAGGGCGGCGACACGATCACCAGCGGTCTCGAGGTGACGTGGACCGACGTGCCGACGCAGTGGAGCAACCGCTTCTTCGAGATCCTCTTCGGCTACGAGTGGGAGCTCACCACGAGCCCCGGCGGCGCGAAGCAGTGGGTCGCCAAGGACGCCGAGGCGATCATCCCGGACGCCCACGACCCGTCGAAGAAGCACAAGCCGACGATGCTCACCACCGACCTGTCGCTGCGCGTCGACCCGGCGTACGAGAAGATCTCGCGCCGCTTCCTGGAGCACCCCGACGAGTTCGCGCTGGCCTTCGCCAAGGCCTGGTACAAGCTGCTGCACCGCGACATGGGCCCGGTCAGCCGCTTCCTCGGGCCGTGGGTGCCGGAGCCCCAGCTGTGGCAGGACCCGGTGCCGGCCGTCGACCACGAGCTCGTGGGTGACGCCGACGTCGCCGCCCTCAAGGCGAAGGTCCTCCAGGCCGGCCTCACGACCGCCCAGTTGGTCTCCACCGCCTGGGCCTCGGCCGCCAGCTACCGGTCCACCGACAAGCGCGGCGGCGCCAACGGCGCGCGGATCCGTCTCGAGCCGCAGCGCAGCTGGGAGGTCAACCAGCCCGAGCAGCTCGCGACGGTCCTGGAGGCCCTGGAGGGCATCCGGCGGGAGTTCAACTCCGCCGGCGGCGCGCAGATCTCGCTCGCGGACCTGATCGTGCTGGCCGGCTCGGCGGCCGTGGAGAAGGCGGCGCGCGACGCCGGCGTCGAGGTCACCGTGCCGTTCCACCCCGGCCGCACCGACGCCACCGAGGAGCAGACCGACGTCGAGTCCTTCCGGGTCCTCGAGCCGCGCGCCGACGGGTTCCGCAACTACCTGCGTCCCGGCGAGAAGACCCAGCCGGAGGTGCTGCTCCTCGACCGTGCCTACATGCTCAACCTGACCGCGCCCGAGATGACCGTCCTCGTCGGCGGCCTGCGCGCCCTCGAGGCGAACGTCGGCGGCACGCGGCACGGCGTCCTCACCGACCGGCCCGGCGTGCTCACCAACGACTTCTTCGCCAACCTGCTCTCCCCGGGCACCCGGTGGAAGGCGTCGGAGTCCGACGAGCACGTGTACGAGATCCGGGACCTGGCCACCGACGAGGTGAAGTGGACCGCCACCGCGGTCGACCTCATCTTCGGCTCCAACTCCCAGCTGCGGGCCCTCGCCGAGGTCTACGCCAGCCAGGACGCGCGCGAGAAGTTCGTCGCCGACTTCGTCTCGGCCTGGACCAAGGTCATGGAACTCGACCGGTTCGATCTCGCCTGACGCGACTCCGGACGACGAGCCCCCGGTCGATCGACCGGGGGCTCGTCTGCCCGTGCGGCGGATTGGCTCACCGGTCCGGGTGGCTCCTAGCATCACGGGGTGCGTGTGAAGTCGCTTGCCGCCCTGCTCGTCCTGACTGTCGCCGGGGCGGGCCTGCCCGCCTGCGGGAACTCCGTCCCCGACGGCGACCCACCGCCGACTCCGGTCGCTGCGTCGACGTCGGCCGGCGGGGTCGGGGCGCCCGGCCGCGGGGCCCCGGCGGCCCGTTCCGGCCTCGGCGGGCCCGGGGCGAGTGCCAGCCCGAAGCCCTCGACGAAGGCCGGGGTGCTGAAGGCCGGCAACCCGAACGGCGGCGCGGACGTGCCGGCCGAGGCGCGCGCCGTCGACACGTCGAAACCGACCCGGACGATCGGCAGCGGTACCGCCGCCAGCTGCACCTCGGCCGCGGTGGTCAAGGCGGTCGCGGCCGGCGGCGTCATCACGTTCGACTGCGGGTCGGCACCGGTGACGATCAAGATGACGGCGACGGCCAAGATCCGTAACGCCAACGGGCCCAGGGTCGTGCTGGACGGCGGCGGCAAGGTCACCCTCAGCGGTGCGGGACGGCGGCGGATCCTCTACATGAACACCTGCGACGGCGCCCAGGGCTGGACCACCTCGCACTGCCAGAACCAGGACCACCCGCAGCTCACCGTGCAGAACCTGACCTTCGCCGACGGCAACTCCACCGGCGAGCGGGCCGAGGGTGGCGGCGGCGGGGCGATCTTCGTCCGGGGCGGCCGGTTCAAGGTGGTCAACTCGCGCTTCGTCCGCAACCGCTGCGACCGGACCGGCCCGGACCTGGGCGGCGCGGCCATCCGGGTACTCAGCCAGTACGAGAACAAGCCGGTGTACGTCGTGGGCAGCACGTTCGACGGCGGCGTCTGCGCCAACGGCGGCGCGGTGAGCAGCATCGGCGTCAGCTGGGTGGTGCTCAACAGCGTCCTGCGCGACAACCGGGCGGTCGGCGCCGGCGCCAACCCGGCCAGGGCCGGCACGCCGGGCGGCGGCAGCGGCGGGGCGATCTACTGCGACGGCAACGGGTTCACCGTCCGGATCGCCGGCACGATCATCGAGGGCAACAGGGCGAACGAGGGCGGCGGGGCCGTCTTCTTCGTCAGCAACGACCGCACCGGCACCATGCGGATCGAGAACTCCACCCTGCGCCGCAACCCGAGCGACGGCTTCGAGACGCGCGGCTACCCCGGCATCTTCTTCCTCGGCGCCCGCAACCCCACGGTGACCGGCTCGAAACTGAGCTGACCCCCACCGCCCGCGGGCCGGCCGGTGAGGACGGGCCTGCCGGAGCCCCGGTCCTAGGATCGGGTCATGGGAAGGACCGACCGCGCCAGCCGGGTGATCGCGGCACCACCGGCGACCGTCTACGGCGCCCTGCTCGACCGGGAGTCGCTTGAGGCATGGCTGCCGCCGGACGGCATGCGCGGGCGGGTCGAGCGGTGGGATCCGCGCCCCGGTGGCGGGTTCCGGATGGTGCTGACCTACCTCGACGCCGCCGACAGCCCCGGCAAGACGTCGGATGCGACGGATGTCGTAGACGTCGGGTTCGCCGCCCTGGTGCCCCCCGAGCGCGTGGTGCAGCGGGCGGTGTTCGAGGCCGACGACCCGTCGTACGCGGGCACCATGACGATGACCTGGCACCTCGCCGCCACCGGCGCGGGGACGCTGGTGACCGTCACCGCCACCGACGTGCCACCCGGCATCGACCAGGCGGACCACGAGGCCGGGATCGCCTCGTCGCTGGCCAACCTGGCGGCGTACGTCGAAGCGGCCGGCTGACGCGGACCGGCCCCGGCCCGACCGCCGGCGGGATCCCGACCTGCCGGTCATCGACCTGAGGAGCCCGACGGCGGGTGAGCAGCCCCGGGAGCCTCTCGACGCCGCCGTGCGGGAACAGCGGCCGTGGTCTACGGGGCGGGGGCCGGCTCGACGGTGAGCAGCGCGGCGAGTTGGCGCAGGATGGCCGGGCGGGCGCGGTAGTAGACCCAGGTCCCGCGCCGTTCGGCGGCCACCAGGCCGGCCTCGCGCAGTGTCTTCAGGTGGTGCGAGATCGTCGGGCCGGTGAGGTCGAAGGCGGGGGTGAGGTCGCAGACGCACACCTCGCCGCCCTCCGCGGAGGCGATCATCGACATCAGCTGCAACCGCACCGGATCCCCGAGCGCCTTGAACGCGGGGGCGAGCGCCGCGGCCGTCTCGGCCGGCACGCGGCGCTGCGCCAGGGGAGGGCAGCAGGCCGCGTCGGCGGTGAGATCCAGGAGGGCGAGCGGCGCCGCTTGCTTCGACATTCCTCTAGGTTGACATTCTTCTAATCAACGTGCAACCGTCTGCTTAGACGAACGTCAAGGCAGGGCTCGTGGAGGGGGACGGCATGGTCGGCGAGGACCGATGGTCGACGGCGGGTCGGGCGAGGGCCGGTGGGGCCGGCGACGAACCGGGCCCCGCCCCGGCCGTCGCCGGTTCCGGTCCGCACGGAGCCCGCTGATGGCCGACACCGCCGTCCGCCCGATGCGTCCGTACGACGCCGAGCGGGTGCTGGCGATCTATCAGGCCGGCCTGGACGACGGCGAGGCCAGCTTCGAGACGAGCGCGCCGACCTGGGCCGCCTTCGACGCGGCCAGGCTGCCCGAGCACCGCTTCGTGGCCGTCGACGGCGGCACCGTGGTCGGCTGGGTCGCCGTCTCGCCGACCTCGACCCGCGCGGTCTACGCCGGCGTGGTGGAGCACTCCGTCTACGTCGACCCCGGCGCGCGGGGGCGTGGCGTGGCCCGGCTCCTGCTGGACACGCTCGTCGCGTCCACGGAGGCGGCCGGCATCTGGACCATCCAGTCCGGTGTCTTCCCGGAGAACACCGCCAGCCTCGGCCTGCACCGGCGGGCCGGCTTCCGGGTCGTCGGCGTCCGCGAACGGGTGGGTCGCCACCGGGGCCGGTGGCGCGACGTCGTCCTGCTCGAGCGGCGCAGTCCCGTCATCACCTGACCGGCCCCGCCCCGGTGACGGTGCCGCACTCAACCCTTTTGATTCGATAAATGTCTACACAGTGGAGTGGTCTGATGAAGAACCTGAACGACCTGCCCGTCGTGGTGATCGGCGCCGGACCGGTGGGCCTGGCCGCCGCCGCGCACCTGCACGAGCGCGGCATCGCCTTCACCGTCCTGGAGGCCGGCGACACCCCGGGCGCGGCGGTACGGCAGTGGGGCCACGTGCGGGTGTTCTCCCCGTGGCGGTACAACGTGGACCCCGCCGCCCGCCGGCTCCTGGACGCCGCCGGCTGGGTCGTCCCCGACCCGGGGGCCTTGCCCACCGGCGCCGAACTGGTCAGCGACTACCTCCAGCCCCTGGCGGACCTGCCGGGCCTCAAGCCGCACCTGCGCCACGGCGCCCGGGTCGAGGCGATCAGCCGCCTCGGCCTGGACCGGCTGCGCACCGCCGGCCGCGAGCGGACCCCATTCCTGATCCGCCTCGCCGACGGCGAGGAGATCCTCGCCCGTGCGGTCATCGACGCCTCCGGCACGTGGTCCACCCCGAACGTCCTCGGCGCCTGCGGCCTGCCCGCCCGTGGTGAGGCCGACGTCGCCGCCTTCCTGGAGCACGCGTTGCCGGACGTTCTCGGCGCGGACCGGACCCGGTTCGCCGGCCGGCACACCCTCGTCGTGGGCGCCGGTCACTCCGCCGCGAACACGCTGCTGTCCCTGGCGGAACTGGCGGGCGCCGAACCCGGCACCACGGTCACCTGGGCGATCCGCTCGGCCAGCCCCACCCGCACCTACGGCGGCGGGGACGCCGACGCCCTCCCGGCGCGCGGCGCCCTCGGCACCCGGCTGCGCGGGCACGTCGACGCCGGCCGGATCCGGCTGCTCACCGGCTTCTCCGTGCACGCGCTCGCCCCGGCCGGGGGCCGCGTCGCGGTGGTCGTCCGGCACGCCGACGGCGGCGAGGAGTCGATCACGGTCGACCGGATCGTCGCCGCGACCGGCTTCCGGCCCGATCACTCGATCGCCTCCGAGCTGCGACTGGACCTGGACCCGGTGATGGGTGCCACCCGTGCCCTGGCCCCGCTGATCGACCCGAACGAGCACTCCTGCGGCACCGTGCCCCCGCACGGGGTCGACGAGCTGTCCCACCCGGAGACCGGCTACTACGCCGTCGGCATGAAGAGCTACGGTCGGGCGCCGACGTTCCTCATGGCCACCGGCTACGAGCAGGTCCGCTCCGTCGTCGCCGCCCTCGCCGGGGACTGGGAGGCCGCCCGCGACGTCCAGCTGGAGCTGCCCGAGACCGGGGTGTGCAACGGCAACCCCACCGAGGCCGTCGACGGCGACGGCTGCTGCGGTCCCGCTCCCGCCGTCGAGCCGGCCGGTCGTGGTCTCGCCACCGGCCTCTCCGGGGGCCTGCTGTCCACGCCGCTGCACCTGGCGACCCTCGAGGCCGCGCCCGCCGGCGGTCAGGCCGGTGGCTGCTGCGCCGGTTGACGCCCGACACCACGGTGCCCGCCGCCCACACGGTCGGCGGGCACCGCCGACTCCGGCCGGGCGCGCTGCCCTCCGGAAAGTCTCGCGCGGGTGGTATCAAGGACCGACACCGGCCGAGGAGGGGCAGTGCAGAACTTCGCCCGTACGTTCGTCGGCAACCTCGCGCTCTTCACCCTCCTCGGAGTGGCGGGGCCGATCCTGCTCGTCTGCGGCGCCCTGGGCGTCGCCGATGCCGGCGGCGGCGAACGGGGAGTCCCGCTGGCCTTCCTTCTCACCGGGTTGGTGTTCACCCTCGCGATTGCCGTCGCGGCGTTCCGCTTCACCCGGAAGCACTTCCGGGTCATCACCGACCGGGACCGGGTCTCCACGGCGTTCCACTGCGACGATCACACATTCGTCCTGTGGACGCCCCGCGCCCGGACCCCGATCCAGGGCGGCCGGTTGGCCGTGGCCGAGGTGCGCGAGGCGACGTTCGTGTCGTACGGCGAGGACTGGGAGGCGACGTACCAGGAGTACGGGGGCGACGTCGACCCCGACGAGCCGAAGCCGCGCATCCGGCTCAGGCTGCGGGTCCATCCCGAGGGCGGCGCACCGTTCGAGTCGACGCAGACGTGGCGCGTGCCGTCGCTGTGCCTGGCGGCCGTCACCGCGGGGCGACTCGCCGCCGTCGTCCAACCCGACGTCCCCGAGGAGTTCGACATCGACTGGCCGCGCAGCGCCCTGTTGTCGGGCGTCCGGACGTGCGGGCTGCTCGGTCTCGACGGCCGGTACGCCGCGCTGACCGGGCGCCCGGATCTCCTGCTGGAGCTGTGGCGGATCACCGGGACCGGGGCCGCCGGCCGGATCACCATGGACGGCGACACGATCGACCTGCGACGCGTCGACCCCGCCGTGGCGAGGCGGCTCCAGGGCCTGGTCGAACGGGCTGCCGGCGGGTGGCCGACGCCCGAGCCGGTGCCGGACGGGCGGGCCAGGTGGGTGGTCGACGTGTTGGCCGGCGAGAAGGGGGCGTTCGGCGGCGTGGACCGCCGGTGGGCACGCCGCGGCGGACACCTGATCCGCGGCCGGTTGCTGCAACTGCGGGGCACGACGACCTTCCAGTACTGCGGCCCGGTGCTGGAGACCGTCCTGCGCGTCTTCCCCGCCGACGGCACCCGCCCGATCGACGTCGGCAAGAAGCTGACGGTGCCGATGACCTACCTCGCGCTGCTGCACCGCACGAAGCAGCTCGTCGTGCGGGTCGGCCCGGACGGCCGGTCGTACGAGATCGACTGGGAGCGCAGCGCCCTCGCCGCCGGGGTGAGCCCGGCCGTGGTGGTCGGACCCGACGGCCGGCGGTTCGACCTGACCGGCCGGTTCGACGCCCTGCTGGACATCATGCGGCTGCTCGTGACCGAGCGGGTGAGCGTTCCCGGCACCGTGCTGGATCTCCGCGACCGCCGGACGGCCACCGTGGCGGCACGGGTCATGGACGTGGTCCGGGCGGACCCCGACCGGAACGCGCGGCTGGGCTTTCCGGCGTCGTAGCACCGCGCTCCCGCCCGGGTCGGGTTGGTGACCGCACGCTTGCCGTGCGTGACCGGATGGCCGAGGGTCGAACCCTGCTCACATCCGCCGCACGTGCGTCCGAGGAGTCCCATGCAGCCGTTCGACCTGACCAGTGGCGACCAGATCCTCCACCAGCCCGCGCTGGCGAACAACGTCAGCGGGATGAACCTGTCCGTACGGACCGATCTCGGCACCCGCGTGGAGGCGTGGCGGGCGGGGCCCACCGTCACCGGTGACCAGAGGTTCTTCTGCCACGGCTACTCGCTGGGCACCTTCGGGGCGCACAGGTACACCGTGTGGGGCGGCTTCCTGCCGCAGGTGCTGGCCGACGAGTACCAGACCCTCGGGCGGATCGACAACGCGCGCAACGTCGTGGCCAGGGACGTGCTGGTCTGGTGGCTGGGGGGCACGGACGCGTACCACTCCGCGGTGGTGGAGCAGCCGGCGTTCCTGCCCACCGGCGCCCTGGATCAGGCGCACACGACGGTCAGCTCGAAGACCGGCACCGGCCCGCTGTGGATCGGTGTGCTGGCCCAGGACGTGCGGCAGCAGTACCGCGCCGCGGCGTACATCGAGGTGTACCGCCGCAACCAGTGAGGCACGGCGCGGGGCGGTCGAACCTCCGGCCGCCCCGCGTCGCTGTCCCGCGCCCTCGCTCAGATAGAGGTATGCCGATTGACAAAGTTTGGAATCCAAACTTAATCTGCGGTTCGCGATCGGGTGCGGCCGCGTTCGTGGTGGCGCCTGCCGCGAGCCCGTCCCAGCGGCACCCCAGGCGAGGAGCGTCATGGCCGAGATGCGAGGCACGACGAGAAGAACCCGATGGCGGCTGAGCCTGTTCACCAGCGCCCTCACCCTGCTGTTGGTGAGCCTCGGTCTGCCGTTCGCGGTGAGCGCGCAGGCGGCGGCCGGCTGTCGGGTGGCGTACTCGGCCAACCAGTGGCCCGGCGGCTTCACCGCGAACGTGGGCGTGACCAACCTCGGTGACCCGATCGACGGTTGGCGGCTGACCTGGACGTTCCCCTCCGGGCAGCGGGTGACCTCGGCGTGGAACGCCAACGTCACCTCCCTTGGCGCCGACGCCACCGCGACCGACGTCGGCTACAACGCCGCGATCGGCACCAACGCCACGGTGTCCTTCGGCTTCAACGGCTCGTGGTCGGGCGCCAACACCGCCCCCACGTCGTTCGCCCTCAACGGCGTCACCTGCACCGGCGGCGTCGGCCCCACCACCGCGCCGCCGACCACCGCCCCGCCGACCACTCCGCCGCCCACCACTCCGCCGCCGACCACTCCGCCGCCGGTCGGCGACCCGCTGGCCTACGTGGCCGCGATGCAGCCGGGCTGGAACCTCGGCAACACGTTCGACGCGGTCGGCAGCGACGAGACGGCCTGGGGCAACCCGCGGGTCACCCAGGCGCAGCTGGACGCCATCCGGGCACAGGGCTTCAACAGCATCCGGATCCCGGTCACCTGGAGCAACCACCACGGCCCGGCGCCGGCGTACACCATCGACCCGGCGTGGCTGAACCGGATCAAGGAGGTCGTCGGCTGGGCCCTGGACGACGGCTTCTACGTGATGATCAACATTCACCACGACTCGTGGCAGTGGATCAACGAGATGCCGGCCAACCGGACCACCGTCCTCAGCCGCTACAACGCGCTCTGGACCCAGATCGCGACCGCGTTCCGGGACGCCTCGCCGAAGCTGCACTTCGAGAGCGTCAACGAGCCGCAGTTCGCCAACAGCTCCGGGGACGCCCAGAACGCCCAGCTGCTGCACGAGCTGAACACGTCCTTCCACCGGATCGTGCGGGCCTCCGGCGGCAACAACGCCACCCGGATGCTCGTGCTGCCGACCCTGCACACCTCGTCGGAGCAACCCCGCATCGACGAGCTGACGAGCACCTTCACCCAGCTGGGCGACCGCAACCTCATCGCCACCGTGCACTTCTACGGCTACTGGCCGTTCAGCGTGAACGTCGCCGGGGGCACCCGGTTCGACGCCACCACCCAGAAGGACCTGACCGACGCCTTCGACCGGGTGCACAACGCCTTCGTCGCCAAGGGCATCCCGGTGGTCATCGGCGAGTACGGTCTGCTCGGCTTCGACCGGCACACCGGCACGATCCAGCAGGGCGAGAAGCTGAAGTTCTTCGAGTTCCTCGGCTGGTACGCGAAGACCAGGCAGATCACCACCCAGCTCTGGGACAACGGGCAGCACTTCGACCGGCTCGGCTTCCGGTGGAAGGACCCGGAGCTGTTCGCGCAGATCAGGTCGAGCTGGACCGGCCGGTCCGGGACCGCCTCCGCCGACCAGGTGTACGTGCCGCGTACCGGCTCGATCACCGCCAGGTCGCTGACCCTGAACCCGAACGGCACCACCTTCCAGGGGCTGTACCAGGGCGGCACCGCCCTCGTGCGGGGCACCGACTACACCGTGTCGGGCAACCAGCTCACGCTCACCGCGAGCGCGCTGACCCGGCTGGTCGGCAGCCGGGCGTACGGTGTGAACGCCACCCTGCACGCGCGGTTCTCCGCCGGGGTGCCGTGGCGGGTCGACGTGGTCACCTACGACCCGCCGGTGCTATCGAACGCGACCGGGAACACCACCTCGTTCGCCGTGCCGACCCAGTTCCGGGGTGACCAGCTCGCCACCATGGAGGCGAAGTACGCCGACGGCAGCAACGCCGGCCCGCACGACTGGACGCCGTTCAAGGAGTTCGACGTGGCCTTCGCCCCCGACTACACCGGCAACCGCATCACGTTGACGGAGGCCTTCTTCGCGGAGGTCGACGAGGGGGCCCGGGTGACGCTCACCTTCCACTTCTGGAGTGGCACGACCGTCACCTACCACGTCACGAAGTCGGGCAGCGGCGTCACGGGCGTCACCGCCGGCGCCGCCCGGGTGGGCTGACCTGACGGCGGTGTCCACCGCGCGCAACGGGCCGTGACCGCCAGCCGGTCACGGCCCGTTGCGCGTACCCGACGGGGTCATCCGCTGCGGTCCGCGCCGCCCGCCGTCGAGCCGGTGGCGTGGGCGCGGCCGGGGTCGCTGAAGGTGCTGACGCCGGGGACCAGCAGCGTGACGGCGCTGGCCGCGGCGGTCAGGGCGGCCGCCGCGACGAGGGTGGGCTGGATCCCGAACGCCGCGACCGCCGGCCCGGTGAGGGCGTAACCGACCGGCAGTAGGGCGAAGGCGCTGAGCTGGTCCAGGGCGAGGGTCTTGCCCAGCACCTCGGCGGGAATCTCGCGTTGCAGGGCGGAGAGCCAGGAGATGAAGTAGATCTCCACGACGAATCCGCCGAGGGCGAAGCAGAGCGCCGTGACCGGTAGCGGCAGGGCGAAGGCGAGGCTGGCGGGCAGGGCGGCGTAGGTGGTGAGGGCGAGCATGCTGACCGTGCCGGGTCGCCGGGGTCGCCACCGGCCGGCCAGCGCGATGGCCGGGAGGGCGCCGGCGGCGGCCGCCGCGAGGACGAGCCCGTAGGCGAGTTCGCCGCCGAGGCGGTCCGCGGCGATCAGCGGCAGCAGCGTCAGGCTGGGCGCGGTGCCGGCGAAGAGTTGGACCGCGACGGCAGCCATGACGGCGGCGACCCAGGGACGGCGCCGGACGGTGGCGATGCCGGCCGCGGCGTCGGCCAGGACGCTGGTCCGGGGCCGGTTGTCGGCGGCGACGTCGCGTACGCCCAGCACCGCGAGGGCGCCGGTCGCGAACAGGAGGGCGGCCAGGCCCAGCGCGGCGTGGATGCCGATGGCGGTGACGATCGCGGCGCCGGCGAGCGCCCCGAGGAGGGTCGCGGAGCGCTGCACGGCGGACATCAGGGCGTTGCCGCGCTCCAGCAGGCCGGCGGGGAGCAGCGCCGGGATCAACGACCGCATGGCCGGCCGGGACAGGGACTCGGCCACGCCGGAGAGCGCGGTGACGATGCCGAGCGCGGCCAGGGGCAGATCGTTCAGGGCGAGCAGCGTGCCGAGGACGATGGCGGTGCGCATCAGGTCGGCGGTGAACAGGATCCGGGGCCGGGAGACGCGGTCGGCGAGGATGCCGCCGGCGAGCAGGCAGACCACCAGGGCGATCGCCCGGCCGGCGAGGATGACGGCGATGGTGCCGGCACCGGCCCCGCGCTGTACGGCGTACAGCGCGAACGCGACCGGCAGGATCTGGTCGGCGACGGCCCCGGCGGACTGGCTGGCCCACACCCGCAGGAACCGCGGGTGCTGACTCAGCTTCTGCGCGGCGGCGGTGGCGGGGCTGGCGGGTGCGCTCATGGCGTGCGGCGCGTCCGGCGGTGGCCGGTGGCCGGCGCGCCGACGAGGGACGCCGGGCTGGTGGCACGGCCGGGCGGGACCCCGCGGCTGGCGGTGCCGGACGCCGCGGTGGGGACGCCGGTGCGGCCGGTCGGGCTCATCCGAGCTGTTCCGGGCCGGTGGTCGGGTCGGCCGGTGACCGGTGTGCGCTGGCGGCCAGGCGCGCCGGCGGTGGATATCCCGGCCCGGTGGGGCCGGTGCCGTCATCGGGCGCGGGATTGCCGGCGGAGAGCAGGTAGGTGGCGAACTCGTGGTCGGGATCCACGCCGAGCATCGCCTCCACGCCGCTGTCGTGGAAGGCCACGGTCTGGAACGGCGCCAGGCCGAGCGCGGTGCAGGTCAGCGCGAAGGTCTGACCGTAGTGGCCGGCGTCGAACATCCACAGCCGGTAGGCCCGGGGGTGCCGGTACTTCCAGGACAGGCGGGCGGCGACGGTGGTGGTGAGGCAGGTGAAGGCCCCCTGGTAGGAGGGTTCCTGCTCGTAGGCCAGGGCGGCGATGCGCTCGCGGTCGACGGTGGCGTCGAGGAGCTCCAGGCGGTGCACCTCGGGCGCGTAGTGGTAGAGGCCGGCCGGTACGCCGGTGACGTCGTAGACGGCCACGTAGCACTCGACCTCGTGCCGGCCACCGGCGGAGGCACTGATGCGTCCCTGCTGCGGGCCGAACGCGCCGCCGTCGAGGAATCGCTGGGGCGCGAAGGCGCAGGACAGCACGGTGGCGAGCGCGTCGATGCCGACCGGGGTGCCGGCGAACGCGCGATGGGTGCGCCGGGCGGCGAACACCTCCTCGACGGGCGTACGCAGCGGCAGGGTGCGTCGGGGAAGGTGCACGGCCGGGGCGTCCGGATAGCGCTTGAAGGGCGCCGGAGGTGCACCGTCGGCCGCGATCTGCGCGGCGGTGGCGTCGCGTTGCGGCGAATCCACGAGGTAGTTGGCGTCGCGCGCCTCGGTGTGCATGCGGGACGCGATGGGGCCCCAGTGCTGCCAGACGGGCGGGGTGCGGGCGTCGTCGGTGTCGGCGACGAGGATGCCGGCGTCGCGGAGCTTGTGGACCGCCTGGGTGGCGGCGTCGGCGGCCTCGCCCGGGAACTGGGCGGCGATCTCGTCGACGTCGGTGAAGTCGTCCAACCTCTGCAACAGGTTCAGCAGGTCGGGGGTGACCCGCAGCCACCGGCGTTGACCGGGCAGGGCGACCATCAGCGCGTCGCTGTCCCAGCGGCAGACGAGCTGGTCGCGGCGACGTACCCGCATTCCGATGCCCTTTCGACGACGAAGCACGACAGACGGAATGGTGCCGGACCCGCATTGCGGGTCCGGCACCGGGCGCGTCAGACGGCCCCGTGGTTCAGCACAACTTCGTTCGTCTCGACGATCACGATGTCGAAGGCCATGGCGTGTACCTCCTCTCGGGCGCGGTGGACTCGTGCACCCCTGGACGGGACCGTCTCCGCTGCGTCCGAGACGGGCGTTCGGGGGAACCTCAGTGCCGCGGAACCGCAGTCAGGATGCGGATCGGTCGGGCGGAGGAGGTGGGAAAGTCGATTGCGGCGAGCTTTCGGAGGCCCCGAAAGGGAAATTCGGAAACACTCTCCGAGCGGCGCACCGTCACGACAACTCCCCTCATCCGTTCCCGCTTGCGGCAATAGAGAAGGTAGCGAATGCGTCGACCTCCTGCCAAGGGGTCGGCGGTCGCTCTGCCACCGTCTTACAGCGAGAATCAATGGAGATGCGAGGTAATCTCCAGGGCCGGCAGCGGCCGATCGGCGGAACGGAATTCCCCCTCGATGGGTTGCGGATGGGCCATTCGTGTGCGGACTGGCGTATGACCTCGGGGGCCTTTAGGTATTCCCGTTCCTGCGCGCCTGGCAGCGACTCCGTAACCGGGGCGACGCATTTGGATGCGTCAAAGCCTTGAGCGGTCGAATGGCCGCCACGAGCCCTGGTCCGGCGCCGGTCACGCCGCAGCGCCCACGGTCGGCTGCGCGGGTTCGCCGACCGGTGTCCCCGTGCCCGTGCGCGGGAGCAGGAACGGGGTGGCCAGGAGCAGTACGCCGGCGACGCCGATCGCGGCGCGTACCCCGGCGACCGCGGCGAGGGCGCCCCACAGCGCGGTCAGCACCGCGATCGCCCCGGTGCCCGTGACGTTCCAGGCGACCAGTACGCGGCCGATCCTCTCGGCCGGTACGCGCTCGAGTCGCCCGGTCGCGAACAGCGGATTGAACACACCCATGCAGGTGATCAGCGCCAGCTCGACGGCGATCACCAGGACGACGCCGGCCGTGCCCGGCATGACGAAGAATAGGCCGACCGGCCACACCGCGCGCAGCGCGCCCGAGACCAGCAGGACCCGGCGGCGTCCGTGCCGGGCCGCCAGCCGCCCGGCGAGCTGGGCGCCGATGAAGCCGCCGACGCAGGGGAGCCCGAACGCCAGGCCGTACTGCCAGGCGGCCCAGCCCAGGTCGCCCAGGAGCAGCACGGCCAACAGCGGCTCGGTCGCCATGATCAGCGCGTTGACGGTCACGGTGTTCGCGAACATCGGGCGCAGCTCACGGTCGGCGAGGATGAACCGCCACCCCGCTACCAGGTCCGCGCCGCGCAGCCGGGTCGCCGTCCGGTGCGCCGGGCGCGGCTCGCGCTCACGGATCATGCCGATCGCGAGTGCCGACAGCAGGAACCCGACCGCGTTGGCGATCACGGTGAAGACGGGCCCCAGCAGACTGACGGCGGCCCCGCCCAGGGTCGGCCCCACGGCGGTGGCCGTCCAGGTGGTCGACTCGAAGCGTCCGTTGGCGACCAGCAACTGCTCGGGGCGCACGACGGACTTGACGAAGGCCCCGCTCGCGGACCCGAAGGCGATGTTCGCCGCCGCGCCCAGCACGGAGACGACCAGCAACTGGGTGTAGCTCAGCACCCCGAATCCGAACGCGATCGGGATGCTCAGCAGGGCCGCGAACCGGACGACGTCCGTGGCGACCATGACGGGCCTCCGGCGCTGCCGCTCGACCCACGGGCCAAGGGGGAGGGCCAGCACCGCACCCACCGCCAGGCCCGCCGCGGCCAGCGCGGAGACCGCGGCCGGACCGGCGTCGAGCACCTGGATCGCGATCAGCGGGAACGCCCCGAACCCCAGCCAGGTGCCCACGGTGCTCGCCGCGTACGCCGACCACAACCATCCGAACGACCGTCCCAACCGCTGCGGCACGATGCTGCCCCTCCCCGTCACAACCGATCGTTGACGGCAGGGATTCGACCAGGGCGGGTGAGCTGGCGTCCAACAACGGACGTGCCGGCGAGCCACAACCGGCGTTTGTGCGGTCGTACGATCCCGGCGTGGACATCGAGGCCGTGCGCACCTTCGTCGCCGTCGCCGACGCGGGACAGTTCCAGGAAGCCGCCGTCGACCTGCGGATCACGCAGCAGGCCGTCTCCAAGCGCGTCGCCAACCTCGAACGCGACCTGGGCGTCACCCTCTTCGCCCGTACCGCCCGCGGCGCCCGGCTCACCCTCGACGGGCAGGCGTTCCTTCCGCACGCCCGCGAACTGCTCCGCGCGGCCGAACGGGCTGCCGCCTCGGTCCGGCCGGGCGAACGCGCGCTGCGCGTGGACGTCCTGAACCGCCGCATCGCCCCGGCCATGGCACTGCGGGACTTCTACCGGGCGCACCCGGCGATCGAGTTGGACGTCGTCACGCTGTCGGACGCCAACGCCGCGACGGCCATCGAGGCGGTCCGCGCCGGGGAGATCGACGCGACCTTCCGGGCCGTGCCCGTACCGGACCGCGCGCTACCCGACGGAATCGTGGTCGAACGGACCCTGGACGACCCGCTGCAACTGCTCGTCGGGCCGTCCCATCCGCTCGCCGCCGCCCGGTCGCTGACCCCGGCCGACCTGGCCGGGCACCGCATCTGGATCCCGGGCATCCGGCGGGGCACCGAGTGGGCCGCCTACTACGACGAGCTCACCGCGGCCTTCGACCTGAGGATCGACGCGATCGGCCCGAACTTCGGCACCGAGGCGCTGCTCGACGCGATCGCCGACTCCACCGACCTGGCGACCCTCGTGGGCACCGGTGACCGGTACATCTGGCCGGCCACCCACGACCTGCGCCGCATCCCGCTGCACGGCCCGACGCCGGTCTACCCCCACTCGTTCGTACGCCGCGCGGGCAACCGGCACCCCAGCCTCACCGCCCTTCGCCGGCACCTGGTGTCGGCGCGGAGGGCCACCGTGGCCGAGGCCTGGATGCCGGGCTGGGCCCGCCCGCGCGGCTGACCCCGGCCGACCTGGACGGTGCCGGGTCGGCCGGGGTCAGCCGCGCGAGCAGGAGGGTCAGACGGCCCCGACGGCCACCGGCTCGGCGGCGGGGGCCGGAGCGGGGACCGACGCGGCGACGGCGACGGGAGCCACCGTCTCCTCGGGCAGGTACTTGCCGAGCTTGCGGATCCGCCTGGCGTTGTTGACCAGGACGTCGATCGGCGGCAGGTCGGTGTCGAGCCGCACGGTCGTCGGCTTGGCGGCGGCGTGGTGGATGTTGCTCAGCAGCGTGTGGAACGACCGCGGGAACAGCGAGCGTACGAACTTGGACTGCTGCCGGCCGCGCCGGATGCTGGTGATCGGCTTCGACCAGTCGATCTGGCTCGGCCGGAACCGGTGCTGCCGGATCAGTTCGCGCCGGAACTCCTGCCACGGCACCAGCTTCAGGTCGAACCGCTCGGCGACCTCGCGGGTGGTCGCCGGGGTCACCGGGTAGCTGATCGGCCGGGGCGCGTCCGACAACGCGTTGTCCACGACCGACCGGGCCAGCACGTCGCCGGCGACGATCGGGCTGGTGACCTCCGAGTCCCAGATCAGGCCCAGCTGCAGCATGTGCGAGATCATGTTCCAGAACGAGTACTCCATACCGGGGTCCTTGAACCCGGTGGGCGCGCCGCCCAGCGCGAACGGCGCCTGGTAGATGTGGATGGGCACGCCGTCACGGTTCGCCCGCAGGCTGAGGTGCTTGACGACCCACTTCATCCTGCTGTAGCCGGTGTAGAAGAAGCTGTTGCGGTAGAAGTCGCGCCGCTGCTGGTAGACCTCGCTGCCGACCGAGCCGATGACGTGCAGCGTCTTGAACCGCTGCCGCAGGCAGAACTCGGCGAGCCGGAGCGTCGGCAGGACCTTCTCCTGGCGGTACCGGGCGTAGGGGTAGTCGTGGGTCGTCGCCCCCGCGGCGTCGATGACCACGTCGACCTCGGCGAGCAGCTCGTCGTGGGCGGCGGGGTCGAGCCCCATCGCCGGCTCCAGGTAGCTGCCCTCCAGGACCGACAGCTTCCCGGTGTCGGGCAGCTCCATCTTGTACTTGCGCAGCTGCCGCGCGATGCGGTCCTCGCCGGACTTGTCGCCCTTGCGGCGCACCAGGGCGTAGACCTTCGCCACCCGGGCGTCGCCGAGGAGCTCACGCAGCATGTGCATGCCGACGTATCCGTTCGCGCCCAGCAGGAGCACGTTCTTCGGCTCGTCGGCACCGCGTCGGGGGAGCCGGCTCGCCACCGCTCGCGGGTCCTCCGAGTAGCCGAGCGAGAGCCGGTTGGGGCTGCCTGTCGACAGCGCGATCCGGTCGCTGTTGTGTCGCAGGAAAATGTGCATGGATCCGCCTTTGCACGAAGGGTGGGTGTTGGGGGCCGGACGGGGACCGCGCCGGCTGTCAGGCCACGCGCCGGTCGAGGTGCTGCCAGAACCTCTCGCGCAGCTCCCGCCGGAGGAGCTTTCCGCTGGGGTTGCGGGGCAGTTGGTCGACGAACTCGAAGCTCGCCGGGATCTTGAAGTCGGCGATCCGTCCCCGCAGGAACGGGGTGAGATCGCGGGCGGTCGCGGGCTGGTCGGGGTGGGTCACCACGAAGCAGTGCACGACCTCGCCCCAGTGCTCGTGCGGCACGGCGACGGCGGCGGCCTCGACCACGCCCGGGTACGCGCAGACCGCGTTCTCGATCTCCGCCGGGTAGACGTTCTCGCCGGCCACGATGATCGTGTCCTTGATCCGGTCGCGGACGAACAGGAAGCCCTCGTCGTCCAGGTAGCCGGCGTCGCCGGTGTGCAGCCAGCCGTCGACCAGGGTCGCGGCGGTGGCCTCGGGCAGGCCCCGGTACTCGATCATGCGAGCCGGGGTCGACAGGCAGATCTCGCCGACCTCGTACGGCGGCAGGACCCGACCCGTACCGTCGATGATCTTCACGCCGAAGCCCGGGTACGGCCGACCGGCCGCCTGCATGCGCGGCCCGCCGACGACGTGCTCCGACGGCGGCAGGCAGACGGCGGTGTTGCCGCTCTCGGACAGGCCGTAGATCTGCGCGAACTCGCAGTCGAACATCTCGATGCTGCGGCCGAGCAACGCCTCGGAGATCGGCGACCCGCCGTAGACGATCTTGCGCAGCGAGACGAAGTCCTCCCGCTTCGGCCGGGGCGGCGCCAGCATCATCTGCAGCTGGGCCGGCACGACGCACGCCGTGGTGACGCCGTGCCGCCGGATGAGGCGGACCGCCTCGTGCCCGGCGAACACCCGGACCGACACGTTGGTGATGCCGGCGCTGAACCCCTGGATCGACCACCAGAGCCCACCGATGTGGAACCCCGGGATGCCGATCAGGCTCACGTCGTCCGGCCGCCAGTCGATCCAGTCCAGGCCCTCGGAGGCGAGCGCGTCCCGCACCGCGAAGAAGCTGCGGTGGGCCAGCACGACCCCCTTGGGGTTGCCCGTCGTGCCGCTGGTGTACACCTGGGCCAGGGGCTGCTCCTCGGTCCAGGACGGGTCCAGATCGTTGTCGTCGTCGGCCTGCCAGCCGGTGAAGCCGGCCAGCGACACGACCTCGCGCAGCTCGGGCAGGTCCGGCCGCAGCGTGTCGACGGTGTCCAGGAGGTCCTCGTCGCAGAAGAGGACCGTGCTGCCGGAGTCGCGCATGATGTGGCGGATCTCGCCGGCGCGCAGCCGCCAGTTGATGGGGACCAGCACGGTGCCGGTCTTGGCGCAGGCGAACAGGACGTCGTAGTAGTGCTCGGACTCCTTGCCCAGGTAGGCGACGCGGTGCCCGGCCGTGACCCCGGCGCGCCGCAGGGCGTGCGCCGTCCGGTTGCTCGACCGGTGCAGCTGCGCGTAGCTGACCGAACGGTCCTCGCAGTGCACCGCCGGATGGTCGGGCCGCTGCCCGGCGTGGAAGGCGACGACGTCGTGCACCGTGCGCAACTGCGGGTGGTACGCCGTCATCGGCCCGTCCCTTCCGGGACCGCCAGCGTCTCCTCGAGGTACCGCACGATCGCCGGGCCGGACGCGAGGGCCGGCAGCAGGTTCGGGTCGATCTCGATGCCGAACGCGTTCTCGAGCGCCATCATGAGCTGGATCTGGCGCAGCGAGGTCCAGCCCGGGACGGTGTCCGGATCCAGCTGCTCGGGCAGCTCGTCCGGTGCGACACCGAACACCGAGGCGACCACCTCGCGGACGCGGGTCTCCAACATTGCTACTCCTTGGGTGTCGCGCCGAGGCCCTGCCCCGGGGTGAAGAAACGTCGCGTGATCCGGGAGATGGTGCGGAAGTCGTCCGTGCTCACCTCGTCGAGGGAGATCTCCGTGCCCAGCTCCGCCTCGATCAGGTAGAGCAGCTCGACGAAGTGCATCGAGTTCAGGACGCCCGTGTCCACGAGGTCGTCGTCGAGCCCGACCGAGTCGATGTCCGGACATCTGGCGCGCAGGAACGTGGTGAGGAACTCCGGAACCGTCTCGGTCGTACTCATGACCCCTCCTGGGGGCGTGTCGGTGCGGGGAGGATCTTCGTGGTGAGCCGGGCCGCCGTCGGTTCGTCGGCGCACCGGTGTTCGGCCACGGCCCGTCCGGTGGACAGGCCGGTCGGGATGAGCCGGTTGGTGCGCAGTGCGATGGCCGGATCGCGCAGCAGCGGATTGGTGTCGCGCACGGTGGCGGAGAACAGCGCGAAGACCGGGTCGATGACCTTGGCCGCCCCGTCGGCGTCCTCGACCTCGACCCAGGCGTGGACCAGGTCGAGCATGCCGACCACCCAGCCGATCCGGGTGACCGCCGGGATGCCGGCCTGGCGGCAGAGCTGAGCCAGGTACCGGCTCGCCGAGTCGCAGCTCGCCACGCCGTGCGTGGTGACCAGGTCGACGTCGTTCTGCAGGGCGCCGGGCAGCTTGACCCAGCGCAGGTCCATGGCGGCGAACTCGGCGGCGATCGCGCGCAGCTCCGGGGAGCGCAGCTCGGCCAGCTCGCCGCGGGTGTGGACGGTGGCGGTGACGGCGAGCTGCGACGCCGTACGGGTGACGGTGTCGCCGGGGTCGCCGCTCGGCCCGGCGGTGCCGTCGGCGTCCTCGACCGTCAGGTCGCGCACCGCGCCGCCGCAGCGTTCGGGGCGCGGCAGGGCCAGCGTGCTGGTCGGCCGCGGGCCGCACGCGTCGGCGGCACACGCGACGCGCAGCGCGAACCGGGAGGCGCGGGGCGCGAGCAGCTCCTCGGTCGACGAGCGCATCCACCGCAGCGAGTAGGCGAAGGCCTGCTCCGGCACCGTCGTGCCGGTGCCGGAGTACAGCGCCAGGTTGAACAGGTCGCGCGAGTCGAACCGCTCCTCGCCCGGGTCACCGCTGGCCGGCAGCCCGCGGTCGAGCAACACCGAGAGCGTGTGGTCGTCGCAGCCGAGGACCTGTCTCGCCGAGGCTCGGTCGACGTCGTCGAGCCGGTGCTCCGGCGGGACCGCGTAGAGCGTGTCCAGCCCCCGGCACAGTCCGGCCGCCGTCATGACCGCGCCGGGTCGTCGCGCCACATGGTCTTGATGACGCTGCCGGTGCTCAGCACGTACTCGTCCACGGAGGTCCAGCCGAGCATCTCGTTGATCTGCACCTGCTCCGGGCCGGCCGAGGTCTCCAGGTAGCCCGGCAGGCCGAGGGCCTCGGCCCGCTTCTGACCGGCGCGCATGAGGACGTAGCCGACACCGACCGAGTCGACCCGCCGGCCGAGCACCGCGAACCACACGTGCGGGCTGCTGGGGCGCATCCGGTCGAGCGCGTTGGAGATCCGCACCGCCTCCGTCACGGCCCGCGGCCCGGCCAGCAGGCACGCCACCGAGCGCAGCGCCCATCCCCACCACGGCGTCGTGCGCTCGTCGCCGTAGAGGACGAGGATCCCGTCGAGCCGGTCGGCACGGTACGCGGCGAGGGTGATGCCCGAGCTCATCAGCTGGGCGATCACCAGCTCGGCCAGGTACAGCGCGGTCAGCGCGGACCTGCGCTGCCACCGGGGGAGCGAGCCGGCGGCGGCCCAGATGGCGCCGTTCTCGTACGCCTGGGCGAGCAGCCGGGCGCCCGCCCACAGCTGTCGCCACCCGAGGTCCCGGACCTCGAGTCTGGGCTCCGGGCGCGCGATTGTTCGACTGTTCATATTTCACCCCACGTCCAGACGGGAGCCCGCTGACCTGGGTGAATTTAATGGTCTTGGGTAATCGGCCAGTAATAAGAAGATCCCTTCGCCGGTTTCCACAGTTGCGGCGGCTGCGGGGGCCGGCGCGCGAGGTCGGCCGGCCGCCCGCGAGGACGCGCCCCTCGCCGGCTGCTCCCTTTCCCCGGGTCGGGTCCGGATGGGAGACTGAGTCGTGTCGCGTGACGACCTCGGGAGCCCGCCGGAGCAGCACCGTGCCGCGTCGGTGCCGGCGTGATCACCGGCCACTGGGAGGTCGTCGTCGTCGGCGGCCGGATCGCCGGAGCGTGCACCGCGTGGGCGCTCGCGCCGTACGCGGAGCGGGTCCTCGTCCTCGACGCCTCGCGGCCCACCGCGTTCTGGCCGCAGCAGTCCACCTGGGACCGGTCCGGCAACCTCGCCTGGGCCGAGCTCGGCCTGCTGGACACGGTCCTGGCCTGCGGCGCCCCGCGCACCTACGGCGACACCCAGCGCATCGGCGAGGACGTGGTCGAGCGGGTCTACCCGCGCGAGGACGCGTACTCGTACCGGATGAGCGTGCCGCGCGAGGTGCTGGACCCGGCGCTGCTGGCCGCGGCGCGCGGGCGGGGCAACGTCACCGTGCGGCGCCCGGCCCGGGTGCGGGACCTCACCGTCGACGCGGGCCGGGTACGCGGCGTGACCGTCCGGCACGGTTCCGTCGACAGCGAGGTCACCTGTGACCTGCTGGTGCTGGCAGACGGCCGGCTGTCCCGCAACGCCGAGCGCGTGGGGGCGGAGGCCTACCGGGTCGTCGAATCGCCGTGGTTCGCGCTGCTGGCCTACTACGAGAACCTGCCGCTGCCCGCCGACCGCTCCTACTTCTCGTTGCAGGACCGCAGCGTCCTCATCTCGACGCCCTGCGGCGACAAGCAGTGGTGCGTCGCGGTGGACCTGCACCAGAGCCTGATCGACGAGACCGGCCGGCACCCCGCGCGCTCGTACGAGGCGATGGTGCGCGACGATCCGCTGCTCGGTCCGGCCGTCGCCGCCGGCCGCCGGAGCACGTCGATCGGCGGCGCGGGCCGGATGCGCATGCTGCGCCGGCCGATGAGCGGGCCGGGCTGGTGCCTGGTCGGCGACGCCGGCTACCACCTGGACCCGGTCACCGCCCAGGGCACCCGGGCCGCCGTGGTCACGGCCCGGATCCTGCGGGACCGGATCGCGGGCGCCGGCCGCGTCGGGGGCGCGGACCTGACCGGCCTGACCGACGAACGCGACGCCGCCCTCGACGACGACTGGGCCTACACCGAGCAGATCGTGCGCGGCTGACCCCGGCGTCCACCGGCCGAAGCCTCCACCGGCCGAAGCCTCCACCGGACGACGCCTCCACCGGACGACGCCTCCACCGGCTGGCGCGCCGATCCGGCCGGTGCGCCACCGGCCGGGGTCAACCGGCCGGCTATCCCACCGGCCGGCTGCCGTTGACGGTCACCCGCTGGCCGTAGCGGGAGTGCGGGTAGTAGTCCCACACGGCGTGGTGCTGGGTGCAGCGGTTGTCCCAGAACACCAGCGTGTTCGGCGTCCAGCGGACCCGGCAGCTCAGGATCGGCTGCTGGGCGACCCAGCCGAAGAGCATGTCCAGCACCGCCCGGCTCTCCTGGCGGGAGAGCTGCACGATGTGCGAGGTGAAGCCGGCGTTGACGAAGAGCAGCTTGCGGCCGGTCTCCGGGTGCCGTACGACGACGGGGTGCTCGCTCTTCGGCACGACGTACTCCGGCGGCGGGGTGTGACCCTGCCACGGGATCAGGCCGTCGTGGATCGCCGTCAGCCCGTCGAGGAAGGCCCGCATCGGCGGGGAGAGCATCTCGTACGCCAGGTGCATGTTCGCCCAGAGGGTGTCGCCGCCGACGCCGATCTCCGGCGTCTGAGTGACGTAGAGCATCGAGCCCAGCGACGGCTCGGCCTCGGCCGTGCCGTCGGTGTGCCAGTCCTCGCCGGCCACGAACCGCGACTCCCGGCCGGCGCTGATCTCGAGCACGGCGGGGTCGCCGCCGTCGAGGTCGGCGAGGGGCTGCCGGCGCAGCTCGCCGAAGTGGCCGGCGAAGCGCTTGTGGTCCTCGGCGGTGAGCACCTGGTCGCGGAAGACCAGCACGTGGTGGGCGAGGAAGGCGCGCCTGACCTCGGCCAGCTGCCCGTCCGACAGTTCGGTGGCGAGGTCGAGGCCGGAGACCTCCGCGCCGATGACCGGAGAGATCGGTCGGACGGTGATGGTGTCGTAGCGCTCCGGCGGGCGGGTCGTCGCCCGCTCGACGGCGGCAAGGACGTGCTCTTCCATTCGTTCCCTCCTGGATTCGGTGTCACAGCCCCCGGGCCAGCAGGTCGGCCACGATCAGCCGGCCGAAGGCGAGGTTGCCGTGGATCGGGTCGTCCGGCTCGCAGAACGCGGCCCGCTGCCGGCCCGTGCCGTCGGTGACCCGGGCCCGCAGGTCCACGATCTCCACGCCGAGCGCGACGAGCGCGCGGCGGATCGTCTCCTGGGCCGCCATGAACACCAGCGGGTCGGACATCCCCGGCACCCGCTGCGGCGGCAGCACCGCGAGCACACGCAGCCCCAGGTCGAGGGCGTGGCGGTGGAAGGCCAGCGCGTCGCGGGCCATGGCGCGCACGATGTCGTCGAAGAGCCCGCCGGCGAGGAAACCCGCCGGGAAGGCGCCGTCGCCCGCCCGGTAGATCCGCCAGTTCTCGGTGGTGGCGAAGAAATGGGCACTGAGCCCGAATGTCGAGACCAGCGGGACGGCGAGCTGCCCGATGCCGGTCACGCCCAGCTCGGCCAGGAAGCCGCGGTGGCGTTCCTGCACGGCGGCGTCCCGGAACACCAGGCCGTCGTCGCGTACGTCGAAGAAGCCGACGTTGAAGTCGCGCCCCGAGCCGACCGGCCCACCGACGAAGGGCACCCCGGCCGCCGCGGCCGCGCGGGCGATCGGCCCGGCGTGCGAGTCGCCCAGCAACAGGAACCTAGCGGGCGCGGTAGTGGTCGAGGACGGCGTCGTCACAGTAGAGGTCACCTCCGTCGGCGGCGTCGGCGGTGTCGGCGCGACGGTCCGACGCCGTCCCGGTCGGCGGTGTCGGCCCGGTCTCCCCGCGTCGCCGTTCGAGGCCGTCGAAGAAGTGGCGCATGACGAAGGCCACTCCCTCCGGCGTCACGGCGCGCAGGTTCGGCGCGAAGAAGACCCCCCGGAACGGGAAACCGGTGATCAGCTCGTACGAGGGGAAGTAGTCGACGTGGCCGTGTTCCTGGGCGAGTTGGCCGGCCGCGGCCCGCAGCACCGACTTGGAATACGTGGTGGCGGTCAGCACGTGCGCCCCGGTGGCGGTCGCGGTGAGCGGCACCGGCGACACGGTCAGCAGGACGGTCAGCCGGGGGTTGGCGGCGCGCAGCAGCGCGACGACGGCGGAGAGGTCCCGGTGCACCTCGGCGACGGTGAAGTTGTGGAAGACGTGCCGCCCGGGGTCGAAGGTGCCCCGGACGGTGCCCGGGCAGACCGGGTGGACGGTGCCGGTTACCACGTCCCGCCAGGCCTCGGTCAGCCCGAGGGTGAAGATGAGACATCCCGCCTCGGCGATCGCCCCCCGCATCGCCGCCAGGGTGGACCGGCGGGCGGCCAGCGTCGCCTCCGCCGAGTCGTACCCGTCGGGTTCGACCGACGGGCGGTACGGGTCGAAGAACCGGTCACCCTCGCGCCAGACCTCGTCGGGCCCGGTGTCGTCGGCCAGCGCCCAGGTCAGCCACTGCCGCAGGGTGGCGGCGGTGTAGATCGTGCCGGTGCGGAAGGAGAACGCGCCGTAGTGGCGGGCCCGCCGCTCGGCCTCGGTCAGCCCCGGCGGGGGCAGCTCGACCTCACGCCAGTTCATCCCCTCGTCGAGCAGGGCGGGACCGAGGTGGCGGGCGAAGCAGGAGCCGGCGGTGAGGACCGCGTCGTCCGGGTCGAGGCCGAACTTTGGCGTCCACACCTCACCGATGGCCAGCATCTCCGGCTCGGCCACGGCCGTGCGCCAGAACGACCGCGACGGCAACGACTGGTACGGGTTCATCGCGCCGCCCTCGGGTCGGTGGCCGGCTCCGCCTCGTTGATGGCCTCGGCCACCGCCGCCACGTGTGGGGCACCGACGATGCCGTAGTGGGTGGTGTCGACGAGGTGCCAGGCGAGCCCGGTCAGGTGCGTCCGCCACTTCCGGGCCTGCTCCTGCGGCGGACCGAGCGCCGGCAGACCGGCCGTCGGGCGGCCCGCGAGCCAGAGCCGACCGGGCGTCCCGGCCAGCCGGGGCAGGGTGTGCTGCGCCATGCTCGCCAGGTTGGCCCGGCAGCAGCGCGCCAGCGCGTCCGCGTACGCCGTCGCCGCGGTGTTCGCGCCGGTCGCCGCCCCCAGTTCGTGGGCGAAGAGCGCGGCGAGCCGTTCCTCGTCGTACGCCCGGAAGGCCGCCGCGGCGTCCGGCGGCGGCGGGTCGAGCAGGTAGAGCTCGTCCGCCGGCTGGCCGGCCGCCTCGGCCTCCGCCGCCATCCCGAGCGCCACCCAGGCGCCGAACGACCACCCGGCGAGCCGCCAGCGCCACTCGTCGGAGGGGAAGCGGTCCCGCAGCGCGGCGTGGTAGCGCGCGGCCCGCTCCGCGAGCGACCAGGCCGGCTGCCCGGGGCGTACCAGCGCGGGATCGGCGATGACGCAGACCGTGAGCTCCGGGTCGAGCGCCGACACCAGCGACCGGTACGCCTGGACGTCGCCGCCGACCGGATGGACCAGGCAGAGCACCGCACGCCCCCGACCCGCCTGCCAGACCTCCACCGCCACGGCGGCCTCGGCCGGGTCGGCGGCGCGGACCGGCTCGCCGAGGAGCCCCAGCACCTCGGCCAGGCTCACCCGGTGGCTCAGCTGGGACAGGCCGAGGCTCACGCCGAAGTGCTCCTTGACCCGGTCGATCAGGTCCAGCAGCAGCAGCGAGTCGGCCCCCAGGTCGTAGAGGGACGCGGCCGGGTCGAGCCGGTCGGTGCCCAGCCAGTCGCAGAGCCATTCGCCGACCTGGTCGGCCGCCGACCGGGGCAGCGCGGCCGGCGTCGCGACCTGCGGGCCGGCCGGTGGCGCGTAGAACTCCCGCGCCCGGTCCAGCGCGGTGGTGCAGACGAGCAGGTGCGGCAGCCGCAGCCGCAGGGCCTGGGCGAAGAGCCGGCGCCCCTCGTCGATGGAGAGGCCGACCGCCAGGTGCGCCCGGTGCCGGGCGTCGGTGGGCAGGGCGTCGCGGGCCAGGCCCACCTCGTTCCAGACGTCCCAGCCGATGGAGATCCGTAGCGTGGTGTCGGCCCCGCTCGCCCGGTGCCGGGCGAAGCCGTCCAGCAGCCCGTTGGTGGCGGCGTAGTCGAGCTGCCCGACGCCGCCGAGCTGCGCCGACATCGACGAGCAGTAGACGACGAACGCCGGCCGGTGGTGCGCGACCAGCCGCTCCACGAGCAGCGCGCCGTGCGCCCTGCCGGCCGTGGCCCGCCGCATCGCGGCCGCGTCCCGCCGGCCGATCAGCCCGCCGGCCGCGATCCCCGCGGCGTGGACCACCCCGTCGACCCGTCGGGTCCGGTCGTCGAGCCGGGCCAGCAACTCGTCGGGGCCGGTCTCGGCCAGGTCGGCCTCAACGAGGTCGACGCGGTCGGCCCACGGCACCAGCACGGCCGGCAGCGGCCCGCGCCGCGCCAGCAGGATCACCCGGCAGTCGCCCTGCGCCAACAGCCAGGCGGCGATGCTCCGCCCGATGCCGCCGGTGCCGCCCAGGACCACGTACACGGCCGGTCCGGCGGGCAGCGGACCCGTGGCGGGCGCGGCCGGCGGGCGGACCGGCAGCAGCGCCTGCTCCCACCAGTAGCTGCCGCGCAGCGCGAGTCGTCGGGGTGGTGGTGTCTCCTCCGCCAGCAGCACCGCGAGCGCCGGCGCCCAGTCGGCCGGATCGGGGCCCGGCAGGTCCACCCAGTGGCTCTCGACGTCGCTCTCCTGGGGCGCGACCTCGCAGACCCCGGCGAGCAGGCCCAGTTCCGGCCGGCGTACGTCGTCGTCCACGGGTTGCGCCTGGTGCGACAGCCACCAGGCCCGCAGCCGGGGCCGGCCGGGCAGCGCGGCGACGGCTGCCAGCAGCGCCGCCGGGGTGTCGACGCAGGCCCGGTACGAGTGGGCGAGCGCGTCCGCGCCGACCGGTCCGTCGACGGCCAGCGGCAGCGCGTGGAGCCAGTCGACGCCGCTGCGCCCGGAGCCGGCCGGCGCGGCGGCGCCGGTCAGCGCGTCGAGCAGCCGGCCCAGCGACCCGGGGTCGGCCGGGTCGACCTGGTAGCTGTCCGGTCCGAGCCGGGCGAAGCCGTCGGCTGCGGTGACGGCCACCACCCGGGCGTAGGACGCCGCGAAGGCGCGGAGCGCGGCCGGCGACGGCGGTTCCGCGGCCATGACCACTAGCGTCTCCGGGCGGCGGGCCCCGGGGTCGGCCCCCGCGTGCCGCCAGCGCACCCAGTGCGGCTGGTGCAGCCACTCGGCCTCGGGCAGCCGCGCCGGCCACGGCTGATCGGCCGGCACGGCCCCGGCGGGCGGTGCGGCCCCGGCTGATGCCGATCCGGCGGGCAGGGTCGACCCGGGCTGCAGGGGCGGCCCGGGCGGGGGTGTCGGCCCCGCCTTCGGTGCGCGGGGGAACTCGTGGTCGGCGAGCGCGAACGCCGGCGGGGGGAAGTCCCAGGGCGGCTGCGCCGGCCCGGCCGGCCACCGGATCGGCCGCCCGGCCAGCCAGGCGGCGACGAGGTCGGCCGCTGGCGGCGTACCGGCCGGGCCGGTGACCGCGACGGGCGTCGCCTCGACGGGGGTGACTTCGACGGCGGTCGCGGTGCGCAGCCAGGCCACGGCGGCGGCCACGTCGCCGCAGACGGCCGCCGCCCGCCACCGACCCGGCGTGCGACCGGCCTGGAGGTGGCGCAGCACCCGGTGGTAGGACTCGGGCCGGGCCGCCAGGTAGTCGGCGATGCGGGCGGCGTCGGCGCGCAGGCCGGCCGCGCTGCCGCTGGCGAGCAGCACCACCGGTACGCCGGCATCCGGCGGCGCCGCCGAGCCGGTGCCGCGCTCTGCCTGCTGGCGCTGGTAGACCGGAGCCCCGACCGGCTCGACCGCCTCGCAGACCAGATGGGCGTTGGTGCCGCCGATGCCGAAGCTGCTCACCGCCGCCACGCGCGGCCGGTCGACGGGCCAGGGCCGGGCCTTCGTGGGGACGTAGAACGGGGCCGGATCCGGGCCGAGCCGTGGATTGAGGCGACGGAAGTCGACGTTGGGCGGGATCAGCCCGTGGTGCACGGCCAGCACGGCGCGCACCAGGCCGACGACCCCGGCCGCCGCGCCGAGGTGACCGATCTGGCTCTTCACCGAGGCCAGCGCGACGTGGCCGGACTCGGCCAGGTCGAACGCCTGGCGTAGCGCCGCCACCTCCACCGGATCGCCCAGCTCCGTCCCGGTGCCGTGCGCCTCCACGTAGCCCAGGTCGCCGCTGGCCCGTCCACTGCGACGCAGCGCGGTACGGATGACCTCGCGCTGGCCGGCGACCGACGGCGCGGCGTAGCCGACCTTCTCCGCGCCGTCGTTGTTGACGGCCGATCCGGTGATCACCGCGTAGACGGTGTCGCCGTCGCGCCGGGCCAGCCGCAGGGGCTTGAGCACGACCACACCCACCCCGCTGGCGCCGACGGTGCCGCCGGCGTCGTCGCTGAACGGCCGGCAGTGCCCGTCCGGGGAGAAGATGTGCTGCGGCTGGTATCGGTAGCCGGCGCTCAGCAGCGGATCCACCAGCACGCCACCGACCAGCATCACGTCGCTGTCGCCCTGACGCAGCAGCCCGGCCGCGAGGTGGACCGCCACCAGCGAGCTCGCGCAGGCCGCCTGCACGGTGAAGGCCGGACCGGTCAGGCGCAGGTGGTAGGCGACCTTCGTGGCCAGGAAGTCCTTCTCGTGGTGCAGCGCCAACTGGAAGGAGTCCGGCAGCCGCGCCGGATCGGCCTCGCGCAGCATCGTCTGGAAGTACGTGTTCTCGCCGCAGCTGGCGAGCAGGCCGACCCGTCGCCCGGCGGGATCGGCGATGCCGGCGTGCGCCAACGCCTCGACACAGCTCATCAGCAGGTGCCGCTGCTGCGGATCCATCAGCCGCGCCTCCTGCCGGCTGATGCCGAAGTGCCCCGGGTCGAAGCCGAGCACCCCGGCCAACTGGCTGCGGGCGCCGACCAGGCCGTCGGCGGCGTCGAAGTGCTCGATGCCCCGGTCGCCCGCCTCCACCATCGCCCAGAAGGCGGCCAGGTCGGTCGCGCCGGGCAGCCGGACGGCCATCCCGACCACGGCGACCGGCTCGTCCGCCGGGCCCGGAGCAGCCTCGTCCCGCCCGGTCGCCGCGACCCCGGCCGCCCGGCGGGCCGCCTCGTCCGCCGGTGGCGGCTCCACCCCGGCCCCGATGCGCGCCGGTTCGGCCCCGGGCGGTGCTGTCACCGCCACCCCGGCCGTCCGCCGGGCCGGCCCGTCCGCCGGTGGCGCCACGTCGGTCGCGTCGCTCGGCGTCGGCGCGGGGGCGACGGCGCGCTGTCCGGTGAGGAAGCGGGCGAGGCGGCGGATGGTGACGTGCTCGAAGAGGTCGGGGATGCTCAGCGGCAGCCCCTCGGCGGCGCAGCGCAGGTGGAACCGCATCAGGTCGAGGCTGCCCGCGCCGTGGTCGAAGAAGCGCCGGTCGGGCCCGATCGGTCTCCCGACGACCTCCTCGAAGAGCCCGGCCAGCCGCGCCTCCAGGACCGACATGACCGGCGCCGGCGCGGCGGCGTCCGGCCGCAGCTCCTCGCCCGGTGCGGTCAACGCGCGACGGCGGTCCAGCTTCCCGCTGGCGGTACGCGGCAGCTCCGCCAGCCGCCGGAACCGGTCCACCCGCACGTACGCGGGCAGGAGCCCCGCCAGATGAGCGGTCAGCTCCTCCGGGGAGGGTGGGTCGGCCCGCGACTCCAGACAGGCGACCAGGTGCGGGTCGTCGCGGACCACCACGGCGTTGACGACCGCCGGGTGCGTCAGCAGGGCCGCCTCCACCTGGCCCAGCTCCAGCCGGTGCCCGCTGACCTTCACCTGCTGGTCGTCGCGGCCCAGGTAGTGCAGCAGACCGTCCCGGTCGAACCGGGCCTGGTCGCCGCTGCGGAAGAACCAGCCGTGGCCGGGCAGCTCGACGAAGCGGGCCCGGTCGAGCGCCGGATCGTCCAGGTAGCAGGGCGCCACCAGCTCCCCGCCGATCAGCAGCTGCCCGGGGCAGTCCGGCGGCACCACCTCGTCGGCGGAGTCCACCACCCGCAGCCACGTGTTGGCGACCGGGCGGCCGATGGCCGGGCGGGCCGGCCAGGTGGCCGGGTCGCCGTCGAGGCAGAGGCTGCTGACCACGTGGGTCTCGGTCGGGCCGTAGTGGTTGAACAGGCGCGCTCCGGGCAGCCCGGCGAACCAGCGGCGGATGCTGTCGGTGCAGATCAGCTGTTCGCCGGCGGTGACGACCTCCCGCAGCCGCGACGGGTACCGGCCGAGGCGGACCCCGTGCTCGGCCAGGAGTTGCAGGGCGACGTACGGCAGGAATATCCGCTCGATGCCGGCGGCGTCGAGGTGCGCCAGCAACGCTGGCATGTCCTGCCGCCACCCGGGCCGGGGCAGGTGCAGGGTGCCGCCGCCGCAGAGCGTGCCGAAGATCTCCTGGAAGGAGACGTCGAAGGAGAGCATGGAGAACTGCAGGGTCGCCGCCGCGCCCGCCAGGCCGCCGGCCTCGCTCTGCCAGCGCAGGAGGTTGACCAGCAGGGCGTCGCCGACCTGCACCCCCTTGGGCGTGCCGGTCGAGCCCGAGGTGAAGAGCGTGTACAGCGGGCGGCCGGCGTACGACGGCGCGACGGGCGTGGCCGAGGAGGACAGGACCACCGGGTGCCGGGGGCGACCGCCCTCGTCGATCACGTCGAGGGCGGGCTCGTCGCCGGGCGCCAGCAGCACGCAGAGCGGGTCGACCTGGCCCAGCACCTGACGCAGCAGCGCCGGCGGGTAGGCCCGGTCGAGCGGCACGACCGTCAGGTTGAGCCGGGCCGCCGCCAGCAGCGCCACCACGTGCTCCACCGACGGCTCGAAGAACAGGGCGACGCGGTGCCGGTCGCCGGCCGACACCGGATGGAGCCGCGCCAGTTCGGCGGCGAGCGTCGAGGCGTACGCGTCGAGGTCGGCGTAGCTGAGTCGACGGTCGCCGGCCACGAGCGCCGTCGCGGTCGGCTCCGCCCGTACCCGCCGGGCGAAGGTCTCGGCCACGGTGGGGAGGGCCACCGGGGTACGCCGGCCCCGGCCGGGCTCGGGCAGGCCACTGCGGTAGGGCCGCACCAGCTCGGCCAGGGTGCTCGTGCCGACGCCGGTCAACGCGTCGAGGCCGCGCCGGAACAGGTCGGCAGCCGCCGCCACGTCGGCGGCGTCGAAGTGGTCGTCGGCGTACTCCCAGAGGCAGTCGAAGCCGGACCCGTGCTCGACGACCGAGAGGGTGAGCGGGCACTTGGCCTCGGTGGGCGCCAGCCAGACCGGGCGGGACGCGCAGCCGGGCAGCGTCAGCGAGGAGAAGTCGGTGTTGTCGAGGACGAAGAGGAAGTCGAACAGCGGCGCGTCGGCGCCGAAGTCGTGGTCGGCGACGGCGTGCGCGAGCGCCACGTCCTGGGCGTCGAGCACCGCGCGTACGGCGGTGGCCTGTCGCCGCAGCTGCGCCCGCAGCTCCTCCCGGGGTGCCAGCCCCAGGGGCAGCAGCACCGTGTTGGCGAACATGCCGACGCTGGCCTCGAAGTCGCCCACGGGCCGGTTCGCCACCGGGCTGGCGACGCGCGGATGGGTGCGGCCGGTCACCCCGTACACGGCCCAGCCGAAGAGCGTCAGCAGCAGCGGGAAGCGGGTCAGTCCCAGCTCGGCGCCGAGCCGGTCGAGGGCGGCGCGGCCTTCCGCGTCGATCGTGGTGCGCAGCAGGTGGTCCCCGGTGCCGCCGCGCTGCCGGATCGGCCGCAGCGGCGCGGCGACCTCCGCCACGTCGGCGTAGTGGCCGCGCAGGGCGTCGCGCTGCGCCCGGTAGGCCGGCTGGGCGAACCAGTCGGCCTGCCACCGGGCGTAGTCCAGCGGGGTCGGGGCGGGCTCGTCCTCGTCCTCGGTCGCGGTCGTGCCGGCCAGCGCCGCCGCGTACGCGGCCGACAGCCCGCGGAACAGCACGTCGAGCGACCAGCCGTCGACCGCGATGTGGTGCAGGTGCAGCAGCAGCACCCCGCCGCCGTCGCGGGCCAGCCAGTACGCCCGCAGCATGCGCGGCTGCCCGAGGTCGAAGGGGGCGGCGAAGAGGGCGCGGGCGCGCTCGTGCCACCCGTCCGCGTCGCCGTCGTCGCCCCCGGTGGGCTCGCGCCACGGGTCGTAGGGCTCGCCCACCCCCTGGCGCAGCCCCTCCGGCGTGGCCCGGAAGGCGGTCCGCAGCGCCGGATGACGCACCACCACCCGGCGCAGCGCCTGCCGCAGCGCGCCGACGTCGACCCGGCCGCGCAGCTCGAAGGCGAGCCCCACGTGGTAGGCGGTGGACGCCGGCGAGCGTTGCTGCAACAGCCAGAGCCGCTGCTGCTCCGAGGTGGCCGGCGCGGACCGGGCACCGGCCGGGGCAACCGGCACCGGGTACGGCGATCCGGTCGCGGTGCGGGCCGCCGCGACCGCCGCGGCCAGTTCGGCGAGGTCGCCGTCCAGCACCACCGCCTGCGGCACCTCGGCGCCCCAGCGCCGCTGGATCTCGAAGCGCAGCCGCAGCGCCTTCAGCGAATCCCCGCCGCTGGCGATCCACCGGTCGTCCGGTCGCAGGTCGGCCACGCCCAGCACCGCGCCGGCCAGCCCGAGCACCGCCCGCTGCCACGCCGCGCCGGCCGCGTCGGCAGGCCCGCCGTCGCGCTCGTCGCGTCGGTGCGGGCCGTCGTGCCCGTCGGGTGTGTCGCGTGGATGTGGGTCGTCGTGTCCGGCACGTTCGTCGCGTGGGTGCGGGTCGTCGCGTCCTTCGCGCCAGGGCGGGTCGTCGCGGCGCAGCAGCGCGTCGGAGTCCACCTTGCCGTTCGCGGTCAGCGGCAGCGCCCCGACGCGGTGGACCCGGTGCGGGCGCAGGTACGGCGGCAGGGTCGCGGCCAGGTGCCGGTCGAACTCCGCGAACGACAGGTCGGCGGCCGTCACCAGGTACGCCAGCAGCTCGTTCGTCCCGTGCACCGGGTCCCGCCGGGTGCACACGTACGCCTGCCGGACCCCCGGGTGGGCGAGGATCTGCCGCTCCACCTCGCCGGGCTCGACCCGGAAGCCGCGGACCTTGACCTGCCGGTCGACCCGACCGACGTACTCGACGCGGCCGGCGGCGTCGGCGCGCACGAGGTCGCCGGTGCGGTAGTGGCGGCCGGCGGAGCCGTCCAGCCAGGGCAGCCGGACGAAGCGCGCGGCGGTCTCCTCGGGCAGGTTGCGGTAGCCGGCCGCCAGCGCCGCGCCGCCGAGGTACAGCTCGGCGACCTCGCCCGGCGCGGCGAGGCGGCCACCGTCGACCACCAGGTGCGCGTCGGTGCCCGGCAGCACCCGGCCGATCGGCACCACCTCCGCGTCGAAGTCGCGGGGGATCGGATGGCACAGGGCGAACGTGGTCGCCTCGGTGGGCCCGTAGACGTTGTGCAGCCGGGTGCGGCTGGCGGGGTTGTCGCGGTACCAGCGGCGGATGAGCCGGGCGTTGAGCTGCTCGCCGCCGACCAGCACCTGGCCGACGTCGGCGAAGCAGTGCGGCAGCTCGTCGACCACCGCGTTGAACAGCGCCACCGTGATGAAGAGCGTGTCGATCCGCTCCCGGCGCAGCGCGGCGTCGAGCAGGTGCGGCGTCGCCACCGTCTCGTCGTCGAGCACGACGCAGCAGCCGCCGGTCAGCAGCGGCACCCAGACCTCGAAGCTGATCGCGTCGAACGCCGGGTTGGCGAGGCTCGCGTAGCGGGCCGCCGGGGTCAGGGCGACGTAGCCGGGGCGGGCCAGCCGCAGGACGCCCGCGTCGCGCACCTCCACGCCCTTGGGGCGGCCCGTGGTGCCCGAGGTGTAGAAGACGAACGCGACCGGCGCGGGCGCGACCTCCGGCGTCGGCTGCCCGTCCGCGTCGGGCGGGGCGTCCGCCGCGAGCAGCGCCGCCACCGGCAGCGGTCGGACCCCGTCGGGAAGCTCGCCGGGCGCGTCCGGGTCGTGGACCACCGCCACGGCGCCCGAGTCGCGCAGCATGTGCCCCCGGCGCGCGGGCGGGCTCTGCCGGTCCAGCGGCACCACGGTCGCGCCGAGCCGCAGGACGCCGAGCATGACGCAGACCAGCCGCCAGCCGCGCGGCAGCTGCACCGCGACGGCCTGACCGGGGCGGGTTCCGGCCCGGCGCAGGGACCGGGCGACGGCGGCGCTGGCGGCGTCCAGGTCGGCGTAGCTGAGGCGCCGGTCGCCGTCGACCACCGCGACCGCGTCGGGGGTACGGCGGGCTTGGGCGAGCACGGCGTGGGCGAGACCGGGACCGGGACCGGGGTCCATCACGCCTCCCGTACGGCCGGCGTCGTCGGACGGGCGTCGGAGATCCGGTCCATCTCGCCGCGCAGCAGCGCGGCGACCCGCAGCACCACCGCGCTCTCCAGGATGTCCCAGTGGTCGCAGTGCACCTGATCCAGCAGGAAGTCGGCGTCGCCGCGCCGCCGCCAGAAGGCGCGCACCTCGCGCAGGAAGGCCTCGTCCCGCCCGGCGGTGGCCTGCAACAGCACCAGCCGGGCCGGCGACGCGGGGGTCGGGTAGTCGCGCATGGTCGACCGGTTGTGGTTGTAGACGCGGTGGTACTGGTCGATCTGCGCGTCGTCGATGCCCGGGTACATGCCGTTGAACTTGATGAGCTTGTCGCGGAACTCGGCCATGTCCACCGGCTCGATCGCGCCCCGGTGGGCCGGGTCGTCGGTGCCCAGAGTGTCCAGCAGCACCACGCTCAGCCCGGGATGCCCGGCGAGGGCCAGCCGGCGTCCCATCTCATACGCGACCAGCCCGCCGTAGGAGAGCCCGGTGAGCACCACCGGCCCGTCCAGCAGGTGCGCGACCTGCCCCAGGTACGCCTCGGCCATCGCCTCGACCGTGGGCAGGAACTCCTCGCCCGGGTTGACCCCCGGGGACTGGATGCCGTACACGCCGAGGGACTCCGGCAGCGCCTTGGCCAGCGACAGGTAGCAGAACGCGGTGCCGCCGGCCGGGTGCACGCAGATGACCCGGCCGGCGCCGTCGCCCGGCCGGAACTCGATCAGGTTGCTCGGTGGCCGGCCCGACGCGCCCCGCCGCAGCCGGCCGCCGAGCGCCTCGATCGTGGGGTGCAGCATGATCTCGTGGACCGGCAGCGGTTCGCCGAACGCCTCGCCGATCGCGTGGGCCAGCTTGATCGCCGAGATCGAGGTGCCGCCCACGTCGAAGAACCGGTCGTTGATGCCGATCTCCGGGTGCAGCAGCAGGCGCTTCCAGATCTGGTAGAGGGTCAGCTCGATCTGGTCGCGCGGGCTGGCCAGGTTGACCTGCCAGGGCGCGCCGGTACGGGCCAGCCGCAGCACCTCGTCCCGGTCGAGCTTGCCGTTGGCGGTCAGCGGCAGCCGCGGCAGCTCCACGAAGAGCGACGGGATCATGTAGCCGGGCAACCGTCGCGACAGCGCCTCGCGCCACTCGCTGACCAGCAACGGCGCCGCCCCGCCCCGGGCGACCCCGGCGACCAGCCTCGGCTCGCCGGCGGCGTCCGAGTCGACCAGCACCGCCGCCTCGCGTACGTCCGGACGGTCCCGCAGCGCGGCCTCGATCTCGCCCAGCTCGATGCGGAAGCCGCGGATCTTGACCTGGCCGTCGCGGCGGCCGAGGTACTCGATGTTCCCGTCGGGCAGGAGACGCGCCAGGTCGCCGGTGCGGTAGAGCCGTTCCCCGGGCACGAACGGGTCGGGGACGAACCGCTCGGCGGTCGCCCCCGGCCGGCCCAGGTAGCCGCGGGCCACGCCGGCGCCACCGATGTGGATCTCGCCGGTGACCCCGACCGGCACCGGCTCCAGCCGCTCGTCGAGCAGGTGGACGCGGGTGTTGGCCACCGGCCGGCCGATCGGGCACCGCCGGGCCGACGGCTGCGGGTCGAGGTAGGCGGTGCTGTAGACGGTGGTCTCGGTCGGCCCGTACCCGTTGAGGACCCGCAGCCCGGGCAGGGCCTCCTGCATGCGGTGCAGGCCCTGCTCCGGCAGCGGTTCGACCCCGACCAGCAGTTGGCGCAGCGACAACCCGGCCAGGCGGGCCGCCGGGTCCTCGTCGATCCACCGGACGAAGGCCGGCGGCAGGTAGGCCTGCACGACGCGGTGCTCGCGCAGCCAGCCCGTGAGCGCCGTCGGATCGCCGCGCAACTCCTCGGGTACGAGGTGCAGGGCCCCGCCGGTGGTCAGCGGCAGGAAGATCTCCTGCACCGAGACGTCGAAGCCGACGCTCGACCAGAGCGCCGCCGCCTCCCCCTCGGCGGCACCGAGCCGCGACACCCAGTGGTCGAGCAGGTTCACGACGCCGCCGTGGGCGACCGCGACGCCCTTGGGGCGGCCCGTCGAGCCCGACGTGTAGATCACGTAGGCCAGGTTGGCGGGGTGCACGACGACGCCGGGCGGGCCGTCGTGGCGCCCCTCGGCCTCGACGGCGGCCAGGTCACCCTCGCCGAGCACCAGCGCCGGCGCGGCGTCGGCGACCATGCCGGCGAGCCGCTCCGGCGGCAGGGCCGGGTCCAGCGGCAGGTAGGCGGCCCCGGCCTTGAGCACGCCCAGGATGGCGACGATCAGCCCGGCCGAGCGCGGCGCGTGCAGGCCGACCACCTGGTCGGGGCGGACGCCCCGGGCGATCAGCGCGTGCGCCAGGCGGTTGGCCCGCCGCTCCAGCGTGGCGTAGTCGAGCCGCTCGTCGCCGTCGGCCACGGCGAGCCGGTCGGGGTGCCGCCGCGCCTGCGCCGCGATCCGCCGCACCACGTCCGCCGGCCCGGTGAGCGGTCGCGCGGTGCGGTTCCACTCGACCAGCAGGCGGTGCCGTTCGTCCGGGCCGAGCAGCCGCAGCGCGCCGACCGGGGCCGCCGGACCGGCCGCCACCTGACCGAGCAGGCGGACGAAGTGCCCGGCCAGCCGGGCGATCGTCGCGGCGTCGAACAGGTCGGTGTTGTACTCGAAGAGGACGTGCAGCTCGTCGGCGTGCTCCATCACCTCGACCGACAGGTCGAACTTCGCCGCGCCGGTGCTGCTCGACAGGGGCCGCAGCACCAGGCCGGGCAGCTCCAGCCGGCCGCGCGGGATGTTCTGGAGCACCAGCATCACCTGGAACAGCGGCGAGTAGCTGGTGTGCCGTTCCGGGTTGAGCGCGTCCACGAGCTGCTCGAACGGCAGGTCGGGATGGGCGTACGCGTCGAGCAGGTGCCGGCGGACGTCGGCCAGCAGCGCCGCGAAGGGCTGCTCCGGGTCCAGCCGGTTGCGGATCACCACCGTGTTCACGAAGTGGCCGATCAGGCCCTCCACGTCGCGGTGGTTGCGGTTGGCGAACGGGGTGCCGACGCAGACGTCGTCCTGCCCGCTGTAGCGCCACAGCAGCACCGACAGGGTGGCCATGAGCGTCATGAAGAGCGTCGCGTCGCCGGCCCGGCCGACCTCGCGCAGCCCGCGGAGCACCGCCGCGTCCACCGCCGTGGCGTGGGTCTCGCCCCGGTAGCGCTGCACCGCCGGCCGGGGCCGGTCGGTCGGCAGGGCCAGCAGCGCGGGCGCACCGGCCAGCGTCCGCGTCCAGTAGCCGAGCTGGCGCTCCAACTCGCCGCCGCCGAGGTGCCGGCGCTGCCACAGCGTGTAGTCCGGGTACTGCACGGGCAGCTCGGCCAGCGCGGCGGCCTCGCCCCGCGCGTACGCGTCGTAGAGCGCGGCGACCTCGCCGATCAGGATGCCGACGGACCAGCCGTCGGCCACCATGTGGTGCACGGTGAGCAGCCAGCGGTGCGCGTCGGGGGCCAGCCGGAGCAGGCGGCTGCGGACCAGCGGGCCGGCGGCCAGGTCGAACGGCGCCCGCGCCTCGGCCTCGGCGGCCTCGTCGGCCCGGCGGGACCGCTGCGGGCGGGGGAGCGCGGTGAGGTCCGCGACCGGCAGGGCGACCGGCCCGGCCGGCCGCACCACCTGGCAGGGCTCCTCGTCGACCAGGGCGAAGACGGTACGCAGCGCCTCGTGCCGGCGCACCACCTCGGTCAGGGCGCGGGCCAGCGCCGGCACGTCCAGGGCGCCCACGACGTCGAACGCCACCGGGTTGTTGTAGAAGGGGTTGCCGGGGGAGAGCTGGTCGAGGAACCAGAGCTGCCGTTGGGCGAACGCGACCGGCACCGGCGCCTCCGGTCGCGGCCGGCGGGGGATCGTGTCCGCGTCGACACCGGTCAGGATCGCGATCAGCTCTTCCTTGTGGAGCTTGAGGTCGGCCAGCAGGTCGGGCGTGAGGACCTCGCGGGAACCGGTGAGGCGCAGGCGGTCGCCGTCGACGCGCAGTCCCACCGCGTGCCGGTTGAGCGTGTCGAGCAACTCGAAGGCGTTCACAGTTCCACCGTGATCGTGTCGTTGGTCGCGGCGTCGGGCCCGGGCGGCTCCGCCCCGGGCCGGCCGCCGCCGAGCAGCGCGTAGACCAGCCGGTGGGAGGGGTCCAGGTCGAACAGGGCGGCCAGCTCCGCCGTGTCCAGCGCGCCGATCCCGCACAGGCCGAGACCGTGGTCGGGGGCGGCCATCGTCAGCAGCTGGGCCATCGCGCCCGCCTCGATGGCGGTGAAGGTCGCGCTCTGCTCCTGGTACAGGGGCTCGATGGCCGCGCGCTGCGCCACCAGGAAGAGCGCGAACGCGGCGGCCTCGAAGACCGGCCGGTTGACGAAGTAGTCGAAGGCGTCCGGGCTCAGCTCGCGGTCGCGGCCGAGCGCCAGCAGCCGGTGCGCCGCCGGGTCGTGGTAATACGCCCCGCCCGGCACCCCGTCCACCCGCCCCGCCCGGACCAGGACGTACGTCTGCACGGCGTAGGTGCCGCCGGCCGAGCCGTACTGGAACTTGGCCCGGCCGTCGACCTCCCGCTCGCGCAGGGCGGCCAGCAGCCGGCCGAGCGCCCCGGCCGGCACCGGGTCCGCGTCGAAGCGGCGCACCGAGCGGTAGTCGGTGTGGCGCCGCTCGTACGCCGGGTCGGCCGGCGCGGCCAGCGCGACCGCCGGGGTGCCGGGCGCGAAGCCGCGACGGCCCCGCCCGTCCGCCGTGAACGCGGCGCGCGCGGCCGGGTCCTCGACCACCGTGGCGGCCCGCTGCGCGGTCGCGACGACGGCCCGCTCGGCGATGTGCTCGCGGAACATCCGCAGCAGGTCGGCGAGGGTCGGTTGGCGCATCAGCCGGGCCAGCTTCGGCCGGAAGCCCAACGCCCCGGAGAGGGCGTTCGTGATCCGGACAATGTCGATCGAGGTGGCGCCGAGCAGCAGCAGGTTGGCGTCGGGCGCGACGACGGGCAGGTCGAGGATCTCGGCGACGATCTCCACCAGCCGGTTCTCGGCCGGATCGGTGAGCACCGGCGCCTCGACGACGGTCTCCGGCGACGGTTTCGGGTCGGGGAGCTGGCCGCGGTCGACCTTGCCGTTGGCCGACAGCGGCAGCGCGTCGAGGACGGTGAACGAGGCCGGCACCATGTACGCCGGCAGCCGCCGCTCCAGGTACGCGACCAGGGCGGCCGGGTCCGGCGCGGGACCGTCCGGCACCACGTACGCGGCCAGCCGCTTCTCGCCCTGCGCCTGACCGAGCAGCCGCAGCGCGGCGGCGCGTACCTGCGGGTGGCCCTCCAACGCCGCCTCGATCTCACCCAGCTCGATCCGGTATCCGTGCACCTTGACCTGGCCGTCCTCGCGACCGAGGAACTCGATCGTCCCGTCCGGGCGCAGCCGGCCCAGGTCGCCGGTGCGGTAGAGCCGCTCGCCGGTGACCGGGTGCACGACGAAGCTGGCCGCCGTCGCCGCCTCGTCCCGCCAGTAGCCCAGGGCCAGCCCGGCGCCGCTGATGTGGAGGTCGCCGGTGGCCCAGGTGGGCCGGGGGCGCAGGGCGTCGTCCAGCACGTGGACCCCCTGGTGGTCCAGCGCGCGGCCGTAGGGGATGCTGCGCCAGGCCGGATCGATTTCGTCGACCGGGTGGTGGATGGACCAGATCGACGCCTCGGTGGCACCACCGAGGCTCTCGACCCGGATCCCGGGCAGCGCCTTGCGCAGCCGGTCGGGGAGGGTGAGCGGGATCCAGTCCCCGGAGAGCATGGCCAGCCGCAGCGACGCCGGCAGCGGATGGCCGGCGTCGGCGTCGTCGAGCAGCATGCCGGCCAGCGCCGGCACCGAGTTCCACACGCTGACCCGGTGGGCGTGGGACACGTCCCGCCAGTGGGCGGGATCGCGGGCCAGCTCCGGGTCTAGCGTCACGACCGCCGCGCCGACCGCGAGGGTGCCGAAGATGTCGAAGACGGAGAGGTCGAAGCTGAGCGCGCTGACGGCCAGGACCCGGTCGGCCGGCCCGACGCCGAAGCGCGCGGTGACGTCGAGGAGCGTGTTCACCGCACCGCGATGGTCGATCGTCACCCCCTTCGGCGTGCCGGTGGACCCGGACGTGTAGATCACGTACGCGACGTCGGTCTCCGCCAGGTCGACCGGCCGCAGCGCCGGCCCGCCCGCGCCGACGGTGGTCGCGTCCACCACCAGGCGCGCGACGCCCTCGGGCAGGGCCACCCGGTCCGATTCCACCAGGACCAGCCCCGCCCCGGCCCGCTGGAGCACCCGGGCCACCCGCTCGGCCGGCCAGTCGGGGTCGAGCGGCAGGTACGCGCCCCCGGCGTGCAGGACCGCGAGGGTGGCGACGACCTGCTTCCAGCCCCGGTCGAGCAGCACCGCGACGAGCTGGCCGGGCCGGACGCCGTGGTCCTGGAGCCGCCCGGCCAGCCGCCGCGCCTCGACGCACACCGTCGCGTAGTCCAGCCGCCGGTCGGGAGCGAGCACCGCGGGCGCGGCGGGGGTCGCCAGCGCCTGCCGGTCGACCAGCTCGTGCAGGAGCCCACGACCGGCCGGCGGGGCCTGTGGCACCGGCGGGGCGAGCGGCCCGTCCACCGTGGTGTACCAGGCGTCCGGCTCCTCCAGCCGCCCGAGCAGCGTCCGGTACGCCGCGAACATCTCGGCGACCAGGCCGGCGGGGAAGAGCTCGTCGATGCTGTCCCAGTTCACGTGCAGCCGCCCGCCGGCCTCCAGAACCGTGTGGTCGATCCACACCTGCGGGGTCTGGGTGATGCCGTGCAGCACCTCACCGCCGAGCGCCGCCGCGAGGCCGCTGTCGCCGACGTCGGGCGCCGCCTCGGCCAGCGTGCTGTTGAACACGACCGGCAGGGCCGCGTGGCGGGTGCCCCGGGCGCGGGCGAGTTCGCGGTTGACCCGTACGCCGCTGACCGCCGAATGGTCGATGTCCTGCCAGAGCTGCTCCTGCACCGTACGGGCCCGGGTCACGAAGTCGACCCCGGCCGCCACGTCGACCTCCAGCAGCACCAGCGAGGTGAAGTCGCCGATCACCGCGTTGATGCCGGGATGCAACGGCAGCCGGTTGAACAGCGGCAGGCTCAGCGTGAACCGCGACTGGCGGCTCCACCGGGCCAGCACCTGCGCGAACGCGGTCACCAGCAGCACCGACGGGGTCACCCCGTGCCGGCCGGCGACCGCCTTCAGCCGGCTCCAACGCTCCGCCGGCACCACCTCGTCGTAGCGGGTGAAGCGCGGCCGTTCGACGCTCTCCGGCTGCCGCTCCAGCGGGAGCTGCGGCGCGGGCGCCAGCGTGCCGACCCGCTCCCGCCAGTAGTCGAGGGCCCGCGCGTAGCGCGGCGTGCGCCGCAGGGCCCGCTCGGCCAGGACGTAGTCGCGGAAGGTCACCGCGAGCGGCGGCAGGTCGACGTCCGGGTCGGCGTAGAGCAGCGCCAACTCGTGTTCCAGGATCTGCCCGCTGGCCGCGTCGAGGATCAGCGCGTCGAGGCTGACGTGCAGCCGCACCTCGCCGTCGAGCAGCGTCACCGCGAACTCGAACAGCGGCCAGCGGCCGGCGTCGAACACCTGGTGGGACATCCGCTCCCGGGTCTCGCCCAGCCGGCGCCCGGCGGTCTCCGCGTCGAGCCCGCGCAGGTCCTGCCGGGCCATCGCGTAGCGCGGCACGCTCGGCAGGACCCGCTGGACGCCGTCCTGGAAGACCGCGCGGAGCATGTCGTGGCGGTCGATCAGCCGGTGCAGCGCGCGGGTGAAGCGCTCCTCGTCGAAGTCGCGCAGCCGCAGTTCGCTGTAGCCGTGCGCGCCGACGCCGCCGAGCTCGATGGTGGACCCGCGGCCCACCCAGTAGGCCTCCTGGATGTCGGTGAGCGGGAACGGCTCGTACCGGCCGGCGGGATCTCCGACGAGCGCCGGGAGGGCGTCGACGGCGGGGGCATCGGCCCCCGCCAGCTCGGCCGCCAGGTCGGCCAGGACCGGCTTCTGGAAGAGGGTACGCAGCGACAGCCGCGCCGACATCCGCTCGTTGATCGCGTGGACGAGCCGGGTCGCCAGCAGCGAGTGGCCGCCCAGCGCGAAGAAGTCGTCGTGCGCGCCGACCCGGTCGCGGCGCAGCACCTCGGCCCAGATGGCGGCCATCCGGGCCTCCCGGTCGTCGCGCGGCGCGACGTAGGCGGTGGCGACGTCGGCCTGCTCCGGCGCGCGCAGGGCCCGCCGGTCCAGCTTGCCGTTGGCGGTCAGCGGCAGCCGGTCCAGCACCACCCAGCGGGTCGGCACCAGGTGCTCGGGCAGCCGGCGCCGCAACTGCTCGCGGGCCGCCTCGGCGGTGACGTCACCGGCCAGGTAGCCGACCAGGTGCGCATCGCCGGGGGTGTCCTCGCGCAGCAGGACGGCCGCCTCGCGGACACCCGGGACGTGCCGCAGGGCGCTCTCCACCTCGCCCGGCTCGACCCGGAACCCGCGCACCTTGACCTGGTCGTCGGCCCGCCCGACGAACTCGACGGTCCCGTCGGCCCGGCGGCGGACCAGGTCGCCGCTGCGGTACATCCGCTCGCCGGGCCCGGCGAACGGATCCGGCAGGAACCGCGCCGCGGTCGCCGCCGGCCGGTTGAGGTAGCCGCGTGCCAGGCCGGCCCCGCCGATGTAGAGCTCGCCGAGCACGCCGGCCGGCACCGGCTCGCACCGCTCGTCGAGCACGTAGAGCCGGGCGTTGGCGATCGGCCGGCCGATCGGCGGCAGCGCCGGCCAGTCGGCCGCCGCCGCGGTGGCCAGCGCGAACTGGCTGACCACGTGGGTCTCGGTGGGGCCGTACTGGTTGTAGAGGTACCGGCCGCCCAGCCCGGCCACCAGGGCACGGACGTCGTCGTTGACCCGCAGCGCCTCGCCGGCGGTGACGATCTCGCAGCCGGGCGCGAGCGGGGGCACGGCCCCGGTGAGACCGGCCAGCTGGTGCAGCACGGCAGCCGGCAGGAACGCCCGCCGTACGCCCTGCTCGGCGAGGACGTGACGCAGCTGACCGAGGTCGCGGCCGCGCTCCTCACCGATCAGCACCAGCGTGCCGCCCTGGCAGAGGGTGCTCCAGATCTCCTGCGCGGAGACGTCGAAGCCGATCGACGCGAACTGGAGCACCCGTTCCGGGGCCGGGCTGCCCGGGGCGGCGTAGCGGAGCTGCCAGTCGATCAGGTTGTCCAGGCACCGCCAGGTCTGCGCCACGCCCTTGGGTTGGCCGGTGGAGCCGGAGGTGTGGATGACGTAGGCGAGGTGGTCGGGTCGGGTGCCGGGGTCGGGGTCGGTGGTGGGGCGGTCGGCCCAGCGGTGTGCGTCGGCGTCGAGGTCGACGAGGGGCGCGGTGGTCAGGCCGTCGAGGGTGGCGCGGGTCGCGGCGTGGGTGAGGACGGCGACCGGGGCGCCGTCGGCCAGCAGGTGGGCCAGGCGCTCGGCGGGGTGGGCCGGGTCCAGGGGAAGGTACGCGCCGCCGGCTCTGGCGACGGCCAGCAGCGCGACGATCAGCTCCGGCGACCTGCGCAGGCAGACCGCGACGACGGCGTCGGGGCCGACGCCGTGCTCGCGCAGGTGGTGGGCCAGCCGGTTGGCGCGCGCGTCGAGGTCGCGGTAGGTGAGCGAGGTGCCCTCGAACGTCACGGCCACCGCGTCGGGGGTCACGACGACCCGCTGCGCGAAGCGGTCGACGACGCCCCGCTCCACCGGGGACGGCTCGGCCCGGCGCAGCGCCTGCGCCCGTTCCCGCTCGTCGAGCAGGGTCAGCCGGTCGATCGGCTGGTCGGGGTGCGCGACGAGTTGGGTGAGGACGTGGCGCAGGTAGCGGATGTGCCGCTGGGCGGTGGCGGTGTCGAACAGGGCGGTGGCGTATTCCAGGCTGCCGGTGATGCGGCCGTCGTGCTCGGCGAGCGCGAGCGTGAGGTCGAACTTGGCCGTGGTGTGGGGCGGCGGCAGGGCGGTGACCCGCAGGCCCGGGAGGGTCAGCTCGCCGTCGTCGGTGTTCTGCCAGGCGAACATGACCTGGAAGAGGGGGGTGTGGGCGAGGTTGCGGGTGGGGTTGACGGCTTCGACGACT
>NZ_JBNCKV010000026.1:0-88697 GCF_049841695.1 Micromonospora sp. DT178
GTCATTGGGTTGGCAGTGTGGAGTTGCTGGTCAGGCATTGTCGGGTGGTGGTGGGGCATGAGACCGTCACCCGGGTCGGGTGAACGGCGCACGGCCGGCCGGGGAACGGTGCCGGTGAGCTGCCGAAGGTTGCTCCCACGACCGGTGGGGAGCAATTCCCCCGGCCCGCTCCGCCGGCCGCCGCAGCGCACCTGAGGCCCTGTCACGCAAGGGATTCCCTGGTCGCGGATCCGGCCTGGAGGCCGCGCTTCCGGCGCCTGGGCGGCCCGCTAGGGTATTGACAAAAGTCACCGGGCCTGCCGCGCGTGACGGGTATGAGCGATTCACGAATGCGCTGTGATGAACCTTCGTGTAGACGATGAACGCAGACCTTGTTGAAACCCGTACCCGTACAGCAGGTTTAGGTGGCGTTCGGTACCACCGGGCCAAGCTGTGCGAGAGGGGACTCCCATGTCTGTCAATGCGACCGAGATTCTCAATGCCTTCTTCTTCGACGGCGCCGACGCTCCGGCGGAGAGCGACGTCCGGATCGACGTCGTGGACAGCTGGACCACCGGCGACCTGGCGGCCGTCCGGCCCACCACCATCAGCTGGAGCGAGGCCCGGGTGGACGCGGGCCACTGACGGAGCCCGGGGCGACCGCCACCGGCAGCCACCATCCGATTCGCGGGGGAACGAGATGACGGACACCGACCTGTGGGTGCGACGGTTCCACCCGGCGGACGACGCGGCGACCAGGCTGCTGTGCCTGCCGCACGCCGGCGGCTCGGCGAGCTACTTCGCCCGGGTGGCCAGGACGCTCGCACCCGAGATCGACGTGCTCGCCGTCCAGTACCCCGGTCGGCAGGACCGGTTGCGGGAGCCCGGCCTCACCTCGGCCCACGAGATCGCGGACCGACTGGTGGCGGCGCTGCTGCCGCTGGTCGACCGGCCGATCACCGTCTTCGGCCACAGCCTCGGCGCGACCATCGGCTTCGAGGTCGCGCTGAGGCTGCGGCGGGCGGGCGTCGGCCCGACCGCGCTGTTCGTCTCCGGCAGGCGGGCGCCGCACCTCCACAGGGAGGAGCGGACCCACCTGCGGGACGACGCCGGCCTGATCGCCGAGGTACGCGCCCTGGCGGGCACGGACAGCGCGCTGCTGGAGGACGAGGACGTGCTGCAGATGGTCCTGCCGGCCATCCGCTCCGACTACACCGCTGCCGAGACCTACGAGTACCGGCCCGGGCCGCGCCTGGACTGCCCGATCGTCGCGCACATCGGCGACAGCGACCCGCGGGTGACGGTCGACGAGGCGAAGGCGTGGCGGGAACACACCGACGCGGAGTTCGAGTTCGTCGTCCACCCCGGTGGTCACTTCTATCTCAACGACAACATGTCCGCGGTGCTGCGCAGCATCAGGGCGCACACCCGGTCGCTCAGCTCGGCCTCGCGCGGCGCCGCCACGGTCGCCAACGCCGAACAACCGGGGTGAGTCGCCGGTCGACCCGAGCCTCAGGAGTGTCCGGAGGTGACCCACATGGCACTGATCGAGAGAGAACACCTGCTGTCCGACCTCGCCGAGGCGTACGCGACGGCTGCCGCGGGACAGGGCCGGGTCGCGCTGGTCGACGGCGGCGTCGCCAGCGGGAAGACCCGACTGGTGAACGCCGTGACCGAGGTGGCCGTCGGCGAGGGCGCGCTGGTGCTGACCGCCGCCTGTTCGGTCGCGGAGAGCATGATCCCCCTGGGGGTGGTGGGACAGCTGTTCCACAGCCTCCGGGCCCAGACCACCTCGACCGACCACCTGCCGCTGCTGCGGCGCGACACCGGGCCGGCGGGGGACCCGGACGCCCCCACCCTGCGGCACGGTGACGCGCAACTGCTGGAGGACGTCTGCCAGGTCCTCCTCGACGTCGCCGCCGACCGGCCCCTGGTGGTGGTCGTCGACGACGTCCAGTTCGCGGACTCCCTGTCGTTGCAGGCGCTGCTGTACCTGCAACGGCGCATCCGTTTCGCGCGGGTGCTGCTCGTGCTGAGCGGATGCGTGGGCGCGCGGCCCGAGGCGGCGGCGTTCCGTGCGGAACTCACGCGCCAGCCGCACTGCCGTCACCTGCGGCTGCTCCCGCTGTCGCCCGACGGCGTCGGGCGGCTGCTCGCCGAGCGGATCCGGCCGGAGGCCGCCCGGCGGCTCGCCGCGTCGGCGCACGCCGTCAGCGGCGGCAACCCGATGCTCGTGCACGCGCTGCTCGACGACGCCCTCACCGGCGCCGACGGGGAGGTCGCGCCGACGGTGGGCGCGTCGTTCGTCCAGGCCGCGCTCGCCTGCCTGCACCGCAGCGACCCCCGGCTGCTCGACGTCGCCCGCGCGCTCGCGGTCGTCGGCCCGGCCGCGTCCGCCGGGCTCGTCACCGGGCTGGTGGGCCTCTGCGCGGCGACCACCCGGCAGGTGCTCGGCGCGCTCGCCGAGGCGGGCCTCACCGAGGGGCACTCCTACCACCATCCGGCGGTACGTGCGGCGGTGCTCGACGACTGCCCGCCGCAGACGCAGTCGGCACTGCGGTCGCGGGCCGCGCGCCTGCTCCACGAGGACGGCGCGTCCGCCGCCGAGGTGGCCGCGCACCTGGTGGGCGTCGGTGAGCCGGCCGGGTCCTGGGCCGCGCCGGTGCTGGTCGCGGCGGCCGGGGAGGCCGTCGCCGGGGGCGCCGCACGGCACGCCGTGGACTGCCTGGAACTGGCGCTGCGATCCACCGAGGACGCCCGCGAGCGGGCCGCCGTGGAGGCGGCCCTCGTCCGGGTGCACTGGCGCAGCGACCCCGAGGCGGTTGCGCGGCACCTGTCGTCGCTGGCGGCGGCGGGGCGCGCCGGTCACCTCGACGAGGCCGACACGCTGCTGCTCGCCCGGTCGCTCGCCTGGCAGGGCCGGCACGACGAGGCGATGGAGGCGTTGGGCGCGGTGGGCGACCTCACCACGCACCCGGACCCGGACCTGGGCGCCGACCACCTCGCGACGCGCGAGTGGCTGCGGCACTGCCGCCCGCACGGCGGCGACGATCCGGGCGACCCCGGGCCCGGCGCGGCGGTCGACCGCGCCGAGGAGGTGCTGCAACGCGCCCGCCCCGGTGACTCCCTCCTGGTGTCGGTGTGGCACGCGCTGCGGGTGCTGATCGGCGCCGACCAGCTCGACCGCGCCGCCGACTGGTGCGAGAAGCTGGCCGAGGAGGCCGAGGCGCACGGGATCACGAGCTGGCGGGCCGTCCTGACCGACGTACGGGCCGCCGTCGCCCTGTGCCGCGGCGACCTCGCCGCCGCCGAGCGGCACGCGCGCGACGCGCTGGCCACGATGCCGCCCGCCGCCTGGGGCGTCGCCGTCGGATCGCCGCTCGCGCACCTGGTGCTGGCCTGCACGATGACCGGGCAGCTCGCCCGGGCCGAGGCCGCCCTGCGGGAGCCGACGCCGGCCGCGATGCGCCAGAGCCTGTTCTGGCCGCAGTACCTGCGGGCCCGGGGCGTCTACTACGACGCCGTGGACCGGCGGCACGCCGCGCTCGCCGACTTCCAGACCACCGGCCAGCTCGCCGTGACCTGGGGCGCCGACGATCCGTCCGCGCTGCCGTGGCGGGTCGACCTCGCCCGGCTGTACGTGCGGATGGGCCGGCCCGACCAGGCCCGGAAGCTGGTCACCGAACACCTGGCGCTGCCGGGTGGCGACGCCCCGCGCGCCAAGGGCATGGGGCTGCGGGCGCTGGCGGCGGCGTACGCGCCGAAGCAACGCCAGGTGATGCTGCGCGAGGCGATGGACCTGCTGCACGCCAGCGGGGACCGGCACGAGCTGGCGCACGTCTTCGCGGACCTGAGCCAGACCGGGCACGCGCTCGGCGAGTTCGGGCGCGCCAAGATGATGGGTGCGCACGCCCTCCAGCTCGCCGAGGGGTGCCACGCCGAGCTGCTGCGACGCAAGCTCAAGCCGTCCGACGACACCCTCGACCCCGCCGTGGCCGGCGGGAAGGACGGGCTCGCCACGCTGACCGACGCCGAGCGTCGCGTCGTGAACCTGGCCGCCCGCGGGCACACCAACCGGGAGATCGGCGACAGGCTGTTCATCACCGTCAGCACCGTCGAGCAGCACCTGACGCGGGCCTACCGGAAATTGAAGATCAGCACCCGTACGGAGCTGGTGCACATCGACCCGCCGAAGGGCGCGCGCGGCGCGCGGCGCCGGCGCGTCGCCCCGGTCGGTCCGCCCTCCGGCGACAAGGAAACCACGATGCGATCGGACACGACATGACCGTTGCCGAGGACGAACAGGTCGGCAGCCGGGAGCGCACGCTCGCCCGGCAGATACTCGAACTGGTCTTCCGCTTCCGCCGTCTCGAACACGCCGACGACCCGTGCGCAGCGCAGCCGTGCGACGACTGCTTCGCGACCCACGAGGAACGGGTGGGCCGGTACGTGCGCAGCGGCGAACCGCTGCACTTCGTGCTGCCGGCGTTCCCCGCGAAGTCCCGCAACCCGGAGAAGGTGGTCGGCTCGCTGCCCGACCTCGGCGAGCGGATCTCCGTGGAGTTCCTCCAGTCCTTCTGCGAGCAGGTCAGCCACTACCACCCGACGGGCGCGCGGATCCTCATCTGCTCCGACGGCCACGTCTTCTCCGACCTGCTCGGCATCCCCGACGAGGACGTGACCGCGTACCGCACCGAACTGCAACGCATCATCGACCAGACCGGCGCGTCCTCGGTCTCGATGTACTCGCTCGACGACGCGTTCGGGGCGATGTCCTACGACGAGATGCGCGGGCGGCTCCTCGCCGAGTACGCCACGCCGTTGGAGGACATCCGGGCCGAGGTGCTGACCGACCTGGGCGCCCGGTCGCTGTTCAACGGCATGCACCGGTTCATGCTCGAGGACCAGGGCCCGCTGCACCCCGACCTGAGCCGGACCAAGCTGCGCGAGCACTGCAAGGAGTTCGCGTACCAGATGATCCGGCGCAGCCGCGCCTGGGGAGACCTGGTCGGCACGAAGTTCCCCCACTCGCTGCGGCTGTCGATCCACCCGCAGCCCCGGCACGCCGAGAAGATCGGGCTGCACCTCATCCGTACCAGGGACAGCTGGCTGACGCCGTGGCACGGCGTCGTCCTCGACGACGGCGTGAACCTGACGCTGGTCAAGCGCAGCCAGGCCGAGCGGGACCGGGCCTCGCTCGTCTGGCGCAACGGCCGGCCGAGCCACTACGTCAACCCCCACTTCCGGCAGGAGGAGATCGCCTCATGACCACGGCAGACGAGCTGCGGGTGGAGCGGACGGCGCTGGCGCCGTTCGGCACGCTGGTGACCGCGGAGCACGACGGCGCCGACCTGCGGGACATCGCGCCCGCGACGCTGGAGCGCTGGACGATCGAGTCCAAGGTGGTCGTGCTGCGCGGCTTCCCCCTGCTGAGCAGGGAGGACCTGATCGCCTACTGCGAGACCTGGGGCGAGGTGCTGACCTGGGACTTCGGCGCCGTCCTGGACCTGGTGGTCCAGGAGGACCCGAAGAACTACCTGTTCAGCCGTACGGACGTGCCGTTCCACTGGGACGGCGCGTTCGCGCGGGCCGCGCCGCGGTACTTCCTCTTCCAGTGCCTCGAGGCGCCGGTGCCCGGCGGCGGTGGCGAGACGGTGTTCTCCGACAGCACCGACGTGATCCGGCGCGCCTCGCCGGAGCTGGTCCGCGAGTGGGCGACGACGGAGGTCAGCTACCGCACGGAGAAGCTCGGCTACTACGGCGGCGAGACCGTGTCGCCCCTGCTCACCACGCACTCGGAGACCGGCGAGACGATCATGCGGTACGGCGAGCCGCTCGACCCGGAGCGCTACCGGAACCCGGTGTGGGTGTCCATCGGCGGCAGGTCGGCGGAGGAGGCCGAGCCGTTCATGGCCGACCTGCGCGACCGGCTGCACCACCCGGACGTCTGCTACCACCACGAGTGGGTCGACGGCGACATCGTCGTCGTCGACAACCAGGCGCTGCTGCACGGCCGCAACGCCTTCCGCGGCAACTCCTCCCGGCACCTCCAGCGGATCCAGATTCTCTGACCACGGTCAGGGCCGCTCACGGGCGCCATCGAAGGTCCTCAACCCCGAAGGAAGACACCATGACCGTCGAAGAGGCGCGCGCGGGCGCGCCCACACCGACGCCGACATCCGCGCGGCGCCCGATCTACCACTCCATCCGCATCCGCCGGGTCGAGTTCCTGCCCGTGATGCTGGCCATCTACGCGATCCCGTCGCTGCTGTCGGTCGACGAGCTGAGCACCCTGGCCTCGGTCCACTTCGCACTGGTGATCGTGATGGCGCTGTCCATCATGCACTTCATCGACATGACCAACGCGTACGCGGACCGCGACGTCGACGCCGTGTACAAGACGTGGCTGTCCCAGGCGGTGTACGGGCTGGGGCTGCGCAACGTGCGGTGGCAGATCGCCGCCACGGGCGCGGGTGTGCTGGCCCTCGCGACCTACTTCACCTTCCGCACCGGGCACTGGGACATCCTGCCCCTGGTCGCGTTCACCCTCTGGATCGGCGCCCAGTACTCCATCCCGCCGGTCCACCTGAAGAGCTCCGGCGTGGGGCAGATCCCGGGCCTCGCCGCGGTGCTGATCTGGCTGCCGATGCTCGTCGTCGTCCGGTCCGTGCCCGGTGAGCTGTCGTGGCCGCTGCTGGCCGTGATCATCGGGTTCGGCGCGAACCAGGTCGGCATCGTCATGGTCAACACCGCAGAGGACTGGCCGGAGGACGCCGCGTTCAACATCCGTACCTGCGTCCGCGCGCTGGGCCTGTCCCGCGCGATGGCGGTCGCGAGCGGGCTGATCGCGGTCGGCGGCTCCACGGTGTGCGTGTCGGTGCTCGCCATCGGCGGCTTCACCTGGGGCGCCGTCCCGATGATCGCGGCCATCGCGTTCGCGCTGGTGCACGTGTCGGGAACCTGGCGCGGCGTGCGCGGCAAGCCCCTCGCGGACGCGCTGGCGTTCCTGCGGCCCCGGGCGAAGCTGGTGCCGTTGCAGGTGGCGAGCACCGGGTGGGGAACCGTGATCGCCGCCGCCTTCGCACAGGCGAGCTGAATCCCGGTGGGGAGGGACACCATGGCGCAGGTCGTGCTGCTCGACGAGGAGGGACGGCCGGTGGGTGCCACCGAGGGCGCGACGGTGCACCACCTGCGTACGCCGTTGCACCTGGCGTTCTCCTGTTACGTCTTCAACAGCGACGCGAAGCTGCTGCTCACCATGCGCAGCGACCGGACGCGCACCTGGCCGGGGATCTGGACGAACTCGTGCTACGGGCACCCCGCGCCGGGGGAACCGGTCCCCGCGGCGGTGACCCGCACGGTACGCGCCGAGCTCGGCCTGGCCGCGCCCGCGCCGGAGCTGGTCCTGCCCTCCTTCCGCTACCGCGCCACGATGGACAACGGCGTGGCGGAGAACGCCGTGTCCCCGGTGTTCCGGGTGGTGACCGACGAGCGTCCGACCCCCGACCCGGCCGCGATCGGCGACTTCGAGTGGGTCGCCTGGGCGGACTTCGTGTACGCGGTGGGCACCGGCGACATCTCCGTGTCGCCGTGGTGCCGCCTCCAGGTCGCCGAACTCATCATGCTGGGCGACGACCCGACGCGGTGGCCCACGGCCGACGAGTGCCTCCTGCCCGGCGGAGCGTTGACGGCCACCGGCTGAGCGGCGTGCGGCGGACCGTGCCCACCGGCGGGGTGGGCGCGGTCCGTCGTCATGCCGCGGTGGTGCTGTCGGGCCCGCCGGCCCGGACGCTGGCCACCACGGTGAACGTGCCGTCCTCCCGCCATGTGCGCAGGGTGCCGCCCGCGTCCCGCAGCCGGTCGGCCAGCTCCGGCAGCCCGCTGCCGTCGAGCTCCGGAGCGCCGTCGCCGGCCCCGTCGTTGACCACCGTCAGCCGCGCCCCGGACCCCTCGCGGGCGATCTCGATCGTGCACCACCGCGCCTCGCCGTGCCGCAGCACGTGGGCGCCCGCCTCCCGCAGCACGGACACCAGCGGCCCGGTGAGCGCGGGCGGTAGGTCGCGCTCCGGCTGCGTCACGGAGCACCGCACGCCGGCGTTGCGCAGCACCCGGGCCACCGTCTGCGCCTGCTCGCGCAGGCCGACGCTGCGGTAGCCGTGCACGGCCTCGCGCATCCGGGCCGACGCGGCCGCCGCGAGCGCCCGCATCTCGGCGGTCTCCTTCCTGGTCCGCTCCCCGTCGACCATCGCCAGCCGCGACGCCAGCTCCGCCTTGAGGACGAGTGCCGACAGCTCGTTCGCGAGCAGGGCGTAGACGTCCCGGGCGCACCGTAGTCGCTCCTCGGCCGCCGCCAGGCGGGCCAGGGCGTCGCGCCCCTCCCGGGCCTGCGCCCGGAACGTCCAGAACCACAGGTGCAGCACGTTCCACGTCGCCACCGTCAGCCCGAGCACCACCGTGACGGTCACCGCGTCCCGCACGGGACCGCCGAGCCACCAGGCCGTCGCCGCGGCCACCAGCACCGTCCCGGCCATCAGGGTCACCGCGTAGCGGACCGGCAGCAGCAGTGGCGCGGCCCCCACGAGCGCGGCCCCCACGAACGCCCAGGCCCGGCCCGGGGTGCCGCCGACCGGCCCGACGAGCGGGACGGACAGCACGGCGGCCGTGGCGCAGCCGGCGATCAGCCACCGGCCGGTCGCCGCCGGCCACGGCATGACCGAGCGGTGCAGCGCCCCGGCCAGCGCCACGACCAGGAGCAGCGCCCCCGCCGCGCCGGACACGATCCCGCGCGGGTCGGGCTCGCGACGCAGCTCCAGGGCGGCGAGCAGCACGCACGCCGCCACCCCGCTCGCGGCGCCCGCCAGGATGCACAGCCTCGCCCGCCGCATGCCCGGGGTCGACAGGGCTTCAGCCGGCCCGGCGGGCCGGATCCCGGTGACCATCAACGCCACGGCTCCCGGCGGACGTGGCGCGTGCCGGGCGGCGCCGGCACGCCAGGACGCGCCGCCCCGGGCGGCGACACGCCCGGTATCGTCGCCTGCCGGATCCCGATCGCCACGGAATGCATGGTATCGGTCACGATCAGTTCGTGTCGACGTGGACCCGTCCCCGCCGTCGCGTCCCGGGGCCGCCACCCGTCGGGCTCGCCCGTGGGGTGGGTGGTCTCGAGGAGCTGCGCTGTCATCGGAGGGCCTCCGTCCGGTCCTGGTCGCGTGGGCGCCGGCGGGCGCCGGTCCGCCCCGCGGGTCGCCGGCCGTGCCGCGGGCCGTCGCCACGCGGTCGGTCGTGCCGTCAGCATGGCGGCGACGACACGTCGGATCCCATCCCCGGGTGTCACGTCCGTCCCGGGAGAACTGCACGGGTGAACCGTGCGTCGATGGGTCGACGGCGGGTTCCCGGGCGGCCCGGAAATTGCGCGTTCCATCGCCTCGAAATTGTTTCCGCCATCGTCCGGTAATTTGCGCCGTGGGCTCTGTCGACAGCTGGCGCACGTGATTGCGGTCGATGGTTCCACTCGGCTAATTTGCAGACACGAAATGCCTCTCCTCTCTGGAGGCTGCTGTGTCCTCATCCGTCGGAATTCTGGGCACCGGATCCTGGGTGCCCGCGCGAGCATTGCCGAACGAGGAAATCGCGCGTCGCGTACCGGGAGCCAGCCCGGAATGGATCGTACGCAAGACCGCCATTCGTTCGCGCCGTTTCGCGGCGGCGGAGGAGGCCACGTCGGACCTCGCCGTGCGGGCCGCGGCCCGCGCGCTGCGGGACGCGGGCCTCGGCGTGGACCGCGTCGACTACCTCATCGTGTCGACGTCGACCCCGGACCACCCGCAGCCGCCGACGGCCTGCCTGGTGCAGGACCGCCTCGGCGCGTACGGGGCGGCGTGCTTCGACGTCAACGCGGTGTGCGCGGGATTCGTGCACGCCCTGGTGCTGGCGCAGTCGCTGGTGGCGGACCGGCCGGGCACCCACGCGCTCGTGGTCGGCGCCGACGTGTACTCGCGCATCCTGGACTTCGAAGACCGGCGTACCGCCGTGCTGTTCGGCGACGGCGCCGGCGCGGCCGTCGTGGGGACGACGTCACCGGGGCGCGGTGTCGTCGAGTACGAGCTGGCCAGCCGGGGCGACGCCAGCGACCTGATCGGGGTGGCGGCGGGTGGCAGCAGGCTGCCGGCGTCCGCGACGACGGTGGCGGACGGCGGCCACTTCTTCCGCATGCACGGCCGCGACGTCACCGAGCTCGTCCTCCAGGAGGTCCCGCCGTTCGTGGACAAGCTGCTGGCCAGGGCGGGCGTCGGCGCGGCGGACGTCGCGCACGTGGTGCCGCACCAGCCCAACGGCCTGCTCCTCGACGAGCTGGTACGCGCGTGCGGGCTGACCGCCGCGCACACGCACCGCACGGTGGAGGAGTACGCGAACGTCGGCAGCGCCTCGGTGCCGCTCACCCTCGACCACGCCAACCGGGCCGGGCTGCTCCGCGACGGCGACCTCGTCCTCCTGCTGGGGTTCGGCGGGGGGATGTCGTTCGGGGCGTGCCTGCTGCGGTGGGGCCGGACGCCCGGCCCGGACCCCGGTGGTGACCGGTGAGCCCGCCGGCCGGCCACCGGACCCCGCAAACCCTGCCCGCTTCCACGCCAACCCTGTCGAAACAGGACGGTTATTCATGAAGACCTTGACGAAACTCGGCGCGTTCGCGCTCGCCCTGGTGCTGGTGCTCGGGAGCGCCTACACCGTCGGCCGCGTGGTCGGGCCCCCGCCGACCGCCGCACCCGCAGCCGCACCCGCCGCCAAGCCGGCCGCCGTGGCCGAGGAGTCCTCGTACGGCCTGACCGTCAACCACGAGAGCATGAACCTGAAGGTGATCACGGACAACGTCCGGGCGGGCACGAAGCAGACCTTCGCCTTCCAGATCCTGCAGCACGACGGCACGCCGCTGGTGAAGTACAAGCCGCAGCACGAGAAGCTGATGCACCTCATCGTGGCGCGGCGCGACCTGACGAACTTCCAGCACGTCCACCCGAACCTCGGCGCGGACGGCGTGTGGCGGGTGCCGCTGACCTTCGCGGCGGCGGGCGAGTACCGGGTCTTCGCCGACTACATGCCGCTGTGGGGCATCCACGGCGAGACGCTCGGGGCGGACGTGTCGGTCTCGGGCGACTACCGGCCGGAGGCGCTGCCCGCGCCGTCGACCACCTCGACGGTCGACGGGTACACGGTGACCCTCGGCGGCGAGCTCAAGCCCGGCAAGAGCGGCAAGCTGACGCTCAGCGTCGCGAAGGACGGCAAGCCGGTCACCGACCTGGAGCCGTACCTCGGCGCGTTCGGGCACCTGGTCGCGCTCCGCGACGGCGACATGGCGTACCTGCACGTCCACCCCGACGGCACGCCGGGCGACGGGAAGACCGCCCCCGGTCCGGACGTCCTGTTCCACGCCACCGCGCCCAGCTTCGGCGACTACCGGCTGTTCCTGGACTTCCAGCACCAGGGCGTCGTGCGCACGGCGTCGTTCACCCTGCGCGTGAACGGCCCCAACCCGCCGCCGCACGGCCTGACCGAGGAGGCCTTCGCGGCGGCCAAGGCCCGCAACGAGGAGGCCGTACGCAACGGCGGAGCCGCTGTCCCCGCCGACACGACCGGCGGCGGCACGGAGGGGGGCACCGAGCATGGCCACGGCTGAGAACCACCTGGAACTGCTGATCGGCGGCATGACGTGCGCGGCCTGCGCGGCGCGCATCGAGAAGCAGCTCAACTCGATCGACGGGGTGGAGGCGACCGTCAACTACGCCACCGAGAAGGCGAAGGTGCTGGTCCCGCCCGGGATCACGCAGGCGCGGGTGATCGCCGCCGTCGAGGAGATCGGCTTCACGGCCCGGCCGGTTAGGCCGCGTACGGCCAGGGCCGAGAACCACCTGGAACTGCTGATCGGCGGCATGACGTGCGCGGCGTGCGCGGCGCGCATCGAGAAGCGCCTCAACGACATCGACGGGGTGGAGGCGACCGTCAACTACGCCACCGAGAAGGCGAAGGTGCTGCTCTCGCCCCAGGTCTCGCGCGAGACGGTGATCGCCGCCGTCGAGGAGATCGGCTTCACGGCCCGGCCGGTGCAAGCGCCCGAGGCGACGACGGCGGACGCTCCGGATCCGGCGGCCGAGGAGGCGGCCGAGCACGACCGTGAGCTGCGGGCGGCCCGCCATCGCCTCTGGGTCGTCGCCGTGCTGGCGGTGCCGGTCATCGCGATGTCGATGTTCTCCCAGCTCCAGTTCGAGTACTGGCAGTGGGCCTGCCTGACGCTGAGCGCGCCGGTCGTGGTGTGGGGGGCGTGGCCGTTCCACCGGGCCGCCTTCGCCAACCTGCGGCACGCCGCCGCCTCGATGGACACGCTGGTCTCGGTGGGCACGCTCGCCGCGTTCGCGTGGTCGCTGTACACGCTGTTCCTCGGCACCGCCGGCGAGCCCGGCATGCGGCACCCGTTCCGGATCACCCTGGAGCGGACGCCCGGCGAGGGCAACATGTACCTGGAGGTCGCCGCGGGCGTGACCCTGTTCATCCTCTGCGGCCGGTACTTCGAGGCCCGCGCGAAGCGCCGCTCCGGCGCCGCGCTGCGCGCGCTGCTGTCGCTGGGCGCCAAGGACGTGACGGTGCTGCGCGACGGCGCCGAGGCGATCGTGCCGATCTCGGCGCTCGCGGTCGGCGACCGGTTCCTGGTGCGGCCGGGCGAGAAGGTGGCCACCGACGGCGTCGTGGAGGAGGGCTCCTCGGCCGTCGACGCGAGCATGCTGACCGGCGAGTCCGTGCCCGTCGAGGTGGGGCCCGGCGACGAGGTCGTCGGCGCCACGGTGAACGCCGGCGGGCGGCTCGTCGTCCGCGCCACGCGGGTGGGCAGCGAGACGCAGCTCGCGCAGATGGCCAAGCTCGTCGAGGAGGCGCAGACCGGCAAGGCCGACGTCCAGCGGCTCGCGGACCAGGTGTCGGCGGTGTTCGTGCCCGGGGTGATCGCGCTGTCGCTCGCCACGCTGGGCTACTGGCTCGGCTCCGGCCAGCCGGCGGCGGCCGCGTTCACGGCGGCGGTGGCCGTGTTGATCATCGCCTGCCCGTGCGCGCTGGGGCTGGCGACGCCGACCGCGCTGCTGGTCGGCACCGGTCGGGGCGCCCAGCTCGGCATCCTCATCAAGGGACCGCAGGTGTTGGAGTCCACGCGGACCGTCGACACCGTCGTGCTCGACAAGACCGGCACGGTGACCACGGGCGAGATGTCCGTCGTGGAGGTCGTGCCCGTCGACGGGGAGAGCGACGTCCAGCTGCTGCGGCTCGCCGGCGCCCTGGAGAGCGCGTCGGAGCACCCCATCGCCCGGGCCGTCGTCGCGGGGGCCAGGGACCGGTGCGGCGAACTGCCCCCGGTCGCGGACTTCTCCAGCGAGACCGGCGTCGGCGTGCGCGGCACGGTCGACGGGCACGAGGTCATCGTCGGCCGGGCGTCGCTGCTGGGCGCGTGGGCGACCGACCTGCCCGCGGAGCTGACCGCCGCCAAGGCGAAGGCCGACGCGGCGGGCCGTACGTCGGTCATGGTCGGCTGGGACGGCGCCCTGCGGGGGATGCTCGTCGTGTCCGACCGGGTGAAGCCCACCAGCAGGGCGGCGGTGGCGCAGTTCAAGCGGCTGGGCCTGCACCCGATCCTGCTGACCGGCGACAACGCCGCGGTCGCGGCGGCGATCGCGGCGGAGGTGGGGATCGACGACGTGGTCTCCGAGGTCCTCCCCGCCGGGAAGGTCGAGCTGGTCAAGCGGCTCCAGGCCGACGGCAAGGTCGTCGCGATGGTCGGCGACGGCGTCAACGACGCCGCCGCGCTCGCGCAGGCCGACCTGGGCATCGCGATGGGCACCGGCAGCGACGTGGCGATCGAGTCGGGCGACCTGACGGTGGTACGCGGCGACCTGCGGGTGGTCGCGGACGCCATCCGGCTGTCGCGCCGCACCCTCGGCACGATCAAGGGCAACCTGTTCTGGGCCTTCGCGTACAACGTCGCGGCCATCCCGCTCGCGGCGAGCGGGCTGCTCAATCCGATGCTGGCGGGTCTGATCATGGCCGGCAGTTCGGTGTTCGTGGTGTCGAACAGCCTGCGGCTGCGGCGGTTCAAGGCGCTCGCGGGCAACGAACTCCCGGACCGGGCCGACACGACCGAGGCGTCACGCGCCCCGATGGTCACCGCCTCCTGACGCGTCGAACGGGCACGTCCGCACGGAAAGAAACGGAGCCGCACCATGGCCGAGCCGAGCCGGCTCGCGGAGGATCCTCAGCTCCTGCTGCTGCACGCGGCCGGTCTCGGCCGGGCGAGCTGGGACGCCGTCGTCGAACGTATCCCGGGCTTCGCCCGGACCCTCGCGATCGACCTGCCCGGTCACGGCAGCGTGCCGGGGCTCGCGTACGACCGTGACGTCGTGCCGAGGCTCGCCGAGTACGTCGCGGAGCGGATCGCCGCGCTGGGGCTGCGCAGGCCGCACGTGGTCGGGCACTCGCTCGGCGGGGTGATCGCGCTCGAACTGGCGCGTCGGGTGCCCGTCGCGGCGGTGACCGCCCTGTGCAGCATCGGGTTCCGGGCGGTCTGCCACGCCTCGATGTGCGTGGTGCGGACCCACGCGATCCTGCGGATGACCGGCGCGGTGGGGCCGAGGACGCGGGGGCGGCTGCTCAACAGGGGGGTGGTCCGCAGGATGGTCATGGGCAGCGTGTCGGCCCGGCCCGCCGCCCTCCGGCCGGACGTGGCCGCCGCCGACGTGACCTCGATGATCACCAGTGACCTGTCCGCCCTGAGCCGGTACGCGGGGCTCTACTCGTTCCGCGCCGACGCCACCGACACGACGCCGGTGAACCTCGTGTGGGCCGACCAGGACCGCGTGGTCCCGTTGCGTGACGCGCTCCGGGCCCGGCGGGTGCTCCCGAGGGCGCAGCACTTCGTCATCCCCGGCAGCGGTCACTTCGTCGTACGCGACGACCCGCACGGCGCCGCTGCCGTCATCCACGCCTGCCACACCCAGGTGCTGCGGGAGAGGCAGGCCGAGAATCGCAGAGGAGCCCGCGGAAATGTGAACCCACAGCGCGGTAATTGAGCTGGCAATTTGGCCCCGCACACCTGTCGGGGCGGGAACTGTTGACCGACCGGACGCGACTACTGAGGTACTCGGATCCCGGGACCACCGCTCAGAGGAGTGCGAATGAAAATCACCCCGCAGGCTGGAAAGAAGTTCGGCGTGATCGTGGAGGGTTTCGACGCGGAAACCGCCTCGGCGCAGGACATCGTCGAGCTGAAGAAGGCCATCTACTCGAACAAGATCGTCGTACTGAAGAACCAGGACCTGTCGCCGCAGCAGTTCCTGGCGCTCGGTCAGCGGCTGGGCCGGGTCGCGGAGTACTACGAGCCGGTCTACCACCACCCCGAGGTGAAGGAGGTGTTCGTCTCCTCCAACGTCAAGGAGGAGGACGGCCGCCAGATCGGGGTGCCGAAGACCGGCAAGTTCTGGCACTCGGACTACCAGTTCATGCCGCGTCCGTTCGACATCACCATGATCTACCCGCAGGTCGTGCCGTCGAAGAACCGTGGCACCTACTTCATCAACCTGGCGACGGCCTACGAGCAGCTCTCCGAGGAGCTGAAGCTGGCCGTCAAGGACACCACGGCGACGCACAGCGTGCTGCGGTACTTCAAGATCCGGCCGACCGACGTCTACCGGCCGATCTCGGAGATCATCGACGAGGTCAACGCGAAGACCCCGCCGGTGACGAGCCCGCTCGCGTTCCCGCACCCGCACACGGACGAGACCCTGCTGTACATCAGCGAGGGCTTCACGCTGTCGGTGCAGGACGCGGACGGCAACGACCGGCCGGAGCTGCTGGCCGAGCTGCTCACGGCCACCGGCCAGCTCGACCGCACCTACCAGCACGAGAACATCCACCTCCAGACGTTCGAGAAGGGCGACATGCTCCTCTGGGACAACCAGAGCCTGGTCCACCGGGCGCTGCACACCGCGACGCCGGAGCCGGCCGTGTCCTACCGCGTCACCGTCTACGACGACGTGGACGCCGCTTAGTCCCTCACGGACGTTCGATCCGCGGTGGGATCCGGCGGTGTCGACCGTCGGATCCCACCGGTGTCCACATCGCACGAGGTCGAGAGGCATGACGTGGCAGACCAGTTGACGGCGGCGACGATCCGGGCGGACGTCGCCGAGATGCTCCACCGTCGCCCGGACGAGAGCTTCGACACGGAGGACCTGTTCGACTGCGGCCTGGACTCGGTGCGGTTGATGACGCTCATCGAACGGTGGCGCGACGCCGGGGCCCGGGTCAGTTTCGTCGACCTGGCCGAGCGGCCGACGGTGGAGCACTGGGTGAAGCTGCTGGTGGGCCGGGATGACTGAGCCGCTGCCGTTGGGCGCCGCCCAGGAGGGGATCTGGACCGGTCAGCAGTTCGACCCGGACAGTCCCGCCTTCAACACCGCCGAGTACGTGGAGATCCGCGGCCCGGTCGACGTGCGGCTGCTGGAGGCGGCGGTGCGCGGGGCGGTCGGCGAGGCCGAGGCGCTCAACGTCGTGTTCGAGGAGGACGCCGACGGCCGCCCGTGGCAGCGTCCCCGCGAGAACCACGGATCGTGGCCCCTGCACCTGGTCGACACCAGCGCCGAGGCGGATCCGCTCGCCGCCGCGACGGCCTGGATGCGCGCGGACCTCGACAACCCCGTCGACCTCCGCAAGGACCCGCTGTTCCGGCAGGCGTTCCTCCGGCTCGGCCCGGACCACCTCCTGTGGTACCAGCGTGTCCACCACATCGCCCTGGACGGGTACGGGCTGTCGCTGGTCGCCCGCCGGGTGGCCGAGCTCTACACCGCCCTCGTCGAGGGGCGGGAACCACCGCCCCGCACGTTCGGGTCGCTGTCCGCCGTGGTCGACGAGGACCGGGCCTACGCCGACTCGGACCGGTACGCCGCCGCGCGCGAGCACTGGACGTCCCGGGCGCAGGGCAGGCCGGCGCCGGTGGTGCTCGCCCGCCGCACGGGGAAGCTGGCGCGGACGGTGGTCCGCGCCACCGCCGACCTCGACGCCGCCGGCATCGACGCGCTGAAGGCGGTCGCCAAGGCCACCGCGACCACGTGGAGCGAGACCGTCATCGCAGCCTTCGCGGCGTACCTGCACCGGATGACCGGCGCGGACGAGCTGACGCTCGCGCTGCCGGTCATGTCGCGGCTCGGTTCGGTGTCGCTGCGGGTGCCGTGCATGGTCACCAACGTCGTGCCGCTGTGGGTCCGTGTCGAGCCCACCGCCACGCTGGCAGGCCTCACCGCGCAGGTCGCCGCGGAGCTGCGGGCCGGGCGCCCGCACCTGCGCTACCGGTACGAGCAGCTGCGCCGCGACCTGCGGATGGTCGCCAGCGAGCGCAAGCTGTTCGGCCCGTCGGTCAACATCATGCCGTTCGACTACGGCCTGAGCTTCGCCGGGCACCGGGGCGTCGTGCACAACGTCAGCGCCGGGCTCGTCGAGGACCTGGTGGTCCACGTGTACGACCGGGCCGACGGCAGCGGGCTGCGGATCGTCCTCGACGCCAACCCGAACTGCTACGACGACGAGGAACTCACCGGTCACCTGACCCGGTTCCTGGCCTTCCTGCGCCGCGTGACCGACGCCGCCGACACTCCGGTCGCCGACGTCGACCTGCTCCTCGACGGCGAGCGCCGGCTGCTGCTCCAGGAGTGGAACGACACGGCCCGGCCCCTGCCGGCGGTCACCGTGCCCGCGCTGTTCGCGGCGCAGGCCGCCGCGACGCCGGACCGTACGGCGCTGGTGGCCGGCGACGCCACGCTGACCTTCGCCGAACTCGACCGCCGCGCCGACCGCCTCGCCCACCTGCTCGTCGCCCGGGGGGCGGGCCCCGACCGGCACGTGGGGCTCCTGCTGCCCCGCACCTCGGAGGCGATCGTGGCGCTGCTCGCCGTGCTCAAGGCCGGCGCCGCGTACGTGCCCGTCGACCCGGACCTGCCCGCCCGGCGGGTCGCGGCGATGCTCGCCGACAGCGCACCCGTCGTGCTGCTCGCCACCGGGGCGCTGTGGGCCGGCCACCGGCAGTCGGAGGTCCCGGTCCTGCTCGTGGACGACCCCGCGACCGTCGCGGAGCTGGCCGAGGCGCCCGACGTGCCCGTACCGGACGCCGGCCTCGCGCCGGAGCACGCGGCCTGCCTCATCTACACGTCCGGCTCCACGGGGGTGCCGAAGGGCGTCGTGGTCGAGCACCGTGGGCTGGTCAACCTCTTCCACCACCACCGCGACACGATGATCCGGCCGGCGGCCGGCGGTCGGGTGTGCCGGGCCGTGCTGTCCGCGTCGCTGTCGTTCGACACGTCGTGGGAGGGGCTGCTGTGGCTGCTCGACGGCCACGAGCTGCACTTCGTCGACGACGACCGGCGTCGGGACCCGGCCGCGATGCTCGACTACGTCGACCGGCACGCGATCGACTTCATGGACATCACCCCCACGTACGCCGAGGAGTTGGTGGCGAACGGGTTCCTCGACGCCGGCCGGCACCGGCCCGCCGTGCTCGCGCTCGGCGGCGAGGCCACCGGCCCCGCGCTCTGGACGGCCCTGCGCGACGCCGGCATGACCGTCTACAACCTGTACGGCCCCACCGAGTGCACGGTCGACACCCTCTGGTGCCGGCTCGCGGAGAGCGCCGAGCCGATCGTGGGCCGGCCGCTCACCAACACCAGGGCGTACGTGCTGGACCCGGCGCGCAGGCTCGTGCCGCCCGGCACGGTGGGCGAGCTGTACTTCGCCGGGGCGCCGGTCGCCCGCGGCTACCACGACCGCCCCGAGCAGACCGCGGAGCGGTTCGTGGAGGACCCCTTCGGGCCCCCGGGCGGTCGGATGTACCGCACCGGCGACCTGGCCCGCTGGCGGCGCGACGGCACCCTGGAGTTCCTCGGCCGCGCGGACGACCAGGTCAAGATCCGTGGCTTCCGCATCGAACCGGGGGAGATCGAGGCGGTCCTGCTCGCCCACCCCGCGGTCGCCCAGGCGGCGGTGGTGCCCCGCGAGGACGCGCCCGGTCAGGTGCGGCTCGTCGGCTACGTCGTGCCGGCGGGCGACTCCGCGCCGGAGCCCGCCGCGCTGCGGCAGTTCGTGGCGGAGCGGCTGCCCGACTACATGGTGCCGCCCGCGTTCGTCGCGCTGGAGGCGATCCCGCGTACCACGAACGGCAAGCTCGACCGCGCGGCCCTGCCCGCGCCGGACCTGACCGCTACGGTCGGCGGTCGCGCGCCGCGCGACCACCGCGAGGCGGTCCTGTGCGGTCTCTTCGCCGAGCTGCTCGGTCTGCCCGAGGTCGGCATCGACGACGACTTCTTCTCGCTCGGCGGGCACTCCCTGCTCGTCGCCCGGCTGATGGGCCGGGTACGCGCGGAGTTCGGCGCGGAGATCAGCATCCGGACGGTGTTCGAGGCGCCGACCGTCGCGAAGCTCGCGCCGGCGCTCGCCACGGACACCGGCGGTGGCTCCACCGAGGTGCTGCTCCCGTTGCGGACGCGGGGGAGCGGGCCGCCGCTGTTCTGCGTCGCGCCGGCGACCGGGCTGGCGTGGTCGTACGCCGCGCTGCTGGCGAGCCTGCCCGACCGCCCGCTGTACGGGCTCCAGTCGGTCGCCGCCACGGACTGCGCCAGCGTCGCCGACCTGGCCGTCGACCACGTACGCCGCATCCGTGAGATCCAGCCCGCCGGGCCCTACCACCTGCTCGGCGCGTCGTTCGGCGGCCTGGTGGCCCACGAGATGGCCACGCAGCTCGCGGAGTCCGGCGAACCGGTGGCCCTGCTCGCGCTGCTCGACTCGTTCCCGGTCCCGGCCGCCTGGCGGGAGCTGCCGCCGCCCGGCGAGCACGACGCCGCCGCCGCGGTGCTCGGCCAGGCCGTGCTCGGCGGCCTCGACGAGGCGCAGCGTCGCCTCGCGTACGACGCCTTCGCGCGCAACTCGCGGCTGGCCGCCGGCTGGACGCCCCGGCGCCTGCGCGGCGACGTGCTGGTGATCGAGGCGACCGACGGCAAGACACCGGACTGGCCCGGTCCGCAGAGCTGGGAGCCACACGTCGACGGGCGCATCGACGTGCACCGGCTCGACTGCACCCACGACGGCATGCTCGCCGCCGGTCCCCTGGCGCGGGTCGGCGCCGTACTCCCACCAGTCGGCGACCTTCGGAGGGCAGCATGAGCGAACGACGTGAGTGGCTCGGACTCGGCGCGGTCCTGGCCGCGACGTTCATGACCCAGGTGGACGGGTTCGTCGTCAACGTGGCCAGCCCGTCCATCCAGCGCGACCTCGACGCGGGCTTCGACCAGATCCAGTTCGTCGGCGCGGCGTACGTGATCGCGTTCGGGGCCCTGATGGTCACCGGCGCGCGGCTCGGCGACCGGGTGGGGCAGCGCACCGTGTTCCTCTGGGGTGTCGCCGGCTTCACGCTCACCTCGCTCCTGTGCGGCATCGCACCGGACGCCGACCTGCTCATCGTGGCCCGGTTCCTGCAGGGCGCCACGGCGGCGTTCATGGCGCCCCAGGTGCTCGCGATCATCCGGGCCACCGTGCAGGACCCGGACCGGCTCGCGCGGGCCATCAGCGTCTACGGCGTCGTCATCGGCCTGGGCGTGATCAGCGGCATCGCGGGCGGCGGCCTCATCGTCGAGGCCGACATCCTCGGCCTCGGCTGGCGGCCGGCGCTGCTCGTCAACGTGCCCGTCGGGATCGCGATCCTGGCGCTGGGCGGGATCCTGCCGCGTACCGTGCCGAAGGCTTCGCAGCGGCTCGACCTCGCGGGCGCGGCGCTCACCATCGTGGCGGCGCCCGCCCTGCTCGTGCCCCTGGTCTTCGGGCCGGGCGGCCCGGCGTGGCTGTGGCTCGGGGTGCCGGTCGCGCTCGCCGTGGCCGTCGTGCTCGTGAACCAGCAGCGGCGCCTGCACCGCGAGGGCGGCAACCCGCTGTTCCCGCCGCGGGTCGTCACCGCCCCCGGGATGCGGCTGTCCCTGCTGACCGTGCTGGCGCTGTTCGCCACGAACTCGGGGCTCTTCCTCGTGTTCACCTACTACCTGCAGACCGGGCTGCGCTTCACGCCGCTCACCGCGGCGCTGATGTTCGTGCCGCTCGGGATCGGCTTCTCGCTGGGCTCGGCGGCGAACCGGCGGGTGGGGCGCCTCGTGACGACACCGACCCCGGTCTGGGGCTGCGGCCTGCTGGCCGCCGTCCTGCTGGCGAGCGCGGGGGTCGTCCAGGCTCCCGAGTCCGCGCAGGCACCGATGCTCGTCGCGGTGGTCACGCTGGCCGGCTTCGGGCAGGGCCTGGTCGTCTCACCCCTGGTGGCCGGGATCCTCGGCCGGGTCCGGCCCGCCGAGGCGGGCGCGGCGTCCGGCATGGCGACCACCGTGACGCAGTTCGGCCTGGCGCTCGGGGTCGCCGTCGCGGGGGTCTGCTACCGCACCGTGCTCGGCGCGACGCCCGGCGACCCCGACGTGCCCTTCGCCGACCACGCGACGGCCTTCGCGGTCACCGCGCTCCTGCTCGCGGCCTCCGCGACCTGCGCCGGCCTGGTCAGTGTCCGTCTGCACCACCTGCCCGGGTCCGCGGCCAAGGCAGCGGAACCGGAAGCGGCGGCGGCGCCGTCGCCCGTCGCCACGTCAACCGTTCGGAGGACCGGATGAATCTCAAGCGTTTCCCCCTCGCGGCGGCCGTCGCCGCCCTGCTGCTCACGACGGCCTGCACGGCGGCCAGGAGCGAGGCCGACCAGCCGAACGACCCGCCGAAGGCGGGCTACCCGGTGACGATCACCAACTGCGGCAAGAAGTACACCTACCAGCAGGCGCCGAGCCGCGTGGTCGTGATGAACGGCGGGTCGGTCGCGGAGGTCTCCGCGCTGCTGGAACTCGGCGTCGCCGACCGGATCGTCGCCAACGCGCAGTCCTACGGCGCCTCCGAGGTCGACGGCCGGGTCGACGCGATCAAGAAGCTGCCGACGGGGAACATCAAGCTCAACGACATGTCGGACATCCCGCGCGAGGCCATGATCGGGCTGACGCCCGACTTCGTGATCTCCACCTACGACGGGGGCTTCCGCGCCGAGGCGGGCTTCGCCACCCGCGACGACCTCGCGGCCGTCGGGGCCAACACGTACGCCCCGAAGAGCTCGTGCGGCGAGGTCGGCACGGTCTCCGGCACGCCGACCGTCGAGGACAGCTACGCGCTGCTGCGCGACCTCGGCGCCATCTTCGGGGTGTCCGAGCGCGCCGAGAAGATCATCGCCGACTCCAAGGCGCAGATCGCCGCCGTCGGGGCGAAGACCGCGAACCTGCCGAAGCAGAAGGTCATGCTGATCATCCCCGGCATGGCGATGGGCGGGGAGTTCAGCTCCGTCGGCGGCAACGGGATCTGGAACGACATCATGGCCAAGTCGGGTGCGGTGAACGCCTTCGAGGGCGCCACCGACCAGATGTTCGCCAACCTCTCCCGCGAGCAGGTCGCCAAGGCCGACGTGGACGTCCTGCTCGTCGTGAACTACATGTCGAAGGATCCGGACGCGGACGCGAAGAAGCTGCTCGCCCAGTTCCCGCAGTGGGACGCGGCGAAGAACAACCGCTACGTCGTGTTGTCCGACTCGATCTACCTCGGCCCCAGCAACCACCTCGCGGTCTCCAAGATCGCGCAGGCCGCGCACCCCGAGGCGTTCTGAGCGCCATGACCACCTTGTCGCGTTCCACGAACGGCCGGGTGTCGGCCGCGCCGAAGCGCAGCACCACCCGGCCCGCCCCACTGCACGGCGCGCCCCTCCCGCTGTGCCTGCTCGTGCTCGGCGTACTGCTGGTCGTCCTGATCCTCGTCGCGGCGGCCGTCGGCTCGGTGCCGGTCTCCATCGGGGACACCGGCCGGATCGTCTGGGCGCACCTGACCGGGGCGACCCCCGCCGTCGATCCGGCCCACGACCAGATCGTCTGGACCTTCCGGATCCCACGGGTGCTGCTGGCCGCGCTGTGCGGCGCCGGGCTCGCGGTCGCGGGCGTCGTGCTGCAGGCCCTCGTGGCCAACCCGCTCGCCGATCCCTTCATCCTCGGGGTGTCGGCGGGCGGCTCGGTCGGCGCCGTCACCGTGATGGCGCTGGGCGCGGGCGCGGCCGGCGGACTCGGGGTGTCGGGCGCGGCGTTCGTCGGCGCGATGCTGGCGGTGGCGCTGGTCTTCACCCTCGGGCAGCAGCACGGCCGGCTCAACCCGGTCCGGCTCGTGCTCGCGGGGGTCGCGATCAGTTACGTGTTCACCTCGATCACGAGCCTGCTCCAGTTGCAGACGACGCCCAACAACATGCGTCAGATCATGTTCTGGCTGCTCGGCAGCGTCGCGGGCGCCCGCTGGGAGCAGCTCCAGGTCGCGGGCGTGGTCGTCCTCGCGGTGACCGTGCTGCTGACCCTGTACGCCCGGCAGTTCAACGCGCTGGTCACGGGCGACGAGTCGGCGACCGCCCTCGGGATCGACGTCAAGCGACTGCGGATCGTCTCGATCGTCCTGACGTCGCTGCTCGCGGGCGTGCTCATCGCCGTGGCCGGCGGCATCGGCTTCGTCGGGCTGATGGTGCCCCACCTGGTGCGGCTCGCGTTCGGCGTGGACCACCGCCGGGTGCTGCCCCTCGCGGCCCTCGTCGGCGCGGTCTACCTCGTGATCGTCGACCTGCTGTGCCGGACGGTCGACCCGCCGAACGAGTTGCCCCTCAACATCCTGACCGCCCTCTTCGGCGCACCGTTCTTCATCTGGCTGATGCGCCGGGATAGGAGCCTGTCCCACTCATGAAGCTTCAGGTGCAGCAGGTGTGCGTCTCCATCGGCGGCACGCCGATCCTCCGCGACGTCAGCATGGAGGTGGCGCCCGGCGAGGTCGTCGGCCTGATCGGCCCCAACGGCAGCGGCAAGTCCACGCTCCTGCGGACCATCTACCGGTCGGTCCGGCCCGCCGGCGGGCAGGTGCTGCTCGGCGACGAGGACGTCTGGTCGCTGTCGGCGCGGGCGGCAGCGCGGCGGACCGCCGCCGTGTTGCAGAACAGCCCCACCCCGCCGGGCCTGACCGTGCGGGAGGTCGCCGCGCTGGGCCGGACGCCGCACAAGGGGGTCTTCGACCGCGAGACGGCCGACGACCACGACATCGTCGTCGACGCGCTGGAGCGCACCGGCATGCTGGGGCACGCGGAACGGATCTACGGCTCGCTGTCCGGCGGTGAGCGGCAGCGGGTGCTGCTCGCCCGGGCGCTGGCGCAGCAGCCGCAGCTCCTGGTGCTCGACGAGCCGACCAACCACCTGGACATCCGGGCCCGGTTCGAGCTGTTGGAACTGGTGCACACGCTGGCCGTCACCACGCTGGCGGTGCTGCACGACCTGGACCTCGCGGTGCGCAGCTGCGACCGCCTCGTCGTGCTGGACCGCGGGGAGGTGGTCGCGTCGGGGCCGGTGCTGGAGGCGCTCACGCCCCAGGTGCTGTCCGGGGTCTTCGGGGTCACCGCCGAGACGGAACGGCACGACGACGGGGTCGTCCGCGTCACGTACGGCGCCCGGCCGCTGGCCAGGACCGGCGGCTGAGTCGGGGTGCGGCGGACGTGCCCGCCGCCCGGCCGGGCCCGGCCGGGCGGCGCCTCGCCGGGCGGCCGGCGCGCCCTGGGCGCACGGCCCTCGCCGGGCTTGCGCCCGTCGGCGGACCCGTCGCCGGGTTCCCCGCGTCCGCGCGCCAGCCGCGGCGCCGCGCGGTCCCCGGGACGCCCGACACGCTGGCCGAACGGTTCCATCGAATTCTGGTTCCCGGCGATGAGGCCGGCTGGACCGCCACTGGAGTCCGTTCTTCTCGGCATTCCGTACGATTACCGTGAATTCATGTCGGAGTCACTGGGAGAAGGCGCGGTCACGGCACTGGTCCTGGCCGTCGGGCGCGGCGACCGTTCCGCGGCGGATCGTCTCGTCCGCAGCACGCAGCGGGACGTCTGGCGGTTCCTGGTCTACCTGGTGGGGCACGCCGACGCCGAGGACCTGACGCAGGAGACGTTCGTCCGCGCGCTGGGCAGCGCGCACCTGTTCACCGGTCGCCACCACGCGCGGTCCTGGCTGCTGGCCATCGCGCGGCACGTGGCCGCCGACCACTTCCGCGCCGCCGCGAGCCGGCCCCGGATCGTGTCCGACCAGGACTGGCAGGCCACCGCGGAGCGCTCGGGGGCCCACCACCTGCCCGGCGTGGACGACACGGTCGCGCTCAACCTGGCGGTACGCACGCTGCCCGCGGCCCGCCGCGCCGCGTTCGTGCTCACCCAGGTCGTCGGCCTCGGGTACGCGGAGGCGGCCGAGTTGTGCGGCTGTCCCGTCGGCACGATCCGCTCCCGCGTCGCGCGGGCCCGCCGCGACCTCGTGTCGGTCCTGGCGCCGGCCCCGCGGCGGCTTCCGGCGCTGCCCCGGTAGGCCCTCGCCGCCGCCCGGCGGCCCCCGCGTCAAATGTCCCTACTAGAGGATATGACGTGACGGTGGCAAATGTTCCCTAGCATCGATTAGGACCCTTTCGCGCTGCGGTGGCCAGGGGCGGACGGCTTGACGGCCGTCATTTTTTTGTGGAAAGGTCGACCCTCAAGGGGGAAGGTGTCCGTAGGGGCACATCGCAATTCGGGGCCGGGAATCCGTCAAAAACGTTTGCGTTGCGTAACAACTCTGTGGGCTGCGGCGCCTGTCGGCGTCCGATCGGCCGCACCGGGTTCCTACGCGGGTCGACGTGACCATTCCCGTCGTCGGGTCGATCGCTGGGGAGAGTGTGTCGTGGTTGTTGGATCGTCGCCCGTCAGCGGGCATCGTGGCCGCCGGGGGGCCGGCCACACCGGGTGCGGGGCGAGTTGGCCTCTGGGCGTACGCCGGCTGCGCTAGAGCAAACGAGAGCGCTGCTGCCGTGAACCTCTCCGTCACACCAGGGCGCTCATCATCGCGAGAGGTCGCGCCGCTGCCGGCGCCCCGGCTCGCGATGGGCGTCGTCACCGCCGTCTTCGCAAGCATCAGTCTCATCGGCTTTCTCCACGTCATGTTCCTGCCGGTCGGTCCGGTCGCGATCGCGCTGTCGTTCACCTGCATCGCCGTGCTGATGGCGATGCAGTTGCTGTGGTATGGCCGGGACAACGGGCGCCTGCGTACGCCGCTGGGCTACGGCGTCCTCGCCACCCAGGCCGCGCTGGTCTACCTGCCGATCCTGACCTTCGGCCAGGCGTGGGTCGGCATGCCGGGCTTCCTGGCCGGCAGCGTGCTGCTCGTGCTGCGGGCGGTAACGGCGTGGGTGACCTTCGCCCTCATCGTCGCCTCGATGGCCGTCGCCCAGTGGCTCTTCACCCAGGCGCCGATCGACATGCTCTACACCGCGATCTCCACCGTCACGACGGGGCTCGTGGTGTACGGGCTGTCCCGGCTGACCGCCCTCGTCGTCGAGGTGCAGGAGAGCCGCGCGGAGATCGCGCGCATGGCGGTGCTGCGGGAGCGGCTGCGGTTCGCCCGCGACCTGCACGACCTGCTCGGCTACAGCCTGTCTGCCATCTCGCTCAAGATCGAGCTGGTGCACCGGCTGATGGAGAAGTCACCGCAGGAGGCGAGCGACCAGCTGCTGGAGATCCTGGAGATATCGCGGGTCGCCCTCTCCGACGCGCGGACCGTCGCCAGCGGCTACCGCGAGTTGTCGCTGGAGGAGGAGTGCCGCTCAGCCGTGTCCGTGCTGTCCGCCGCGGACATCCAGGTGCGGCTGGACAGCGACCACCTGGACCTGCCGGTCCAGGTGAGCACGGTGCTCGCCACGGTGCTGCGGGAGGGGGTGACCAACATCCTGCGGCACAGCAAGGCCAAGCGCTGCGACATCACCATCCGGCAGACGCAGGACGACGCCTGGATCGAGATCGTGAACGACGACCTGGCCGTCGGCCCGCCGCGGGACCCGGGCAGCGGTCGCAACGGGCTGCGCAACCTGTCCGTACGCGCCGAGGAGATCGGCGGTTCGCTGACGGTCGACCAGCAGCCCGACCAGTTCCGGCTCTGCGCCAAGGTGCCGCTGCGGCTGGAGCGCCACGGGGCGACCCGGTCACAACCAGCCGGCCTCCCGGGCGACCCGGATGGCGTCGACGCGGTTGCGCGCGGAGAGCTTGTTGACGATCGTGGTCAGGTAGTTGCGGACGGTGCCGACTGACAGGAACATCTGCGCCGCGATGTCGACGGCCTGGAGTCCCTCCGCCGTGAGGCGGAGGACTTCGGTCTCGCGCGCCGTGAGCGGGCACTCGGCGCTGTCCCAGGCGGACATGGCGAGCTGGCTGTCGACGACCCGACGGCCGGCGGCGACGCTGCGGATGGCGTCGACCAGCTGCTCGGTCGGGGCGTCCTTGAGCAGGAAGCCGGTCGCCTTGGCGGACAACGCCCGGCGCAGGGTGCCCGGTCGGCCGAGCGCGGTCAGGACCAGGGTGCGGATCTCCGGCAGGTGGGCCTGGATGTCGGCGATGGCGGAGAGCCCGTCCTTGCCCGGCAGGTCGATGTCGATCACGGCGACGTCGGGCCGGAACCGCTGCGCCATGGGCAGGATCTCCGTGCCCGAGGCGACCGCGGCGACGACCTCGATGTCCGGCTCCAGGTTGAGCAACGCGACCAGCGCATCTCGGACCATGTGCATGTCCTCGGCCAACAACACCTTGATCAACTTGGCATCCCCTGTCGGGCCGGCGCAATTAACCCCGTTCTATCACGCGCCAGCACGCATCATGAATGCTCTTTTCGCGCCCGCGCGCGAGGTGTCGCAAAGCCATTTCCGACGGTCGATCGACCCATTCACATTCCGTGTACGCCCAGATACTCCTCGTTACAGGAAATGTCGTTTTCGGGTAGTCCGACGGCAAATTCGCCGACGCCGACCTCCGCCGGCCAGTCGAGCCCGAAAGCCGATGCGGAAACCCTGGCGTCGCCCATGGTGAGCGCGCACGTGGCGAGCCCGAGCATCGTGGCGACGAGGCAGAGCGTCTGCTGGAGCATGCCGACGTGCTTCAGGGTGCTGGCGTAGGAGATGCTGTCGTACACCCAGGAGAGCCGGCCCACCCGCGCGGTCATGGTGATCAGCACCGGCGGGGGCCGCCGGCCCCCGACGGAGACGCGGGCGTTGTCGAGCAGTTCGTCGACGTCCGCCGGGCTGGCGTTGACGAGGGTCAGCGCGTGCTCGGCCGGGCTGTAGTGGTAGATCCCCCGCCGCAGGTCCGGGCAGCGGTCCACCGTCAGGTACAGCTCCAGCTCGTACAGCGAACCCGCGCTGGGATACGGCCGCCGCGTCACCGTGTACCGCACGTTGTCGGGAGCCGTGGCCACCGTCTGCATCCGGACCCTCGCCGCGTGGAACAGCAGCTCCCCGAGTTCGCGGGTCGACGGCGCCGCCTCGGCGAACGTGCGGGTGGACCGGCGCCGGTCGAGGGCCTCGGTGAGCGTCATCCCGTGCGGAACCGTGACGGGCGGCCGGTACATCGGGATCCGCGGCCCGGCGGGCGCCGGCTTGACGGCGGGCGGTGGCGGCAGGGTCGCGACGTGACGGAACGTCGCGCCGGCGGGGTCGTCGTGCGTGCCGAGCCTGCTGCGCGAGTGGAACAGCAGGTCGTACGGCGACCACATCGCCAGCGTGGGGTCGGAGTCCTCGTGGAACCGCGACGTGCCGGCCTCACCGACGACGACCATGCCCGCGCCGACCAGGTAGGCGACGATGTCGGCGACCCCCGGGAGCGCCAGGCCGACCCGCCGCGCCACCTCGACGACGGTGGTCGCGCGGGGAAGCGCGCCGAGCACCAGCGACACCTGCGGCCGGTGCAGCACCACCCGGTGGTGCGACAGCGGGGACTCGAGCACCAGCTCGCCGTCCCGCTGGTGCGCGAACGCGAAACGGGACAGCCTGACCGGTTGGTCCTCGGCCACCTCCGGCAGCTCGAACACCCCCAGCGGGGACACCGGCTGGACGGACAGCAGCGGCACCGGCGAGTCCCGCGAGCCGAGCGAGCGGACTATCCGGCCGGGCAGCCGGTCGAAGACCGCCCGCAGGACGCGCCCGTCCAGCCCGGCGACGTTGCCGAGCGCGACCGGCCCGTAGGTCATGCGGTGCAGGACCTCCTCGACGGCGGGCGCGGGGCGGCCCACCGGGACGTCGCCCCAGCGGGTGAGGATGGTCAGACTGCCGTCCTCAGCCGTCTCGATGGTCACGTCGTCCCGGAAGGACCACAGCGACAGGCTCGGTCCGGGGCGGGACGTGTCGGCGTCGGATGGCAACCTGGCTCCTCGACGGGCGTGGCCGGGCCACGTGCGCCCGCTCTACACGAAAAGTGGTATCGGGTTGAGGTTCTCGTACTCCGTGGGTCGGTCGAGCCTGCCGAGCTGCACCGGGACGTCGAACAGTCTGCCCGGCGCGAACCTCGCCCAGAAGCCGCGCATCCCCGGCACGATGGCCTTCACCACGGGGAGCCCGACGTCCGGGCGGGTCTGGTCGAGCACGAGCACGTCGAGTCCCAGCGCCTCCAACCTGTGCTGAACCGAGCGGACATCGGACAGCAGATCATCCGTCGGGGTGTGGCGGTAGTCGCTGAGCCGGCGTGCCGGCACCGCCGGATCGGGCCGCAGGTAGGCGTCCCCGGCCCAGGTGGCGGTGCGCCACCACCGTACGGCGTCGGGATCGGACCAGCCGTACCCGTCGTCGTCGTCACCGCCGACCTCGGCCACGGTCGGCATCAACTGGTTCATCTCGGTGAGCGCGCGGACCAGCGCCGCCCGCGGGTCGGGGTGGGTGCCGAAGCCGAACATGATGTCCTCGCACCGCTTGTCGGTGCGCCGGGACAGCGCGGCCATGGTGGGGATCCCGACGTCCGACGACACGTCCAGGACCCACACCTCGCGGTGCAGGCCCGCGTAGACCTCCCGCAGCTCGTCGATCCAGCGGTCGCGGAAGCTGTCCAGGTCCACGGCGGGGGCCTGGGTGCGGTTGTACCACCAGAGGGCCACCGCGTCGCGTTCCACCACCTCCAGCAGGCCCTGGAGCAGCGCGTCCTCCAGACTGCTGCCGGCGGCGTTGCCGTTGGAGTCCGCGCACAGCGACATGCCGCCGTGCTGCTCCGGCACGTTGAAGTAGAGCATCGAGGTGGGCAGCAGGCGGTGCCGCTGCTCGGTGAGCGACCACACCGGGGTCCAGCTCGTCACGGCCGCGTCGTCGAACGGCGCGCACACGTACTGGAACGGCGAGCAGGTGGCGTTCCAGCGGGCGCGGTCGGCGTACTGCCGCTCGTCGAACAGCAGGCAGTCGTCGGGATGGATGGCGGTGTCGGCCAGCTCGGTGTAGCTGCCGGTCACCCGGGCCTCGTCGCCGTGGAAGTAGGCGCTGTGCCGCTCGATGGCCTCGCACAGCGCGCTCACCTCGGCGTGCACGGGGGTCACCCCCTTGCCGCCGTTCTCGGCCCGGAGCGCGAAACGCATCTGCTCGGCGTTCCTGCGCGTGGTCATCGCGAGGTTCGGGCCGGAGCGGAACGAGTTGAAGAAGGCCGGGCCCCGCCCGTCGCGGGTGATCTCCTTGACCACGCCGCTGACCGGGCTCACCAGGTGCCCGTAGTCGCGCAGCACCCGCTCCGGCGGCAGGGCCCGGTGGCTGCCCCCGGAGCGGGACGCCTTCGGCCGGCTGCGCAGCGGCACCGGGCGGAACGCCCGGTCACGCTCGATGCCGGGGTCGCCGCACTCCGGGCACTGCGGCCGGGCGCGCACCTCGTGGTGGGCGCCGCGCAGCGTGACGCTGTCCAGCGTCCACACCGCGCGCTGCCCGTCGTGCCGGAGCCCGGCCGTCCACTTCGCGGCCTCCAACGCCACCAGGTGCAGGGCGGCGGCGCCGAGCGGGGGCAGCGACACCGGCGGAGTGCTGATCTCCGCGTCGGAGCCGACGACGGCGCGCAGGCGCGTCTCGGCCTGGCGGTGGCCGCGCAGCCGGTGCCCCAGGCAGTGCCAGCACCCCGTCGCGGCGGCGGGGTCGAACACGGGCCCCACCCACACCTGTGCGCCGCCGGGCTTCGCGAGGAGCCAGGGCCGGCGTGCGGCGCGATGCGCGGCGTCGACGGCAGCCAACCCCTCGTCGAGGTAGTCCTCACAGAGCACAATCGATAAGTCGGTCGGCGGGGCCGATAAGTTCCCGGACTCCCGCGTCACCGTCAGACCGGCCGCGCGCAGCGCGGCCTCCGCCGCCCCGGCATCCTCCGCACGACCGCCGACGCGGACGAGGCCGACGCGGGCGGCGGTGGTGGCCCGTACGGCGGCGGTGGGGTCCAGACCCGCCGACTCCCAGTACGCGAGCGCGGGCTCGTCGGCCTCCGCCTCCTGCGCGGGCCGCAGCGTCACCAGGCCGGCGTCGACGAGGCGCCGGACGACCGTGCCGATCTCGGCGGGCGACATCCCGGCAGGACTGTCGCGGACGAGTTCCGTCAGGTCCCGGGTGCCGTCGAGCAGCGGGGCCAGCGCCTCGACGTGCGCCCCGCTGACCGAGGTCGCCCCACGCTCGGAGAGCAGGTAGACCGCGTCACCGCGTACCACGTGGGCCCGCAGGTGCCGCTTGAACCCGACGCGCAGTTGCGCATCCCCACCCGACATGGCTGCTCCCTGCTCGACCAGTGCCGCTCCAGCGACACTCCAGCGTGCCTCCAGCCAGCCTCGCGGCAGCGCAGGCTGCGGGCAAGTGCCGCGGTCACATGCTCCCCCCTCGTTTGGTCACGCCCGTCCATGACGCGGTCACTATCGGCTCGACCTTGACTTGGAATAGCGTGGAAGCCTGTCCTGACTCCCCCTGGTCGGAATCGTCGCTCCCGTCACGGAACCAGTACGCCGACACCACTCGTCGGCGGTGGAAAGTGCGGTGGATCCGACTGATAGCGAGGTCGGCGAAATGATTACCAAGTTTGCGGAACTGGGATCGATGTCGCACGAGGAGAAACTGACGCTCCTCGCCGCGTTGCTGGAGTCGGCGGCCGACCCCGCAACGGAGATCCGGCGCCCCGAGCCGCCGCCGGTCGCGCCGCCGCGGCACCCGGCGGGAAACCCGCTCGCCGGACTGCGGTTCGAACTGCTCGGACCGCTCGTCATCCGGCACGACGGGGTCGACATCGCACCGAGCGCACCGAAGCTGCGGCTGGTCCTGTCCGCGTTGCTGTTCAACGCGAACCAGCCGGTCGGCGCGTCGGTGCTCGTACGGGAGCTGTGGAGCACGGGGGCGCCCCGCACCGCCCACGCCACCCTCCAGACGTACATGTTCAAGGTGCGCAAGCTCTTCCGCGGCGTGCTCGGCGGCTCCGTCGAGGACATCGCGCGCGACGTCCTGCTCACCTGCTCCGGGGGCTACACGCTGCGGGTGGACCCGAAGCAGCTCGACATCGTCGAGTTCGACGAGCTGGTCACGGCGGGCACCGCGGCGATGCACGCGGGCGACTACGAGCAGGCGGGCGCGCACCTGCGCCGGGCGCTGGCGCTCTGGCGCGGCAACGTCGTGCACCAGGGGCAGTGGGGCCCGCAGCTGCGCGCCCAGGCCGCGCGGCTCGAGGAGCGCCGGTTCTACGCGTACACCACCAGGATCGACGCCGACCTGTGCCTGGGCCGGCACCGGGAGGCGACCTCCGAGCTCGCGTCGCTGGTCGTGGAGCACCCGCTGCACGAGTCGGCGCACACGATGCTGATGCTCGCGCTGCACCGGTCGGGCCGCACGCCGGCGGCGCTGGAGGTCTACCTGCGGTTCCGCCGGCGGATGATGGGCGAACTCGGCATCGAGCCCTCGGAGCGGATCCAGGCGCTGCACCTGGCGCTGCTGTCGACCGACCCGCTCCTGGCCGATCTGTCGCTCACCTCCGACATGCTGCTGGACCGGCTCGTCGGTCGGGCCCGCCAGGGGCGTCGGCTGAGTTCTTCCGCTGTTACCGGGTGATGGACCGGCCGCGATTACCTTCAATTTCGCACTCGTGCGCAAAGGAGGAATAGCAATGACCACATCGCCGGTGAAGAACAGTGCGCCTATCGGGCGTGCGACATTTGCCAACGACCCGGGACTGCTTTCGGACGTGCTGCGCCCGTACGCGAGGCCGAAGACCCAGTACCTGAAGTCCGCGACGGTCACCGTCGCCAACGGGCTGGCGAGCGCGGAGGGCGAGTTCGCCATCCCGTACCCGTGCTACATCGACGACACCGGTCACCTCAACTCGGTCGAGGTGAACATCTGCTTCAACCAGCTCATGTACTACCTGATCGCCAAGTGCGTCCAGGACCGGGCGGTTCCCGCGCTGGCCGCGTGGACGATGGACGACTACTGGGCCAAGCAGTTGCCGGACATGCTCATCGCGAACTTCACCAGCAGGTTCCGCCGGCCGATCGACTCGTCGTCGTTCCGCGGCGAGGTGTCCTTCGCCGAGTTCAGCGAGCGCAACCGCAGCAAGCCGGTCCAGATCATCGACATGCCCTGGCGCTTCTGGGACGCCCAGGGCGGCGTCGCCGACGGCGAGGTGCGGATGGCGCTGGTCAACCCGCCCGGCATGCGTTTCCAGGCCGACGCGGCCTGAGCCGCCCCCACCCGCACGTCCCCTGAGGAGGACCCGGTGACTGTTCAGTTGCGCACCCTCGTCGACGTGGTGCGCAGGCACGCCGTCCAGCAGCCGGACGTCGTCGCCATGGTCTGCGAGGGCCGGCGCGTCGACTACGCCACCCTGCACCGCGTCAGCAACCAGGTCGCGCGCGGCCTCCAGGCGGCGGGCCTGCGCCCCGGCGACCGCATCGCCTACCTGGGCAGGGAGTCCGAGCACTACTACGAGCTGCTCTTCGGCGCCGCCAAGACGGGCGTGGTGCTGGTGCCGATCAACTGGCGGCTGGCCGCCGGCGAGGTCGAGCACATCCTGCGCGACTCCGGTGCCGCCCTGCTCTTCGTCGACTCCGACTCGGCCGCCACCGCCGAGAAGCTGGCGGCGGAACTGCCGACGCTGACCGGGGTGGTCGGGCTCGACGAGCCGGGTGCCGCCGGCGCCGGCTTCACCGCCTGGGTCTCGGCGCAGCCGGACGCGAACGTGCTGGCCAGGGTCACCCCCGACACGCCGCTGGTGCAGATGTACACCAGTGGCACGACCGGGCTGCCGAAGGGCGTCGTCCTCGCGCACCGCAGCTTCTTCGCGGTCCGCCAGGCCCTCGCCTCGGCGGAGCTGGACTGGATCGACTGGCGCGAGGGCGACGTCAGCCTCGTCGGCATGGCCGGTTTCCACATCGGCGGCCTGTGGTGGGCGACGCAGGGCTTCGTGTCGGGCGTGACGAACGTGGTGATGCGCGAGTTCACCACGGCGGGCGCGGTCGAACTGATCAGGACGCTGCGCGTCACCACCGCCTGCCTGGTGCCCGCGATGCTGCGGCTGCTGCTGGCGGAGCCCGGCGTGTCGAGGGAGGACTTCACCTCGCTCCGCAAGGTGATCTACGGCGGCGCGCCCATCTCGGCGGCGCTGCTGGCCCGCTGCGTCGAGGGCTTCGGCTGCGAGTTCGCCCAGATCTACGGGCTGACCGAGACCGGCAACACGGCCATCTGCCTGCCCCCGGCCGACCACACGCCGGACAGCGGCAGGATGCAGGCGGCGGGGCGTCCCTACCCGGGTTTCGAGGTCAAGATCGCCGACGACAAGGGCCAGCCGCTGCCGCCCGGCGAGATCGGCGAGGTCTGGCTGCGGACCCCGGCGGCGATGGTCGAGTACTGGAACATGCCCGAGGCCACGGCGAAGACGCTTGTCGACGGCTGGGTCGTGACCGGGGACGCCGGCGTGCTGGACGAGGACGGCTACCTGTTCATCCGGGACCGGATCAAGGACATGATCATCGTGGCGGGGGAGAACGTCTACCCCGCGGAGGTCGAGCACGTCATCGGACGCCACCCGCTGGTCGCCGAGTCGGCGGTCGTGGGCGTGCCCGACGAGCGCTGGGGCGAGGCCGTGCACGCGTTCGTGGTGCCGGTGGAGGGCCAGCAGCTCACCGAGAGCGACCTCGCCCTGCACCTGCGCGGCAAGCTCGCCGCCTTCAAGCAGCCCCTGCACTACGAGTTCATCGACCGGGTGCCGCGCAACCCCAGCGGCAAGATCCTGCGCCGTGAGCTGCGTGAGCGATTCTGGCAGGGTCACGAGCGCAGGGTGAGCTGAGCGCGATGACCGCGGCGACCATCGGGCGCGACACCCGTGCCCCGCTGTACCGGCTGCCCGGGCCGGCGCGGCGGCACGGCGGCACGCCGCTCGACGCCCTCGCCGAGGTCGCCGCCATCCACCGCACGACGATCGCGGCGCCCGGAGAGACCGGACGCCGCGAACTCGTGGCGCGAGGCGTCGCAGCCCACGTGCGCGTCGTGGGCGGCCCCGACCGCGCACCCGACCCCGGCGTGGTCGACGAGGTCGTCCGCCCGGAGGAAACCCGGGCCCGTCCCGTGTCCGCGCTCGCCGCCGGCCTCGTCCGGCGACGTGGCGCGCACGGGCACGTCCCGCTCTGACACACGATCCCCTACCGGTCCGCTCTTGGAGTGACGTCGATGCCCGACAACGAGGAAAAGCTGCTCGACTACCTCCGGCGGACGACAGCGGAGCTGCGCGAGACGCGGCGGAAGCTGCGCGACGCGGAGGAGGCCGCGCACGAGCCCATCGCGATCGTCGGCATGGCGTGCCGGTATCCGGGGGGCGTGCGTACGCCGGAGGACCTGTGGGAGCTGGTCGCCGCCGGACGCGACGGGATCGGCGGCTTCCCCACGGACCGGGGCTGGAACGTGGGGGAGTTGTACGACCCGAACCCGGGCGCCCCGGGCCGGTCGTACACCCGGGAGGGCGGCTTCCTGCCCGACGCCGCGGACTTCGACGCCGAGTTCTTCGGGATCAGCCCGCGCGAGGCGTTGACCACGGACCCGCAGCAGCGGCTGCTGCTGGAGACCTCGTGGGAGGCGTTGGAGAACGCCGGCATCGACCCGGCGGGGCTGCGGGGCAGTGCCACCGGCGTGTTCGCCGGGATGATGTACCACGACTACGCGGGTAACAGCTCCACGGGCTCGATCGCCTCGGGCCGGGTGGCGTACACGTTCGGGCTGGAGGGGCCGGCGGTCACCGTCGACACGGCGTGCTCGTCGTCGCTGGTGGCCCTGCACCTGGCCGGGCAGGCGCTGCGCAACGGCGAGTGCACGCTGGCGCTGGCCGGCGGCGTGACGGTGATGGCGACCCCGGAGACCTTCATCGAGTTCTCCCGGCAGCGCGGGCTGTCGCCGGACGGCCGGTGCAAGTCGTTCGCCGCCGCCGCCGACGGGACCGGCTGGTCCGAGGGCGTCGGCGTGCTCGTGGTGGAGCGGCTGTCGGACGCGCGGCGCAACGGCCACCGGGTGCTGGCGGTGGTCCGGGGCACGGCCGTCAACTCCGACGGGGCCTCGAACGGCCTGACCGCCCCGAACGGGCCGGCGCAGCAGCGGGTCATCCGGGCCGCGCTGGCCAACGCGCGGCTGTCGGCGAGCCAGGTCGACGTGGTCGAGGCGCACGGCACGGGCACCGTCCTGGGCGACCCGATCGAGGCGCAGGCGATCCTGGCCACCTACGGGCGCGACCGGGACCGACCGCTGTGGCTGGGCTCGATCAAGTCGAACATCGGTCACACCCAGGCCGCGGCCGGCGTCGCCGGCCTGATCAAGATGGTGGGCGCGCTGCGGCACGGGCTGCTGCCGCGCACGCTGCACGTCGACGAGCCGTCCCCGAAGGTCGACTGGTCGGCGGGGGCGGTGTCGCTGCTGACCGAGCCGGTGGCGTGGCCCGCCGGCGACCGTCCGCGGCGTGCCGCCGTGTCGTCGTTCGGCATCAGCGGCACCAACGCCCACGTGGTGCTGGAGGAGCCGGAGCCGGCGGAGTCCCCCGAGCCGGCCGCCGCGGCCGAACCGCCGGTGATCCCGTGGGTCCTCTCCGGACGGACGCCGGAGGCGGTACGGGCACAGGCCGCGCGCCTCGCCGGCGCGGTGGCGGGCCGCGACCCCCAGGACGCCGGGTTCGCCCTGGCCGTCGGGTTCACGCTGGCCGTGGGGCGCACCGCGTTCGAGCACCGCGCCGCGGTGGTGGGCCGCGACACCGAGGAGCTGGTACGCGCGCTGGAGGCCGGCGTGCAGCCGACCCCGGCGGGCACGGGCGGGCGGCTCGCGTTCCTGTTCACGGGGCAGGGGGCGCAGCGGTTGGGCATGGGCGCCGAACTCGCCGCCGCGTACCCCGTCTTCGCCGCCGCGTTCGACGAGGTGTGCGCCGTCCTGGACAAGCACCTCGACCGGCCCCTACGCGAGGTCATCGACACCGACGAGCTGCACCAGACCGGCTACACCCAACCCGCCCTGTTCGCCTTCGAAGTCGCCCTCTACCGACTCGTCGAATCCTGGGGCATCCGCCCCGACCACCTCGCCGGACACTCCATCGGCGAACTCACCGCCGCCCACATCGCCGGCATCCTCGACCTCACCGACGCCGCCACCCTCGTCACCGCCCGCGCCCGCCTCATGCAGAACCTCCCCACCGGCGGCGCCATGATCGCCGTACAGGCCACCGAAGACCAGGTCGCGCCCCACCTCACCGATGGGGTCGGCATCGCCGCCATCAACACCGCCACCGACCTCGTCCTCTCCGGCGACGAGACCGCCACCCACACCGCCGCCGAAACACTCGCCACACTCGGACACAAAACCAAACGCCTCACCGTCTCCCACGCCTTCCACTCCCACCTGATGGAACCCATGCTCGACGACTACCGTGCCGTCGCCGCGTCCATCACCCACCACCAACCCACCATCCCCGTCATCTCCACCGTCACCGGCCGACCCCTCACCCCCACCCCCGACTACTGGGTCGACCAGGTCCGCCACACCGTCCGCTTCCACGACGCCATCACCACCCTCACCACCACCTGCAACGTCGACACCTTCCTCGAGATCGGCCCCGACACCGTCCTCGCCACGGCCGCCGCCACCGGCGACACCACCGCCATCGCCACCACGCGCCGCGGACAACCCGAAACCGCGACCCTCGTCAGGGCCGTCGCCGCCCTCCACACCCACGGCGTCCCCGTCGACTGGCCCACCTTCTTCGCCGGCGCCCGGACCACCGACCTGCCGACGTATCCCTTCGAACGCCAGCGGTACTGGGTGGAGAACGCGGCCGCGACCGGGGCGGCGAGCCGGCTCGGGCTCGCCGACACCGAGCACCCCCTGCTCGGCGCGGCCGTCGCGCTGCCCGACTTCGACGGCGTCGTCTACACCGGCCGGCTGTCGACCGGCACCCACCCGTGGCTCGCCGACCACGTCGTCGCCGGCGCCGTGCTCGTCCCGGGTGCGGCGCTTGTCGAACTCGCGGTGCACGCCGCGGACGCGGTCGGCTGCCCGGTGGTGGAGGAGCTGACCACCGTCGCCCCGCTGGTCCTGCCCGCCGACGGCGCGGTGCAGCTGCGGCTGCGCGTCGGCGAGCCGGACGAGCAGGGCCGCCGCACCGTCGAGATCCACTCGCGCGGCGAGCACACCGAGACCTGGACGGCGCACGCCACCGGACTCGTCACCGCGGAGGCGGTCACCGTGCCGGACACCGTGACCGAGTGGCCCCCCGCCGACGCCCGGCCGGTCGACCTGACCGACGCCTACGACCGGCTCGCCGACCGGGGTTACGAGTACGGGCGGGCGTTCCGTGGCGTCACGGCCGTGTGGGAACGCGGCGACGAACTGTTCGCCGACGTCGCCCTCCCCGAGGCGGACGAGCGCTTCGCGCTGCACCCCGCCCTGCTGGACGCGGCCCTGCACGCCCCGCTGCTGGCCGACCAGGCCGGTACGGGGAGCGCCGTGCTGCCGTTCTCGTGGCAGCAGGTGGTGCTGCACGCCACGAACGCCACCGCCCTGCGGGTCCGGATCGTCCCGGTCGAATCCGGCTGGGCGATCACCGCGACCGACGGCACGGGCGCCCCCGTGGTGTCGGTGGGCAGGCTGGAGACCCGGCCGGTAGGCGCGCTCGACGCCCGCCCGGGCCACCACGACTCGCTGTACGAGCTGACCTGGACCCCCGTGCCGGCCGCCGGGGAGCAGGACGGGGACGTGCGGGTGCTCGACACGACCACGTTCCCGCCCGGCCCCGCCCCGGCGGACACCCCGGCCGGCGTCCGTGCCGTGCTGCACCGCGTCCTCGACGAACTCACGTCGTGGCTGGCCGAACCCACCGGCGCGCGCATCGTCGTGCGTACCCGGGGGGCGGTGGCCCTGCCCGGCGAGGACGTCACCGACCTCGCGGGCGCCGCCGTGTGGGGGTTCGTCCGCTCGGTCCAGGCCGAGCACCCCGACCGCGTCGTCCTGGTCGACGGCGACGTGGTGCTGGCCGACGACGAGCCACAGCTCGTGGTCCGCGACGGCGTCCCGCACGCCGCCCGGCTGGCCCGGGCGACCACCGCCGACCCGGTCGACACGGACTTCGGCTCCGGGACGGTGCTGGTCTCCGGTGCCTCCGGCGCGCTGGGCGCGGTGGTGGCCCGGCACCTGGTGACGGTGCACGGGGTGCGTGACCTGCTGCTGGTGTCCCGTCGGGGCGCGACCGCGCCGGGCGCCGCGGAGCTGGCGGCGGAGCTGACCTCGTCGGGCGCGTCGGTGCGGTGGGCGGCCTGCGACGTGGCCGACCGGGACGCGGTGGCGGCGCTGGTCGCCGGCTGTGAGCTGTCGGCGGTGATGCACGTTGCCGGCGTGCTGGACGACGGTCTGCTGGCGTCGTTGTCGCCGGAGCGCCTGGACCGGGTGCTGGCGCCCAAGGTGGACGCGGCGTGGCACCTGCACGAGGCGACGGCCGGGACGGGGCTGTCGGCGTTCGTGGTGTTCTCGTCGGCGGCGGGCGTGTTCGGCAACGCGGGCCAGGCGGCGTACTCCGCCGCGAACGCGTTCCTGGACGCGCTGGTCGTGCGCCGCCGGGCGGCCGGCCTGACCGGGCAGTCCCTGGCGTGGGGCATGTGGGACGGCGGGATGGCGGGCGAGCTGACCGCCGCGGAGCGGCAGCGGCTGGCCCAGGCGGGCGTACGCGCCCTGCCGGTCGACGAGGCCCTGCGGCTCTTCGACGCCGCGCTGACCTGCGCCGCGCCGGTCCTCGTACCCATCGGGCTCGACCTCGGTGTGGTCGACGGTCCGCTCTACCGCGGCCTGGTGCGCCCCCGGACCCGGCGGGCGGCGTCCACCGGCAACGGCCTCGCCGCGCGCCTGGCCGGCAGGTCCGGCCCGGAGTGCGCGGACCTACTGCTGGACCTGGTCCGCACGAACGTCGCGACGGTGCTCGGGCACCGCGACCCCGACGCCGTCGACCCCGGTCGCGCCTTCACCGAGCTGGGCTTCGACTCGCTCGCCGCGCTGGAGCTGCGCAACCAGCTCAACGCCGCGACCGGCCTGCGGCTGCCCGCCACCCTGACCTTCGACCGCCCCAACACCCGCGCGGTCGCCGAGCTGCTGTACGAGCGGCTCGTCCCCGACACCGGCGGCGACGGCGGGCTGCCCGAGGACGAGGTCCGCCGCATCCTGCTCGCCATCCCCCTCAGCCGGCTGCGGGACGCCGGCCTGATGGACAGCCTGCTCGAACTGGGCGGCGTACGGGTCGCCGCCGCCGAGCCGGACGCCGCACCCAGCGGATCCATCGACGACATGGACGCCGACGCACTGATCAGCATGGCGCTCGCCGACCTCGGTGAAGCGACGACGGAAGCGGGGAGCTGACCACATGGCCAACTCGGAGGAGAAGCTCGTCACCGCGCTGCGGGCCTCGCTCAAGGAGAACGAGTGGCTGCGGGAGCAGAACCGCAAGCTGAACTCGACGCTGCGCGAGCCGATCGCCATCGTGGGCATGGCCTGCCGCTACCCCGGCGGGGTGCGGACCCCCGACGACCTGTGGGACCTCGTGGCCGCCGGCGGGGACGGGATCACCGGCTTCCCCACCGACCGCGGCTGGAACGTCGCGGAACTCTACGACCCCACGCCCGGCACGCCGGGGCGGTCGTACACCCGCGAGGGCGGCTTCCTGCACGACGCGGCCGAGTTCGACCCGGAGTTCTTCGGGATCAGCCCGCGCGAGGCGCTGACCATGGATCCGCAGCAGCGGCTGCTGCTGGAGACCTCGTGGGAGGCCTTCGAGAACGCGGGCATCGACCCGACCGGGCTGCGCGGCAGCGACACGGGCGTCTTCGCCGGGATGATGTACCACGACTACGCGGAGAACAACGCCACCGGCGCCATCGCCTCCGGCCGGGTGGCGTACACCTTCGGCCTGGAGGGGCCCGCCGTCACCGTCGACACCGCGTGCTCGTCGTCGCTGGTCGCCCTGCACCTGGCCGTGCAGGCCCTGCGCAACGGCGAGTGCTCGCTCGCGCTGGCCGGCGGGGTCACCGTGATGGCGACCCCGGAGACCTACGTCGCGTTCTCCAAGCAGCGCGGGCTGTCGCCGGACGGCCGGTGCAAGTCCTTCGCCGCCGCCGCCGACGGCACCGGCTTCGCCGAGGGCGTCGGCATGCTGATCGTGGAGCGGCTCTCCGACGCCCGGCGCAACGGGCACCCGGTGCTCGCCGTCGTCCGCGGGACGGCGGTCAACCAGGACGGCGCCTCCAACGGCCTGACCGCCCCGAACGGGCCGGCGCAGCAGCGGGTCATCCAGGCGGCGCTGGCCAACGCGCGGCTGTCGGCCAACCAGATCGACGTGGTCGAGGCGCACGGCACCGGCACCACCCTGGGCGACCCGATCGAGGCCCAGGCCATCCTCGCCACCTACGGCCAGGACCGGGACCGGCCGCTGTGGCTCGGCTCGGTCAAGTCCAACATCGGTCACACCCAGGCCGCCGCCGGCGTCGGCGGCATCATCAAGATGGTGCTCGCCATGCGGCACCGGCTGCTGCCGAAGACGCTGCACGTGGACGCCCCGAGCGACCAGGTCGACTGGACCGAGGGGTCGGTCGACCTGCTGACCGAGGCCGTCGCCTGGCCCAGGGGCGCCGAGCCGTCCCGCGCCGGCGTCTCGTCGTTCGGCGTGAGCGGCACCAACGCCCACGTGATCATCGAGGAGCCGCCCGCGCAGGAGACCGCGCCGCCCGCCGAGGCGGCGACCGGGCCCGTGCCCTGGGTGCTCTCCGGCCGTACGCCCGAGGCCCGCCGCGACCAGGCGGCCCGGCTGGCGGCCCACCTCGACCTGCACCCCGCCGCCCCGGCCGACGTCGCCGCCGCCCTGGCGACGCGCGCCCGGTTCGAGCACCGGGCGGTCGTGGTCGGCGCGGACCCCGCCGAGCTGCGGGCCGCTCTGGCCGCCGTCGCGGCGGACGAACCCGCGCCGACCGTCGCCACCGGCGCCGCGCTGGGCGACGAGCCCCGGGTCGTCTTCATGTTCCCCGGCCAGGGCTCGCAGTGGGCGGGCATGGCCGTCGAGCTGATGGACACCGCCGAGGTGTTCGCGGACCGGATGGACGAGTGCGCGCGGGCCGTCGACGCGTTCACCGACTGGTCGCTGCTGGACGTCGTCCGGGGTGTGCCCGGCGCGCCGTCGCTCGACCGGGTGGACGTGGTGCAACCCGTGCTGTTCGCCGTGATGGTGTCGCTCGCGGAGCTGTGGCGGTCGTACGGCGTGCGGCCCGCCGCCGTGGTGGGGCACTCGCAGGGCGAGATCGCCGCCGCCGTCGTCGCCGGCGCGCTCAGCCTCGACGACGGCGCCCGCGTGGTCGCGCTGCGCAGCCGGGCGATCGCCGCCGGGCTGGCCGGGCGCGGCGGCATGGCCTCCGTGGCGGCGCCCCGGGCCGACGTGCAGGAGCGCCTCGCCCGGTGGGGCGAGCGGATCTCCGTCGCGGCGGTCAACGGTCCCGCCGCCACCGTCGTCTCCGGCGAGCCCGACGCCCTCGCCGAGCTGCTGGCCGCGTGCGAGGCCGACGGCGTGCGGATGCGGATGATCCCGGTGGACTACGCCTCGCACTCCGCGCAGGTCGAGGCCATCCGGGACGAGCTGTTGCGCGTCCTCGCCGACGTCCGGCCGCGCAGCGCCGACGTGCCGCTGTACTCCACGCTCACCGGCGAGGTCGTCGACACCGCCACCCTCGACGCCGGGTACTGGTACGCGAACCTGCGCGGCACGGTCCGGTTCGAGGAGGCGATCGACCGCCTGCTTGCCGACGGGCACGACGTCCTCGTGGAGATCAGCCCCCACCCCGTGCTCGGCATGGGCGTACGCGAGATCCTGGACCGCGCCGACGCCCCGGCCGCGCTCGTCGCCTCGCTGCGGCGCGACGAGGGCGGCCTGTCGCGCTTCCTGCTCTCCCTGGCCGAGGCGTACGTCCGTGGGGTCGCCGTCGACTTCTCCCGGCACACCCGCGGCGTCCCGGCCCCGCTGCCGACGTACGCGTTCCAGCACCAGCGGTACTGGCAGCTCGCGGCGGCGTCCGCCGTGGACGCCCGCGGCCTCGGCATCGACGTCGTCGGTCACCCGCTGCTCGGTGCCGCGCTCACCGTCCCGGAGCGGGACCTCGTCGTGCTCGCCGGCCGGATCAGCCTGGAGACGCACCCGTGGCTGGCCGACCACGCCGTCCTGGACACCGTCCTGCTGCCCGGCACGGCGCTGGTCGAACTTGCCGTGCGGGCCGGCGACGAGGTCGGCTGCCCGGCCGTCGAGGAACTCGTCATCACCTCCCCGCTCGTCGTCCCGGCACACGGCGGGGTGGCCCTGCGGCTCACCGTGGAGGCACCGGACGAGCACGGCCGCCGCGCGCTCGGCGTCTACGGGCAGACCGACACCGAGGCGAAGATCGGCATGTGGACCCGGCACGCCACCGGTGTCCTCGCCGCCGCCACGGGAGCGGGGGAGCGCCTCACCCAGTGGCCGCCCGCCGACGCGTCGGCCGTCGACCTCGGCGACCTGTACGACCGGCTCGCCGGCCTCGGCCTCCAGTACGGCCCGGTGTTCCAGGGCCTGCGGGCGGCGTGGCGGCGGGGCGACGAGACGTTCGCCGAGGTGGCCCTGCCGCAGGGGATCGACGTCGACGGCTTCGGCCTGCACCCGGCGCTGTTCGACGTCGCCCTGCACGCCCTCGCCGCGGACGTCGGGGACGGCGCGGCGAAGCTGCCGTTCTCCTGGAACGGCGTGACGCTGCACGGGGCCGGCGCGACGAGCCTGCGCGTCCGGCTCACCAGGACGGGGGCGGACAGCGCGACCCTGCTCCTCGCGGACCACACGGGCGCCCCGGTGGCCACCGTGGCGGCGCTCACCGTACGCACGGTGGCCCCGCAGGCCCTCAAGGGACGCAGCGGCTTCGTCGAGTCGCTGTTCCGGCTGGAGCAGGCGCCGCTGACCGCCGGCCGGGGCGAGCGCGGTACGTGGCAGACCCTGGGCGGCACGGCGGTCTTCGGCGCGCCGCCGGTGGCGCTGGCCGACGTGGCCGCCGACACGCTGTTCCTGCCGTGCTTCTCCGACGCGCCCGGCATCTCCGGGGTGTCCGACCTGACGGCGTACGCGCTGGGCACGATCCAGCGGTGGCTCGCCGATGCCCGGCAGGCCGAGACCCGGCTCGTCGTGGTGACCCGCCCGGACGACCTCGCCGGCGCGGCGGTGCACGGCCTGGTCCGCTCCGCGCAGGCGGAGAACCCGGGGCGGATCGTCCTGCTGGAGGCCGACGACACCGCCGACGAGCTGGTGGCGGCGGCGCTGGCGACGGGCGAGCCGGTGCTCACCGTCCGCGACGGCGTGGTGCGCGCGCCCCGCCTGGCCCGGGTGCCCGAGCAGGACGTCGCCGGGCCGGCGGTGTTCGGCCCGGACAGCAGGGTGCTCGTCACCGGTGGCACCGGCACCCTGGGCGGGCTGGTCGCCCGCCACCTGGTCACCGCGCACGGCGTACGCGACCTCGTGCTGACCAGCCGCCGCGGCCTCGCCGCCGCCGGCGCGGAGGAGCTGCGCGACGAACTCGCGGAGCTGGGCGCGACCGTGACGGTGCTGGCGTGCGACGTCGCGGACCGCGACCAGGTCGCGGCCCTGCTCGCGGCGCACCCGGTCACCGGCGTCGTGCACACCGCGGGCGTGATGGCCGACGCCACCATCGCCACGCTCACCCCGGAGCGGCTCGCCGAGGCGCTGCGCCCCAAGGTGGACGCGGCCTGGCACCTGCACGAGCTGGCCGGCGACGTCACCGCCTTCGTGCTGTTCTCCTCGGCGGCGGGCATCTTCGGCAGCCCCGGCCAGGGCGCCTACGCGGCGGCGAACGCGCTGCTCGACGCGCTCGCGGCGCGACGCCGGGCCGCGGGACTGCCCGCCCACTCGCTCGCCTGGGGGCTGTGGGCCGAGCGCAGCGAGATGACCGCCGAGGTGGGCGGCGCGCAGCTGAGCCGGATGGCGCGCAGCGGCATGAGCGAGCTGTCCAGCAAGGACGGCCTGGCGCTGTTCGACGCCGCGATCCGGACGGCCGACGCGCTGCTGGCGCCGGTGCCGGTGGACCTCGCCGCGTTCGGCCGGGACGACCGGGAACCGCCGGAGCTGCTGCGCGGCCTGGTCCGCGCCCCCGCCCGCCGGGCGGTGGGCGGCTCCTCCCTCGCCCAGCGGCTGGCCGAGGTGCCCGCCGAGCGCTGGACCGAGGTCGTGCTGGAGGCGGTGCTCACCCGGGTCGCGTCCGTCCTCGGCTACGCCCGGGCGGACCGGCTGCCGGCGGGCCGCCCCTTCAAGGAACTGGGCTTCGACTCGCTCACCGCGCTCGACCTGCGCAACCAGCTCGGCGTGGCGACCGGGCTGCGGCTGCCGGCGACCCTGGTCTTCGACTACCCGACGCCCGAGGCGCTGGCCGGGCACCTGGTGGAGCAGCTGGCCGGCGGGCGGACCGCGACGGCGGACGTCGCCGTGGCCCGGCACGACCACGAGCCGGTCGCGATCGTCGGCATGGCCTGCCGCTTCCCCGGCGACGTGCGCACCCCCGAGGACCTGTGGCGGCTGCTGGTCGGCGGCGGCGACGCCATCGGGCCGTTCCCCACCAACCGGGGATGGAACCTCGACGCGCTCTTCGACCCCGACCCGGACACGTCGGGCACCAGCTACGTCGACCAGGGCGGCTTCCTCCACGACGTGGCCCACTTCGACCCCGGCTTCTTCGGCATCTCCCCGCGCGAGGCGCTGGCGATGGACCCGCAGCAGCGGCTGCTGCTGGAGACCTCGTGGGAGGCGTTGGAACGGGCCGGCATCGACCCGACCACGCTGCGCGGCAGCCGGACCGGCGTGTACGCGGGCGTCATGTACAACGACTACGGCACCGTGCTGAGCGCCTCCGCCGAGTCCGTCGACGGGTTCCTCTCCACCGGCAACTCCGGCGGCGTGATCTCGGGCCGGATCTCGTACACGTTCGGGCTGGAGGGCCCGGCGATGACCGTCGACACCGCCTGCTCGTCGTCGCTGGTCGCCCTGCACCTCGCCGTCTCCGCGCTGCGCAACGGGGAGTGCTCCCTCGCGCTCGCCGGCGGCGTGTCGGTGATGTCGACGCCGGGCACCTTCCTGGAGTTCTCCCGGCAGCGCAACCTGGCCCCCGACGGGCGGTGCAAGTCGTTCGCGGGCGCGGCCGACGGCACGTCGCTCTCCGAGGGCGTCGGCGTGCTGGTGGTCGAGCGGCTCTCCGACGCCCGGCGCCACGGGCACCCCGTACTGGCCGTGGTGCGCGGCTCGGCGGTGAACTCCGACGGCGCCTCCAACGGGCTCACCGCGCCCAACGGGCCGTCGCAGCAGCGGGTGATCCGGGCCGCCCTGGCGGACGCGCGGCTGTCCCCGTCCGACGTCGACGTGGTGGAGGCGCACGGCACCGGCACCACCCTGGGCGACCCGATCGAGGCGCAGGCCGTCCTCGCCACGTACGGGCAGGAACGGGCCGCGCCGGTGCTGCTGGGTTCGGTCAAGTCGAACCTCGGGCACACGCAGGCCGCCGCCGGCGTCGCCGGCATCATGAAGGTGGTGCTGGCGCTGCGGCACGGCGTGCTCCCGCAGACCCTGCACGTGGACGAGCCCTCGCCGCACGTGGACTGGTCCGCCGGCGCGGTACGCGTCGCCTCGGCCGCCACGCCGCTCACCGCCGCCGACCGCCCGGTGCGCGCCGCCGTGTCGTCCTTCGGCATCAGCGGCACCAACGCCCACGTCGTACTTGAGCAGGCCGACCCGGCGCCGCCGGCCGACGAGCCGGACGTGCCGTTCACGCCGTGGCTGCTCTCCGCGCGGACCGAGGAGGGGCTGCGGGAGCAGATCCCGCGGCTGCGCGCCCACGTCGCCGCCGACCCGACGCTGCGCCCGGTCGACGTCGCGTACACGCTCGCCACCGGGCGGGCCGGGTTCCCGCACCGCGCGGTGCTGCTCGACGACCAGGTGGTGACCGGCACGGTCGACGGCGGGAAGCTCGCGGTGCTCTTCACCGGTCAGGGGGCGCAGCGGGTCGGGATGGCGGGGGAGCTGATGGGCTTCCCGGTGTTCGCGGCGGCGTTCGACGAGGTGTGCGGCGCGTTGGACGAGCACCTGGAGCGGCCGTTGCGGGAGGTGCTGGGCACGGAGGACGTGCACCTGACGGGGTGGGCGCAGCCGGCGTTGTTCGCGGTGGAGGTGGCGCTGTTCCGGTTGTTCGAGTCGTGGGGTGTGCGGCCGGACTTCGTGGCGGGGCACTCGATCGGTGAGCTGGCGGCGGCGCACGTGGCGGGCGTCTGGTCGCTCGCCGACGCGGCGAGGGTCGTCGCGGCGCGCGGCCGGCTGATGCAGGCGCTGCCCACCGGCGGCGCGATGGTGGCCGTACGCGCCACGGAGGACGAGGTCGCGCCGCTGCTGCCGCCTACGGTCGCCGTCGCCGCGGTGAACGGGCCGGAGTCGGTGGTGCTCTCCGGCGACGAGACCGCCACCCTCGCCGTGGCCGAACAGCTGTCGGGCAAGGGCCGCAGGGCGCGGCGGCTGACCGTGTCGCACGCGTTCCACTCGCCGCTGATGGACCCCATGCTCGACGGGTACCGCGCGGTCGTGGCCCAGGTGGACTGCCGGGAGCCGGCCGTCGCGCTGGTCTCGACGGTGACGGGCGAGCCCACCATCCTCGACACCGACCACTGGGTGCGGCAGGTGCGCGAGCCCGTCCGGTTCGCCGACGCGGTCGCCACGCTGGCCGCGTCCGGGGTCACCACCTTCCTCGAGATCGGCCCCGACGCGGTGCTGACCGCGCTCGGCCGGAACGTGGCCGAGGGCGAGTGGATCCCGGTGTGCCGCAAGGGCCGCGCCGAGCCGGAGACCGTGGCCACCGCGTTGGCCCGGCTCGCGGTGCGCGGCACCACCATCGACTGGCCCTCGGTGGTGCCGGGGCGGACCGTGGAGCTGCCCACGTCCGTGTTCCAGCACCAGCCGTACTGGCCGCGGGCGGGCGCCGGCACCGGCGACGCGAGCGGGCTGGGCCAGACGCGGGCGAACCACCCGCTGCTGGGCGCGGCGGTCGAGCTGCCGGACGGCGGCGCGGTGTTCACCGGCCGGCTCGCGCTGACCACCCACCCGTGGCTGGCCGACCACGCGGTGGCGGACGTGGTGCTGCTGCCCGGTGCGGCGCTGGTCGAGTTGGCGGCCCACACCGGCCGCGAGGTCGGCTGCCCGCGCGTCGAGGAACTGACGTTGGAGGCGCCGCTGGTGCTGCCGGACTCCGGCGGCGTGCAGGTGCGCGTGGCGGTGGGCGAACCGGCGCCGGACGGCGGCCGGGAGGTCAGCGTCCACTCGCGGATCGAGGACGGGGACGGGTGGACCACCCACGCGGTGGGCCGGCTGACCCCGGCCGGGGCCGCCGGCGCCGACCTGCGGGCCTGGCCGCCGGACGCGGAGCCGGTCGACGTCGCCACGGCGTACGACGACCTGTTCGCGCGCGGCCTGCGCTACGGCCCGGTCTTCCAGGGCCTGACCGCGGCGTGGCGGCGCGGCGACGAGGTGTTCGCGGAGATCACCCTGCCCGAACAGGCCCACGACGATGCCGGCCGCTTCGGCCTGCACCCGGCGCTGCTGGACGCCGTCCTGCACGCGGTGGCGTCGACCGGCGACGGCGACCCGGTGCTGCCGTTCTCGTGGCGCGGGTTCACCGTGCACGCGGCGGGCGCCAACCGGCTGCGGGCCCGGATCGTGCCGGGCGACGGCACGGCGGCCATCACCCTGGCCGACGCGACCGGCGCCCCGGTGGCCTCGGTCGAGGCGCTGGCGGTACGGCCGGTGTCGCCCGAACAGCTGGCGGCGCTGCGCCGCGACCGGCACGAGTCGCTGCTGCGCCTGGACTGGACGCCGCTGACCGCCTCGCCCCGGCCGCGTACCGTCGCGGTGCTCGGGGAGCGGATCGACGGCCTCGACGCGACCGCGTACCCGGACCTGGCGGCCCTCGCCGCCGCCGTCGACGCCGGCGCCGCGGTGCCCGACGTGGTGGTGGCGCGGTGCGCCCCGGACCGGGGCGTCGCGGAGGACGCGCGGGCCCGCGCGGCCACCCATCAGGTCCTCGCCCTCGCGCAGCAGTGGCTCGCCGACGAGCGGTTCGCCGCCGCCCGCCTCGCCGTCCTGACCGGCGGCGCGGTGGCCACCCGTCCCGACGGCGACGTCACCGACCTCGCCGGTGCGGCGGCCTGGGGCCTGGTGCGGTCCGCGCAGTCCGAACACGGCGACCGGTTCGTCCTGGTCGACGTCGACGACCAGGGCACCGGGACCGGCCTGTCGGCCGCGCTCGGCTCCGACGAGCCGCAGCTCGCCGTCCGCGGCGCCGAGGTCCTGGTGCCCCGCCTGGCGCGGGCCGGCGCCACCGACGAGACCGCCGCGACCGCCTTCGAGGGGACCGTCCTGGTCACCGGCGCCACCGGCGCGCTCGGTGGGCTCGTCGCCCGGCACCTGGTCACCCGGCACGGGGTCCGCGAGCTGGTGCTGGTCAGCCGCACCGGCCCCGCCGCCGAGGGCGCGGCCGAGCTGCGCGACGAACTCGTCGCCCTGGGGGCCGAGGTCACCGTCGCCGCGTGCGACGTCGCCGACCGGCACGCGCTCGCCGCGCTGCTCGCGGCGCACCCGGTGCGCGGGGTGGTGCACACGGCCGGCGTCGTCGACGACGCCGTCATCACCTCGCTCACCCCGGACCGGATCGACCCGGTGCTGCGGCCCAAGGTCGACGCCGCGACGAACCTGCACGAGCTGACCCGGGACCTGACCGCGTTCGTGCTGTTCTCGTCGGCCTCCGGGGTGCTCGGCGGACCGGGCCAGGGCAACTACGCCGCCGGCAACGCCTACCTGGACGCGCTCGCCCAGCACCGGCGGGCGAACGGCCTGCCGGCCGTGTCGCTGGCCTGGGGCCGCTGGGAGCAGGCGGGCATGGCGGAGCAGCTGACCGAGGCCGACCTGCGGCGCATGTCGCGCTCCGGCGTCGGCGCGCTCGCCGTCGAGGAGGCGCTGGCCCTGTTCGACGCGGCGCTGCACACCGGGGGCATGGTGGCGCCCATCAAGCTCGACCACCGGGCCCTGCGGGAACGCGCCGTCGCGGGCATGGTGCCGCCGGTGCTGCGCGGCCTGGTCCGGGTGCCCGCCAGACGGGCGGCCGACACCGACGCGGGAGCGGCCGACGCGCTGCGGCAGCGGCTCGCGGGCCGGGACGCCGAGGAGGCCGAGGCCGTCCTGCTCGACCTGGTGCGTATCCAGGTGGCGGGGGTGCTGGCCTACCCGGACCCGGGCGCGGTCGCCGCCGACCGGCCGTTCAACGAGCTCGGCTTCGACTCTCTCACCGCGGTCGAGCTGCGCAACCGGGTGAACGCGGCGACCGGGCTGCGGCTGCCCGCGACGCTGGTGTTCGACCACCCGACGTCGAAGGCCCTGGCCGCGTACCTGCGGGCCGAACTCTCCGGCGAGGCGGGCGACACCAACGCGGTGCTGGCCGCGTTCGCCGAACTCGACCGCCTCGAGGCGGTCCTGTCGGACGTCGACGAGCAGTCCCGTACGCGGCTGTCCCTGCGGCTGCGCGACGTGCTCTCGAAGCTGGGCGGCGAGCCCGCGTCCACCGGCAACGACATCGAATCCGCGACCGACGACGAGGTCTTCGCTCTCATCGACAGCGAACTCGGGATCTCATGACAGTGCGAGGAGGGCGACCCTAGTGGCTAACGAGGACAAGCTCCGGGACTACCTGAAGCGGGTCACGGTCGACCTGCAGAAGACCCGGCAGCGCCTGCACGAGGTGGAGGCGTCCGCGCACGAGCCGGTCGCGATCGTCGGCATGGCCTGCCGCTACCCCGGGGGCGTGGCGAGTCCCGAGGACCTGTGGCGGCTGGTGGAGTCCGGGACCGACGCCACCGGCGCGTTCCCGACCGACCGCGGCTGGGACCTGGAGTCGCTGTACGACCCCCAGTCGCTGCGCGAGGGCACCTCCTACACCTCGCGCGGCGGCTTCCTGTACGACGCGGCCGACTTCGACCCGACGTTCTTCGGCATCAGCCCCCGCGAGGCAATCGGCCTGGACCCCCAGCAGCGGCTGCTGCTGGAGGTCGCGTGGGAGACCCTGGAGCGCGCCGGCATCGACCCCGCCTCGCTCGCCGGCAGCCCGACCGGCGTGTTCACCGGCCTGATGTACCACGACTACCTGGGCAGCAACAGCTCCGGCAGCGTGGTCTCCGGCCGGGTCGCCTACACGCTGGGGCTGGAAGGGCCGGCGGTCACCGTCGACACCGCCTGCTCGTCGTCGCTCGTGGCGCTGCACCTGGCGATCCAGGCGCTGCGTCGGGGCGACTGCACGCTCGCGCTCGTCGGCGGCGTCTCGGTCATGGCGACGCCGCTGACGTTCGTCGAGTTCTCCCGCCAGCGCGGCCTGTCGCCGGACGGACGGTGCCGCTCGTACTCGGCGGACGCCGACGGCACCGGGTTCGCCGAGGGCGCCGGCGTGCTGCTGGTGGAGCGGCTGTCGGACGCGCTCGCGCACGGTCACCGCGTCCTGGCGGTCGTGCGGGGCTCCGCGGTCAACCAGGACGGCGCGTCGAACGGGCTGACCGCGCCGAACGGGCCGTCGCAGCAGCGGGTCATCGAGGCCGCGCTGGTCGACGCGGGCCTGTCGACGCGCCAGGTCGACGTGGTCGAGGGGCACGGCACCGGCACGACCCTCGGCGACCCGATCGAGGCGCAGGCGCTGCTCGCCACGTACGGCCAGGACCGGGAGGACCCGCTCTGGCTCGGCTCGGTCAAGTCGAACATCGGCCACACCCAGGCCGCCGCCGGGGTGGCCGGGGTCATCAAGATGGTGGAGGCGATCCGGCGCGGCGTCCTGCCCGCGACCCTGCACGCCGAGCAGCCGTCGGACCAGGTCGACTGGACGGCCGGGAACGTCCGGCTGCTGACCGCCGCCACGCCGTGGCCGCGTACCGGGCAGCCGCGCCGGGCCGCCGTCTCGTCGTTCGGGTTCAGCGGCACCAACGCGCACGTGATCGTGGAGCAGGCGCCGGCCGCCGCCGCGCCCGAGCCGGCCGCCGCGCCGGTGACGTCGCTGCTGCTCACCGCCCGCGACGCCAACGCGCTGCGGGACCAGGCACGGCGGCTCTCCGCCGTGGTGTCGCAGGTGGAGCCGGCCGAGCTGGGCTACGCCCTGGCCACCACCCGGTCCCGCTTCCCGCACCGGGCCGCGGTGCTCGGCGGCACCGCCGAGGAACTGGCCGCCGGCCTGGCCGCGCTGGCCCGCGACGAGCAGGCCGCCAACCTGGTCCGTGGCCGGGCGACGGACGGCCGGGTCGGGATGCTCTTCTCCGGGCAGGGCGCGCAGCGCCTCGGCATGGGCCGCGGGCTGTACGCGGCGTACCCGGAGTTCGCGGCGGCGTTCGACGAGGTGTGCGCCGCCCTGGACCCGCACCTGGACCGGCCGCTGCGCGAGGTCCTCGACACCGAGGAGCTGCACCGGACCGGCTGGACCCAGCCCGCCCTGTTCGCCGTCGAGGTGGCCCTGTACCGGCTCGTCCGGTCCTGGGGCGTCACCCCCTCGGTCCTGGCCGGGCACTCGATCGGCGAACTGGCCGCCGCGCACGTCGCGGGGGTGTTCCCGCTCGCCGACGCGGCCCGCCTGGTCGCGGCCCGGGGCCGGCTGATGCAGGCCCTGCCGGCGGGCGGGGCGATGCTCGCCGTGCAGGCCACCGAGGACGAGGTCGCGCCGCTGCTCGGCGCGGACGCCGACATCGCCGCCGTCAACGGGCCGGACTCGGTGGTCGTCTCGGGCACCGAGGAGGCGGTGGCGGCGGTGGCCGCGCGGTTCGCCGACCGGCGCACCCGGCGGCTGACCGTGTCGCACGCCTTCCACTCGCCGCTGATGGACCCGATGCTCGCGGAGTTCCGGGCGGTGGCCGAGACGATCTCGTACGCGCCGCCGACGATCCCGCTGGTCTCCACGGTCACCGGCGCGCCGGCGGGCGACGAACTGGCGACCCCGGAGTACTGGGTCGGGCAGGTCCGCGCGACCGTGCGCTTCGCGGACGCGGTACGCGCCGCCGCCGCGACCGGCGTCACGACGTTCCTCGAGCTGGGCCCGGACTCGGTGCTCGCCACCATGGCGGCCGACTGCCTGGACGGCGACGTGCTGGCCACGCCGGTGCTGCGCCGGGACCGCGACGAGCCGCCCGCCCTGGTGGAGGCGCTGGCACGGCTGGAGACCCGGGGCGTCACGATCGACCCGGAGGCGTTCTACCACCGGTCCGGTCCGTCCTGGGTCGACCTGCCGACGTACGCCTTCCAGCACGAGCGCTTCTGGCAGGACAGCGTCGAGCCGGCCGCCGTGGGCGAGGCCGGCGACGACGACGGCCTGTGGGCGGCGGTGGACAGCGGTGACCTCGACACGGTGGTCACCACGCTCGACGTGGACCCGCAGGCGCCCCTGGCGTCGGTGCTGCCCGCGCTCTCCGCGTGGCGCCGGGGCCGGCAGGAGCGGTCCGCGCTGGACGGCTGGCGTTACCAGGCGCGGTGGGAGCGCCGCCCCGGCGGCACGCCGGCGGCGCTGGCCGGCACCTGGCTGCTGGTGGTTCCCGAGCCGGCGGTGACGGGCGACGCGGGTGGCGCGGTCGCCGACGCGCTCGCCGCGCACGGTGCCACCGTCGTCACCACCGACCCGGCCGCCGTCGCGGACCACCTCGACGGGGAACTCGCCGGCGTGGTCTCCCTCCTCGCGCTCGACGAGGCGTTCCTGCCCGGGCACCCCGGCGTCCCGGCGGGCGCCGCGGCCACCCTCGACCTGATCCGTACGCTCGCCGGGCGGGGCGTCGCGCTGTGGTGCCTCACCCGTGGGGCCGTCACCACCTCCCCGGCCGACCCGGTGACCGGCGTCGCGCAGTCGCAGGTGTGGGGCCTCGGCCGGGTCGCCGCGCTGGAGCTGCCCGACACCTGGGGCGGCCTGGTCGACCTGCCCGCCGAGCTGGACGGGCGCTGCGCCGCCGCGCTGGCCGGCGTGCTCGCCGGCATCGGGGAGGACCAGGTAGCGGTGCGCCCGGACGGGGTGTTCGTCCGCCGGCTGCACCGCGCGCCGGTCAGCGGCAACCCGCGCTGGCGCGGCGCGTCCGGCACCGTCCTGGTCACCGGTGGCACCGGCACCCTCGGCATCGAGGTCGCCCGGCTGTACGCGCGGCACGGCGCCGAGCGGCTCGTCCTGCTGAGCCGGCGCGGCACCGCCCCCGCCGAACTCCTCGACGAGCTGCGCGGGCTGGGCCCGGAGGTCGACGTCGTGGCCTGCGACGTGGCCGACCGGGCGGCCCTGGAGGCGGTGGTCGACCGCTACCCCGACGTGCGCGCCGTGGTGCACGTGGCGGGGCTGGCCCAGCTCACCGGCATCGTGGACATGGACCTCGCCGAGTTCACCAATGTCGTCTCCGCGAAGGTCGCCGGCGCCGCCAACCTCGACGCGATCTTCGCCGAGCGGGACCTCGACGAGTTCGTGCTCTTCTCCTCCGTGGCCGGCGTCTGGGGCAGCGGCGGCCAGGCCGCCTACGCCGCCGGCAACGCCCACCTGTGCGCCCTCGCCGAGGCCCGGCGCGGCCGGGGACAGCCGGCCACCGCCCTCGCCTGGGGACCGTGGGCCGAGAGCACGCTGGTGGACGACGAGATCTCGGCCTCGCTGCGCAAGCGGGGCCTGGCGCCGATGGCGCCGGAGCGCGCCGTCGCGGCCATGCGTACCGCCCTGGCGGCCGGCGACACGGACGTGCTGCTCGCCGACGTGGACTGGGCCACCTTCGTGCCGTCGTTCACCGCGCTGCGGCCGAGCCGGCTGTTCGACGCCATCCCCGAGGCGGTCGCCGACGAGGCGCCGACCGACACGTCCACCTCGTCGGACTTCGCCCGCCGCCTCGCCGACCTGCCGGAGGCGGAGCGCCTCGACCACGTCGTCGGGCTGGTCCGCACCCAGGTCGCGCTCACGCTCGGCTACGCGGGCCCGGAGGCGGTCGAACCGGCCTCCGCGTTCAAGGAACTGGGCTTCGACTCGGTCACCGCCGTGGAGTTCCGCAACCGGATGGTGGAGGCCACCGGCGTACGGCTCTCCGCGGCCGTGGCCTTCGACTACCCGACCCCGGTCGCGCTGGCCGAGCACCTGTTGGAGACCGGTCGCACCGAGGTGGTCGTCGGCACCGTCGCCGCCGACGAGCCGATCGCCATCGTCGGCATGAGCTGCCGCTTCCCCGGCGGCGTCAGCTCGCCGGAGGAGCTGTGGACGCTGCTGCGCGAGGGTCGCGACGGCATCGGCCCGTTCCCCACCGACCGCGGCTGGGACCTCGACGGTCTGTTCCACCCCGACCCGGAGCACTCCGGGACCAGCTACGTCCGCGAGGGCGGCTTCCTCGCCGACCTGCCGGGCTTCGACGCGGCCTTCTTCGGCATCAGCCCCCGCGAGGCGGAGGCCATGGACCCGCAGCAGCGGCTGGTGCTGGAGGCGTCCTGGGCGGCCTTCGAGGACGCCGGCATCGACCCGACCACGCTGCGCGGCAGCGCGACCGGGGTGTACGTCGGCGCCAACAACATCGACTACGCCCGGATCACCGGCGCGGCCGGGGCGAGCGCGGAAGGCTTCATGGCCACCGGCAACGCCGCGAGCATCATGTCCGGTCGCCTCTCGTACGTGCTGGGGCTGGAGGGCCCGGCCGTGACGGTGGACACCGCCTGCTCGTCGTCGCTGGTCGCGATGCACCTGGCGGTGCGGGCGCTGCGCTCGGGCGAGTGCGCGATGGCGGTCGCGGGCGGCGTGACCGCCATGTCGACGCCGGGCGCGTTCCTGGAGTTCAGCCGGATGCGCGGGCTCGCCCCGGACGGGCGCTGCAAGGCGTTCGCGGCCGGCGCGGACGGCACCAACTGGGGCGAGGGCATCGGCGTGGTCGTGCTGGAGCGGCTCTCCGACGCGCTCGCCGCCGGCCACGAGGTGCTCGCCGTGGTACGCGGGACCGCCGTCAACCAGGACGGCGCGTCCAACGGGCTGACCGCGCCCAACGGGCCGGCGCAGCAGCGGGTCATCCGGCAGGCGCTCGCCGACGCCGGACTCTCCACCGCCGACGTGGACGTGGTGGAGGCGCACGGCACCGGCACGACGCTGGGCGATCCCATCGAGGTCGACGCGCTCTTCGCCACCTACGGCCGGGACCGCGCCGGGGACCGGCCGCTCTGGCTGGGCTCGGTGAAGTCGAACATCGGGCACACCCAGGCCGCCGCCGGCGTCGCCGGGGTGATCAAGATGGTGCTCGCGCTGCGGCACGGCGAGCTGCCCCGGACCCTGCACGTGGACGAGCCGACGGCGCACGTCGACTGGTCGGGCGGGGTGCGGCTGCTGGCCGAACCGCAGCCGTGGCGACGCAACGGCCACCCGCGTCGCGGCGGCGTCTCGTCGTTCGGGTTCAGCGGCACCAACGCCCACCTCGTCATCGAGGAGGCCCCGGAGGCGCCCGAGGCCGAGCGGTCGTACGACGACGGGCCGGTCGCGCTCGTGCTCTCCGCCCGCTCGGACGGCGCGCTGCGCCGGCAGGCCGCCGACATCGAACCGCTCCTGGCCGGGGTGGCGCCCCGCGACCTGGCGTACTCGCTCTCCCTGCGGGCCACCCACCCGCGCCGCGCGGTCGTGGTGGGCGGGCCCGACGAGCTGCGCGCCGGCCTCGCCGCGCTCGCGGCGGGGGAGCCCGCGCCGAACCTGGCCACCGGGGTCGCCGCCGGCACGCCGGGGAAGGTGGCCTTCTCCTTCCCCGGGCAGGGCTCGCAGTGGATCGGCATGGCCGTGGAGCTGCTCGACGCCTCCCCGGTGTTCGCCGCGCGGATGGCCGAGTGCGAGGCGGCGCTGGCGCCGCACGTCGACTGGTCCCTCGAGGCCGTCCTGCGGCGGGGGGAGGGGTTGGACCGGGTGGACGTCGTCCAGCCCGTCCTGTTCGCCGTCATGGTGTCGCTCGCGGCGCTGTGGCGCTCCCACGGGGTCGAGCCCGCCGCCGTGGTGGGGCACTCCCAGGGCGAGATCGCCGCCGCCTGCGTGGCGGGCGCGCTCTCCGTGGCGGACGCGGCCAGGGTCGTCGCCCTGCGCAGCCGGGCGCTGCTGCGCCTGTCCGGCAAGGGCGGCATGGTCTCCGTGCCGCTGCCGGTGGCCGAGGTGCGGGAGCGGCTGGAGCGCTTCGCCGGCCGGGTGACCGTGGCGACCGTCAACGGGCCGCGCTCGACGGTGGCGGCCGGCGAACTGGACGCCCTCGACGAGCTGCTGGCCGAGTGCCAGCGCGACGGCGTGCGCGCCAAGCGCATCGACGTGGACTACGCGTCGCACTCGGCGTACGTGGAGGAGCTGCACGAGGAGCTGCGCGACGTGCTGGCCGGGCTGGAGCCCCGCCGGCCCGAGGTGCCGCTCTACTCGACGGTGGACGACCGCTGGCTGGACGACGTCGCGATGGACGCCGAGTACTGGTACCGCAACCTGCGCCAGACCGTGTGGTACGAGCCCGCCATCCGGGCCCTGCTCGACGCGGGCGTCACCACGATCGTCGAGGTCAGCCCGCACCCCGTGCTGACCATCGGCGTGCAGGACGTCATCGACGACGCGGAGGCCGCCGCCACCGTGGTCGGCTCGCTGCGCCGCGACGAGGGGGGCCTGGCGCGCTTCCTGCTCTCCCTGGGCGAGGCGCACGTGCACGGCGTGCACCCCACGTGGGGGGTCGAGGGCGCGCGGCGGGTCCGGCTGCCCGGCTACCCGTTCCAGCACGAGCGGTACTGGCCGGCCGTCGGCACGGCCACCGCCGACGCGGCCGGGCTGGGGCTCGCCGCCACCGAGCACCCGCTGCTCGGCGCGGCGGTCGCGCTGGCCGACACCGACGGCTTGCTGTTCACCGGCCGCATCTCGGTGGCCGCGCACCCGTGGCTGGCCGACCACCGCGTCGGCGGGCAGGTGTTCGTGCCCGGGACCGCGCTCGTGGACCTCGCGGTCCGCGCGGGCGACGAGGTGGACTGCGGGCGGGTCGAGGAGCTGACCCTGACCGCGCCGCTGGTCCTGCCCGACAAGGGCGGGGTCCAGGTGCAGATGCGCGTCGGCGCGCCCGACGGGAACGGGCAGCGGCAGCTGACCGTCCACTCCCGGCCGGACGGGGTCGCCACCGACGCGGCGCCGTGGGTGCGCAACGGCGTGGGCCTGCTCGCCCCCGCGGAGCCGGCGGGCGGTTTCGACACCGCGTGGCCGCCGGCGGCCGAGCCCGTCGCGTCCGACGAGCTGTACGCCACCCTGGCCGCGGCCGGTCTCACGTACGGCCCGACGTTCCAGGGCGTACGCCGGGTGTGGCGGCAGGGCGAGGAGATCTTCGCCGAGGTGGCCCTGCCGGCGGAGGCCGCCCGGACGGCGGCCGGATACGGCCTGCACCCGGCGCTGCTCGACGCCGCCCTGCACCCGCTCGCGCTCGTCACCAGCGGCACCGAGGCGCTGCTGCCGTTCGAGTGGAGCGGCGTGACCGTGCACGCCGTCGGCGCGACGGAGTTGCGCGTCCGGCTGCGTCCGCGCGGCCGGAACACCGTCGCGGTGACCGTCGCCGACCAGAGCAACACCGTGGTCGCCGAGGTCGAGTCGCTGGTGCTGCGGGAGGCCACCGCCCCCGCGCAGCCGGGCACGCACCACGACGCCCTGTTCCGCCTGGAGTGGACCCCGGTCGCCGCGCCGGCGGCCGCGCCGGACGTCCGCTGGGCGGCGCTCGGCGGGTGCACCCTGCCGCAGGACGCCGGCCTCGTCACCGACACCTACCCGGACCTGGCGACGTTGCGGGCCCGGGTGGCCGACGGCGCGCCGACGCCCGCCCTGGTCGTGCTGCCCTGCGCGGCCGGCACGGCCGACGACCCCGCCGGGGCGGCCCACCGGGTCGTGCACGACACCCTCGCGGTGCTGCGCGAGTGGCTCGCCGACGAGCGGTTCGCCGACGCCCGGCTGGTCGTCGTCACCCGGGACGCGGTGAGCGTGCGGGAGGCGGCCCCCGACCTGGCCAGCTCGCCGGTGTGGGGCCTGCTCCGGTCGGCCCAGAGCGAGCACCCGGACCGCTTCGTCCTGCTCGACGTCGACGACCGGGAGCCGCACCGGGCGCTCGCGGCGGCGGTCGCGGCCGACGAGCCGCAGCTCGCCGTCCGCGACGGCGTCCTGCTGGCCCCACGGCTCGCCCGCGCCGCGGGCGGCTCCGCGCTGGCGGCGCCGCCGGCCGGGCGCTGGCGGCTGGACGTCACCGAACGCGGCACGCTGGACAACCTCGCGCTGCTGCCCGAGACGGAGGAGCCGCGCCCGCTGGGTGCGGGCCAGGTGCGCATCGCGATGCGGGCCGCCGGTCTGAACTTCCGGGACGTGCTGATCGCCCTCGACATGTACCCCGGCGGCGGCGTGATGGGCGGCGAGGGGGCGGGCGTGGTCGTCGAGACCGCGCCGGACGTGACCGGCGTCGCGGTCGGCGACCGGGTCATGGGCCTGTTCTACGGCGCCTTCGGCACCGAGGTGGTCACCGACGCGCGGATGGTCGTGCCGGTGCCGTCGGGCTGGTCGTTCGCCACGGCGGCGTCGACGCCGATCGCGTTCTGCACCGCCTACTACGCGCTCGTCGACCTGGCGCAGGTGAAGCCGGGGGAGCGGGTGCTGGTGCACGCCGCCGCCGGTGGCGTCGGCATGGCGGCGGTCCGGCTCGCCCGGCACCTCGGCGCGGAGGTGTACGGCACCGCCAGCACCGGCAAGTGGGACGCGCTGCGCGGGATGGGGCTGCCGGACACGCACATCGGTAACTCCCGCACGCTGGAGTTCGAGGAGCGCTTCGGCGCGGCCGGCATCGACGTGGTGATCGACTCGCTGGCGAAGGAGTTCGTCGACGCCTCGCTGCGCCTGCTCGGCGCGGGCGGCCGGTTCGTCGAGATGGGCAAGACCGACGTGCGGGACCCGGACCGGGTTGCCGCCGACCACCCGGGCGTCGCCTACCAGGCGTTCGACCTGCTCGCCATCGATCCGGACCGGGTCGGCGCGATCCTGCGCGACGTGGTCGCCCTGTTCGGCACGGGCGACCTCACGCCGCTGCCGGTGCGGCCGTACGACATCCGGCGCGCCCCGGAGGCGTTCCGGTTCATGTCCAAGGCCCGGCACGTCGGCAAGCTCGTGCTCACCGCGCCGCCCCGGCGGGACCCCGACGGCACGGTGCTCGTCACGGGCGGCACCGGCACCCTCGGCGGTCTGCTGGCGCGGCACCTGGTGACCCGGCGGGGGGTGCGGCACCTCCTGCTGACCAGCCGTCGTGGCCCCGACGCGCCGGGGGCCGCCGAGCTGGTGGCCGAGCTGACCTCGTACGGCGCGCAGGTCACCGTCGCGGCGTGCGACGCGGCGGACCGCGCGGCGCTGGCCGGGACCCTGGCCCGGGTGCCCGCCGCGCACCCGCTGACCGCCGTGGTGCACACGGCGGGCGTCCTCGACGACGGCCTGGTGGCCGCGCTGACCCCGGAGCAGGTCGAGGCGGTGCTGCGGCCCAAGGTCGACGCGGCGGTCAACCTGCACGAGCTGACCCTGGACGCCGAGCTGGCCGAGTTCGTCGTGTTCTCCGCGGCGGCCGGCACGATGGGCGGCCCCGGGCAGGGCAACTACGCGGCGGCGAACACCTTCCTGGACGCGCTGGTGGCGCGGCGCCGGGCGGCCGGGCTGCCCGCCCGTTCGCTCGCCTGGGGCCTGTGGAGCGAGGCGAGCGGGATGACCGCGCACCTCGACGCCAACGACCGCGCCCGGATGGCCCGCGTCGGGCTGCTGGAGCTGTCGGTGGAGCAGGGCATGGCGCTGTACGACGCGGCGGAGCTGATCGACGAGCCGCTGCTGGTGCCCATGCCGGTGGACCCGGCGGCGCTGCGCGAGCTGGGCCGGGCGGGCGTGCTGCCCGCGCTGCTGCGTGGCCTGGTGCGGGGCCCGTCCCGACGGTCGGTGGAGCAGTCGACGCAGTCGCCCGGCGCGCTGCGGGATCTCCTGGCGAGCCAGAGCGGCCCGCAGCGGCGGCACACCGCGCTGGAGTTCGTCAAGGCACAGGCCGCCGCCGTGCTCGGGCACGCCGGGGCGGGCGCGGTCGACCCCGACCGGCCGTTCACCGAGCTGGGCTTCGACTCGCTGACCGCGGTCGAGTTCCGCAACCGGCTGAAGGCGGCCACCGGCCTGAAGCTCTCCGCCACCATGGTGTTCGACCATCCGACCGCCACGGCGCTCACGGACCACCTGCTGGCCGGGCTGGCCCCGGCCGAGGTGGACCCGGCCGCGGGGCTGTTGGCCGAGCTGGACCGGCTGGAACGCTCGTTCGCCCAGGCCGGCGCGGCGGGCCTGGAGGACGCGGTCAAGGCACGGATTACCGAACGGTTGCACGCGGTGATGTCGAATTGGCGTGGCAGGTCCGACGTGGACGCCGAACCCGACGGACCGGACGTGGGCCTGGTGCTGAAGACCGCCTCCGCCGACGAGCTGTTGCGGTTCATCGACGACGAACTCGGCGCCGCCTGAACCGCACGCGCTGAGGAGGGCTTACTGATGGCGAACGAAGAGCAGCTTGTCGAGTACCTCCGGCGCGTGACGGCCGATCTGCACGAGACGCGGCGGAAGCTGCGTACCGCCACGGAGCGGGAGCCGATCGCCATCGTCGGCATCGGCTGCCGCTTCCCCGGCGGCGTACGCTCCGCCGACGACCTGTGGGAGCTGGTGTCGTCCGGCGGCGACGGCATCACCGACTTCCCCACCAACCGGGGCTGGGACCTGGACGAGCTGTTCGACCCGGACGGCGGCACCGGCACCAGCTACGTGCGGCGGGGCGGCTTCATCCCGGACGCGACCGACTTCGACGCGGGCTTCTTCGGCATCAGCCCGCGCGAGGCGCTCGCCATGGACCCGCAGCAGCGGTTGATGCTGGAGACCTCGTGGGAGGCGTTCGAGCACGCCGGGATCGACCCGCACTCGCTGCGGGGCAGCCGGACCGGCGTCTTCGTCGGCGCGAACAGCGTCGAGTACCTGAACGCCATGCAGCGCGATGTCGACGCGCTGATCGGCTACACGATGACCGGGGTCGCGGGCAGCGTCGTGTCCGGCCGGGTGTCGTACGTGCTGGGGCTGGAGGGCCCCGCCGTCACCGTGGACACGGCCTGCTCGTCGTCGCTGGTGGCGGTGCACGTGGCCGCGCACGCGCTGCGCAGCGGCGACTGCGACCTGGCGCTGGCCGGCGGCACCTGCGTCATCTCCACCCCCGGCACGTTCGTGGAGTTCTCCAGCCAGAAGGGGCTCGCCCCGGACGGTCGGGTGAAGGCGTTCGCCTCGGCGGCGGACGGCACGGCGTTCGGCGAGGGTGTCGGCGTACTCGTGCTGGAGAAGCTGTCGGACGCGCGCCGCAACGGGCACCGCGTCCTGGCGGTGGTGCGCGGCTCGGCCGTCAACCAGGACGGCGCGTCGAACGGCCTCACCGCGCCGAACGGGCCGTCGCAGCAGCGGGTCATCCGGGCCGCGCTGGCGAACGCCGGGCTCACCACGGCCGACGTGGACGCGGTGGAGGCGCACGGCACGGGCACCACGCTGGGCGACCCGATCGAGGCCCAGTCGCTCATCGCCACCTACGGCCAGGAACGGGACCGGCCGCTCTGGCTCGGCTCGGTGAAGTCGAACCTCGGGCACACCCAGGCCGCCGCCGGCGTCGCCGGCATGATCAAGATGGTCATGGCGCTGCGGCACGAGGAGCTGCCCCGCACCCTGCACGTCGACAAGCCGTCGCACCACGTGGACTGGGCCGAGGGCGCGGTCCAGCTGCTCAGCGAGCCGGTGCGGTGGCCACGGGGCGACAACCCGCGGCGCGCGGGCGTCTCGTCGTTCGGCATCTCGGGCACCAACGCGCACGTGCTGATCGAGGAGCCACCGGCCGCCGAGGCCCCGGAGAGCGCCCCGCCGGCCGAGGGCCCCACCACGTGGGTGCTGTCGGCCCGGACCGAGGCGGCGCTGCGCGACCAGGCGGTCCGGCTGCGCGAGCGCCTGACCGACGACCTCGACGCGCACGACGTCGCGTACGCGCTCGCCAGCACCCGCGCCCGCCTCCCGCACCGCGCCGTCCTCGTCGGGGACCGCGACGAGCTGTCCACCGCGCTCGACGCCCTCGCGGACGGCGGCGCCGCCCGCAACCTCGTCACCGGGCTCGCCGACGCCGGCGACCGCACCGCCTTCCTCTTCCCCGGCCAGGGCTCGCAGTGGCTGGGCATGGCCGCCGAGCTGCTGGAGACCTCACCCGTCTTCGCCGCCCGGATGGCGGAGTGCGCCACCGCCGTGGACCGGCACACCGACTGGTCGCTGCTCGACGTGCTGCGCGGCGTCCCGGGCGCCGCCTCCCTGGACCGGGTCGACGTCGTCCAGCCCGCGCTGTTCGCGATGATGGTCTCGCTGGCGGCGGTGTGGCGCTCGCACGGCGTCGAGCCCGCCGCCGTCGTCGGACACTCCCAGGGCGAGATCGCCGCCGCCTGCGTGGCCGGCGCGCTCTCCCTGGACGACGCCGCCCTGGTGGTGACCCGGCGCAGCCAGCTGATCGCCGTGGACCTCGCCGGACGGGGCGGCATGGTGTCCGTCTCCGAGCCGGTCGCCAAGGTCGCCCGGCGGCTGCGGCCCGGGCTGTCGGTCGCCGCCGTGAACGGGCCGTCCACCGTGGTCGTCTCCGGCGCGCCCGAGGCGCTCGACGAGCTGCTTGCCGAGTGCGAGCGTGACGGGGTCCGCGCGCGGCGGATCGACGTCGACTACGCGTCGCACTCGGCGCACGTCGAGTCGATGCGCGAGGAGCTGCTCCGGGTCCTCGCCCCCGTGCGGCCCCGCACCAGCGACGTCCCGCTCTACTCGACCGTCACCGGTGAGCTGCTCGACACCGCCGAGCTGGTCGCCGAGTACTGGTACCGCAACCTGCGGCAGACCGTCGAGTTCGAGCAGACCGTACGCGGCGTCATCGCCGACGGCATCGACTCCTTCGTCGAGGTCAGCTCGCACCCGGTGCTCGTACCCGCCGTGCAGGACCTGCTCGACGAGGCGGGCGGCGGCTCGGTCGTCGGCACGCTGCGCCGCGACGAGGGCGGCGTGCGCCGGTTCCTGCTGTCGCTCGGTCAGGCGCACACCCGTGGTGTGCAGCCGGACTGGGCCACGCTGGTCACCGCCCCGGCCCGGCCGGTCGCCCTGCCGACGTACGCCTTCCAGCGCCGGACCTACTGGCCCAGCGGCGCGGGCGGCCCGGTCGACGCCACCGGCCTCGGCCTGGGCTCCACCGGACACCCGCTGCTCGGCGCGACCGTGTCGCTCGCCGGCGCGGACGGGGTGCTGCTCACCGGCCGGCTGTCGACCTCGGCGCACCCGTGGCTCGCCGACCACCGGGTGGCGGGCCGGATCTTCCTGCCCGGCACGGCCTTCGTCGAGCTGGCGATCCGCGCGGGCGACGAGGTGGGCGCCACCGAGGTCGAGGAGCTGACGCTCGAAGCGCCCCTGGTGGTGCCGGAGCGGGGCGCGGTGCAGGTCCAGCTCCGCGTCGGCGAGCCCGGCCCGGACGGCGCCCGGCGGCTGACCGTGCACTCGCGGCCCGACGGCGACGGCCCGTGGACCCGGCATGCCACCGGCACCCTGGGCGCCGGCGCGCCCGGCGCCGTCGACCGTGCCGCGGCCCCGGCGGGCGTCTGGCCGCCCGAGGGCGCGGAGGCGCTGGACACCGCCGAGCTGTACGACCGGTTCGCCGCGCTCGACGTGACGTACGGCCCCGCCTTCGGCGGCCTCGGCTCGGTGTGGCGCCGGGGCGACGAGGTGTTCGCCGAGGTCACCGCCCCCGAGGGGGCGAAGGTCGCCGGCTTCGGCCTGCACCCCGCGGTGCTCGACGCGGCGCTGCACCCGCTCGGCCTGGGCGTGTTCACCTCGGACGACGGCGAGGGCGGGCCCTGGCTGCCGTTCGCCTGGCACGGGGTGACCCTGCACGCCACCGGCGCCGCCCGGCTCCGGGTCACCATCCGGCCGGCCGGCCCGAACGCCGTCGCGGTGACCGTCGCCGACCAGGCCGGCGCGCCGGTCGCCACGATCGACACGCTGGCCGTCCGCCGCCTGCCCGCGAGCGCGCTCGCCGACCTGACCAACCCGCGCCACCAGGCGATGCACGTGCTCGACTGGGTGCCCGTCCCGGTGGCCGACGGCGGGGCCACAGCCACGGTCGCGGTCGTGGGCGGCGAGCTGCCCGGCGCCACCGCGTACGACAGCCTCGCCGCGATCGCCGAGGTCCCCGACTACGTGGTCCTCCCGGTCGCCCAGGACGGCGACGACCTCATCGGGGCCACGTACCGGGCGGTGGAGCGCACCCTCGCCGCCACCCAGGAGTGGCTCGCCGACGACCGGTTCGCCGCCGCCCGTCTGGCCGTCCTGACCGAAGGGGCCACCGACGCCACCGAGCCCGCGCTCGCCGCCGTGTGGGGCCTGCTGCGCTCGGCCCAGTCCGAGAACCCCGGCCGGATCGTGCTCGTCGACGTCGCCGGCGGGCAGTGGGCGCCGAACCTCGTGCCCGCGCTGCGCTCGGGCGAGCCGCAGCTCGCCCTGCGCGGCACCGAGGTCCTCGTGCCCCGCCTCGCGAAGGCGTCCGGGCAGCCGGGCACGCCGCCGGAGATCACCGGCACCGTCCTCGTCACGGGGGCGTCGGGCACGCTCGGTCGTCTCGTCGCCCGGCACCTTGTCGCGCGGCACGGCGTACGTCGGCTCGTGCTCGCCGGCCGCCGTGGCATGACCGAGGACCTGGCGACGCTGCACGAGGAGCTGACCGCCCAGGGCGTCGACGTGACGGTCGCCGCCTGCGACGCCGCCGACCGCGAGGCGTTGGCCGCGCTCGTCGCGGAGCATCCGCCCACGGCGGTCGTGCACACGGCCGGCGTCCTGGACGACGGGATGATCCCGTCGCTCACCCCCGAGCGGGTCGCGACCGCGCTGCGCCCCAAGGTCGACGCGCTCGTCAACCTGCACGAGCTGGCCGGCGACCTGAGCGCCTTCGTCGTGTTCTCCTCGGCCGCGGGCGTCCTCGGCGGCCCCGGGCAGGGCAACTACGCGGCGGCCAACGCGTTCGTCGACGCGTTCGCCGCCCACCGGCGCGCCCGGGGCCTGCCCGCGGTGTCGCTGGCGTGGGGCATGTGGGAGCAGCGCACCGGCCTCACCGGCGCCCTCGACGACGCCGACCTCGCCCGGATGCGGCGCTCCGGCGTGCGGCCGCTCTCCACCGAGGACGGGCTCGCGCTCCTCGACGAGGCGCTCTCCGCGCCCGAGCCGGCCCTCGTGCCGATCCACCTGGACCTCGCCGCCCTGCGGGAGCAGGCGACCGGCGGCGTGCTGCCCCCGGTGCTGCGCGGCCTGGTCCGCACCCCGGCGCGACGCCAGGTCTCCGCCGACGCCGCGGCGGCCTCCGACCTGGTCGCGTCCCTTGCCGGTCGCGGCCCGGCCGAGCGGCGCAAGGAGCTGGTCGACATCGTCCGTACGCAGGTCGCGGTCGTGCTCGGGCACGGCGGCGCCGAGGCGGTCGGCGCGACGAAGGCGTTCAAGGAGCTGGGCTTCGACTCGCTCACCGCCGTCGAGTTCCGCAACCGCCTCAACGCGGTCGTCGGCCTGCGGCTGCCCGTCACGCTGGTCTTCGACTACCCGAACCCGACGGTGCTGGCCGAGCACCTGGACGCGGAACTCTTCGCCGGCGGGTCGGCCGCCGCCGTGGTCGTGGCCACGTCCGACGGCACCGACGACCCCATCGCGATCGTCGGCATGGGCTGCCGGTTCCCCGGCGGCGCCAGCTCGCCGGAGAAGCTGTGGGACCTGGTCGCGGGGGGCGTCGACGCGGTGGCCGGCTTCCCGACCGACCGCGGCTGGGACATCGACAACCTCGTCGACCCGGATCCGGACAAGCCCGGCCGCACCTACTGCGGGGAGGGCGCCTTCCTGTACGACGCGGCCTGGTTCGACGCCGAGTTCTTCGGCATCTCCCGCCGCGAGGCCCTGGCCATGGACCCGCAGCAGCGGCTGTTCCTGGAGACCTCGTGGGAGGCCGTCGAGCGGGCCGGCATCGATCCCAGCAGCCTGCGCGGCAGCCGTACCGGGGTGTTCGCCGGCCTGATGTACCACGACTACAGCGCGCACCTTCAGCACCTGCCGCCCGAGCTCGACGGCTTCATCGGCACCGGCGTCGCCGGCGGCGTGGTCTCCGGCCGGGTGTCGTACGCGCTGGGGCTGGAGGGGCCGGCGGTCACCGTCGACACGGCGTGCTCGTCGTCGCTGGTCACCCTGCACCTGGCCGCCCAGTCGCTGCGCCGGGGCGAGTGCGCGCTCGCCCTCGCCGGTGGCGTGACCGTGCTCGCGACGCCCAACGCGTTCATCGACTTCAGCCGCCAGCGGGCCCTCGCCCCGGACGGCCGGTGCAAGTCCTTCGCCGCCGGCGCCGACGGCACCGGCTGGGGTGAGGGCGTCGGGGTGCTGGTGCTCGAGAAGCTCTCCGACGCGCGCCGTAACGGCCACCCGGTGCTCGCCGTCGTGCGCAGCACCGCGGTCAACCAGGACGGCGCGAGCAACGGCATGACCGCGCCGAACGGGCCGTCGCAGCAGCGCCTGGTCAACCAGGCGCTCGCCGACGCGGGGCTGCGACCGGCCGACGTGGACGCCGTCGAGGCGCACGGCACCGGCACCACCCTGGGCGACCCGATCGAGGCCCGGTCGCTCATCGCGACGTACGGCCGCGACCGGGGCGAGCACCCGCTCTGGGTCGGCTCGATCAAGTCGAACATCGGGCACACCCAGGCCGCCGCCGGCGTCGCCGGGGTGATCAAGATGGTGGAGGCGATCCGGCACGGCGTGCTGCCGCCGACGCTGCACGTCGACGCCCCGTCGCCGCACGTGGACTGGGCCGACGGGGCGGTCCGGCTGCTGACCGGGGCGGTGCCCTGGCCGGAGACGGGACGCCCGCGCCGCGCCGGCGTCTCCTCGTTCGGCATCTCCGGCACCAACGCGCACGCGATCATCGAACAGGCGCCCGAGCCGGTGGTGGTGGACTCGACGGCCCAGGTGCCGGTGGTGCCCCTGGTGGTGTCCGGCCGGGACCAGGCCGCGTTGCGGGACCAGGCGGCCCGGCTCGCCGCCCACCTCACCGACGAGGCGTCCGCCGTGGACGCCGGATTCTCGCTCGCCACCACCCGTACCGCCCTGCGGCACCGGGCGGCCGTGCTCGGCCGGGACCTGGCCGAGCTGCGCGCCGGACTGTCCGCGCTGGCCCGTGGCGAGAACGCCCCCGGGGTGGTCGGCGGGGTCGCCGACACCGCCGGGGCGACCGCCGTGCTCTTCACCGGTCAGGGGGCGCAGCGGGTCGGGATGGCGGGGGAGCTGATGGGCTTCCCGGTGTTCGCGGCGGCGTTCGACGAGGTGTGTGGTGCGTTGGACGAGCACCTGGAGCGGCCGTTGCGGGAGGTGTTGGGCACCGAGGAGGTGCACCTGACGGGGTGGGCGCAGCCGGCGTTGTTCGCGGTGGAGGTGGCGCTGTTCCGGTTGTTCGAGTCGTGGGGGGTGCGGCCGGACTTCGTGGCGGGGCACTCGATCGGTGAGCTGGCGGCGGCACACGTGGCGGGGGTCCTCACCCTGCCGGACGCCGCCCGGCTGGTGGCCGCCCGCGGCCGGCTGATGCAGGCGCTGCCCGCCGGCGGCGCGATGGTGGCCGTACGCGCCACGGAGGACGAGGTCGCGCCGCTGCTCTCCGACGCCGTGGCGGTCGCCGCCGTCAACGGCCCCACCTCGGTCGTGCTCTCCGGCGAGGAGACCGCCACCCTGGCGGTCGCCGAGGAACTGGCCGGCGGCGGTCGCAAGACCAGACGGCTCACCGTGTCGCACGCGTTCCACTCGCCGCTGATGGAACCCATGCTCGACGAGTTCCGCGCGGTGGCCGGGTCCGTCACCCACCACCCACCGACGATCCCTGTGCTCTCCACGGTCACCGGCGAGCCCGCCGAGCTGACCCCGGAGTACTGGGTGCGTCAGGTGCGGGCGACCGTGCGGTTCGCCGCGGCGGTCGAGGCGCTGGCGGCACGCGGCGTACGCACCTTCCTCGAACTGGGCCCGGACGCGGTGCTCACCGCGCTCGGCCGGGAGTGCGTGGCGGAGGCCGAGTTCGTGCCCGCGCAGCGCGCCGACCGGGACGGGCAACTGGTGGCGACCGAGGCGCTCGCCCGCCTGCACAACCGCGGCGTACCCGTCGACTGGCCGGCCTTCTTCGCCGGCGCGCGCCCGGTCGACCTGCCCACGTACGCCTTCCAGCGCACCCGCCTGTGGCCGGACGCGCCCGCCGTCGCCGCGCCGGGCGACGACTTCTGGGCCGCCGTCGACCGCGACGACCTGGGCGCGCTGCTGGGCCTGGACGACTCCGCGACCCTGAAGGACGTCGCGGTGGCGCTGGCGTCGTGGCGACGCGGGCCCGCGCCCGGCTACCAGCTGCGCTGGTCCCCGGTCACGGAGCTGCCGGTGGCCGCGCTGCGAGGCGTGTGGCTGGTGCCGGCGGACGCCGAACGGATCGCCGAGGCGATGACCCGGCACGGCGCCGACGTGCGCGTGTACCGCGACGGCACGGCGGACGAGCTGCTCGACCTGACGCCGGAGCACGTGGCCGCGGGGCTGCTGACCACCTCCGCCGGCCCCACCCCGGCCGGGCTGCTGCGGGCCCTCGACGAGGCCCGCGTCGAGGCTCCCGTGTGGTGCCTGACCCGGGGCGCGGTCGCGGTCACCCCCACCGAGCGGATCGCCGACCCGCACGGGGCGGCGGCGTACGGCTTCGGCCGCTCGACCGCCCTCGCCACGCCCCGGGCCTGGGGCGGGGTCGTCGACCTGCCCGAGACGCTCGACGACCGGACGCTGACCGCCCTGTGCCGGGTGCTCACCCGGGGTGCCGGCGAGGACCAGGTGGCGCTGCGCTCGGCGGGCGTCTTCGCCCGCCGGCTCGTCGCGGCCCCCGCGCCGACCGGTGAGCCGTGGCGGCCGGCGGGCCCGGTCGCGCTGCACGGCGGGCCGCTGGCGGACCGGATCGCCGCCCTGCTGGAGGCGGCGGGCGCGACGGTCACCACGGGGGCCGCCGACACGGTGGTCGTCACCAGCGACGCCGACGACCCGGTCGCGACCGCCCTCGCCGCCCGCGCCGAGCGGCTCGTGCTCGTGCACACGGTCGACGAGATGTTCGGCGTCGCCGGCGCCGCCGAGACGGCGGCCGTGTTCGACGCGATCGCCCAGCAGCGCGACGGGGTGGTGTCGATCGCGGTCGGTCCGGACCTCACCGTCGAGCAGTTCGGCGCGGCGGTGGGCGCGGGCGCGGTCGGCCGGGTCGCCGCCGCCGTGGACTGGCCCTCGTTCGTGCCCGACTACACCCGGTACCGGCCGAGCCCGCTGCTGCGGGACCTGCCGGACGCGATGCGCCACATCACCGAGGCCGCCGAGGACACGCTCGACGCCGACAGCCCCGACGCGTTGCGCCGGCTGCTCGACGGCGCCGACGAGGCCGAGACCCGCGCGGTGCTGTCCCACGTGGTGCGGGCCCAGACCGCGTACACGCTCGGTCTGCCGTCGGCCGCCACGGTCGACGAGAACCAGGAGTTCCTCGACATCGGTTTCTCCTCGCTCACGGCCGTGGAGCTGCGGCGCCGGCTGGAGGCCCTCACCGGGCTGGAGCTGACGGCCGCGCTCGTCTACGACCACCCGACGCCTGCCGAGGTGGTCGAGGAACTGCTCGCCCAGCGGGCCCTCGTCGCGTAGCCGACCCCCACGACGTGGCGCGGCCCCTTCCTCACCCCCCTCACAGAAGGAAGCCCACATGAGCAAGTCCGCTCGGATGAGCAGCCTGATCAAGCCGCCCAAGGTGGCGTGGAACCCGACCGAACGCCGGCTGCTGCGCGCGGCGGGCATCGCCGACCTGCGCGCCACCGCCCGCAGGGCCGTGCCCCGGATGGTGTTCGACTACTGCGACGGGGCGGCGGACAGCGAGCGCAGCCTCGACCGCGCGCGGGAGACGTTCGCCAACATCGAGTTCCAGCCGTCGGTGCTGCGCGACGTGTCCAACCTGGACACCAGCCGGACGGTGCTCGGCAAGCGGCAGAAGCTGCCGTTCGCCCTGGCGCCCGTCGGGTTCAACCGGGTGATGCACGCCGAGGGCGAGCCGGCGGTCGCCTCGGTCGCGCAGCAGTTCGGCGTGCCGTACTCCGTCTCCACGCTCGCCACCACGTCGCTGGCGGACGTCGCCGCCGCCGCGCCGGAGGGCCGGCACTGGTTCCAGCTGTACTTCGCCGAGGACCGGGCGATGGTCAAGGAGTTGATCGCGCTCGCCGAGGAGGCGAAGTTCGACACCATCCTGCTGACGCTGGACACGCCGATCTCCGTGCCGCGCCGCCGCGACATCCGCAACGGGCTCACCATCCCGCCGTCGATGAGCATCGGCACCATCGCCGAGGCGTTCCTGCACCCGGGCTGGTGGATGCGGCAGTGGCGGGCCGGCACCCCGTCCCCGCAGGTGCTCAAGGCGACCGGCGGGTCCGCCTCCGACATGATCAAGAGGGTGTTCAACCCGCGACTGTCCATCGACGACGTCGAGTGGCTGCGCGGCGCCTGGTCGGGCAAGCTCGTCGCCAAGGGCGTGCAGAGCGTCGCCGACGCCAAGCGGGTCGCGGACGTCGGGGTCGACGGGGTGTGGCTCTCCACGCACGGCGGACGCAAGCTCGACCGGGCCCCGGTGCCCGTCGAACTGCTGCCGCACGTGGTCGACGAGGTCGGCGACCGGGTCGAGGTGCTCGTCGACACCGGCATCACCTCGGGCGCGGACATCGTCGCCGCGATCGCGCTGGGCGCCACCGCCGCCGTGGTCGGCCGGGCCTACCAGTACGGGCTGATGGCCGGCGGCCGGCGTGGCGTCGTACGGGCCATGGAGATCCTGAGCCGGGAGATCGAGGTCACCATGAAGCTGCTCGGGGTCTCCTCGGTGGGCGAGCTGAACCGTTCGCACGTCAGGTTCCGCTGATTCCCGCGGTTCTCGGTTCCCGGATGGACCGCCGCGAAGGGCGGATGGTGGCCGTTCGTGGCGGTCTCTTCACGGGTGGTGAGGGGTGTCGGTAGGGGTTACCCCTCCCGGAGCCCTTCGTAATGATCGGACTGTCGTATTTCGGGGCGTACGTGGAGGTTATTTGTGGCACGCATGGGCGGGAATGGTCACTGCCGTTCGTTCAACGGGAACGGGAGGATGGACATCATGGTCCGTGACGACGTCACGGGCGAACTGCTGGTCTTTCCGCACAGCGGCAGCTTCCGTGGTGGCGAGACCTTCGACGAGCCGGTGCTGATCAGCACCGGTTTCCACCCGGAGCGGAACCACGGGCTGGTCCGTCCCATCGACGTCAACGGCAACGGCTACGCCGACGTCATCGGCGTGAGCATGACGCACATGAACGAGACGCACGGGATCTTCCTCTACCCGAACAAGGGCGGGCTGAACGGTCTCGACACCCTCGGTGAGCCGATCCGCATCTCCGGCGCCCGCGACGACAAGAAGTGGGAGACCCTGGGCATCGCGGACGTCGACCTGGACGGCTGCGACGACATGTTCGGCCGCGAGCAGAACGCCGGCCACGTGGACGCGTTCTTCAACCAGCGGCAGGTCAAGCAGAACGAGACGTACGACCGCACCGCGCACCGCCTGGTGACCGTCGACGTCGAGGACTTCCCGCTGGCGATGGCCGACCTCACCGGCACCGGCCGGCCCGACCTGCTGGTCCGGCGGGCGAACGGCGACCTGGACCTGTACGAGTTCGCGCACGACACCTCCGGCGAGGGTCCGTGGTGGCGGGGCGAGGGCCGTTGGTTCACGCTCGGCCGGGGCTGGCAGGAGTACGAGATCATCACGGTGACCGACATCGACCTGGACGGCCGTCCGGACCTGCTGGGTCTGCGCGCCGACGGCACGCTCGTCGTCCACCTGCACAACGGCAAGTTCGACCCGGACCGGCCGTTCGCGACGCTGTCCGAGCCGGAGGTCGTCGCGACCGGCTGGCAGAAGTACTCGGTGGTGAGCTGACGTGGGTCAGCTCGCGCCGCAACCGGGCGGGCCGCCACGCGCGGTCCCGCGACCCGGCACGGTGGACGTACGACGAGAGGGGCAGTGGTGAGCGCGAACGAGGCCGGCGACCAGGCCGGGTGGCGGTTGGTGGTGGAATCGAAACGCTGCATCAGCTCGGGTTTCTGCGTGGGCAGCGCGCCGGACCACTTCGCGATGGACCCCGTCTCCCGGCCGCTGGCCGACGTGGTGGCGCCGTCCGATCCGGTGGTCGAGGCCGCTGAGTTCTGCCCGGTGGAGGCCATCTCGGTGCTCGACGCGCAGGACGGGACGCTGATCGCCCCGAAGCGATGACGGCGGGGGCCCGCCGGGTGTGACCACGCCCGGCGGGCCGACGCCCACCCCCAGGCCGCCGTGGGCGGCCTTTTCCGTTTCCGGCCGCGGCCGGGTCCGGGCGGGTCACCGTGGCCTTCTCCTCGCCGGTCAGGTCCTTGCCGCCGCCGGCCAGCAGGGGGCGGCCCCGGGTCAGCTCGATCGACCGGGCGAGCTGCGCTGACGGACGGGGCGGCGCCTGCCGGCGCCGCCCCGTCGGTTCAGATCTTGTCCAGTTCGTTGTCGAGGATGTCGAACAGGTCGTCCGCGGTGACGGAGGCGAGGTCGGCGCTCTCGGCCGGCGCCGGGTTGGACTTGTCGCGCCACTTCGTCAGGAGCCGTTGCAGGGCGGTGGCGATGTCCGTCTCCGCCGCGTCCGCCGTCTCCAGCTCGTCCAGCGTCGCCTCCAGCCTGGCGATGCCGTCGACCAGGGTGCGCAACCGCAGCTTCTCCTGGTTGCCGCCCAACTCCTCGATCAGGTGCTCGACGAGCGCCGTGGGCGTGGGGTGGTCGAACGTCAGCGTCGCCGGCATCCGCAGGCCGGTGGCCTGGTTGAGCCGGTTGCGCAGCTCCACCGCCGTCAGCGAGTCGAAGCCCAGCTGCTTGAACGCCTGGTCCGCCGCGATGGTCTCCACCGACTCGTGGGCCAGCACCGCGGCCACGTTCGTGCGTACCAGGGTCAGCAGCACCTCGCGCTGTTCCGGCTCGGTGAGCCCGGCGAGCCGGCGGGACAGCGGCACCGCGCTGCCGGCCGAGGAGGCGTGCCGGGGGCGGGTGAAGGAGCGCAGCGGTGGCGGCGCCGTCGTGCTCGTGCGCAGGGCGCCCACGTCCAGCCTGATCGGGACCAGGCACGGCTCGTCGGTCCGGCAGGCCGCGTCGAACAGCGCGAGCCCCTCCTCGACGGTGTGCGCCAGCACGCCGGTGCGCCCGATGCGGGCGAGGTCGGTCTCGGTCAGCCCACCGGTCATCGCGCCACCGCTGCGCCACAGGCCCCAGGCCAGCGACGTCGCCGGGAGGCCGGCGGCCCGGCGGTGCGCGGCGAGCGCGTCCAGGTAGGCGTTCGCCGCCGCGTAGTTCGCCTGGCCGGCCGTGCCGAGCACCCCGGTCGCCGAGGAGAAGAGCACGAACAGCTCGACGTCGCCGGCCAGCTCGTGCAGGTTGAGCGCGGCGTCGACCTTGGCCCGCAGGACCGTGTCCACCCGTTCCGGCGTGAGCGACTCGATCGTCCCGTCGTCCAGCACGCCCGCGGCGTGCACGACGCCGACCAGGTCGGGCTGGGACGCCAGGAGTTCCGCCAGCGCGGCCCGGTCCGCGGCGTCGCAGGCGGCGACCGTGATCCTGGCGCCCAGCGACTCCAGCTCGGCCGTCAGCTCCGCGGCGCCCGGCGCGGCCGGTCCCCGGCGGGAGGTCAGCACGAGGTGCCGCGCACCGTGCGCGGTGACCAGGTGGCGGGCCAGCGCGGCGCCCAGTGCTCCGGTGCCGCCGGTGACGAGCACGGTGCCCGCCGGGTCGAACAGGCGGCGGTCCGAGGCGGCCGCGAACGTCGCGAGCCTCGGCACGGTCGACACCCCGTCGCGGACGGCCACCTGCGGTTCGCCGGTCGCGACGGCCGCGCCGACGAGGGCCGGGTCGTCGGTGTCGACGAGGACGAAGCGGTCGGGGTGCTCGGTCTGCGCGGAGCGGACCAGGCCCCAGACCGCCGCCCCCGCCGGGTTCGTGCCGTCGGTCGCGCCCCGGGACACGAACACCAGCGGGGAACGGTCGCCGGGCAGCCACTCCTGGACCGCCGCGAGCGCGTCGTGCACGGCGGCCCGCACCGCCTTGGCGTCCGTGCCGGTGCCGACCGGGAACACGTCGAAGGCGTCGGCGGGGGTCACGGGCGTGGGGACCGGCAGCCACTCCAACCGGTGCAGCCCGTCCGGGCCGGCGGTGGAGCGCAGCTGCTCGATCGTCACCGGGCGCGCGACCAGGGACTCGACCGTGGCCACCGGCATCCCGGTGCCGTCGGCGAGGGCCAGGGCGTACGCGTCCTGAGCGGTGGGCGTGATCCGTACCCGCAGCGCCGTCGCCCCGGTGGCCAGCACCCGTACGCCGTGCCAGCTGAACGGCAGGCGCAGCGGACCGTCGGTCCCGGTGGCCAGGGAGATCGGGTGCAGGGCCGCGTCCAGCAGCGCCGGGTGCAGTCCGAAGCGGCCCGTGGGCGCGTCGGCGGGGAGCGCGACCTCCGCGAGCAGTTCGTCGCCGCGGCGCCAGGCTGCCACCAGTCCCCGAAACGCGGGGCCGTAGTCGATGCCGAGGTCGGCGATGCGGTCGTACAGGTCCTCGACCGGGGCGGGGACGGCGTCGGCGGGTGGCCACTCACCGGCCCAGCCGGTGTCGGGCTCCGTGGCGGCGTCGAGCAGGCCGCTCGCGTGCTGCGTCCACGGCTCGCCGTCGGGTGCGTCCTCGCGTCGGGAGTGCACCCGCAGCGGCCGGCGGCCGGCCTCGTCGGGTTCCCCGACCTCCACCTGGATCCGTACCGCGCCGTCCGGCGGCAGCACCAGCGGCGCGTGCAGGGTCAGCTCCTCGATGAGGTCGAGGTCGACGTGCTCGGCGGCCCGCCGCGCGAGTTCGACGAACGCGGCGCCCGGCAGCAGGACGGTGCCCAGGACGGCGTGGTCGGCGAGCCAGGGCTGCTCGCGCAGGGACAGCCGGCCGGTGAGCACGCTCCGCTCCGAATCGGCGAGTCCCAGCACCGCGCCGAGCAGTGGGTGGTCCGCCGCCCCGAGGCCGAGTCCGCCGGCGTCGGCGGGGGAGTCGTCGGGGACCAGCCAGTACCGCTGGTGCTGGAACGGATACGTCGGCAGCTCCACCTCGCGGGCGCCCGCCAGGTACGCGCCGGCGTCGGGGCCGGCTCCGGCGGTGAAGAGCTGCCCGACGGCCTTGACGAGGGTCGCGGTTTCGGGTTGTCCGCGGCGGGTGGTGGCGATGGCGGTGGTGTCGCCGGTGGCGGCGGCGGTGGCGAGGACGGTGTCGGGGCCGATCTCGAGGAGGGTGTCGACGTTGCAGGTGGTGGTGAGGGTGGTGATGGCGTCGTGGAAGCGGACGGTGTGGCGGACCTGGTCGACCCAGTAGTCGGGGGTGGGGGTGAGGGGTCGGCCGGTGACGGTGGAGATGACGGGGATGGTGGGTTGGTGGTGGGTGATGGACGCGGCGACGGCACGGTAGTCGTCGAGCATGGGTTCCATCAGGTGGGAGTGGAAGGCGTGGGAGACGGTGAGGCGTTTGGTTCGGTGGCCTTGTGCGGCGAGTGTTTCGGCGGTGGTGAGGGTGGCGGTTTCGTCGCCGGAGAGGACGAGGTCGGTGGCGGTGTTGATGGCGGCGATGCCGACGCCGTCGGTGAGGTGGGGCGCGACCTGGTCTTCGGTGGCCTGTACGGCGATCATGGCGCCGCCGGTGGGGAGGTTCTGCATGAGGCGGGCGCGGGCGGTGACGAGGGTGGCGGCGTCGGTGAGGTCGAGGATGCCGGCGATGTGGGCGGCGGTGAGTTCGCCGATGGAGTGTCCGGCGAGGTGGTCGGGGCGGATGCCCCAGGATTCGAGGAGTCGGTAGAGGGCGGTTTCGAAGGCGAACAGGGCGGGTTGGGTGTAGCCGGTCTGGTGCAGCTCGTCGGTGTCGATGACCTCGCGTAGGGGCCGGTCGAGGTGCTTGTCCAGGACGGCGCACACCTCGTCGAACGCGGCGGCGAAGACGGGGTACGCGGCGGCGAGTTCGGCGCCCATGCCCAACCGCTGCGCCCCCTGCCCCGTGAACAGGAACGCGAGCCTGCCGGCCCCGGGGGTGCCGGTGACCAGGTTGGCGGCCTCCCGGCCGGCGGCCAGCGCGGCGAGGCCGTCGAGGAGTTCCCGCCGGTCGGTCCCGACGACGGCGGCCCGCTGCGTGAACCGGACCCGGGCGGCCAGGGATCGGGCGACGTCGGCGTCCGGCAGTTCGGGCCGGGTCGCGAGGTGGTCGTGCAGGCGGCGGGCCTGCTCCCGCAGGGCCTGCTCCGAGCGGGCGGACAGCAGCCACGGCAGCGCCGGCGGCGTGCCGGCGTCTGCGCCGTCCGGTTCGGCGGGCGGCTCCTCGATGATCACGTGCGCGTTCGTGCCGCTGACGCCGAACGAGGAGACCCCGGCGCGGCGCGGGTGGCCGTTCGGCTGCCACTCGGCGGGCTCGGTCAGCAGCGCGACGGAGCCCGCCGACCAGTCGACCTTCGGGGACGGCTCGTCGACGTGCAGGGTGCGCGGCAGCAGCCCGTTGCGCAGGGCGAGGATCATCTTGATGACGCCGCCGACGCCGGCGGCGGCCTGGGCGTGGCCGATGTTGGACTTGAGTGAGCCGAGCCAGAGGGGGCGTCCGCGGTCCTGGCCGTAGGTGGCGAGGATGGCCTGGGCCTCGATGGGGTCGCCGAGGGTGGTGCCGGTGCCGTGTGCCTCGACGGCGTCGACCTGGTCGGGGGTGAGGCCGGCGTTGGCGAGTGCGGCGCGGATGACGCGCTGCTGCGAGGGGCCGTTGGGGGCGGTGAGGCCGTTGGAGGCGCCGTCCTGGTTGACGGCGGAGCCGCGTACCACTGCGAGCACGCGGTGGCCGTTGCGGCGCGCGTCGGAGAGCCGCTCGACCACCAGTACGCCGACGCCCTCCGCCCAGCCGGTGCCGTCGGCTGCGGCGGCGAACGACTTGCACCGGCCGTCGCGGGCGAGGCCCCGCTGCTTGGAGAACTCGACGTAGAGGCCGGGCGTGGACATGACGGTCACGCCGCCGGTGAGCGCGAGGGAGCACTCGCCGGAGCGCAGCGCCTGCACGGCGAGGTGCAGGGCGACCAGCGACGACGAGCAGGCGGTGTCGACGGTGACCGCGGGCCCCTCCAGCCCGAACGTGTACGCCACCCGGCCCGAGGCGACGCTGCCGGCGGTTCCGGTGCCCCAGAACCCTTCGACCTCGTCGGGTACGGCGCCCGACCGGGCGGCGTAGTCGTGCGTCATGAGGCCGGCGAAGACACCGGTGGGTGAGCCGCGCAGCGTGTCCGGTCGCAGGCCGGCGTTCTCCAGCGCCGCCGAGCAGGTTTCCAGGAACACCCGCTGCTGCGGGTCCATCGCCAGCGCCTCGCGGGGGCTGATGCCGAAGAACTCCGCGTCGAACCCGGCCGCGTCGAGCAGGAATCCGCCCCGGTCGACGTAGCTGGTGCCGGGGGTGTCCGGGTCTGGGTCGAACAGGGTGTCCAGCTGCCAGCCACGGTCGGTCGGGAAGCCGGTGATGCCCTCGCGGCCGTCAACCAACATTCGCCACAGCTCGTCCGGCGAGGTGACGCCGCCGGGGTAGCGGCAGGCCATGCCGACGATCGCGATGGGCTCGTCGGTGGGACGGGCGGCGACCGCCGCCACGGCGCGCTGCGGCTCGTCCTCGCGGCCGCCCAGCTCGCCGCGCAGGTACTCGACGAGGACCTCCGGGGTGGGGTAGTCGAAGGTCAACGTCGCGGGCAGGCGCAGCCCCGTCGCGGTGTTGAGCCGGTTGCGCAACTCGACGGCCATCAGCGAGTCGAAGCCGAGCTGACGGAACGGTTCGGCCACGGAGACCGCGTCCACGTCCGGCTGGGCGAGGACGGTGGCGACCTGCGTACGCACGATGTCGAGCAGCAGCCCGCGCTGCTCCTCTTCGCTGCGCCCGGCCAGCTCGCGGGCCAGCGCGGTGGCGCCCGGCCGGGTCGCGGCCTGTCGCCGGCGCGGCACCCGGGCCAGGCCGTGCAGCGGCGGCGCGGCGTGCGTCGCGGCGCGCACCGCGGCGACGTCGATGGTGACGGGCACCAGGTGCGCCTCGTCCGAGCGGCACGCGGCGTCGAACAGCGCGTGCCCTTCCTCGACGCTGTGCGGCAGGAGACCGCCGCGCGCGATGCGGGCCAGGTCGGTCTCGCCGAGCTGGCCGGTCATGGCGCTGGCCTGCGCCCACAGGCCCCAGGACAGCGAGGTCGCCGAGCGGCCCTCGGCCCGCCGCTGTGCGGCCAGGCCGTCGAGGAACGCGTTCGCCGCCGCGTAGTTCGCCTGCCCGGCGGTGCCGATGACGCTCGCGACCGAGGAGTAGAGCACGAACAGCTCCACGTCGCCGGCCAGCTCGTGCAGGTGGAGTGCGGCGTCCATCTTGGGCCGCAGGACGGCGTCCAGGCGTTCGGGCGTGAGCGACTCCAGGATGCCGTCGTCGAGCACGCCCGCGGTGTGGACCACGCCCGCCAGCGGCCGGGCGAGCCCGGCGAGCAGTGTTTCCAGCGCCTCGCGGTCGGCGGTGTCGCACGCGACGACGTCGACCGTGGTGGCGCCGAGGGCGGCCAGCTCCTCGGTCAGCTCGGCGGCGCCGGGCGCGTCCGCGCCGCGCCGCGAGACGAGGAGCAGGTGTTCCGCGCCGTGCCGGGTGACCAGGTGGCGGGCGAGCGCGGCGCCGAGCGTACCGGTGCCACCGGTGATCAGGACCGTGCCGGCCGGGTCGAAGAGCGCGCCCTCGGGGGCGGCGGAGGGGTGCCGCGCGAGCCGCGGCACGGTCAGCGCCCCGTCGCGGACGGCGAGCTGCGGCTCCCCGGTGGCGATCGCGGCGGCGAGGGCGCGCTCCGACCTGTCGGTGCCGTCGGTCTCGACGAGGACGAAGCGGTCCGGGTGCTCGGTCTGGGCGGAGCGGACCAGACCCCAGGCGGAGGCCCCCGCGAGATCCCCGCGGCGGGTGACCACGGCCAGCCGTCCGGTGCCGGCCGCCGCCTCCTGGACCCTCGCCAGGGTGAGGTGCAAGGACCGCCGTACGGCGTCGGCGGTGTCGCCCGCCTCGACGCGGAACACCTCGACGTCGGGCGTGCCGGTGCCCGTCGGGGCGGTCACCGGCACCCATTCCGTGTGGTAGAGGGCCGCGCTGGGGCCGCTCGCGCCGGTCAGTCCGCTCGTCGTGACGGGGCGCACCGCGACCGCGTCGGCGCTCAGCACCGGGTTGCCCTCGTCGTCGGTGGTGCTCACCCGCAGGGTGTTCTCGCCGGCCGGGGTCAGCCGGACCCGCACCGCCGAGGCCCCCCGGCGGTGCACCCGCACCCCGCGCCAGGAGAACGGCAGCCACGCCCGGCCCGCCGGGTCCCCGCCGCCGTCGACGTGCAGCACGAGCGGGTGCATGGCGGCGTCGAGCAGCGCCGGGTGCACGCCGTAGCGCACGGCGGCCGGCTCGTCCTCGGCGCGCAGGGTGGCCCGGGCGAACAGTTCGTCGCCGCGCCGCCACACCTCCTGCACGCCCTGGAAGGCGGGGCCGTAGCAGAAGCCACGCGCCAGCAGCCAGCCGTAGAAGTCGCCGATGTCGACGGGCTCCGCGCCGGGCGGCGGCCACTCCTCCACGGCCGGGGCCGGCGTCGGCGCGTCGGCCAGCATGCCCGACGCGTGGCTCGTCCACTCCGCGCCCGGCGTGTGCCCGGCCGGCTGGGAGTACACGCCGAACTCGCGGCGGCCCTGCTCGTCGGGTCGGCCGACCCACACCTGGATGTTGACCCGCTGCTGCTCGGTCAGCGTCAGCGGGGCCTGGAGGGTGAGTTCCTCGATCGTGCCGCTGCCGGTGTGCTCGGCGGCGTGCGCGGCCAGTTCCAGGAACGCCGTACCGGGCAGCAGGACGGTGTCGAGGACGGCGTGGTCGGTGAGCCAGGGCTGCTCGCGCAGGGAGAGCCGTCCCGTGAGCACGAGCCGGTCGGTGTCGACGACGCCCAGCACCGCGCCGAGCAGCGGGTGGCGCGCCGCGGTGAGGCCCGCCGCGGCCACGTCGCCGCCGCCCGAGGGCCGCAGCCAGTACGACCTCCGCTGGAACGGGTACGTCGGCAGCTCGACGGTCCGGGCGCCGGTGAAGTAGCGGTCGGCGTCGGGGGCGGTGCCGGTGGTGAAGAGGTGTCCGACGGCCCTGGCGAGGGTGTGGGTCTCGGGGTGTCCCCGACGCATGGTGGCGATGCCGGTGGCGTCGCCGGTGGTGGTGGCCAGGACGGTGTCGGGGCCGATCTCCAGGAAGGTGTCGACGTGGTGCTCGGTGGTGAGCCGCTGGACGGCGTCGCGGAAGCGGACGGCCCGGCGGACCTGGTCGACCCAGTGCTCGGGGGTGGAGCGCAGGGGCCGTCCGTCGACGGTGGAGATCAGGCCGATGCGGGGTTCGTGGTGGGTGATGGACTCGGCGACGGCGCGGTAGGCGTCGAGCATCGGGTCCATCAGGTGGGAGTGCGCGCCCAGCGGGATCGGCAGCCGCTTGGTCTTGTGGCCGAGCGCGGCGAGCTGCTCGGCGGCGGCGAGCGTCGCGGCCTCGTCGCCGGAGATGACCAGGTCGGTGGGGGTGTTGATGGCGGCGATGCCGACCTGGTCGCTCAGGTAGCCGGTGACCTGCTCCTCGGTGGCCTGCACGGCGACCATCGCGCCGCCCAGGGGCAGGGCCGCCATGAGGGTGGCGCGCGCGGCGACGAGCTTCGCGGCGTCGGCGAGCGACCAGACCCCGGCGACGTACGCGGCGGAGAGCTCGCCGAGGGAGTGTCCGGCCACGAAGTCGGGGCGGATGCCCCACGACTCGACGAGCCGGTGGAGGGCGACCTCGAAGGCGAACAGGGCGGGCTGCGTGTACGCGAACCGGTGCAGGTCGTCGCTGCGGATGATCTCGCGTACCGGCCGGTCCAGGTGCCGGTCCAGCTCGGCGCAGGCCTCGTCGAACGCGTTCGCGAAGACGGGGTACGCGGCGGCGAGTTCGGTGCCCATGCCGAGGTACTGGGCGCCCGTACCGGTGAACAGGAACGCCAGCCCGCCGGAGCCGGCGGTGCCGGTCAGCACGTCGGGCGCACTCCCGCCGGCGGCGAGGGCGGCGAGGGAGTCGAGCATGTCCTGCCGGGTGGCGCCGGTGACGGCGGCCCGGTGGCCGAAGGCGACCCGGGTGGTGGCGAGGGAGCGGCCGACGTCGGCGACCGCCAGGTCGGGGCGGGCGGTCAGGTGCTCGTGCAGGCGGTGGGCCTGCTCCCGCAGCGCCTGCTCGGAGCGCGCCGACAGCAGCCACGGCACCACCGACGGCGTGGCGTCCGGGGCGGCGGCGGTGGCAGTGGCGTCCGGGGCGGCGGCGTCCGGGGTGGCGGCGGCCTCCGGATCGGCGGCGGGCGGCTCCTCGATGATCACGTGCGCGTTCGTGCCGCTCATGCCAAAGGACGAGACGGCGGCGCGGCGCGGACGGTCGCCGGCGGGCCACGCGACCGGCTCGGTCAGCAGCGACACCGCCCCGGCCGACCAGTCCACCTTGCGGCTCGGCTCCGAGACGTGCAGGGTGCGCGGCAGCAGCCCGTTGCGCAGGGCGAGGATCATCTTGATGACGCCGCCGACGCCGGCGGCGGCCTGCGTGTGCCCGATGTTGGACTTGAGTGAGCCGAGCCAGAGGGGGCGTTCGCGGTCCTGGCCGTAGGTGGCGAGGATGGCCTGGGCCTCGATGGGGTCGCCGAGGGTGGTGCCGGTGCCGTGTGCCTCGACGGCGTCGACCTCGTCGGCGGTGAGGCCGGCGTTGGCCAGCGCGGCCCGGATGACGCGCTGCTGCGAGGGGCCGTTCGGGGCGGTGAGGCCGTTGGAGGCGCCATCCTGGTTGACGGCGGAGCCGCGTACCACCGCGAGCACGCGGTGGCCGTTGCGGCGCGCGTCGGAGAGCCGCTCGACCACCAGTACGCCGGCGCCCTCGCCCCAGCCGGTGCCGTCGGCGTCGTCGGAGAACGCCTTGCACCGCCCGTCGGGGGAGAGGCCCTTCTGCCGGGAGAACTCGGTGAAGGTGTCCGTGCCGGACATCACCGTCACCCCGCCCGCCAGGGCCATCGCGCACTCGCCGGAGCGCAGCGCCCGGACGGCCAGGTGCAGGGCGACCAGCGACGCCGAGCAGGCGGTGTCGACGGTCATCGCCTGGCCCTCCAGGCCCAGGGCGTACGCGATCCGGCCGGACGCCACGCTGCCGTGGGTGCCGGTGATGAGGAAGCCGTCGACCCCGTCCTCCTCGCTGTGCCCGGCCCGGCCGTAGTCCTGCACGTGCAGGCCCGTGAAGACGGCGGTGTCGCTGCCGCGCAGCGAGTTCGGCGGGATGCCGGCGTGCTCCAGCGCCTCCCACGCGGTCTCCATCAGCACCCGCTGCTGCGGGTCCATCGCCAGCGCCTCGCGGGGGCTGATACCGAAGAACTCCGCGTCGAACTCGTCGGCGTCGTACAGGAAGCCGCCGGCGGTCGCGCTGCACGTGCCCGGCCCGTCGCCCGCGAAGAGCGCGGCGAGGTCCCAGCCGCGGTTGGTGGGGAACTCGCCGATGGCGTCCACCCCGCCCTCGACGATCCGCCAGAGGTCGTCGGGGGAGGTGACGCCGCCGGGATAGCGGCAGGCCATGCCGACGATCGCGATGGGTTCGTCGTCGTCGTGGGTTTCGGCGACTGTCGCTTCCTGCTCGACCGCGCCGAGGCCCAGGGCGTCCAGCAGGTGGCCGGCGACGATGTCGGGGGTCGGGTAGTCGAAGACCAGGCTCGCCGGCAGGTTCAGGCCGGTCGTGGCGCAGAGCCGGCCCCGCAGCTGTACGGCGGTGAGGGAGTCGAAGCCGAGCTGGCGGAACGGCGTCTCGCCCTCGATCGTCGGGGGCGCCTGGTCGCGCAGGACCTCGCGCGTGGCGGCCCGTACGACGTCGCGCAGCAGGCCGAGGCGGTCGGGCTCCGGCACGGCCAGCAGCCGCTCGGTGAGGGCGGCCCGGGTGCCCTCGGGGTCGACCTCGGCGGGCGCCACGGGACGCGCGGCGACCACGCAGGGCTCGCCCGCGGCCAGCGCGGCGTCGAGCAGGGCGGTGCGGCGTGCCACGGGCAGTTCGGCGAAGCCGGGAGCGGCCCAGGCCACGGAGACGCCGGGCAGGTCGCGCGCGCGGCGGTGCCGCACCAGCGCGTCGGCGACGGCGGTGGCGGCGGCGTCCTGGCCGCCGGTGAGCAGCACGAGCGCGGTCGCGGCGGGCGCGGGCGTCGCCTCGTGCAGCGCCAGCAGTTCCTCGGTCGTGAGGTCCACTGCCACGACGGCGGTGAGCGGCCGGTCGCCGAGCACGGCCGCCAGCGACTCCCGGTCGAACGGCACGCCCGGGTGCACGGCCGCCTCGGCGCCGTACGCCGCCAGTTCGGCCGCCGCGTCGGCGGGAACGTCGTCGGGTCCCACCAGGACCAGGTCGCGGACGTCGTGGGCCGCCACGAGGTGGCGGGCGAGCGCCGCGTCGTACGAGCGGGCGACGAGCGCGACCGTGCCCCGCTGCGGTGCGCCGCCGGCCCGGGTGGGGACGGCCGCGTACCTCGGCAGGAGCAGTTCGCCCGCGCGTACGGCGAGCACGTCCTCGCCGGAGGCCACGGCGGCGCGCAGCACGTCCGTGCTGACCTCGTCGGCGTCCACCAGCACGAGCCGGTCGGGGTGGCGCAGCTGGTGGGCCCGCGCCACCGCCCACGCGACGGCCCGCCGGGGATCCGTGGCGTCGTCGCCGTGGACGGCGCCACGGGTCAGCACGACCAGCCGGGAATCCGCCGGCCGGTCCTCGTCGAGCACCCGGGTCAGCAGCTCGGCCAGCGCGGCGGGGTCGGCGTAGGTGTCGACGGCGGGTCCGTCGCCGGCGAGGCCGGCGGTGAGTTCGGGCGGGCCCGCCACCGACCAGGTCGGCCGGGTCGCGGCGGCGTCCGTGCCGGCCTGCTCCGGGTGATCGGCGGTCGGCGCCGGCTCCCAGTGGAGCGCGTGCAACGCGTCGTGCCGCGACGCGGCCACGCGGAGCAGGCGGCCGGGCAGCCCGGGCAGCCGGTGGCGCGCGGGGCTGCCCATGGCGGTGCGCGGGATCTCCCGCACCAGGTACGTCTCGACCGGCACGGCCGCCGCGGACAGCTCCGCGCGGCACGTCGCCAGCAGGCGGTCGGCATCCACGTCGGACCCGACCACGTACGCCACCGGCCCGTCCGAGGAGGCCCGGGTCGCCGCGTCGCGCACCCCGGGCACGGTCCGCAGCACGGTGTCGGTGCGGTCCAGCCGGACCCGCTCGCCGCCGACCTCGGCCACGTCGGCCAACCGGCCGGTGATCGCGAGGTGCCCGGAGTCGTCGCGGCGGGCCAGGTCGCCCGTGCGGTACCAGCCCCCGCGCAGCGCCTCGGCCGTCTCGGCGGCGCGGTCGTGGTAGCCGCCGGCCATCACGTTCGGGCCGCTGACCCAGACCTCACCCTCCTGGCCGGGGCCCAGGTCGGCGCCCGATGCGGGGTCGACCACCCGCAGGCTCGACCCCGGCAGGGGCAGGCAGCGCCGTTCGGCGTCGCCGTCCGGCCAGCTCACCGCGATCAGGCCGGACGTCTCGGTGGTCACGTATCCGGTGAGCAGCGGCGCGGCGAACGCCGCCTCGAAGGGCCGGCGCAGCGTCGCGTCCACCGGGCCGAGGGCCAGCGCGATCCGTACGCCCTCCGGGGCCGGGCCCGGCGCGTCCAGCAGGGCCCGGTGCGTCGGGCCGGTGCCCACCAGCACGGTGCTGCCCTGCGCGGCGAGCGCGGCCCGCAGCTCGTCGGGGGAGAGGCCGCCCGCGAGCCGTACCGACGCCCCCGCCGCGGTGGCGGCGAGCAGCTGCCCGAACCAGGCGTGCACGGGCGGCATCCACAGCACCCGGTCGTCCGCGGTGCAGCCGAGTCCGGCCACGTACGCCGCCGCGGCGGCGGGCCACAGCGCGTTGCGCTGCGTGGACAGCACACCCTTGCGGGGGCCGGTCGTCCCCGCGGTGTAGGTGAGGAACGCCAGGTCGTCGAGGCCGGCGTCGTCCTGGGGCGGCGACGACGGGTCGGTCGTCGCCAGCTCCTCGAACGAGTGCGCCTCGCCGTCGTACGCGCCGTCGACGACGAGGACCGACACGGCCACCCGCGCCGCGTTGGCCGCGTCGGTGACCACCGCGTCGGCGCCCGCGTCCTCGACCAGCCGGGCCAGCTCGGCGTCGTCCAGGGCCGGGTCCAGCGGCACGGCGATGCCGCCGGCCCGGACGACCGCGAGGACGCCCTCCACCGCCGCGACGCCGTCGAGCAGGACGACGACGCGGTCCGCCGGCCACACGCCGAGATCGGCGAGGTGGCCGGCGAGCCGCGCTGTCCGTTCCGCCAGCTCCGCGTGGGTCACGCTCCGCCCTGAGTCGGCGTACGCGATCCGGGTGCCGGACCGTTCGGCGTTGGTCCGGAGCAGTTCGGGCAGGGGACGGAGCAGATCGGTACGCGGCATGGTTCAACAACCTCTTGTCGGACAGGAGTTGCGATGCGGGCCGGGAAGGAGAGCGCTCAGACCGTGACCGGGAGGGAGACCAGTGCGGGCACCAGCGGCGTACGCCGGACCTTCAGCGACTCCCGGGGTGCGGCGAGCTTGATGTTCGGGAAACGGGTGAACAGCTGACGCAACGCGATGGTCGTCTCCATCCGGGCCAGCTCCGAACCCGAGCAGAAGTGGGGGCCGCCGCCGAACGCCACGTGTCCCTTGTCCTCGCGGTCGATGTCGAGCACCTGCGGATCGGGGAACCGCTTCGGGTCGTTGCCCGCCGCCGTCAGGTGCAGCAGCACCGTCTCGCCCTTGGCGATCTTCGTGCCGTCGATCTCCAGGTCCTCGGTGGCGAAGCGGCGGAAGCCGTGGTGCACGGAGCCGTGCTTGCGCAGCAGCTCCTCGACGGCCACGTCGAACAGGTCCGGGTCCTTGCGGAGCCGCTCCAGCGTCTCCGGGCTGTCCAGCAGCGCCAGCGCGCCCCGGCCGATCATGCCCGCGGTGGTGTCGTACCCGCCCAGCATCGTCAGCAGGGCCAGGGCCATCACCTGGTAGACGTTGAGTTCGGGCTCGCCGTCGGCGTTCTTGGCGTGGATCCAGTACGAGAAGAGGTCCTCGCCGGGCTCCTTCGTCTTCTCCTCGCGGACCATGTTCATGAAGTGCGACATCTTCGTGCGGACCATCGCGTTGGTGTCGTTGTCGCCGCTGAACACCAGGTCCGCCCAGTGCTTCAGGTCCTTGCGGTACTCCTCGCGGATGCCGAGCACGTCGCAGACGATCGTGATCGGCAGGATGGCCGCGTAGTCCTCGACCAGGTCGCCGCCGCCCGCCGCCTCGATCGCGTCCAGCCGGGCCTCGACCAGCTGGTGGACCCGGGGGCGGAAGGTCTCCAGGTTGCGGGGGAGGAAGGTAAAGTTGATCATCTTCTTGAGCCGCGTGTGCTCCGGCGGGTCGAGGGTGACGATCGTCCCGGTCGCCTCGCCCTCCGGGAAGCGCTTGCTGGTGAAGTCGCCGTTGCTGTACTCGCGGGGCCGCGCGAGGCGCCTGTCGCGCAGCGCGGAGTAGACCTCGGCGTGGCCGGTCACCAGCCACACGGGGCCGTGGTCGTCGAGGCAGGTCCGGTGGACGGCGCCCTTCTCGTGCAGTGACGCGTATAGCTCGTACGCCGCGTACGGGCTCGCGAAGTAGTCGTCGTCCATCAGCATCTGATGCCCGTGCGCCGGGCACTTGTTCGCCATGTCGTCCTCGCTGTGGTCGCTGAGCAGGAGTCGCCGTCGGCCTCTGGTGCGCCAGGCGTCACGGACCGCGCGCGCCCCTGATGTTGCCCGTAACTGGTCCACGCTCGGGTAATCGTGGAAGCGATCGTGGCTGGTGTGGGGGTGGGTCAGTGGGTCAGTGCGGGGATTTGGATTTTGGCGTCGTGTTCGAGGATGCGTTGTT
>NZ_JBNCKV010000027.1:0-75166 GCF_049841695.1 Micromonospora sp. DT178
CTCCAACAACAGCCGCTGCTGCGGATCCATCGCCACAGCCTCCCGCGGACTGATCCCGAAGAACCCCGCGTCGAACATCCCGGCCCCGGAAAGGAATGTTCCGTACCGGGTCCCCGACCGCTGCCGACCGGGGCCGTCCAGCGCCGTCAGATCCCAACCCCGATCCGCGGGGAACTCACCCACCGCGTCAACACCCTCGACCAGCAACTGCCAAAACGCCTCCGGGTCACCAACCCCACCCGGATACCGACACCCCATCCCCACAATCGCAACCGGCTCGTCGAGCACAGTGACTGCGGCGACCGGTCCAGTTGCCGGCTCAGACACCCCGTCCAACCGCTGCTGCAGGTATCCCAGCAGTGCCACGGGCGTGGGGTAGTTAAATAGCAGGGTGGTCGGCAGCCGCAGCCCTGTCACCGCGGTGAGTCGGTCACACATTTTGATGGTGGCGTATGAGTCGAAGCCCTGCTCCTTAAAGCTCCGGTCAGCGTCGACATCCTGCGGCCCGGCATGACCAAGCACTGCGGCCGCATGGGTACGGATCAGGTCAAGTAGTTGCCACTCGCCCCCACCCGCTGCCGGCTCGCTTCTCGCACCGGCTTCACCAGGGCGGTCCCGCCTCGCGGAGCGTTCGGTCTCGGCAAGGTCGAGCGCGGCCGCGCTGGCCTCGATGTCATGCCGCTCGACCGCGTCCTGGGACTGGTCGATCGGGGCGATACTGCGACCAGGGTGCTCGGCCAGCGTGTCCGGGAGCCAGTGGCGCTGGCGCTGGAACGGGTATGTTGGCAGCGGCACGCGTCGGGGCAAGTCACCGGCAAAGGTCGGGGTCCAGTCGATGTTGATGCCGGCCACGTGCAGGGTGGCCATCGAGCGTAGCCAGCGGTCACGTCCGCCGTCGTCACGGCGTAGGGTGCCGGTCACTACCAGATGCTCGCCGGCCTGTTCTACCGCCATGGTCAATACCGGGTGCGGGCTGACTTCCACGAACGTCTGGTGGCCGGCTTCGGTCAGTGTCTGGATCACCTCGGCGAACCGGACCGTGTGTCGCAGGTTGCGGTACCAGTAGTCGCCGTCGAGGCTGGCGGTGTCGACCTGCGCCGCTTGCAGGGTCGAGTAGAACGGCACCTGCCCGCTGTGGGGTTGCAGGTCGGCCAGATCTGTGCGCAACTGGTCCTGGATCGCCTGTACCTGCACCGAATGCGAGGCGTAGTCCACCGCGATGCGCCGGACCCCCCGCTCCGCGTGCGCCTGCACGAATTCGTCACACGCGGCCGTGGTTCCGGATATCACCACCTGCGCCGGGCCGTTGACCGCCGCGACCGACAGGTCCTCACCCCACCCGGTGATCAACTGTTGCACCTCGTCCAACGGTGCGGGCACCGACACCATGCCCCCCGACCCGGACAGGGCTACGATCGCCCGGCTGCGCAACGCCACCACCCGGGCCCCATCGGCCAAGGACAGGCCACCGGCCACACACGCCGCGGCGATCTCTCCTTGGCTGTGTCCCACCACCGCCGCCGGCGTCACTCCCACCGAACGCCACAACTCGGCCAGCGACACCATCACCGCCCACGACACCGGCTGCAGCACATCCACCCGGTCCAGCAACGCGCTATCCGCCAACGCCTCCCGCAACGACCAGTCCACAAACGGCGCCAACGCCTGCGCGCACCGGGTCATCGCCTGCGCGAACACCGGCTCGGCATCCCACAACGCCACACCCATGCCCACCCACTGCGCTCCCTGACCCGGAAACACGAACACCGGACCCGTCGCGCTACCCGCACCGGCCGCGACACCACGCACCACCACCGGCGAGGCGTCCAGATCCTGCAACCCGGCCGGATCCTGCAACCCGGCCAGATCCTGCAACCCGGCCAGGAACCCGTCCAAATCCTCGGCCACTACCACCGCCCGATGCGCAAACACCGACCGGGCGGTGGCCAGAGTCCAGGCCACATCCCGGGCCGAGATCTCCGGCTGCTCGGTCGCGAACGCCCGTAGCCTCATCGCCTGCTCACTTAACGCACGGGCCGTTCTCGCCGACAGCGACAGTGCCAACGGCGCCGACCCCATCGGCCCGCCGAGCCTGACACTCTCAACAACCTCAACGTCGGCGACCTCGCTTACGACGACGTGGCAGTTGGTGCCGCCCATGCCAAACGAGCTAACGCCCGCAACCAGCGGCCGGCTGGGATCCGGCCATCCAGCGGTCTGCGTCTGAACCTGTAGGTTCTGTTCCTCCAGCCGAACCCACGGACTCGCCTGCCGGAAGTTCAAGCTGGCCGGAATCTGGCGATGGTAGATTGCCAAGATCACCTTGAGTAATCCGGCGATACCCGCAGCACACTCAAGATGGCCAATGTTCGTCTTAACCGATCCCACCCGCAGTGGACCGTAAGCACGGCGGGGCCTGCCAACGGCCGCGCCCAGCGCGGCCGCCTCGATCGGATCACCAACCTTCGTGCCAGTGCCGTGCAACTCGACATACTGAATGTCTGCTGCTTGTACGCCTGCACGTTCATGCGCGAACCGAATGACCTCCTCCTGCGCGGAGGCACTAGGAACCGTCAGACCTTCGCTTATCCCATCGTGGTTGATAGCGCTGCCGCGAATGATGCAATACACGTGGTCACCGTCGACCAATGCCTGCCGTAACGGTTTCAGTACAACTACTGCACCGCCTTCGCCGCGCACGAACCCGTTGGCTCGGGCATCAAATGTGAAACAGCGGCCATCCGGCGACAGCGCCCCGAACCTCGACAACTCAACGGCAGCCTCTGAGCTGAGATTGAGAATAACGCCGCCGACAATTGCGCTGGAACACTCGCCGCGACGCAGGCTGTCACAGGCGAGGTGAATGGCGACTAGCGACGACGACTGGGCGGTATCGACGGTGATGCTCGGTCCAGTCAACCCGAGCGTATACGACACCCGGTTGGCGATCATGCCACGCTGCAGGCCGGTGTTGCTGTGCGCAGTGATTGCCTCCAAACCGTACCGGCGCAATACGGTTGCGTAGTCATCCTTATTCGCACCGATGAACACCCCGACGCGGGTGCCCCTAATTCGCTCCGGCACGACGCCGGCGTCCTCAAGCGCCTCCCAGCTCAGCTCAAGCGTCAGTCGCTGCTGCGGGTCAGCGGCGGCAGCTTCCCGTGGCGAAATCCCGAAAAACCCAGCATCGAACTGGTCAACCCCGTCAAGGTAGCCCCCATACCTTGTACCCAGGGGCGGATTGCCCGGGTCGAACGGAGTGACGCCCCAGCGATCAGCAGGAGTGGATGAGATCGCGTCCAGCCCATCGCGTAACAGGGTCCAGAATGCTGCCGGACCAGCGGCGCGTGGCAGACGGCACGACACACCAATAACGGCAATCGCACTATCCTGGCCTCGGAAGGTCTCAGACATCGCTGAAGGTCTCAGACATCGCCATCCTCAGATATTCTAATCCACACTGCGGAAAACACGAACCAGCGGCCTGGAAGTGAGCCTGCCGGTTACGCGCCCCGGCTGGGCTCACGCAGTCACCTGACCTACACGTGATCTTCGATCACGGGCCAACAGGTCAGCGCCACGCGGTCGGAGTCTTGACACTGAATCGTTTGACGAGACGTCATTAGCAATGGTTCGGCAGGCCCGCCTTGGAGCAGCCGACTGCCCCAACCTGGCCGGAAAAACACTTCGAGGTGAACGGTGCAGCCCGAGATCAAGAAGCTTAGGGCTCTGCGTTCGGAATACGGTGAACCTGATGCTAGGTAACGAAGGCAATGACGAGCTTGCGCAAGTCACGACCGGGCTAACTCGCTGGACCCTAGGAGCCGATGCCTGGAGCGGCGACGGTCGAGGTAGCGTGACGAGCCGCCCGGCGATCAACGCCGATTCCACGGCCGAAGGGGCGAACGTGGACGAGGCATCGATGGTCCTTCCCCCGTAGAAGTTTTCTTCACCGGAACGACTCCTCCATACACGATTCTCAATCTCCGCGCACCTTGTCAAGGGTCCGGCACAACGACCGCAATAACGAAGAAGTGGCGCGATGACGGGCCCGGCTGGTCGTGTCGTTCGGCGACGCCGGCGAGTTCGGCTGGCTCTGACCGCCGGTCCGGGTCAGCGGACAAAGCCGGTGGCGGCAAACGCCTCCGCGCCGTCGCGTTCGCGGACCCGCACGGGCCAGACCGACAACACTGTGACCGCCCCGACATAACCCGGTCCGGGATCCAGATCGACGATCTGCGCCGTCCCGACGAGGTCCGGGCGGTCGATGAAGCCGGTCAGCCGGGCCAGGTCGTGCGGCGCCCACACTGTCAGGTTCGACATCAGGATCCGCAGCCCGTCGCCGGTCGCCTTCAGCACCGACTCCTTGCGCGTCCAACAGTGGAAGAAAGCCTGGGTCCGGGCCGGCCGGCCGTGAACAGCGCGGAAGTCCGCGCGCTCGGCATCGCTGAGCACCAGTCCCAGCATGCTGTCGACGTCGACGTCGGCGATCACCTGCTCGACGTCTACTCCGACGGCTGCGTCCGCGCACAGCGCGACCGCCACCCGGTCGGCGGCATGCGTGAGGGAGACGTTGAGCGTGCCTCCGACGACCTCAGGGCGCCCGTGCGGCCCTCGGCAGTCCGGGCACTCGCGGCGAAGCTTGACCTTCCGCGGATCGTCCTCGGCCGACTCGGCAACCGCGACCTTGAGGAGCGCGGTGGCCGTCGTGAACCGCCGTCGCGCCGCGACCCGGCGGAGGGACCCGGCGCGGGCCCGCTCCGATTCGCTGAGCAGGTCCTCGCACCAGTCGGGAGCGTCGGCCGGGTCGATGCACCACACGTGGCAGTCGGTCGGGCGACCGCCACGCCTGCGGGTCCGGCCATCAGGCGGCACGGAGGAACTGGCCGTTGAGGAACATCAGCGCGTCCTCACCGGGCCGGCGCCACAACGACAGCAGCCGACCGACGTAGATCGTATGCTCGCCCGCCTCGTGGCTTTGGTCCAGTTCGCATTCGAGGTGGGCCAGCGCCCCGTCGATAAGCGGCGCGCCACTGTAGGCGCCGGGGAACCACGACACGGCGTTGAACTGTTCCGGGCCGACCGGCCGTCGTTTGTCGGCGAAGTACCGCGCCACCTCGGTCTGGTCGGACGCCAGGATCGACACCGCGAAGGTGGCCTGCCGATCGAGCACGTGGTGCATCCGGGCGTCCCGTCCGACACAGACCAGGATCAGTGGCGGAGCAAGGGATACCGCGGTGAAGGAGTTGGCCGTCATGCCGTGTGCCAGGTCTCCGCCCGCCGTCACCACGGTGACCCCGGTGGCGAAGGCGCCGAGGACGCGTCGCACGGATGCCTGCTCGTGGATGGCATCGTGAGCCAGCTGGAGCCTTTCCACATTTCCCTCCTGGCGCCGCCTAGGAATAGGGCTGTAGGGCCGTGGCCAACGCCTCCGGCACGCGGGCCGGGGACGTCCGGGTGTTGGGCCCCCGCATGCAGGCGACCCGTTGTTTGCCGCGAGCGACCAGCGTTTCCCCGCCCGCGGCCAGCCGCACGTAGTCGAAGCCGAACTGCAGCTGTGTCTGGGCCAGTTCGATCAGTCGCATGCGGATGGAGAGCTCGTCGAACGCGGTGAGCTCAACGAAGAACTCGCAGTCCACCTTGAGGGTGAACAGCTTCAGGTCCTGCTGGAGGTCCTCGAGCACCGAAGGCGCCCGGTCCTTGAGGAACATCTCCCGGCACCGGCCCTGCCAGCGCGGGTAATTGACGTAGTAGACGTTGCCCACCATGTGGGTTTCCTCGAACCCCACGGTATGGCGGTACTCGCAATACTCCTCCACGGTCTATTTACGCCCTCCGCTGAGAACGGCCACGGCAACCTTGTCGTGGACGCCGGACACTCGAGTGACAAAGGTGGCCACCCGCCGGTCGCCGCACCCGAGCACGACCCAGCCGATCGGCTCGGCCGCCGTCACACGCCACTCGCCGGCGTCGGGCAGGCATTGCCGGGCGACCTGGAGACGCGTTGCCGCCGCGTCCAGTGGTTCGCCGGCGGCCTCGGCAACCAGGTGCGCCACCGACGCGTGCTCGCCCAGTCGGTCGGCCCATGCTTGCCCGGTCCGGCTCTCCACCGCGGCGACGGCGCAGCCAACCGGATCCGTGGCCGCGACGCACAGGGCGAGACCGGCCGCCGAACTGGCCGACACCGTGCGCTTGCCGGGGACCCGCGGTTGACCGTCCTCGCTGTACCGGACCATGACCGGCCCACCAAGGTCCCGGCCGACCGCGACCGTGGTGATCGGCTGGAGCGGCCCGGCCGGTGCGGGCTCGACCGCGACCGCGATCGCCGACCCGGCACGTCGTGCATCGCCCGTTCCAGGTAGGACCGAGCAGGACCGGATGCCGGGGCCCCGACCCGTTCCGCTTCCGTACGGCACGCAGCCGCAGGCCCTCCCACCGTTCGACGACCGCGCCGGCCGCGTCGCGCAAAGCGATGTCGTAGACGTGGGCGTCCCCCGTCCCGTGAGCGCTCCGTGGCGCGGAACCGGAGCGAGTCGGCGTCGAACATGGCCGCGCCGGCCGGCACGTTCCGCTCGATCCTCTCCGGAAGCCACGTCGCGTCGGGCACGCAGACCTGGTTGCCGTGCATCATCGCGTTGCACACCCGGATCGCCGAGCAGCAGCGTGGAGGGCAGATAGGCCCGCGAACCAGTCGGTCCTGGCGTCGGCCGCCACGGTGGCGTCCACGTCGCGGGCCGCGGCGAGGTGGTAGGTCCGCAGGCGTTGGAACCGGCGTCCCTGGAACAGCACCGGGCCATAGAGGTCGGTCGCCGGGTCGAGCGGCACCTCGGGCAGGCCCGGCTCGATCTGCTCGGGTGCGCCGGCCGCCGGGGTCGTTGGCCGGAAGCACAACCGCGCCCGGAAGTGGTCGGTGGCGAAGCCGGTCTCCTCGCTGTGCAACGCGACCTCGACCGTGCCCGAACCGGTAACCACGGCCGCGACCCGGATCCGGATGCTGTCGTGCACCGGCACGACGATCGGCCGGAGAAACTCGACGTTCTCGACGACCGGCGCGGTGGCCTCACCGATGACGGCCGCCGCCACCTGTGCCATGGCCTCCATTTCGAAGACCGCCGGGAAGAGCTGGTTGCCGTCGAGCAGGTGATCGGTCAGGTACAGGTCGGTTCCCGCGCTCAGCTCGACCTCGCAGATCAGCTCGACCCCGTGGTAGCGCACCAGAGGACGGTCGACGAAGCGCAGCAGCGGCAGCTCCGGCTGGTCGTAGCGCATCGTGTCGATGCTGTTGGTGCGGCCGCTGATGACCACCGTGGTCGGCGTATGCGGGTCGGCCAGCAGACGCCGCAGCACGGCGATCCCTGGCCGGGCGAGATGGCGCTCACCCCTTCGCGGCCGAGCGTCTCGATTACGTCGAGCCGTTCACCCATGCCGACGCCCGATCACACCGACCACTCGAGACACATCGTGCGGACGTGCGGATTGCGCTTGCCGAACTCGCAGTGGCCTCGGCCAGCCATTCGTTCGCCATGGCGTAGTGGGCCTCACCGCGCAGCCCGGTACGGCCGATGCTGCTGCCCAGGGTGACCAGCAGCCGTAGGTCCTGGGGATCGACGGCTGCCAGTACGGCGCGCAGGCCGCAAACCTTCGGCGCGAAGGTGCGGGCAATGGTTTCGGTCTCCAGGGTGACCAGCGACGCCGGTTCGTTGCGACCGGCGCCGTGCAGCACCGCGGTGACCGGGCCGAGCGTCGCGGTCAGCGTGGCCACTGCGTGCTTGACCGACCGGGCGTCGGTGACATCGGCCCGCGCGTACTCGACAATGAGACCGGCCTGTGCCATCCGCTGGAGGTTGGCCGAGAGCTCGGCGTCCTGGGCCGGATCCGATCGCCCCAGCAACGCGTGCTTGGCCCCGCTGTCCTGGGCCATGGCCAGGGCGCACTCGGCCGTGATGCCCTTGCCGCCCCCGGTGACCAGCAACACGTCCTGCGCCGTGAGGGCCGGGACGGTCCGGGCCGGTTCGAAGGGCAGCACCCGCAACGTCGGGGTCCGGCGGGTGCCGTCCGCGTCGTAGAACACCTCCGCGAAGGACTCCGTCGCGGCGGTCTCGGCGGTCACCCGGGCCACTGCCTGATCATCGGTGGCCAGATGGACCACGGTGACCGGGGTCTGCGGCGACTCCAGATGCAGCGTCTTGGCCAGCCCCGGCCGCGCTCCGATCGTGCTGGACCAGGACGAACCGCCGGCTGGACAGGTCGGCCGGAACGGCCTTGGCTCCCCGCAAGGCCAGTTCGAGGTCGCCCTCGGCGCAGGCCGGCGGCAGGCAGACCAGCACGCCCGCGCCCACCCCGGCCCGGGCCAGGGCCGCGCCCAGCCCCGGGGCGAACGGGTGACCGGCCGGTGCGAAGACCTGCCACTCGCCGTCGGCGACCGCGGCGATCCGGTGTGGGATCGGCGTGACGTCCAGCTCAACCGACCAGGGGCGGACCCAGGACGCCGCCCCGACGGACACCGCCGGCGCGACCGGCTCCACGGTCTCGGTGCGGGACAAGGCGTCGAAGGCGTCCGCCAGTTCCCGCAGGGTCGAGGTGGCGAAGTTCCGCGGGCCTGCGCGGCCGCGATCCCGAGCTGGGCCGCGACCTGATTGACGATCTGGCCGACGGTGATGGAGCTCAGGTGCAGGTGGTCGAGCAGCCGGCTGTCCGGGCCGACCAGGTCCAGCGGCAGCTCGGCCCGCTCGGCGGCGAGCCGCCGCAACAGCTCCAGGCTGGAGGCGGGGGCATCACCGGCGGCGACCGCGGCCACCGGTGAGCTTGTCGAGACCTGCGTCAGTGCAGCTCAAGCGGCATGGTGCATTCTTTGAGGAGGCCGCCGATGCCGTTGCAGCCTTGGGATGCCGAGCCTAGATACGGATCTTGTCTCAGCCGGCGCGCGGTGAGGCAACCGGGGTAACAGGTCATGCCTTCGCGGTGCCGTGGTGCAGACGGTGGTCGTCGTTTGCGCACGAGGTCTCACTGCGCCCTACGCCGCGATCTCTCACCCGATGTGGTTGGAGACGCCGCTGACCCATCGCGCTGGTGGCGGTGGCGCCTCCTCCATCCGGGCGGCTCCGCGCGGCTAGTGCGCTGACCACGAACGTTCTCCGGGTCTGGTGTCAGGCGGCTTTGGAGCGCGGTCGGCCCCAGCGTTGTTGGCGTTCGCGACGGATGCCTGCGCGTTCGCGGCGTTGTATGGCTAGGACGCTGGGGTGGCGGGCGTCGGCGTTGCGCCAGCGTAGGTATGCCTGCCGGTCGCGGGCGAGAACGGTGCGGTTGGGGTAGTTGGAAGCGGTCATGGTGACGCTGCGTAGCGGCCTAAACTGGGCCTCGATCGGGTTGGCCCAGGCGACGCTGGTCGGGGTCAGGCAGAGTTCGACCTGTTCCGCGCGCCAGGTCCGGAGGCGGCGTCTTGTTCGTGGCCAGGTTGTCCAGGATTACGCAGAGGGTGCACCGTCCGGGCGGGCGGATCGTCTAGAGCGCGGTCAGGTGTGGTCGCCGCCTTTGCGGCGGCGCATGACCCAGAGCTGTTCGTCGCCTAGGCTGGCTGTAGCAGCCGTGGAAGTAGCGGATCCCGTGCGTACGGGGGTAGTTGGCCGGGCGTCCGGTCCGGGCGCTTGGCCGGCGACCACGAGCTGCCGTGGTGTGGGCGGGCCTCCCTTGCGATACCGACGGACACCGCGCCAGACATCGCGGTGTCGCCCCTTTGCGACACCGCTCTTGCCCTTCAAGACTTTCGGCCACCGCCTCGTAGCCGGCTTCGCCGGACCTCATCTGGGCGCGCACTGGCGTTGCCCGTGCTGGTAGACGAGAAGCCCAATCTGTGAACGAACAGGAGCCGGAACCTCCGAGTTTGACACCTCTGCACAGGTCCGGGCGGGGACAGTGCAGGCGACCGCCCAGACGATCTCCGCTAACCATTTCGGATAGATGAGACCCGTACGACCGTTCCGCGCCAGGTCTCGTCGATCGCGTCGGTCACCCATCGCAGCACACGATTAGCAGGTCGCCTAGCGTACGCCGGCACGTGGAGACCCAGCCGCGGGAGACTGGCGAGGATGGGCTGCTGCGCAGCCCATCAAGCGAGTCATCGGATCCGCATTGGTGGCGAAATTGCCAGCCATGTCGTTGGATGGACTCAAGGGGCCCTCCCCGAGGCGTGCGCGGCCCGCACTACCTGTCCTACGGCGGCCGCAAGCTTACCGCCACGGCGGTGCGCCCGACCGGCGCTGCGATCAATGCCGCCGCCGCCGGGCCCGACGGGCCGCGTTCAATCGGGTGCAGGACCGCCGGCGCCGAGCGTCGTCCCGGTGTGGGAACGCCTGGAACGGATTCGTACGGGTTCTCGGCCCTCGAAGCCGACGTCGGCAAGGTCATTCGCACTCACGTTCTGCCTGCAGCGGCCTGAACCCGTGTCCGGGAGGCGTGCGACATGGTCTGGTTCAGAGTGGCCGCCCGCGCGTCCGTCCCTGGCGCCATGGATCCGGCGCCTTACCGGTTCGTCGCAGCTCCTTGATCCAGCCATTGGCGATCTGCCGGGGAACCGAGTAGTGCTCGGCGACCCTCGCCGCACTCCCCATCTTCCAGTACGTGACGGGGAAGTCGGGCGGCATGTCGCTTACGTGCTTACCCACGCGTCTGGGCGGCACCTTGTCCGCAGGCGCCGACGTCCGCCCTCCGTCGATTGGCTGCGCAGGTTCGTCTCGTTCTATGTCGTGTCTGTCAACGATGTCTGGCACCGAGCCAGGGGGTTCCGCGTCTCCGGATAGCCGAAACGCAATCTCGATAACCTGTCGAAAGTCCAACTCAGCCAGCGTCTGCGGTATGGCGGAGCCACCGTCGTCAGGCCGTACCGAAATCTCCCGGAGGGCAGGGCCAGCTGAGGCCAGGTCCACAACGACCTTTATCTGCCCGCTGCCGCCAACCTGCTCAACTGTGATGAGGTACTCGCTCATCAAAGCTCTCCTTTATGCGGTGAGCCCGACCACGGGCAGCACACTGTTACGATGGTTTGCCGTCCAGCTTCCGCAACCGGCCTATCCAACCCTTCGCGGTGTGCCGCGGAACCCCGTAGTGTTCGGCGACGCCGGTGACGGTACCAGCGGCCTCGTACACGGCCCTGACCTCTTCCGCATCAGGCATGCGCCGGTAGGCGCGGCCCGACCCCGTCCCCTGAGAGCGCGTCGCCTCTGCGGGTTGTACCGCGGCAAGCTGGCCATGATCCGCCGAACCGTCAACCGACTGCTGAGTGTCGGACCGCCGGCGAGTCGTTACCCGACCGCCAGCGGGCGCGCTGGGACCAACGACTCCAGTCGCCGCGCCGGCCCCCACTGCCGAACTACTGGCACGCGAGACTCCCGCGCCCCCAATTAGTGCCTGCCCGATCGCCTCAAGATCTATCTCAGGCAGCGAGCTGACAGTCAAACCGGCCGGGCCATTGCTGCGCATCGTTATCTCAGCGATCCGGTGCACGCCGCCGCTGGCTTCAACCCTGATCAGGAGTTGAACCGCACCAGCAGCTTCATCGTCATCCGTTGATATAGCGACACGAAAAACAGTCATCCCGACATATTAGTCCTTCGCCTGCCACCGCGAGGTCGAGCCGCTCGTGGCGAGGACTGCCATGCGGTGAGCCTTGTTAGGTACGACTGATCGACTCGCCGTGTCGCCGCTCTCTGAAATGGTCTGGCCACTTTTCGTGATGCCCCGCGAGCAACCGTGTCTGTCCACTGTGGGACTTGGCTGCGTGGTTGACGGCGCCATCGGAATATGTTCGCTCAGCTGGCCGGTGTGACGGTCGAGCGGGTCGAGGCTACTGACCAGGCGTGCGGATCTGGCGGGCGACTGGTCCGGGCACGGGGTGTCGGAGTGTTAGCGGTTGACGACGCGGGCCCACTCCCGGTGTCGCAGGTTGGCGGAGGACGGATGACGGCCGGCCGGTGAACTTGCGGCTGCCGATGCGACGGTTCCGTTGTCCGCTCACCAAGTGCGAGGGTCGGCCTTCGCCGATCATATCCCTGGCTGGACCAGCAAGCACGCCCGTCGGAGTCCGGCCGCGCGGCGGACGTTGACAGGAGTCGATCGCGGTCGTATTGGCTGGCAGGCGGGGCATACGGTTGGCGACCAACGCTCGGTCTATCAGCCAACCGCAGCGCGCAACTGCGACTGCTGCTGGCGTTGCCGCTTCCCACGCCCGGACAGATGCGCGTCCGTAAAGTCGATGTACGTCCTGGCGACCATCGAGCACGTCACACGACGGGTTCGGATCCTCGGCGCGACCGGCCACCCGACCGCCGCCTGGGTCACCCAAGCGGTCCGCAACCTCGGCATGGACCTCCACGACGCCGGCTGCCAGGCCCGTCTCCTGATCCACGATCGGGACGGCAAATACCCGGCGCTGTTTGACACGATCCTCCCCGACACAGGGATCACGGTCGTCCTCACCGGCCTCCAGATGCCCCGGATGAACGCGATCATGGAACGCTGGAATCAGACCTGCCGCTATGAGCTGCTCGACCGCATGCTGATCTTCAACCAGCGCCACCTGCTGCACGCCCTTCGGGAATACGAGTGGCACTACAACGAGCACCGAGCCCACCGCGGGACTTCCCACGCACGGCCGCTGCATCCGCTGCCCAAACCGATCACCAACCCAGACACGATCACGCACCTGACCATCCGCCGACGTGACCGCCTCGGCGGACTCCTCCACGAATACGAGCATGCCGCCTGAACTGCACGGACAGGGTTTCCGGCACCCGCAGCGGCGCCAGCGGGATCGGCGCCGCGATGGCGCGCCGGTTCGCCGCTGAGGGCGCGGCCGGCGTCTGCGTCGCGGATCGCGACGGCGCGGCCGCCGCCGCGGTGGCCGCCGAAATCCGGCAGGCGGGCGTTCCCGCGCTGGCAACGCGCACCGACGTGGCGGTGGAGTACGAGGTCGTCGCGCTGATCGACGCCGTCGAGCGGCAGCTCGGGCCGATCGACCTGTTCTGCGCCAACGCGGGCGTCGCGTTCGGCCACGGGCTGGACGCCCCGGACCAGGACTGGGCCCTGGCCTGGCAGGTGAACGTGCTGGCCCACATCTACTCCGCGCGTGCCTGGTGCCCCGGATGTTGGCCTGCGGCGGCGGATACCTGCTGCACACCTGCTCGGCGGCCGGTCTGCGGGTGGCCCCGGGCGACGCGCCGTACACCGCGACGAAGCACGCCGCGGTGGCGTACGCCGAATGGCTGGCGGTGACCTACGGCGACGCCGGCCTTCGGGTCAGCGCGCTGTGCCCGCAGGGCGTGCGTACCCCGTTGTTGATGGCCGGCCTCGAGGCCGGGTCGGCCGCGGCGAGGCCGTCACCGCAGCCGGCGAGCTGCTTGAGCCGGACGACGTCGCGGCGTGGTGGTCGAGGGTTTGGCGGCCGAACGGTTCCTCGTCCTGCCACACCCCGAGGTGTCCCGGTACGTGCAGCACAAGGCCGCCGACCGGGACCGCTGGATCGCCGGCGCCCGCCGCCGGATGGGCTGAACTGCCGGACGGGCTGAACCGCCGGGCGGGCGGCCGGAGGGCGGGCGGCCGGGTCAGTCGCGGGCGGTGAACTCGACCCGCAGCGTGTTCAGGTCATGCTGGAACGGCGAGCTGGCCTGCCAGTCCGGTGTCGCGTCGACCGGGCGCAGGTCCGGGAAACGATCAAGCAGGATGCGGAAACACTCGTCCGCTTCCATCCGGGCCAGCGCGGCGCCCAGGCAGTAGGACGCGCCCATGCCGAACGCGGTGTGCCGGTTGGGGGTACGGGTGATGTCGAAACGGTCGGGTTCGTCGAACACCTCGGGGTCGCGGTTGCCGGCCACCATGGCGAGGTAGATGATCTGGTGCGCCGCAATGGGCACGTCGCCGATCACCACCGGTTCGGTGGTCGTCCGCACGACGCTCCCGCCCGGGCCGTCGCAGCGCAGCATCTCTTCCACGGCTGACGGGGTCAGCTCTGGCTTTCTCTTGAGCAGGTCGAGCTGCTCGGGGTTCTGGAACAGCAGGAGCAGCCCGTTCGCGATGAGGTGGGCCGTCGTCTCGTGGCCGGCGAACAGCAGCAGCACGCAGTTGGCGACGATCTCGTCCTCGGTGACCAGGCCGTCCTTCTCGGCGGCCGCGAACGTGCCCAGCACGTCCTCGCGCGGCCGTTGCCGGCGCTCCGCCAGCAGTGGCCGCAGGTAGTCCTGCATCTCCACGATGCTGCGCTGGCACTGGCGCAGCCGGGCCAGGCTGGCGATCTGGAAGACGGCGAGGACGTCCCGCGACCAGGCCTGGAGCAGCTCGCGGTCGCGGATCGGCATACCGAGCATCTCGGCGATGACGTTCGCCGGCAGCGGGTACGCCAGGTCCTTGACCACGTCCATCCGGCCCTGCGGCGCCACGGCGTCGAGCAGCTCGTGGGTCAACTCCCGTACCCGCGGGCGCAGCGCGTCCACTGTGGCGCGCGTGAAGTACCGCTTCAACAGCTGCTGAAAGCGGACGTGGTCAGCGGGGTTGGTGTGCCCCATCCACATGTCGATCGAGGCGCGCAGCGGCAGCAGTTCGTCCTGCTCGGCGGGACTCAGCCGCCGGAGACCCTGGGCCATGTTCGCGTTGGCCAGGCGGCGGTCCTTCATCCCGGCGACGATGTCCGCGTGCCGGGTGACGAGGTACGCGTTGAGCTCCGGAACCCAGGTCACCGGGTTTTCCGCCCGAATCCGGTGGAACAGGCGGGTCGGGTTTTCCCGCGCCTCGGGGGTGAACAAGCTGTTCTGCCGAATCGTCCCGTTCATGTCCTCCATGCAGTGATTATGACGTGGGACGTACGCCGGCACCATGCCCGCCAGCCGCGGGCCCCTGTCGCTCGACCGGCCGGAAAAGTTCCCAGCAAAGCGCAGGAAATTGGCGGAAACCAGGTCGCGGCGGGTTTCGACTAGGGCCTGTCCTGCCGACCATGGAAGCCAGATGATGGCGGCGGTCAATACGAGGCTGGCCCGGTAGAGGGATGCGCGTTTGGCGTAGCGGGTGGCCAGGTCACGCCACTGCTTGAGGCGGTTGAAGCAACGTTCCACGACGTTGCGCTTGCGGTAGGTCGTCTTGTCGAAGGTGGGTGGCCTGTGGCCGGCGCTTCCTCTGGCAGTCCGGCGGGCGACCTGGTCCGACCGTTCGGGAATGACGTGCCGGATCCCCGCGTTGCCGCAAAGCTCGGCGGGTCGAGTCGTGCGCATCTCCCTTGTAGCGGAAAGTAGCCGGAGCGGGCTTGTCATTACTTTCCTGAGATGGTCGTTGAGCTGCAATTACGCCGCTTAGCCCTTACCAACCCTTGTCACTCTTCGTCAAGATTTGACTCGGGTTTTCGGAGCTAAACGGGGGGTCCAAGGGTTGGCCGTCCGCCACGTCCAACCGTCTACCGACCGGTTCTGCGCGCCTCACAGATCGCGTACCGACCGAACTCGCGGCAACCCGTCTTCGGTCAACAATCGTTACCGGGACCTCACGCGTCGGCGGGCTCTCGGTGCTGTCCCGCAACATGCGATGCGCGGGATATTCACACAACGGCTGCAGCGGCTCCGGGCACCCGACGAGAGCAGACGTCAATCGCTGAACCCCGTCCGCATCGACCAGCCACGACCAGTCCATGTCCCACGGCTCCTCCCAGGGCGGATGGAAGCAGTCATGATCAAAGCGCTCCAGAAGGCCGGCCCCACACTCCGGACAGACCACCACGCTGGCCCAGCGGTAGTTGACCTGATGCCCGGCGGCGCCGTGCGGCACACCCCAGCTGCTGTGCGCACAACGGTGCGCTGATCCCTGCAACGGCAGTTCTACCTGAGCCTGCCCCGGGAACTGTTCGAGGCAGCCCGGATCGACGAGGCGAGCTACTGGCAGCTGTTCCGGAAGATCGCCATGCCGCTCTCCATCCCGTCGTTCATCATCGTGTTCCTGTTCGAGTTCCAGGCGGCCTGGAACAACTTCCAGGGCGCGCTGATCTACCTCGACGCAGAGTCGGTGGAGGACTTCACCGCTCCGCTCGTCATCGCGTACGCGATGACGAAGTACAGCCCCACGGCCGGCGGGCAGGGCGACCACCAGTACGTCATGGTCGCCTCGCTGCTCGTCACGCTGCCCATGCTGCTGCTGTTCAGCTTCGGCCAGCGGTACTTCATCGAGGGCGTCGCCACCCAGGGCCGCAAGGGCTGACCCCTGGAACTCGGCCGGAGCCGGCATTGCGCCGGGCCCCGGCCGAGGGCTGTCGCGTCGCCGGACACGGGACGGGGCCGACCCCCGGACGGAGATCGGCCCCATCGAAGCCACGGCGCGGGTTACCGGACCACGACGACGTGCTCGGTCCGCGCGTACAGGAACGTCTGGTCGCCGTTCCACTGCACGGTGTACGTGTACTCGCCGGCCGCGTCTGGCGTGTCGGTGAAACGGAAGCTCCCGTCCTGGGCTGGAGTCACCGGGGGGAGGTAGACCGTGGTGATGTCCTCGCCGTCGACGATGCGCCACACACTCAGCGTGGTGCCCGGGGTGAGTGGCCGCCCGGGGGTCTCCAGTACACCGCTGAACCGGAGCTGCCGGCCGGTGTTGGCCGTGCTCGGCCCGGTGAGGCTCAGCGTGGACGGCCGCTGGGCCACCTCGACGGTAACCGTCGCCTGACTCCAGCGGAAGGCCGAGTTGCCGTCCCAGAGCACCTCGTAGTGGAGGTTCCCGCCGACCGGCGGCGTGTCGGTGATGCTGAAGGTGCCGTCCGTGGCGGTGGTCAGCGGGGCCAGCGTCGCACTGGTTCCGTCCGGGTGCCGGCGTGTCACCACCAGCGGCTGCGCGCCGGGCGCCGACCCGTCGGACAGGGTGAGCCGGCCGGTCACGGTGAGCGGTACGAGCGCGGTCCCGGTGGCCGGGGCGGTCGCGCTCACCGAGGACGGCGCCAGGGTGGCACCCCGCAGCCGCCACAGCGTGTAGCGCCCGGTGGACATCTCCAGCAGCACGGTGAACGCGTCGGTGCCGGAGAAGGTGAGTGCGCCCTCCACCACCTGGCCGGCCGGGTTGTCGGCGGTGTGTCGCTTCGTGGTCGTCGCCGCGTCGTACACCGCGATGCGGGGGCCGGCGAGCTCGATCCGGTCCCGCGACGCGCGTGCGCCGACGACGTGGGCGCCGTCCGGGCTGAGGGCGACCGCGTGCGGGAAGCCGACGAAGGTCGGTTCCTCGCCGTACGCGCCGACGCGGGTAAGGCTGGCGGTATCCCAGATGTCGTACCGGTACGGCGAGTCGAACGCGGTGATCGCCTTCGAGCCGTCCGCCGTGATGGTGATGTCCCGCAGGCGGCCGAGGCTGTGGGTGTGGCCGTCGATCACCCCGCGGAGGGTGGCGGGGGTGGTGCTGACGTCGTACACGTACAGGTCGGCCGGGCTGATCCCGTTCTCGCCGGCCACCACCGTGGACCCGGCGGCGGCGACCATCGGCGGGCCGTACAGGCCGCTGGCGATGCGGACCGGCTCGGGCGTCGTCGCGGACAGATCGAGACCCACGACACCGCCGCTCCAGCTGTTGGTCGGACCGTGCCCGACCCAGAGACGGTCGCCGGCCAGCGACAGGTACGTCGGGTAGGGGAACGCGGCCAGGTCGAACCGCCGGGTGACGGCAAGGGCCGCGGTGTCGATCTCGGCGATCTCGTTCGAGCCGTTGAGCGCCGCGTAGAGGCGGCTGCCGTCCGACGTGACGGCTAGGCCGTTCGGCTCGACGAGGCCGGTGATGGCGCCGATCGGGGTGCCGCTGTCATCGGCGACGACGATCCGGTCGCTGGCGGAAATGAAGAGCCGGCCGTTCCCGGCGGCGATGTCCTTGACGAACTTCACCCCCTGCAGAGCCGTGCTGGTGTCCGCGGCCTGGGCAGGTGCGACGGCGGCGACGAGCCCGGCCGCCGCGACCAGTGTCGACGCCAGGGCCGAGCGGGCCACTGTGCGGAACCGCATGAGCGGTCTCCCTTCGGTTGATACCCCGTGATGCCCGGCGGGCCGGCGGCCTGTGATCGGAGGCCGGTGCCGGGGCGGGAGGCAAGATCGCCACCCATTGGTATAGGGCGATGTACTCCTCGGAGGCGTTACACGGGGCACAGCAGACGATCGCTCACGGCAACCGCGCGGCTGTGGCATGCGGCCGAGCGCGGCCAACTTCGAGGACTGACGCGACAGGTCGCCTTCCCAGTGCCCGGGGACGGCGTCGCGTGTAACCGGTCCAGCTCCGCATGCCAACGGTCAACATCAACATCCGTCACAGGCAGACCAACGAACGCGAGCCGAACTCGATTCGCTTACTGCCGTTGCAGTACTAAGCGTGGTTCAGTGCTCGTCCTGGATCCACGCGCACACCGCGGCCCGCTCCGCCTCCGACAACTCCATCCGGGCGTTGACCGTCAGCCGCAGCACGTTACCGGCGAACTCCGAGGCGAGGTTCGCCGCGTCGTGTCGTGCGTCCCGCCACTCAACCCCGCTGTACTTCAGGCCGATGAGCACGAAGTGGATCGCGCTCCTCGTGACCGTGTGTCCCCGCCGGCCGCACGCCTCACGGATCACCTCCTCCGCCTGCGCCTGTGGTAAGGCGGGGTTGGCACGACCCTCTTCGGCGATCGACCGGAACAGTGCCTGGTAGGCGTCTGTGCCGATCAGCGGTGCTCCGACAACCCGGCTCACTCGTTCGGCGATCTCCGGCGCGCTCGCGGGCTGGACCAGCTCATGCCTGCCCGGGTCGAGCAGCCAGCCGGGGTGGCGCGGCTCCAGCACCAGGGTGTCGCTCTGGATTGCCGCGACGAACTGCTTGAACCCGCCCGCCCCGGCCCAGTTTGTCGTCGCCTCCCGTCCCACGGTCTTGCGGACGTAGTGTGCTGCGGAGGCGAGGTCGACCGGTGTCGTCGACTGTGCCACAAGCTGCCGCACCGCCGCCTCGAGGCGGTTCCGCACGTTGTTGCTGTCGCGGTCGATCGGCGCAGCAGCGGTCGCGCGTGGCTGCGGCACGGGGGTGCGGACCTGGTCCACTCCGGCTTGCGACGGGCTCAGACCCAAGGCTTCTTCGATGAACATGATGTCGGGAATCGCGAAGTCGCACACCGACTGCAGCGCGGCGGCGGTCGGCCCGCTCACCAGCATCGCCGAGGTCCTGTCGTGCTCCCGCAGCCGCATGAACACGGGGGTGAAGTCTGCGTCGGTCGACAGGACGACGAAGTCGTCGAACCGGGTCGGGTGGGTCAGGGTGTCGAGGATGTCGAGCACCATGTGGATGTCGGCACTGTTCTTGCCCATGCTCGTCAGCGACGGGCAGTCCACGACCCGGAACCCGGCCCGAGTGAAGTATGAACGGAACTTGCCGGAATGGCTCGGCTCCAGGTAGCAGATCCGGCGTAGCAGCACCCGCGGGACTTCGTCGTCGTCGACCCGGAATGGGCCGAGATCCTGCTCCATCCACCGCACCCAACGGCCAGGGTCAGTGGCGAACGCCGTAGCCGCGTCGGGGCTTGAGTTGCGCAAACCGATGTACACGTTCTCGAAGTCGACGAATAGTGCCGCACGGCGATACGAAGCGAGCGGGGCTTCGGCCATGGCGCTACCTCCGGGAACGTGGACTGATCGACCATAGACGGCCGAGGACGTGCCCGGCGTCGACCGTTCGACCCCCAGTTCCGTGCCGCCAGGACGAGTGTCGAGGACCAGCGGGTAGAGGAAGGCCGCTGTGCCCCAACGCCAGCCGCTTGCACGCTCAGGGAGAGCAGACAGTGGAGGTGGAATGGAGGCCCACCTCTACCTCGACGTTCCTAGTGGCCATCCAGGTTGAGGCACTCGACCGACATAGGCTGCTCGTTGACGTAGCTCGGGCGATCTCCGACGACCGGGTCAACATCCTTTCCGCTACCGTCACCACCACCCACGACCGGGTGGCGGTGAGCCGGTTCAGCTTCGAGATCGCCGACCCGAAGCACCTGGGCCACCTGCTGGCCGCGGTCCGCAATGTCGACGCGTCAGGTAGGCCACACCGGTCCAGGAAGCCACCCCTTATGGCTTCGGGCGCCGCTTCTCGTTGGTGCTGTGCGAGGTCAGGCACCGGCGGCCAGGCTGAGCGTCTGTCCGGCCTGGCGCTGGCGGTGTTCGTGGGCCTGGTCCAGCTTGGCACGCAGTTGCTCGGCGACGGTGCTCGGGTCGGTGTCGGGGACGGTCAGGACGGGGTGGCCGGCGTCGAGGATGCGCCGGTAGGTCCCCGCGGTACTCGCCGTTGCCGTCCGCGATCAGCGCGGGGGCTCCCGGGGAATTGGCCGCGGCGGTGGCGCACTCCCCGGCCCTGTTCTCGTATAGCTACGGCCAACGGACATGTAGCGCTGCGTGACGGAGTGCTGGTAAGAACCGCGTCACCAGCCGCAAACGGCGGTGATCAGTCCTTGGATGGTGATCTTCCTGCGCTGGGCGGCTCGTACACTGACGAAAATGGAGGACCACACGGCCACCGGGATCGGTGCACGTCCGGCGCCCGCCTTGCGGGAGTACGTCGACTCGTATGTCGGCTTCGACCTCCGCGGGCTCCCGACGGGGGTGCACTGCGGCCCGCCGAGCCGCGCGCTCACTGCGGTGATCAGCCTGTCAGATCCTTTGGAGGTGGCGGCGGGCGTTGACGACGGGTCGCCGGTCACCCGATTCGGCAGCGTGGCCGGCGGTCTGATGTGCCGGTCCGTCGCGATTCACCACGACGGACGCCAGCAAGGTGTTCAGGTATCGCTGACACCGCTCGGGGCCCGGGCCGTCTACGGCATGCCCGCCGCCGAACTCGCCCACCGACTGGTCCCACTTGACGAGCTTCTCGGAGCGCTTGCCGTCGAGCTGGTCGACCGGCTCCGATCGGCGACAACATGGGCGGCGCGGTTCACTGCGCTGGACGAATTGCTCCTCCGAGCTGTCGGCCGTGGCGCCTGCGGCGACCATGTGCGCTGGGTGCGCCCCGAGGTAGCCGAGGCATGGCGCCGCCTCGTCGCCGCGCAGGGTTGCGTCCAGGTTGGTGCGGTCGCCGCAGAACTCGGCTGGAGCCGTCGGTACCTCACCGAGCGGTTTCGCGGTGAGGTGGGCCTGTCGCCGAAGACCTTCGCCCGAGTCTTGCGCTTCGAGCACGCGCACGAACTGGCGTCGGCGCAGGACCCGCTCCCGTGGGGCGATGTGGCAACCGTCTCTGGCTATGCCGACCAGGCCCATCTCGTGCGGGACTGGCGCGAGTTCACGGGCCGATCGCCGACGGCCTGGCGTCGCAGCGAAGCCCTCCTCGGAGCCGGGTAGCCGCCAACCGTCTGCCCGTCGCGTCGGCTTCTCTTCCCTTTTCTTCAAGACCGCCCGATCGCTGGCGTGGACGATCGTCGGCATGAGACTCGTCAACCACGAACGCAATGCCATGGACCTGCGGACCACCCCCGTGCACCTCGGACTGGGATCGAGAGCGAAACCCGTCGAGGGCTTCACCTGGGACCCGGAGGTGCTCCAGGCCTACAGCGCCGCAGTCGCGGCAGACGGCGCCGAGGGCCGGATGGTGATGATCTTCGACGGCGACGGGCTCGGCGACCATTGGGAGAGCCACCCAGCAGGCGACGAACTGGTCGTTTGCCTCAGCGGGTCCGTGACGGTCACCCGCGACGTGGACGGGCTGCCCGACCGCGTTCTGCTCGGGCCGGGCGAGGCCACCATCAACCCGGCCGGGGTATGGCACGTGGTTGACATGGAGGGGCCGACGTCCATCCTGGCCATCACTGCGACCCTCGGCACCGACCACCGTCCTCGGACCGACACCCGCCCGACCGAACGCGTCGGCACGCCCAGCCCGGAGGAAGCGCCGTGAGGACAAGCATCGCGTGCCTCGGCGACAGCCTCACCCGCGCGCAGTTCAGCGTCGACTACCTGGATCTACTCGGACGACGCCGCCCTCCCGGTGACGTGCAGCTTGCCCGTTTCGGCGCCAACGGCGACTTCGCCTACAACCTCTTGCAGCGCCTCGATGCTGTCGTCATGAACCCACCCGATGTGATCACCGTGTTGATCGGGACCAACGACGCCCGAGCGAGCCTTGCCGGCTACCCCGTCGAGCAGGCCATGAAGCGCAAACAGCTCCCCGATCGCCCGTCGGCCGGCTGGTTCCAACAGTGCCTGGGAGCCGTCGTCGCACGGCTGCGAGCGGAGACCGACGCGACGATCGGTCTGCTGTCGCTACCGGTACTCGGCCAACAACTCGACGGAGCAGCGGCACACGCATCGGAGGCGTACAGCCGGATGATCGCCGAGGTCGCCGCCACCAACGAGGTGGCCTACCTTCCGCTCCACGAACGCCAGATCGAGGAACTGCGCCAAGCGGACCCGCCACCGATTTCATACCGGGAGGTAACGCCCGCAGCGGTCGTCGGCGTCCTCGTCCAGCACGCAGTGCTGCGTCGCAGCCTCGACACGATCTCGCGGCGGCGAGGTCTCGTGCTCACGACCGACCACATCCACCAGAACAGCCGCGGCGCCACCCTTATCGCTGAGGTCATCGACGCCGGTCTGCTGCCCCAGAGCGCGTAGCTGGTTCCGGCGCCCGGCCAGTCGGAATGCCATCTACCGCGCGGAGGTGGCATCCGATCCAGGCGGTCAACGCCTACGCCATCCGGCTCGTCTGGCTGCGTGACCAGCGCGAGGGCACCTGGGTCACGGTCCCGTGGCGGCTGCTGTCGTTGACCGCGACCCCATTCGGCGAGCCGGTGGCTCTGTCGATGACGAGAAGCAGCGCTTCTCGGGCAGTTCGGGAGGCACTGCCCGTGCTGGATGTCGATGGCTTCGGGCAGCAGCTCGGTGTCGATCGGTAAGACGCCATGTGCTGCTCGTCCGAGGCCCGGGACAAAAGCGCTGGCTACGGGCGCAGGGTGCGGCCCCGTCCCGCCGTTGCCGAGTACCGGCAGGCGCCTTCCGTTCTGGCCCTGTTCTCGTATAGCTACGGCCAGGTGGCGTGTAGCACCGCTTGACGCTCAGGGCTGCGGTGAGAGATGCCGCAGTAAATGCCGGACTTACTGCGGCGGAGTCCCTACCGTGATCACTGCGGGGTGCGATGGCGCTGGGCCGTCCGGGGAGTGAAGTACCAAATGGTCCTGTCCCTCGGGTGTCGCAGCGACGAGCCTCGCGGGGCCTTGCCAGGCAGACCTGAGCCGACGTGAATTGAAAAACGAGCATCCGGATCTGCCGAGGTGCTCGTTGGACCGCTCGCCGATGTTCGCTAATCCTCAAAGTCGAACGCGAAGGTGCCCGCCTCGATGCGGTCGATGAGCTCGCCGACATCATCGGCTTGCCGGATGGCGTTGTCCCATCCGCTGCTGGTGATGTCGACCAGCAGCACCGGTGCGGGGTCGCTGCGCAGGTCGAGCACGAGCCGCTCACGGGATCCGTCACCGCCGATGATCGCGATGCCGGGGTGCGCGTCGGTGCTCTCGTCCCATGCGTCATGCAGCTCGAGCACCTCGCGTGGCGTGTTGAGCCAAACATAGGCTCCGCCTGTCATCCACCCTCGCCGGAACCACGACGCACCTTGCAGGTAGGCCCGCCACGCGGCCGGTAGCGCTCTGCCCAGCGCGTGGTGGGCGTCGGTGAACTCCTGGCCGCCCACGGGACCCCGGTAGTCGGCTTCCTCGATGATCGCGCCGACGATGTGGGCGTTGAAGTCGGCAAGCTCCTCTGCGGGGATCCAATACTCCAGCACGTCGCGGCCACCGACCTGATGAACCTCGTAACGGTCCAGGTACGCACGCTGAACCTCGAACCGGGTCACGTAGCCGACGCCACCAGCAGGAACGTTCCACTCGCGGGCGATCGTTGTGGCGTACCAGCGGTTGAGTACCGGATAGAAGATCGGCTGGTCCGGCAGGCGTGGTGGCCAAGCCCGCCATCCGGACGCCGCCACAAGGTCGAGTTCGGCCTGCCCGGTGGGCCGCCACAGGGTGATCGTGTCGGAGACGTCGATGAGTCTGCTCCCTGCAACCATGGTTATCGCGTGATCGTGGCGAGCCACGCCTGCGCCTTTCTGACGCTGTCGGCCTCGGACGTTACCGCGGCCAGTTCGGTTAGGCCGATGACACATGAAGCTCAGGTGCACGGATCTGCACCGCCGACAGCGCGTCGGAGACGATCGGAGCTGCCGAGAACAGCGCGTCGGATGGTAACGCCGGGCCGCCTCGGGCTAACAAGCCAACGCCGAAGCTGCTTCGGTGGCCAACCTCCTTCCCGCACACGAGCGACTGTGGATAACCTGCCCTACTCGGTATCCCACCAGTCCCACCACTGCTCTGGCGCTTGCTCGAAGGCGGCTACGGGGGGTCCATGTGTCTGGCAGCGCTGTCGTCGATGCCAGGAACGCAGGAGCGGAACGGGCCGTCGGGGCCGAGCAGCATCGGCAGGTGGTGGTCCAGTTCGCGCAGCCAGCCGAGCATTCCGGTCATTTCCAGCCGGGCATGTTCCCACCCGTACCACAAGGCGGTCAGCCGGGTCACGGCTTCGTCGTGACGCCACCACTGCTCGCACCAGTGCCACCGCACCAGTCCGACCTCACCGACCGGTCGGGGAAATCCCGGCAGGAGGTAGTCGCGGACCCACTCCTCGACGGTCGCGTACAGCGGTGGCTGCCCCTGCCCGCCGCCGCTGGCCGCGCGGTCGGCGACAACCTGCTGAAGTTCGGCGACCTGCCTGGTCAACAGCGCAACTTGTGCTGCGAGGTCCTCTGTCGTCCCGTCCACCTCGCCGAAGGGACTTGAGGTTTCCACGCTAGTCATCGGGTCACCGCCCGGACCCGCTTCGATACCCCGGTCGCCGGCCGCTTGGCAGCCACGAGGGGGTCCACCTTTCCGCCGACGACCAGCGGAGCGAAGGTACTGCCCAGGCGGCGCTGCTGGGCCACGGCTTCGTCGTGGCTGGCCGATCCGTAATGCCCCGCGGCCACAACGTGCCTCTCGGTGTGCTCATCGACTGCGGTGCGAGGCAGGTCTCCGCCGCAGCATGATCACACAGACGTTCTCGGACCAGCCCGCTGAAGTGACGCAGCCGAGCCGCCGCTCCCCGTTGCATGCCGAGATGCCGACGCGTTGGCCGTTCGCGTCCCTGGCCCGTGGACACGGGCGGAAGGCCCCCATCGCCCGCCATCCTGACCAGGTCGCAGAGCAATGTCGCTACACCCGCGACCCGCATCGACGATCGAGGATTCGCGATCCGTCGTTCGGCGAGGGCCACTGTTATCGCTAACGAACTGGATCGTTGGAGCATCCGGAAACACATCGCCATCGGCGCGACCTGAGCCACCCGGGCGTGGCAGCGAAACCGAGTGATCCGACACGCCCTCCGAGCCGGTCCTGCGTGGGCCACCGGCAGCGATGCGCTCAGGTGCTTCACCGTCGCCACGGTGCCGGACGGCGTGCCTGAGCGAACTACCAGGTCTTGCGCGAAGCCGAGGCCGACGCTATGTTATCGATAACATCGAAGTCTACCCATTGATTCGCCATTGACGGGTCGGTGAAGCGCCGCCGGCCCGACCGTGCTCGTGGGGACCGCACACGATGCGCTTTCACGGCAGACGAGGCGCCTGGCACGCGCTTCGCCCAGTGCAGCCGGCGCGGCCACCGCCACCGACCTCGCCGTCGCACCAGGGGCGGCCACGGCTGCCATCCACACCGCCGGATGCTGCTGGCGCACCAACTCGTTGAGCACGCCCTCCAGTGCCACCGGCCGACAGGAGCGGGTTGCCGGACGCCGCCGCGAGGAGCCGGGGCAGGCGGCAGGACGCCACCTTCCGGATCAGTTCGTGAGGATCCCGCTGCCGCGCGAGCCCACCACCCCGCCACCACCACCAACGGAGGCCGACATGCCCGCCCCCTTCGTCAACCGTCGTACCCTGCTGAAGGCAGCCGGCGGAGCCGCTGTCGCGAGCGCCGCCGGCCCCGCCCTCGCCGGTGCCGCCAGTGCCGCCCTGCCCCCGGCCCGCGCCGACATAGGGGTCTCCGCCCACGCGTTCGAGCCGAGCCAGGTCAGGCTGACCGGGAGCCGTTGGCAGGACAACCAGAACCGCACCCTCAACTATCTGCGCTTCGTGGATGTCAACCGGTTGCTCTACAACTTCCGCGCCAACCACCGGCTCTCCACCGCCGGTGCCACCCCCAACGGGGGTTGGGACGCGCCGACGTTCCCCTTCCGCACCCACATGCAGGGGCACCTCCTGACCGCCTGGGCCCAGGCCTGGGCCGTCCTCGGGGACACCACCTGCCGGGACAAGGCCAACCAGATGGTGGCCGAGCTGGCGAAGTGCCAGGCCAACAACGGCGCCGCCGGCTTCAACACCGGCTACCTGTCCGGCTTCCCCGAGTCGGACTTCACCGCGCTCGAGGCACGGACGCTGAGCAACGGCAACGTGCCGTACTACTGCATCCACAAGACGCTCGCCGGGCTACTCGACGTCTGGCGCCTCATCGGCAACACCCAGGCCCGCGACGTGTTGCTGGCGCTCGCCGGATGGGTCGACTGGCGCACCGGCCGGCTCACCGCCAGCCAGATGCAGGCCATGCTGGGCACCGAGTTCGGCGGCATGAACGCCGTCCTGACCGACCTGTACCAGCAGACCGGCACCGCCCGTTGGCTCACCGCCGCGCAGCGCTTCGACCACAACGCCGTGTTCAATCCGCTCGCCGCCAATTCCGACCAGCTCAACGGGCTGCACGCGAACACGCAGGTGCCCAAGTGGATCGGCGCCGCCCGCGAGTACAAGGCCACCGGCACCACCCGGTACCGGGACATCGCCAGCAACGCATGGAACATCACCGTCAACGCGCACACCTACGTGATAGGCGGGAACAGCCAGGCCGAACACTTCCGGGCACCGAACGCCATCGCCGGATATCTGCGCGCGGACACCTGCGAGGCCTGTAACACGTACAACATGCTCAAGCTGACCCGGGAGCTGTGGCTGCTCGACCCAGACCGGGCGGCCTACTTCGACTTCTACGAGCGTGCGCTGCTCAACCACATGATCGGCCAACAGAATCCGGCCGACAGCCACGGGCACGTCACCTACTTCACCCCGCTCAACCCGGGCGGCCGTCGTGGCGTCGGCCCGGCGTGGGGTGGCGGCACCTGGAGCACCGACTACAACTCGTTCTGGTGCTGTCAGGGCACCGGCGTGGAGACCAATACCACGCTGATGGACTCGATCTACTTCCACAACGACACGACGCTGACCGTGAACCTGTTCATGCCATCGGTCCTCACGTGGACACAGCGGGCGATCACGGTCGCCCAGACCACGTCGTACCCGGTCGGCGACACCACCACCCTGACCGTCACCGGGTCGGTCGGCGGTTCGTGGACGATGCGGATCCGGATCCCGGGCTGGACGAGCGGTGCCACCGTCAGTGTCAACGGCACGCCGCAGAACGTCACCGCGACGCCGGGCAGCTACGCCAAGCTCACCCGATCCTGGGCCTCCGGCGACACGGTCACGGTCCGACTGCCGATGCGCGTCGTGATGGTTGCCGCCAACGACAACGCGGCGGTCCAGGCGGTCACCTACGGCCCGGTGGTGCTCTCCGGAAACTACGGCAACACCGCCCTGAGCGACCTGCCCTCGCTGACCAGCGGCTCGATCACCCGTACCAGCAGCAGCGCGCTGGCCTTCACCGCAGTCGCCAACGGCGTCACCGTCAACCTCGGGCCGTTCTACGACGCGCACGGGCACAACTACACGGTGTACTGGCGAGCTGGCGGGACGGCCGACGGCACCGTCGCGAGCTTCCGGCTGGCCAACACGGCCAGTGGTCTCGTGCTCGGCATCCGCGACATGTCCACGGCCGACGGCGGGCTCGCCATCCAGTGGGGTGACAGCGGCACGGCGGACCACGACTGGCAGCTGCTGGTCGACGGCTCGGCGATCCGACTCCGCAACGTCAACAGCGGCAAGGTCCTCGGGGTGGAGAACATGTCCACCGTCGACAACGCGCGGATCCTCCAGTGGGCCGACAACGGCACGGCCGATCACACCTGGTCGATCGTCGACGTGGGCGACGGTACGCACAAGCTGCGCAACACGCACACCGGCAAGCTCCTCGCCATCATCGACGGCTCCGTCAGCCAGGGTGCCCAGGCGGTGCAGGACCAGGACAACGGCACGCTGGACAACCAGTGGCGGTTCCTGCCCAACGGCGCCCGCCGGATCCAGAACCTCGCCAGTGGGCTCGTCCTCGGCGTGCAGAACATGTCCACCGCCGACGGCGGCCTCGTCATCCAATGGGGCGACAGCGGCACCGCCGACCACCTGTGGACCGCGATCGTCGACACCGCCGGATACCTGCGCCTACGAAACTCGCACAGCGGCAAGGTGCTCGCCGTGGAGGGTGGTTCCGCCGCGGCCGGCGCCCGGATCGTGCAGTGGGCCGACAACGGCACAATCGACCACCGGTGGCGGCTGCGCTACGGCGGTAACGCCTACTTCCGTATCCAGTGCGCCAACGGCGGCCGAGTCCTCGGCGTCAGCGGCGGCTCCGGCAGCCAGGGCGCGCAGGTCCTGCTCGGCAACGACAGCGGGTCGGCCGACCAGCGCTGGCGGTTCGTCTAGAAGCGGTAGGGAACAGGCCGGGCGCCCGCGCCGGGCCTGTTCCCTACCGGACGGGCCGACCCCCGCATCGCGGAAGCCGGCGCCGGCTGACCCGTCCGCGTCACGAGAACTGCGCGAAGAACCTCCAGATCTCACCCTTGGTCCAGGTGGTAACGCCACTCTCGGCGTACGTCCCGTCCACCGGCCCGGGCATGTGACCGTTGTCGAACGCGGCCCACTGGACCGGGTAGCCGGCCCTGCAGCCGGAGTAGGCGGTCGTGACGTGCGTACGGCTGCCCGGCCCCGGCTCGGGCGGATTCTGGGCGGCGCAACCGTTGTTCCGGACGAACGTATCGCGCAACGAACGCCCCTGCGAGATGTTCAGGACGTTGTCCGAGATGCCGTGCAGCCCGAAGTACGCGATGGGCTGCGTACCACCGCTACACCCGCTGATCTGTGCGCCAGCGATGACCGCGACCGCCCGGAAGACAGTGGCCCGCGCGCAGGCGAGCGCATAGCTCATGCCGCCGCCCCAACTGAAGCCGAGGGCGAACCGCTGTCTCGGGTTGACGCAGAGGTCGCTCTCGATCCGTCTGATCATGTCGTCGACGAAGGTGACGTCCTCACCGCCGGCGTTGCCCCAGCCGTTGCCGATTCCCTGGGGCGCGACCAGAATCGCGCTGTTGTTCGACTGCTCCTGCTGCCCGTAGTAGGACCATGCCGTCCCGCTGGTGCCGCCCGAGGAGATCTCCTGCATGGTGCCGCCGCGCCAGTGGAACGCGAAGATCAGCCGGTAGGGGTTGTTGCTGTTGTAGTTGGCGGGCACCCGCAGGATGAAGGAGCGGCTCTTGCCGTTGCTCTGAATCGTGTGCGTGCCGCTGGACAGCGTCGGGGCCCTACCGCACCCGGCGCCTCCCGGCGGTGGGTTGCCGCTGTCCACGCGGACAAGCTGCCACTGCTGGTTGGCGCCGTTCCAGTCGGAGTACTGCACGATGTTCCCACCGTCGGCGGTAGAGGCGCCCTGCACCTCCACGACCTTGCCGCTGTGCCGGCTGATCAGCCGGACGTGACCGCCGTCCGAGTCCGCGAGCCGAAACTGCTGGTTCGCCGCGTTGGTGTCGGACCACTGCACGATCGCTGCGCCGTCGGCGGTCGACCAGTTGTGCACATCGAGGACCTTGCCGGAGTGCCGGGACTTCAGCCTGTAGTAGCCGCCACCTGAGTCCAGGAACTGCCACTGCTGGTTCGCCCCGCCGTTCCGCGTCCACTGGCTGATCCGCGCACCGTCGTTAGTGGCCGAGGCGTAGAGGTCCAGCGCCTTGCCGCTGTTCCTGTTCACCAGGAAGTACCAGGCGTTGGTGTCCACGGTCGCCGCGGCCGCGGGGGCTGCGTTCACGGCGACCAACGTGCCGGCCGCGATGACCGCCGCAGCCGCCGCGGCCAGGCCTGACCGCCAGCGACGCCTCGATGGAAGGGCGGGACGAGCCGCACCGATGGCACTCATGGTCCACTCCTCTGGTCGGGGTCATCCGCGAGCGGAACGCACGCGGGTCGCCTGGGGTGCGTGCCGACGTCCGGCGTCGGCACGGTGTTCGTCGTGCGGGCGCGATGCGGCTACCGGGCCACGTCCCTGGCCGGTTGCCCGCCTGCGGTGGCGCGAACGGATGCCGTCCGCGCCACCGAACGGAAGACCAGCTAACCGATACGGATCAGTTGCCATTGCTGGTTGTTGCCGCCCCAGTCGGTGTACTGGACGACGTTCGCCCCGTCGCTGGTGGACGCGCCCTGCACCTCCACGGCCTTGCCGCTGTTGCGGTTGATCACACGCACGTAACCTCCGGCCGATTCGGCGAGCCGGAACTGCTGGTTCGTGCCGTTGCCGTCGCTCCACTGCACGATCGCCGCGGCGTCGGAGGTGGAGAAGTTGTAGACGTCCAACACCTTGCCGGAGTGCCGGGACTTCAACCGGTAGTAGCCACCACCCGAGTCCACGAACTGCCACTGCTGCTGGTTGCCGTTGTTCCGCGCCCACTGCGTGATCCGTGCACCGTCATTGGTCGCGAGGTTGTACACGTCCAACACCTTGCCACTGTTCCTGTTCACCAGCACATACCAGGCACTGGTGTCCACCGGAAGGCCCGGTGGCGGTGTGGAGGGCGGGCTGCCGCCCTCGTTGAGGGCATTGAGGACGGCGGTGTACGCCGGCTTCTTGTTGCCCGATCGATCGAAGAGCAGGGCGTCGTCGGTGCCGCGCCAGGAGTCGCTGTCCCGCACACCCCACACGGTGATGCCGTTGCAACGCGAGACGGCCAGACAGGCGCGCGTGACCGCGGCATAGATGTTGGCCTGGTTGGAGCCCTTCATGACGTCGAGCTCGGTGATCTGCACGTCGACCCCGAGGTCGGCGAAGCGCTGCAGATTGGCCTGGTAGTCACCCGGGAGCGAGGTGCCCAGGTGGGACTGGAAACCGACGCAGTCGATCGGCACGCCCCGGGCCTTGAAGTCCCGCACCATGTTGTAAACACCGGTCGACTTCGCGTTGACGCCGTCGGTGTTGTAGTCGTTGTAGCACAACTTCGCACCGGGATCGGCCGCCCTGGCGGCGCGGAACGCCGCCTCGATCCAGTCGTTGCCCGTGCGCTGCAGGTTGGAGTCACGCCGTCCGCCGCCGCCACCGTCGGCGAACGCCTCGTTGACCACGTCCCAGGAGTGGATCTGGCCTCGGAAGTGGCTGGCCACCTGGGTGACATGGTTGATCGCGGCGTTGCGCAACGCGCTACCGGAGAGGCTCTGCGCCCAACCCGGTTGCTGCGCATGCCAGAGCAGGGCGTGACCCCGCACGCTCATGCCGTTGGCCCGAGCGTGACTGACGAGACGATCGCCGCCGGTGTAGCTGAACCGGCCCTGTTGGGGCTCGGTGGCGTCCCACTTCATCTCGTTCTCGGCGACGACGCTGTTGAACTCGCGGTTGAGGATGCCGACATACTGGCTGTCGGAGAGCTTGCCCGTCGCGACGGCCGCGCCGAAGTAGCGACCCCTCTCGGCTGCGGACGCTTTCAGGGTGGTCCCGGCACTGGCCGTGGAGTCCAGCGTCGCCGTCATACCCGCAGTCAGCGCCACGGCGAGGGCCATCGCCGACAGCAGGGTTCTCTTGGATGTCATGGCGTTCCTATCCCGTCATCAATACCGGTGATGGTGATGTGCCAGTTGGTTCGGGAAGCCGGTCCGGAACGGCGGACGCGACTCGCGGACGGTCAGTGAGGTGGACGGCACCGACACCGGCAGTCCGGTCGCTGTCGCCAGCGGATGTCCTGAGGTGACGTCCGCATGCCCTGGGAGGACGTCACGATCGCGAGGTCGACCAGCGAGGGCCCGCCCGGTGAGCCACGGCCGCAGTCAGCCTCGACATCGAGGGTGAGCGATAACATCGCCATCGTCAAGACGTAACTAATCATCAATTCCTCAGCCCCACGACGCGCTCATCCGTCAGGACGGCCCAGCCGTTTGGTCACTTCTGCCTCACGAAACGCTCGGCGAGCCGGATGGGATCGCTACCGCAGATGCGACCGGCTGCGGCTCTGTTATCGTTCACAGTCGCTCGGGCAGGGCGCACCCGGAGCGAGTGATGGCCGCCGGTCGCCGGGCCCCGACATCGCCACGTTCACGGCGCGGCCGACGCCCATCCACCACTTGCGGCTCAACCCCATCGGGGACGCGCCGAAGCTCGCCGACCGGACCGCCGAAGCACAAGCTGAGCGCAGGCCCTGGACCCAGGAAGAGGTGAAGGCATTCCTGACCGGTTTCACGAACGACCGCCTGTACGCCGTATGCCTGGTCGCCGATGGGCCTGCGACCGGCCGAAGCGTGTGGGCTGCCCTGGTCCGATGTCGACCTCGAGGCCGGCACGATCGCGGCCGGGGAGAACACCGGACGCTCGTCGACGCGAGGTCGAGGAGAAGCAGGCCAAGTCGGCGGCCGGCAAACGCGGCCCACCCATGCCGGCGACGGCCGCGAAGGTTCTGAAGGCGTTTCAGACTCTGCAGAAGAAGGAGCGGCTGAAGGCGGGCGACGTCTACGTCGACAGCAACCATCTGAAGGTGGCGGCTGAGCACCTCGGATCAGGGCTGTTCGGGTGACTCCAACGCCCCGAGATTCAGCAGTACGCGCGTACATGATGAATTGTGAGAGGGAACAGCAAGAAGGCCTCGACCCACCGAAGTGAATCAAGGCCCTGACCTGCCGTTTTACTGTCGGGACGGCCGGATTCGAACCGACGACCCCTTGACCCCCAGTTTTACACGATTCTGTCACGCCCTGACGGAACAGGTCGAAAAATCCTTGAGAGCGGATAGAAACGACAGACCGAAATGCGTGCCGTCCCGTGCCTTACCGCCTCATCCGCAGGTTGCGATCTTCTCGGTTACCGGACTCGTTACCGCGGATCGTCAAGCACTCCTCGTGCCAGGCCGTTCGGCCCGGGTCGGCCGTATCGTGCGACCGTCGGAGACTCCGAGCATCGATGGGCAGATCGGCGGCCCGGCCATCCCCTACCCGGCGGCAACGTCGACTACCGTGGGTCATAGCGTTGTCGTCAGGAGGCCTCCTGAGGGAGGCTTGTCGATCATGGGTGGTTCCAACACCGGCGGAGCGCCGGCCGGTTCCCGCTACGCCGACCAGCGGCCCTACGTCGTCGCGAACCGGCTCGGGGACCTGCGGGGACCTATGATCGGCGTAGTAAGCCTGGATAGCCGGCTCGACTGGTCCGGGCGGGCACGCTACGACCTGGGCAACCCGCGTCGCCTGGCGGCAGAAGCGCCGCCCAACGATGCTCGCGACCGAGCAGGTCGACCGGGCCGTGGACGGCCGCCACGAGGCGGCGCAGATGCAGGCCGACCTGAACGAGGTGTGATGACGTGGCATTGGTCCTGGCAGCGCGGCTGCCCAGTGGACCAGTCACCGACCGCTACCGCTCCTTGAGGCGGCGGTCGACCTCCTCGGCGACCCGCCGGTGCAGCTCGGCCAACCGCTCGTCGGTGTACTTCGTCAGGTCGCCCGGGTCCGTGCCGCCGTTCGCCGCCTGCTCCCGTTGCTTCTGCTGCTCCCGGCGTTGCAGCTCCTGCTCCTCAGGCGAGCCGGGGGCGGCGTACGCGCACCGGACGAGGGTGCCGTCGGCGTTCTTCAGGCAGGTTGCCTCCCGGCCGTTGATCTGGCCCCGGCCCTCCACCCGGTACCGGATGCTCTGCTCACTGCCGAGTGTGGCGGTCCACGTGCTGCCGCCGGTCGGCACCACCTCGAACACCTGGTCGTCGTTCCAGCAGCAGACGTCCCGGTACTCCGCCTTGATCAGGGCGACGATCGCCTGAGGCGACGACCAGGTCGGGCTGAGCCGGTGCACGGTCAGCGGGGCGAGACCGGGGCCGGGGTGCCGGGTCGGCACGGTCGACACCGCCACCACCGAACTGGCCTCGCCCTGCGGGGTGAGCGGGGTGACGTACGCGCTGCGTCCACTGCCGTCGCGGTAGCGGAGGGTGAACTCCGACTCGTTGCCCTCGTTGGCGCCGTCCTCGGAGGCGTCCCAGCCGCTGCGCTCGAACCACCAGTCGACGAAACCGCCGACGGCGGTGGTGCCCTCCCGCTGCCGGGCGGCCAGGCTGATCGGGTAGGACGGTCCGGGCACCTTCGTCGTGTCGTCAGTGATCGTGACCTTTCCGGTTCGGCCGTCGTACTGCGCCACACCGGCCGGCCGTTCGGTCACCACCAGGATTCCGGTCTGCCGTTTCAGCGGCACCACCACGATCGGGTTGTCGCCCTGGCAGTAGACGTACGCGTCGTCGGCGGAGAACCGGGCCCAGCGCCGTTCGGCAGAGATCTTCCGGCCCAGATTGTGGCTGAACCAGCCGCCGATGCGCGCGTCGGCGGCCGACACGTCGAACTGGCACCGCTGCTGCGCCCGGCTGTTGCCGCCGAGCGGTACCTCCTGCATCAGACCGACCTCGTAACCGGCCAACCAGCCGCGCCGTTCGACCAGGACGGCGAACCGGTCGGAGTCGGGCAGGTAGCTGACGTCGGTGATCTCGCCGGTGACGTCGCCCAGGTTGGGCGCGGCCTGTGCCTTGCCGACCAGGTACGGCGCACGTGCGGCCAGCTCCGGGACCGGATCGCTCACCACCCGCATGGTGGTCCCGTACGCCCGATCCTGGAGGTATTCGCCGTAGACCAGCCAGCACGCCCCAAGGGCCAGTCCGACGGCGGCGCCCAGCCAACCGAGGACGATGGTCCCCCTGGTCAACTCGGGTGTGGTCTTGCGCTCGCGGAACCGGTGGGTGAGCAGTCGCACCAGGGCCGGCGCCCCGGCGAGCAGGGCCAGCAGGGCCGGCGCTACCAGCCAGGGCACGAGTTTGCGCAGCTCCCACACGAGGACGGTGGTGGCGTACGAGGCGTACCAGCCGACCGCACCGAGCAGGATGAGCAGAAAGATCGGCGTACCCATCCGCAGCGCCCGACGCATCGACACCCTCCTACTGACAGGACGAGCCCTGATCCTATTTGAGGACGTCAAGACGCCTTGGTGCCGTCAGAGCGGCGCGACGACGATCAGCGGATGCGTCGAGGATCCGCGATGGTTGGCGCGGCCGGTGCTGCGTCGGGCCACGCGTCGGCACGGGGTCTTCTCGCGGGTCGGCCGCCCACCGTGAAGTAGTCCTCGCCTCGGATCGGCTCCGTGGCGCCAGGAAGTCGCGGTTGGCGCGGAGCAGCTCCGCCAGGACCGGCGCATCGTCGACCGTGACAAGTCGAGTGGGTTGGCGTCCATGATTCCAGCCAGCCGTGCCCGCCCCTTGACCAGGCGAAGCGCACGACACGGGGCTGACGCGACCGCGACGATCCGCGCCATGACCGGCCGGGGTGGCTTGGCGGACGCCCTGTCGCGGTCAGCGTCGCTCGGGGCGGGCGCGTCCGAGGGCACCCGCCGTGCCCCACCGTCGGGGATGCGGAGCAGGGATACGGGCAGCGGTCGTCAGCCGGGAATGTTCACGAAACAGATCCAAACGTGCGGTGGGCCCAATCGGCGAAGCTGGTCCAACCAACCTCTGGGTGGGCGGCATGCAGCGCGGGGATGTCGACCTGGTAGCCCGGCCCATTCAAGAACGCCCACATCGCGTGCATGTCCGGATTGCCGATATCGGCCAGCGGCACCCTCTCATGGCGCACTTCCCGTCCCAGCGCCGCGCTCAGTGCGGCCGCCATCTTGGCGGGGGTGGGGGCATCGCCGGCCAGCTCGATACGTCGCCCGACGTAGGGGGCGGGGTCGAGAAGCACCTGCGCGGCGAAGGCGCCGTGGTCAGTGCGGGCAAGCTGCTGCAGCGGCCGATCCGCCGGCAGCGGCAGATCGAGCACCCCACTGCGAATGCGGTCCGCCCCGCCGAGGGCGTTGTCGAAGAAGTACGTCGGCCCCAAGATCGTGTAGGGGACGTCACCAGCAGCCATCTCGGTTTCGATCCGCGCCTTGCTGTCGAAGTGCGGCACACCGCATCCCTGATCGGCGCCGGCCACGGAACTGAACACCAGGTGCGGCACTCGAGCTTCGCCGGCGGCTGCCAAGATCGCCCGCCCCTGGGCCACTTCGGCATTCACGCCCGCCTCGAATGGAGTCGTGAGCGCGAAGGTGGCCCCCGCGCCCGCCATCGCCGTGGCCAGCGAGCTGGGATCATCCAGCGATCCCGTGACCACCTCGACGCCCCGGTCGGTCAACCGGCGAGCCGCCGCCCGCTTCGGGTCGCGCACCAGCGCTCGCACCCGGGCCCCGCGGCCCAACAACGCCTCGACAACGGCGCTGCCCTGACCGCCGGTCGCCCCAAGCACCAAGATCGGCGCATCGGCCATCGAAGTCACCCCTTGACAGCGAGCGAGCGCGGCGACCGGTCGTCGCCGCGCTCCACGGTATCCTCCTCACCGCCGGCACCGGCGGCCCGCAGGATCCCGCGGTGTTGCCGATGCCGGAGATGGTGGTCGCCGAGCTGCCCGGCATGCAGATCAGCCGGGCCGAGACGGCCCGGCGTCCGGTCCGGCTGCGGGACGAGACGGTCGACGCCCTGGACACCGTGGTGGCCGCGACCCGCCCGTGACCGCTCCCTACAGGCGGTTCACCCCGGCAGCACCCTGCCGGGATTCATCGGCCGACGCGGATCGAGCAACTGCTTCAGGCCCCGCATCAGATGCAGCTCCTGGCTGTCGTTGTAGTCGGCGATGATCCCCCGCTTCGACTGACCGAGCCCGTGCTCGGCGCCCTCGACTACCGCTCCCCCGGTCAGCCAACCGTCGTACACGTCGACCAGGAGTGGAACTACCAGATCACGATCCTCGCCCCCGACTTCGAGACCTTCCTGGCAGGCCTCATCGACGAATCCGAGTACGACGGGGACGACTGATCGCGGGATCCGCACCTGTTCTTCGGCAATGGATGTGCGGTGCGCGACGGTCACTGACGCCTTCGGGTGCGCCGAAGAGATCACGACGACGAAAGCGCTGGTCACGGCGCCCGACTGTAGCGTGCTGACGGACGACCGTCGGGCGACGACGACCGCGACCGACCGCTCCGCCGCCACTCAAGCAAGGCCCGGGGAGCTGGCCGGGAACCGCATCGCGGATGACATCGTTGCAGAGGTGCACGGATTGCGTGTATTCGGACGTCAAGGAGCGATATGCGAGTAGTTGTCAGAGGGCTCGTCGTGGTGATGGCCCTGGCCGGACTGGCCGCATGTGCGGGTGCGCCCACGGCGGTCGAGGCACCCGCCGATGGGCGGGTGGCGCCGCGGTCCGCTGCGGCAACCGGCAAGCCAACGATCCGATCCGCGTGGACCTCCTGCGCGGTCGACGCTTCGGTAGCAGACGACGGACGCCCTCCCGACGCCCTCGCCCTGCCCCGCCTGGGCACCGACTTCACGGTGGCGGCTGCGATTCATTGCCAGCTCGAGCCGAAGCGACGCGCCGACCTCGGTGAGGACCTGGTCCTCACCGAGGGCCGGGCCACCGACGTGACGGCGCTTCTTGCCGCACTGCGCCTACCCGATGACACGACCACCGTCGAAGCCTGCACCCTGGAGATGGCCTGGGTGCCGAACCTGCTGTTACTAGACGCGCAAGGGCAGTGGATCCGTCCGGGACTACCGACGGACAGCTGCCGCAGGCCGCGCCCCGAGGTATCAGAGGCGGTGCGAGCCCTGCGCCTGACCTCCGTCTCGGAGAAGGTCGTACGGGAGGTCGTGTCGGCCGGAGCGGCCGCCTCCGGATGCAACCAGGATTGGTCAGACGTGGTGGCCACCGAGACCAAGGACCCGAAGCTCCTCCCTCGGCTGGGCCGGGTGTCGCTCCCGTCCCAGGTACGTCTGTGCGTGTACCGGGTGCCAGCGCAGCAGCAGGGAACGCCCCGGCCAACCTGGACCTTCGAATACGGACTGCTCCTGCCACAGCAGCGGCGGGTGGCCATCGAGCGGAAGTTGGCACTGCTGCGCCCCGCTGAGCGGTGCTCAGTCGCCGCAGATCGCTTCGCCGCCCTACAGGACGCCACGATCACCAGCGACGTGGTCTACATCGAACTCGACCATTGCCGACGGGTCCTGGCCACACCGCTGCATGGCCCCGCCGATCCTGGCCCAAGGCGACACCGCGCTCATCGAACTGCTCAGGAGGTAGTCGCCCGAGCCAGGTCGACGTCGACCTCTCCGCCGACGCGAGGACAAGTTGCTCCACTGTCCACCGGTCGAACTCGTGACGACCAGGACCAGGGAGCGCCGACGATCCGGCCGCATTCAGGCTCGTCGAAACATCCGACGTAGTGACAGCTGGCAGATCTGGAGCGCTTGACGCGGAATCAAGAGACCACAATGCCGCTTCATCCGGGATGCAGATAGAAACGGCAGGTCAGGGGTTCCATTGTCAGCCGATCGGCGGCCCACGGTCCACGCCCGTTACCGCCAACAAAGATCATCCGTTACCGAATGTTACCGCCGTCACCCGAGAAGATCTTCATCTCCCCAGGTCAACCGGTCGGGACGGCCGGATTCGAACCGACGACCCCTTGACCCCCAGGATGCTTCGCCACACGGCCACGCACGTCACACACGCTATCCCCAAGGTCAGTCCGTGCGGCCGACGTCGTGCCGCGCACCATCGCGCAGGCCGTGTGGTCCCCACTTGGTCCCCGGGACGCTGACACGCTCCAGCGACCGCAGCAGGCGGTTTAGGAAGTGTGGACACGGGCGGAAGCGGCTCGGCAAGGAGCTGGCCCGACCTGCGCTGCCAGGCTGGCGGCCACCTCCAAAAGCCGACCGCCGTTGACCCTCGGCACCCGTGCCAACAGGCACGCAACAGGCACGGCGCGACCGGAGGATTATGAGATCAAAATGGGCGATCCGTCGACCTGGACACATGGTGGTCTAGCAGCGAAAAAGCCTCTCGGCATCTCTCACCAATCCCCCGTTGTCCGTCGCCCTTCTGCGGACTAGATGCGGACTGCGCCGCCTGGACTCCACCCCCCGGCGATCGTAGGCTCGTTTCGTGGTGTCAGTGATCGAGACGGTGAGGATTGTTGTCGTCGTCGCGATCCTGCTGCCCCTCCTAGTGCTCATGGTGATCGCTCTGTTGAAGCCACGAAACTCCCGGTCCGACGACGGGCCCCCTGATTTGCTTCACCCTCCGCCGGACGGGGGCGCTGGCGGCGATGCAGGTGGCGGTGGGAACTAGTTCCAGGCGGCCCGCGAACGCAGATCGTCAGTTTCGAAGAGCGTGCTCAACTGGCCGTGATGCCCGAAACGCCTGCTCACACGGCGCCCGGTTCGGTTACCAGTCGTGCCCGCTCGTGACCGCTGGATCTCGCGGCTACTCGCCCGTGGACGGCCCTGCGGCTGCTGGACGCAGCTACGTCCTGAGCTTTCCGCTGCTCTCAGCCGCCGCCTTGCTGTTCGCATAGTTCCACACGGTCTTGGTCGGGACGGAGTCGTGGGTGTGCGCCGGTCGCTCCACGAACAGCAAGTGCTTCAGTTCCTCGGTCGGGCCCTGTTCCGCGAGCAGCCACGCGCGCAGCAGCCAGGCTCCCGGGCCGAGGATGTCCGGAGTCTCGTCAAGCAGGACGATGCGATCGAGCAGGGGTAGGAGGTTCGGCACGATCTCGTCCAGGTGCCGCGACACCTGGTCGGACACCTCGGCCGCCGTGCTCTCGTCGGCGATGCGCCACTGGTCGTCGCCCGACAGGCCGGAGAAGCCGAGCCGCCTCCGCCACATGCCGTTGTAGTGGCGGGGTAGCTCCGAATCCGGCCGTCCGGTTCGCTGACGGTCCCATTCCCACTTCGGTGCCAGCACCAGGGCGACGTTGATATAGAAGACCTTCTCCGACCGGCTAGAGTGATCTGAGATCTGCAGTTCGATGATGAGCGCATCGCCCTCGGGTGAGAACCGGCGGAAGACTCGCCCACCCTCTCCGCGCTCGAAGCCGTACCCGGCGAGCTGGTCTCCGACGGCTCTGACGAAGTTGTTGAACAACCATTTCAGGGACATCTACGCGCCTCCTCACCGGGGCGCGAAGCGTACCAAGCAGGAAGGAAAGCGGGTTCTCCTCGTCGGGCAGTCGCAGACCGTCCAGCCTTCCCAGACCGGGACAAGGTGGAGCGCCTTACCAGAGCCGAACGACCTTGGCCCGGTCTGGAAGGCTGGTAGCCCTTGGGTGCCCGGCGAGGGATCCCGCCCGGCCAATCTCTGAGGAGGGCCGGGGTTCGGGGCGGAGCCCCGAGGTCTTCTGGTCCTGATCGTCCCTCAGCGTGGCCGGCCGGCCCCGGCCGATGCCGGCCAGAGGTCGCCAGCAGGCCGGGGCCGTGCCGGCGCGGCCCGTTTGCGGGCCGCCTTAATGCAGATAGCGAACGATTCGGCAGGCATCCCGCATTAACGCATCAAGAATTGACCAGCGGTCAAGATGCGCTACCAGGCGGCGCACTTGACCGGCGTGGTCCCCAAAACGCCAAGAAGGGCCGACCCGATGTCCGGATCAGCCCTCTGACCTGCGTCGGGACGGCCGGATTCGAACCGACGACCCCTTGACCCCCAGGCAACTATCACGACGCCCTGGCCTGCGGCGGCCGCCCGCTACGCTGGGCCAGATCGTCCGCGAGTGTCCACCGACGTCCAGCGTTGTGCTTCCGGATTGTCACCCAGTTAGTCACTCAGGAGGGTGCTCGTGGCCCGGTTCCCGCATGGCGTTGAGCCCGCTCCGTCGTGTCTTGGAACGGTGACCCTGCATGAGGATGACTCGACGGAGTGCAGTCGGCAAGACTGCTCGGCGACGGGCAACATCCATTGGGACGTTGAGGCATGTGAGACGACAGGCTGCCCCCGATGTCCGTCGGGACCGACGTGGAGCCACTGGACGCCTTCGATGTGAACGCGGGTGCGGAGCACCGACGGCTGTCGTCGGGCACTTGACGAGCGATTTACCCTTCGGGCATGGCGCGTACATGGGTCTTGATCACGGTAGCGATTGCCGTACTACTCGGCGCCGCTGCTGCCGTCAGAATCGCCCAGCAGCGACGGCTGGCCCGGCTGACTCCTATGGAGCGCGCACGGCGAGCGACGCATGAACTCGGCCAAGAGAAGCGCGCCCTTCGCAATAGGAGCCCGCGCGGCACTGGCGAGCACTTCGGCAAGACTAAGATCAGGAAGTACGGCGACGAGCGGCGCGAGGACGCGCAGGCCGAGGGCGGTTTCTACAGCGACAGTCATAGTGACAGTGGCGGTGGATCGTCCTGGTGACTCGCTCAACGATGCTGGGTTGGTGGAGACCAGTGGATGCACCGCTGACGGGCCGTAGAACTGCTGAGACATGGAACGCCCATGTTCAAGGACGCGGCCTGCGCTGATCGTTAACAACACGCCGCCCGAGCCTCCATCCCGTCTGCCCTCGGCCCGCCCATCGTGGGAGCGGGCCGCCGCCCGGTGCGCCACGTCAAGACGGCCTTGACGCAAGTTCGGACGCTGGCGCGCCGGGCGGTGGTCTACTCGGCTTGCCCGGGTCGATGGCGGGCGGGATGGCTCGCGCAACCACCCACGAACCGCGACCCGCCGACGGATCTTGGCCATCCCGGAGCCGGAGCGCCCCCGCCGGAGGCGCCGTAACCCCAACCCCGTACGGACCGCGACCGCCCGACGGTCCGGCGTGCGCTTCCCTACGCCGTGCGGCATGCCGGCCGCGCGGCCCGGCCGGCTGCCGGTCCACCACACCACCGGTCAACAGCCTGTCGTTTTGCGGCGGCCCTCCGGGCTTCCCGCTCTCCGCGCCAGCCGCCGGGCATCAGGCGTGACGGCCGCAGAGCGACAGCGGCAGCGGCCGGCGCGCGCCCAGGCGGCGGCGCGTGCGGCCCGCTGCGGGCCGCCTTGAGACTGTGTAGAAAGTCCTCACCACCTCGCCGGCAGTCGGCCGGACCAGTCGCAAAATGGCTGCTCAGGCCGCGTAGACGGCGGTGGCGTCGTCGCTGCTCTTGTTGCGTGCCCACTTCATGCAAGATGGGTCGGCGGCCTCGATGGCGCGTACCCGACGGATCAGTTCGGTGGGGCCGTTCTGCTCCAGGACGTCGAGCACGTCGGGCCAATTGAGCAGCCCGAACAGGGCGACGAGGCGGGCGGCTCCGTCGGTGAGCACGGCGACTCGCCGGACGCTGTCGAGCGGAACTTCTCCGGTGATAGCGTGCTGGGCGGCGAACGGGTCCGCGGCTGCCACCCAGTAGCCGCCGGGTTGGTTGCGGGCGGCCAGCTCGGCGTGCTTCATCCGCAGCAGAGCTGCCTGCTTCTCGGCCGATCCGAACGGGTGACGGTCGGCCTCGTCGCGTTCGGCGCGGGCGGTCTTGTCCACCCGGTCGTCGGTAATGACCTGGATGCCATCGGCCGTGTCGATGAGCACCGTGACGTCACCGAGCACCAGGTATTCCAGCACGGTGTCCTTGAGCCGCAGCATGGCCGTTGCCGCCGACGGTGTGCCGGGGTGACTCAGGTCGCAGGTGTCGCGGTGCTGGTCGGCGGTGAAGCGGATGCCGTACATCAGCGCGTTGGCCAGCTCAGAGTCGCGGTCGGTGGCTAGGCCAGCGAGAGCTGAGCCGAGCTTGGCGGCGTACCAGGCAATCCCGTGGGTGCATCCGGTCCCGGTACGGGCGGTGGCTCCATCGAGGACCACGATCAAGTTCTCGCTGGCCATTGCCCAATCCTCGTTGGGTGATGTGGGGTTGCCGGCCTCGGATGCGGTCGCGACGCGCATCAGGCCACGCCCTCGCTGCGGTAGATCGGCGTCAGCGCGTCGACCTTCTTGATCGTGCGGGTAGCGGGGTCGTAGGTGGAGGCGACGAGCAGGGAGAATCGGCGGTTCTTCACCTCGCGGTACAGCTCGTCCAGGTGGTCTTCGAGGTACTGCGCGACGCCGAGGGTGCCCATGGCGTGGATGCCGGCGAGGTACAGGAACGTGCCACGCCCGTCCGGCCGGGGAAGTCGGCCGATGTACCCGTAGTCGACCGGCTGGCCTTTGTCGGACGGCGAGTGGAACTCCTCGCCGGTCTGGTGGTTCACCAGGTACAGGCCGCCGTCGTCCTTGCCGAAGCCCAGCTTCGGGTCAGAGGCGAGCACCTGTCCGACGAACGGCAGAATCCGTGGGCTGCCGACCACGACCAGGTTCGTACGGTTCAGGTCAACCATCCCGGGTGGCGGCACCACTTCGTACTCGGTCTTCAACCCGAGTCCCCGGGCGAGGTTGGACAGCTTCTCATAGGTGGCAAGCATCTCGGCGGAGACGACCGCGTACGGGTCCTTCTTGCCCGCCTCGAATTTGCCACCGACCGCCACGGTCAGCGGGCCGGTGCCGAGCATCGCCCGTTCCGGCCGGGGTCCGGAGGACAGGAGTTGACCGACTCGGGCACGGGTCATGCCGACCATCTGGGCGATCTGCGCATGGGTCATATCGCCGCCGTCCGGCACGCCGCCGCCACGGTCGCCTTCACCACCCGCCCCCACCCCACCCAGCCGGCCGGCTGGCACATCACCTGGGGCGAGCCCGACAAGGGCCTCGACGTGCGGCCGATCAACGCTGACGGCGACATCACCGATGGGAAGGTCGCCGGCTACCTCGCCAAGTACGCCACCAAGAGCACCGAGGCCACCGGGCACGTCTCCCGCCGCCTCGACGGCGAGGTCATCGACCTCTACGCCAACCACCAGGGCACCCACCCCGAACGGCTCGTCGACGCCTGCTGGACCCTCGGCGGCCACCCCGACTGGCAACAACTCCGGCAGTGGGCGCACATGCTCGGCTTCGGCGGCCACTTCCTCACCAAAAGCCGCCGCTACTCCGTCACCTTCCGCATCCTGCGCGACGCCCGCATCATCTGGCGACGCACCGAGACCGGCCACGAATACGCCGACCAGGCCGACGACGACACCACGCTGATCGTCGGGCTGCTGACCTATGCCGGCTCCGGCTGGCGCACCACCGGAGACGCCCTCCTGGCCAACACCGCCGCCGCCATGGCGCGCGAGAGGCACGAGATCGCACGAGAGGAACTTGCCGCCGCCGCCTGACCTGGCCCCGATCCACCGTCAAGGCAGCCTTGACGGTCAACCTGTCCCCGAACAGAAGGAGCACCGTTTGACTGCACCCGCTCTCGACGCCCCTCCCAGGGCGCTCTATCGGATCACCGAGGCAATGCGCCTGCTCAGCCTGTCCCGATCCGTGATCTACGAACAGATCCGCGCCGGCCGGCTGCGCACCGTCCGACAGGGCCGCACCCGTCTCGTCCCCGCCGCCGCGATCACCGCCTACGTCGACCTGCTCGAACAGGAAGCCCAGAAAGGAGGCTCCCGATGACCACTCGCCGCGCCCGAGGAGAAGGCGGCCTGCACTGGGACGAGTCCCGGCAACGCTGGATCGCCACCGTCACCGTCGGCTACACCCCAGCCGGCAAGCGCATCGTGCGCAAAGGCAGCGGCAAGACCAAGACCGAAGCCCGCACCAAGCTGCGGGAGAAGATCCGCGACTACGAAGACGGCCTCGCCCTGGTCCAAGACGGACACACCGTGGCCGATGCTCTCAACGACTGGCTCACCTATGGCCTGAGTAACCAGTCCGAGAACACCAAGTCGAACTACACCACCCTCGTGCGCTCCCACATCATCAGCGACCTCGGGGCGAGGAAGCTGCGGGATCTCAGTGCAACCGACGTAGACCGCTGGCTTCTGGGCAAGTCCCGGTACCTGAGCACCCGCACCCTGCGTCTGCTCCACTCCTTGCTGAACCGCGCGGTCAACCGGGCCATGGCGCGAGACAAGGTCAAGCGCAACGTCGTGGCTCTCTGCGCAGTCCCGTCCGGTCGCACCGGGCGGCCGTCCAAGTCACTGACCTTCGATCAGGCCAAGGCGCTCCTGGTCGCTGCCGAAGACAGCTCCCTGCACGCCTACATCGTGCTCTCACTGCTGACCGGCGCGCGGGTACCGAAGAACTGCGCGCCCTTACCTGGGCACACGTCGACCTCACCGGCGAGCCGGACAACGACCTACCCGTGCCACCGTCCATCCAGGTGTGGCGCTCGGTCCGCGCCGACGGGGACACCAAGACCAAGAAGTCGCGTCGCACCCTGGCCCTGCCCGCCCGGTGCGTTACCGCGCTCACCACCCACCGCGAGCGTCAGGGCCGGCCTGCCGCCGACCGCCTCGTCTTCCCCTCCGCAGCCGGCACGGCCCTCGACCGGCACAACGTGCTGCGGGCCTTCCGCCCCGTCGTCGCCAAAGCGGGCCTCGACCCGCGCGACTGGACTCCCCGCGAGCTGCGGCACAGCTTTGTTTCGCTGCTGTCCGACAGCGGCATGAGCATCGAGCAGATAGCCGACCTGTGCGGCCACGCCGGCACGACCGTCACCGAGACCGTCTACCGGCACCAACTGCGGCCGGTGCTCCTGGGCGGCGCGGTCGTAATGGATCGGATCTTCGGCGCTGAGCGATAGTCACTCAGTTAGTCACCCAGCTACGACAAGAGGGCACGTCCATAAATTGGATGTGCCCTCTGAGCTGCGTCGGGACGGCCGGATTCGAACCGACGACCCCTTGACCCCCAGTCAAGTGCGCTACCAAGCTGCGCCACGTCCCGATGCTCCCGCGCGGATCTCCCCGCGACAGCCGGTACAGCTTAGCGCAGGATCTTCGCGCCGTCCGCACTGCCCCCTCCCGCGCCGGAACGCGTCGTTCCGCCCACCTCCCCTAGAGCGTCCTAGGAGGATAGGGGAGTTGATGGGCAGCAAAAAAGCCGGGTGGGAGCGTGCTCCCACCCGGCTCTCAGGTCCGGCGGATCAGCCGTGCGCCTTGCCCCGGCCGCCCGGGCCGAGCTTCTTGCGGGGGCGTACGGAGATCTCGATCGGGCTGCCCTCGAAGCCGAACTCCTCGCGCAGCTTGCGCTCGACGAACCGCTGGTAGCCGGCGTCCAGCGGCGCGGTGGTGAACAGCACGAAGCGCGGCGGCGCCACGCCCGCCTGGGTGGCGAAGAGGATCTTCGGCGCCCGCCCGCCCCGCACCGGGTGCGGGGTCGCCTGCACCAGCGCGGTCAGCCACGAGTTGAGCTGCGCGGTCGGTACGCGGGTCTCCCAGCTGGCCAGGGCCTTGCGCAGCGCCGGCGCGAGCTTGTCGACCGCCCGGCCGGTCTGCGCCGACAAATTGAGCCGGATCGCCCACGGGATGCGGCGCAGCTCGCGCTCGATCTCCTTGTCCAGGTAGTACCGGCGGTCGGCGTCGACCAGGTCCCACTTGTTGAAGGCGATCACCAGCGCCCGGCCGGTCTCGGTGACCATGGACAGGATCCGCTGGTCCTGCTCGCTGATCGGCTCGCTGGAGTCCAGCAGCACCACGGCGACCTCGGCGGCCTCGATCGCCGAGGCGGTCCGCAGGCTGGCGTAGTACTCGGTGCCGCTGGCCTTGCCGACCCGCTTGCGCAGGCCCGCCGTGTCGACCAGCTGCCAGGTCTCCCCGCCGATCTCGACCAGGCTGTCGACCGGGTCCACGGTGGTGCCGGCGACCGAGTCGACGACCGCCCGCTCCTCGCCCGAGAAGCGGTTGAGCAGGCTGGACTTGCCGACGTTCGGCCGGCCGACGAGGGCCACCCGGCGCGGGCCGCGCGGACGGTTCTCGACGATCTTCGGGGCCTCCGGCAGCGCGTCCATGATGGCGTCGAGCAGGTCGCCGGAACCACGCCCGTGCAGCGCCGACACCGGGTACGGCTCACCCAGGCCCAGCGACCACAGCGAGGTCGCCTCCATCTCGATGGCGGTGTTGTCGGCCTTGTTCGCGACGAGGATCACCGGCTTGGCGCTGCGGCGCAGCATCCGTACGGCCGCCTCGTCCACGTCCGTCGAGCCGACCATCGCGTCGACCACGAACAGCACCACGTCGGCGGTGGCGACCGCCGTCTCGGCCTGCGCCGCGATCGCGGCCGCCCGGTCCTTGGCGTCGGGCTCCCACCCGCCGGTGTCCACCACGGTGAACTGCCGGCCGGCCCACTGCGCGTCGTACGGCACGCGGTCCCGGGTGACCCCGGGGACGTCCTCGACGACCGCCTGGCGGCGGCCGATGATCCGGTTGACCAGGGTCGACTTGCCCACGTTGGGGCGGCCGACCACGGCCACGACCGGCTGCGGACCGGTCGGCTCCTCGATGTCGACGTCCGGTTCCCGCAGCTCGATCCACCCGTCGGTGTCGGTCATGCCACTCCCCGATCGGTCAGCAGGTCGCGCAGGCGCCCGACGACCTCGTCGATGCCCAACTCGGTGGTGTCCAGCACCACGGCGTCGGCGGCCTGGGTCAGCGGGTCGGCCTTGCGCGTCGAGTCGAGCCGGTCCCGCCGGGCCAGGTCGGCCGCCGTCGCCGCCACGTCGGTGGCGTCCTCGGCGCTGCGCCGGGCGGCCCGGGCCGCCTCGGAGGCGGTGAGGTAGACCTTCAGGTCGGCGTCCGGGGCCACCACGGACCCGATGTCGCGGCCCTCGACCACGATCCGGCCGGCGTTGGTGATCATCTCCTGCTGCCGGGTGACCAGCAGCGCGCGCACCGCCGGCACGGCGGCCACGGCGGAGACCGCCCCGGTCACCTCCGGCCCGCGGATCTCGGCGTCGACGTTCACGCCGTCGGCGGTCACGCCGTACCCCTGGGGGTCGGTGCCGATGCGCAGGTCCACCTCGCCGGCGACCTTGGCCACCGACTCGGCGTCGGTCAGGTCGACCCCCGAGCGCAGCACCGCCCAGGTGATGGCGCGGTACATGGCGCCGGTGTCGAGATAGCGAGCACCGATGCCGACGGCGAGCCGCCGCGAGACGGTGGACTTACCCGAACCGGACGGTCCGTCCACAGCGACCACACATCGCCCGGCCCGTTCGTTTTCCTCCACCGTCGTCCTCCTCAGCCCGTACCTCACGAAACACCGGATGTGCCGCGAGCGGTTGTCCAAACGTTCTCAATGATGCCCGGCGTCGCGCCGCCCGACGGGCGCCGCCGGCGCCGGGCCGCCAGGGAGCCTACCGGCAGCCGTACCCCGAACTCGGGGGTCAGTCACCCACGGCCTTGAACAGGGCGGCGACCTCCGCGTTGGTCAGCCGCCGCGTCCGCCCGGCGCGCAGGTCGCCCAGCCGGATCGGCCCGATCGCGGTACGCACCAGCCGGCTCACCGGATGACCGGCCTCGCCGAGCAGGCGGCGGACGATGTGCTTGCGCCCCTCGTGCAGGCTCAGTTCCACCTGGGCGGTCCGTCCCAGCGTGTCCACCACCCGGAAGGAGTCGACCTTCGCCGGCCCGTCCTCGAGCTCCACGCCGGCCATCAGCCGCTTGCCGAGGTTGCGCGGGATCGGCCCGGACACCTCGCAGAGGTACGTCTTCTGCACCCCGTACGACGGGTGCATCAGCTTGTGTGCGAGGGTGCCGTCGTTGGTGAGCAGCAGCAGGCCCTCGCTGTCGGCATCGAGCCGCCCGACGTGGTAGACCCGCTGCTCCACCCGGTTGCCGAGGAAGTCGGCGAGCGCGGTGCGGCCCTTCTCGTCGGCCATCGTGGAGACGACCCCGCGGGGCTTGTTCATGGCCAGGTAGACCAGTCGGGTGTCGGCGACGAGGCGTTCGCCGTCGACGTGGATCACGGCCGTGGCGGGGTCGACCTTGTCGCCGAGCTGGGCGACCCGACCGTCGACGGTGACCCGGCGGCGGAAGATCAGGTCCTCGCAGGCGCGCCGGGAGCCCACGCCGGCGGCGGCCAGCACCTTCTGCAGGCGCTCGGCCCCCTCGAAGGCGGGCGCGTCGGGACGGGGCGTGCGGTCATCGCGTGGCATCGGCAAGCTCTTCTACGTCGTCGGGAAGGAACGGGGCCAGCGGCGGGAGGTCGTCGACGCTGTTCAGCCCGAGCTTCTCCAGGAACATCGTGGTGGTCCGGTAGAGGAACGCCCCGCTGTCCGGTTCGGTGCCGCACTCCTCGACCAACCCGCGGGAGACCAGGGTACGGATCACCCCGTCGCAGTTGACACCCCGGATGGCGGAGATCCGCCCTCGGGTGACGGGCTGCTTGTAGGCGACCACGGCCAGTGTCTCCAGCGCGGCCTGGGTCAGCCGCACGGACTGCCCGTCCAGTACGAACCGCTCCACGTAGGTGGCGTATTCCGGCCGGGTGTAGAGACGCCAGCCACCCGCGGCCCGGCGCAGCTCGAAGCCGTGTCCGGCGGCCGTGTAGCCCGCGGCGATCTCGTCCAGCATCGGCCCGATCCGCTCGGCGGGCTGCTCCAGCACCTGGGCGAGGACCAGCTCGCTGACCGGCTCGTCCACCACCAGCAGGATCGCCTCCAGCGCCCCGCGCAGCTCCGCGTCGTCGAGTTCCGGCGCCGGCTCGGGGGCCGGCGCCGCCCGCCGTCGCCCCGCAGCACCCTTCGCGGATACGCCCCGACCGCCCTTACCCTCCCCGCCGCCCGTCTCCCCGAACCCGCCGCCCGTCTCCCCGAACCCGCCGCCCTCCCCAGGCGCATCCGCCGCCACACCCTCAACATCTCCGGAGATCTTGGTAGGTTCAGGCCCCTCTGGGGGCGTGGAGGTACCAAGATCTCCGGTTTCGGGAGCCGGGACGGGGGCCGTGGGGCGCTGCCAGGGCGGTACCCACGCGGCGGCCTGGTCGGCCAGGGAGTCCCGACGCTCCTCGCTGCTCATCCCGCTCGCTCCTCCGTCGTCGTCCCGTTCCCGTCCGCCGCCACACCCGGCGCCGTCCCGCTGTCTTCCGCCGAGCCCGTGTGCGCCGCAGCCGAGCCGGTGTCGTCCGCCGCCACACCTGCCACCGCGGCTGGGTCGATGTCGTCCGCCGTGCCGTCCGGCACCGGCCGCCGCTCGGCCGACGCCGCCGGCAGCGGGCCGGAGCCCGCCGGTTCGGGCACCGTCGGGGCCGGCTCGGGCGGGGTGCCGGCGTACTCGTCGACGTGCAGGTCGGGGCCGCCCTCGGCGGGACCGGTCCAGCGTACGGTCAGCTCCTCCAGGGCCTGCTCCTGGACGAAGGCGACCAGGCCCTCCCGGTAGAGCTCCAGCAGGGCCAGGAACCGGGCCACCACCTCCAGGGTGGCCTCGCAGTCGGCGCAGAGCAGCGAGAAGGTGGCCGTGCCGGCGCGGCGCAGCCGCTCGGTGAGGATGCCCGCGTGCTCCCGGACGCTGACCCGGACCATGTGCACGTGGGCGATGGAGACCTCGGGCACCGGCTTCGGGGTCATCGCCCTGACCGCCAGCTTCAGCAGCCGCTCCGGGCCGATGCCGAGCACCAGGTCGGGCAGCGCGTCGGCGTACCGGGCCTCCAGGGTGACCGCGCGGGGGTAGCGCCGGCCGCCGACCTCCTCCAGCGCGGCGATGTGCGCCGCCGCCTCCTTGTACGCCTTGTACTGCAACAGCCGGGCGAAGAGCAGGTCCCGCGCCTCCAGCAGCGCGAGGTCCTCCTCGTCCTCGACCTCGGCGGCGGGCAGCAGCCGGGCCGCCTTCAGGTCGAGCAGGGTCGCGGCGATGAGCAGGAACTCGCTGGCCTCGTCCAGGTCCCACTGGTCGCCCATGGCCCGGATGTAGGCGATGAACTCGTCGGTGACCCGGTGCAGGGCCACCTCGGTCACGTCGAGCTTGTGCTTGCCGATCAGCTGGAGCAGCAGGTCGAACGGGCCGGTGAAGTTCGCCAGCCGGACGGTGAACCCGGCGCTCTCCGCCGCCCCGGGCACGCCGGCCGGGTCCGTCGGCACCTCGGCGACGGCCTCGGCGGCCCGTACGGGCGGCTGCTCCGGCGTCGTCGGAGGGTCGAGGGGTGGCGCGGTCACCGGAAGACCGTAGTCCACGCCCCGGCCGGCTCGGCGCGAAGGTGCATCCCGGTCTACCGCTCGGCCTGGGCGGCGATCACCTCGCGGGCCAGCTGGCGGTAGTTGCGGGCACCGGACGAGGCCGGGTCGAGCGTGGTGATCGGGGCACCGGCGACGGTGGACTCGGGGAACTTGACGGTCTTGGTGATCACCGTCTGGTAGACCTTGTCGCCGAACGCCTCCACCACCCGCTGGAGCACCTGCCGGCAGTGGGTGGTGCGGCTGTCGTACATGGTCGCGAGGATGCCCTCGAGCTCCAGGTCGAAGTTGAGCCGCTCGCGCACCTTGTCGATGGTGTCGAGCAGCAGGGCCACCCCGCGCAGGCTGAAGAACTCGCACTCCAACGGGATGAGCACGCCGTGCGCCACGGTCAGCGCGTTGATCGCCAGCAGGCCCAGCGAGGGCTGGCAGTCGATCAGGATGTAGTCGTACTCCTTGCGGACCGAGCGGAGCACGCGGGCCAGGGCCATCTCCCGGGCGACCTCGTTGACCAGCTGGATCTCGGCCGCGGAGAGGTCGATGTTGGCCGGCAGCAGGTGCAGCCCCGCCACGTCGGTCTTGATCAGGACGTCCTCGGCGGTGACGTCGTCCTGCATGAGCAGGTTGTAGACCGACAGGTCGAGGTTGTGCGGGTTGACCCCCAGCCCGACCGAGAGGGCGCCCTGCGGGTCGAAGTCGACGAGCAGCACCTTGCGGCCGTACTCGGCCAGCGCGGCGCCCAGGTTGATGGTCGTGGTGGTCTTGCCCACGCCACCCTTCTGGTTGGCCATCGCGATGATCCGGGCCGGGCCGTGCCGGTCGGTCGGCATCGGCTCGGGGATCGGCTTGCGCATCGTGTATGCCGCCGGATCCGCCGGACCGAGATCCGCCCCGAGCGTGGCCTGCTGCTCGCGGAGCTCCGACGTCCAGGTCTCGGCACGGTCACCGTTGCCAGCCATGTGCTCGTTGCCCCCTCCCGACGACCACCCGGCGTCGGAGCCGTCCGACGTCCTTCGCGGCGCCGCTGCGCACCCCGGTCCGCATCACCATCGCCCCAGGAGGTCCGCGCCGATGCCGACTGTACGCCACCGCCCGGCGGCCCGGTCGCACCCGCTCGGCGTGTCGCCGCCCCGCCGACCAGGCCAGCCGTCGGCGGCGTCCGCCGCGCACCGCCCCGGGCACCGTCGCGCCGCGCGAACCGGCCGGCGGCCACCCGGAGCGGACCGGCATCCGGCCGCCCCCGGCGGTCGACCCCCCGCCCGGGCGAGGACCGGGCGGGTCAACCCCGCGCCCGGGGATGGGCGGTGGCGTACACCTCGCGCAGCCGCTCGACCGTGACCAGGGTGTAGACCTGGGTGGTGGTCACCGAGGCGTGGCCGAGCAGTTCCTGCACCACCCGTACGTCCGCGCCGCCGTCGAGCAGGTGGGTGGCGTAGGAGTGGCGCAGGGTGTGCGGGGAGACCGCCTCCGGGCCGTCCACCGGCAGCCCGGCCCGCTCGGCGGCGCGGCGCAGGATCGTCCAGGCGCCCTGCCGGGTCAGCGCGCCGCCGCGGGCGTTGAGGAAGACCGCCGGGGTGCCCCGGCCGGCGGCGGCGAGCCCGGGGCGGGCCCGCACCAGCCAGGCCCGCACCGCCTCGACGGCGTACCCCCCGATAGGGACGAGCCGGGTGCGGCCGCCCTTGCCGCGCAGCAGCACGGTGCCCTCGTCGACGTCCAGGTCGTCCACGGCGGCGCCGACCGCCTCGGAGATCCGCGCCCCGGTGCCGTACAGGAACTCCAGCAGCGCCCGGTCGCGCAGCGCGAGCGGCGCCTGATCGCCGGCGGCGGTCACCGACCCGGCGGTCTCCAGCAGCCGCACCACGGCGTCGACCGGCAGCGCGCGGGGCAGCCGGCGTGGCGGCGTGGGCGGGCGGACGTCCCGGCTCGGGTCGGCGCCGGCCAGCCCCTCGCGCAGCGCGAACCGGTGCAGGCCGCGCACCGCGCTGGCCGCCCGCGCGGCGGAGGAGACCGCGAGCGGCGGGTGCTCCTCGTCGCCGGCGCGCAGCCGGGCCAGGTGCGCCTCGACCTGCCCAGGGCCGACGGCGGCCAGGTCCGGCACGCCGGCCGCCGCCAGGGTGGCCAGGTAGCGCTCCAGGTCCCGGCGGTACGACGAGAGCGTGTTCGCCGACAGTCCCCGTTCGACGGTGAGGTGGTCGAGGTAGCCGCGCACGGCACGCAGGGCCGGCGCGGGCTCCACGCCCGCACCGGCCCCGTCCGGTGTGCCGGTCAGCCCGCCACCCCTCAGGCCAGCGCGTCGGCCAGCGCGAGGGTCGCCATGCCGTGCGCCTCGGCGACCGGGCCGTAGGTGACCTGCCCGTCGTGGGTGTTCAGGCCCAGCGCCAGCGCCGGGTCGCGACGCAGCGCCTCGCGCCAGCCGTGGTTGGCCAGCTCCAGCGCGTACGGCAGGGTGACGTTGGTCAGCGCGTAGGTGCTGGTGTGCGGCACCGCGCCCGGCATGTTCGCCACGCAGTAGAAGATCGAGTCGTGCACCTGGTAGGTCGGCTCGGCGTGGGTGGTGGGACGCGAGTCCTCGAAGCAGCCGCCCTGGTCGATGGAGATGTCGACCAGCACGCTGCCCGGCTTCATCCGGGAGACCAGCTCGTTGGAGATCAGGGTCGGGGCCTTCGCGCCGGGCACCAGCACCGCGCCGATGACGAGGTCCGCGTCCAGCACCGCCCGCTCGATCTCGTACGCGTTGGAGGCCACCGTCTGGAGGTGGCCGCGGTAGATGGCGTCGGCCTGGCGCAGCCGGGCCACGTTCTTGTCGAGCAGCAGCACCTCGGCCTGGAGGCCGAGCGCGATCGCGGCGGCGTTCATGCCGGAGACGCCGGCGCCGATGACCACGGTCTTCGCGGCGTAGACGCCGGAGACGCCGCCCATCAGGATGCCGCGCCCGCCGCCCTGCCGCTGGAGGTGGTAGGCGCCCACCTGCGGGGCGAGGCGACCGGCCACCTCGGACATCGGGGCGAGCAGCGGCAGCGACCGGTCGGGCAGCTCGACGGTCTCGTACGCGATGCCGGTGACCTTGCGGTCGACCAGCGCGTCCGTGCAGGCCTTCGAGGCGGCCAGGTGCAGGTAGGTGAAGAGCACCTGCCCCTCGCGCATCCGGTGGTATTCCTCGGCGATCGGCTCCTTGACCTTGAGCACCAGCTCGGCGGTCTCCCACACCTCGTCGGCGGTGGCCAGGATCTTGGCCCCGGCGGCGGCGAACTCGTCGTCGCCGATGCTGGACCCGACGCCGGCGCCGGACTCGACGAAGACCTGGTGACCGCCGCGGACGAACTCGTTGACGCCCGCCGGCGTGATCGCCACGCGGTACTCGTGGTTCTTGACCTCGCGGGGGATTCCGACCTTCACGATGCAGACACCTCTCTTCGGGGCTGCGCTCCCCCGACTGCGCGGTGCCACGACGGCCCCTTTGCCGCCGCGGTCCACCGGTCCCGCCGGCGGCAGTCTAGGCGCGTCGCCGCCCCCGAAGAGGCAGCACAGTGACATCCGGTGCCCGCACCCGCTGACGATGTGTCAGGCGTGAACCGGGCCGGCGGTGGGACCCGCACCTCAGCCGTCAGGACAGTGTTCATCCATTATCGTCCCACTCTTCGGGTGCCGCTGCGGACAGGAGACGAGTGGATCACTAGGGTGTCGCCTCATGACCACACCTCCTTACCAGCCCGGCTTCCCCAACCAGCCCGGGTACCCGTCGGGTGTCTCCGACAAGAGCAAGGTCGTCGCGGGCGTCCTGCAGATCGTGCTGGGCACCTTCGGCATCGGCCGTTTCTACATGGGCGACACCAAGACCGGCGTCATCCAGCTCATCGTGTCCCTCGTGACGTGCGGCATCGGCGGCCTCTGGGGCTTCATCGACGGCATCCTGATCCTGATCAACGGTGGCGTCGACGGACAGGGCCGGCCGCTGCGCGACTGACCGACCCGGAACGACGAAAGGGGCCGTGCGGACGTACCGCACGGCCCCTTCACGTTCAATCTCCCGGCTCAGCCCGGCAGGGGCGCGTCGGCCCGGCGCAGCGCCGACCAGCCGGTGTCGCGGGCCCGGGCGGCGGCGAGCAGCCCGGTCACGCAGGAGGCGTTGGTGATCTCGCCGGCGAGGACCATGCCGACCGCCTCGTCCAGGTCGATGCGGACGACCTGGAGGTCGGCCTCCTCCTCGCGCCGCTCGTGCCGCTGCTCCGCCGGCACGTCGGCCAGGTCCCGGGCCAGGAAGACCCGGACCAGCTCGTTGGTGAAGCCCGGCGAGCTGTGCAGGTCCACCAGGACGTCGATCCGCCCGGCGGTCAGGTCGACCTCCTCGGCGAGTTCCCGGACCGCGGCGGCGGCCAGGTCCTCGCCGGAGACGTCGGTCAGCCCGGCGGGCAACTCCCACAGGTGCCGCCCGACCGGGTGCCGGTACTGGCGGATCAGCACCACCTGACCGGCCGCGTCGAGCGCCACCACGGCGACCGCGCCGACGTGCCGGACGAAGTCGCGGACCCCCGTCCCGCCGCCCGGCATGGTCACCTCCTCGCTGACCACGTCGAAGATCCTGCCCCGGTAGCGTTCGGTGCGGGAACGCACCTCGTAGCGGTGCTCGACGGCACTCACGAGGCCGACGTCGCCTTCGCGGCGGCGCCGCCGTTGCGGGCGGCGTTCTTCGCCGCCGCGCTCTCGGCGGCGTCCAGGTCGACCGGGAGCTGGTCGGCCTCCGAGTAGGTCACCGCCGCCTTCACGAAGGAGGCGAACAGCGGGTGCGGCCGGGTCGGCCGGCTCTTCAGCTCCGGGTGCGCCTGGGTGGCGACGAAGAACGGGTGCAGGCCCCGGTCCAGCTCGACGAACTCGACCAGCCGCCCGTCGGGCGAGGTGCCGGAGATGTGCAGGCCCGCCTTGGCCAGCGCGTCGCGGTAGGCGTTGTTCACCTCGTACCGGTGCCGGTGCCGCTCGCTGACCTCGGTGCTGCCGTACGCCTCGGCGACCAGCGAGCCCTCGGCGAGCGCCGCCGGGTAGGCCCCCAGCCGCATGGTGCCGCCCAGGTCGCCCCTGCCGGCCACAATGTCCTCCTGGTCGGCCATGGTGGCGATGACCGGGTGCGCGGCCTCCTCGTCGAACTCCAGCGAGTTGGCGCCCTCCAGGCCGGCCAGGTGCCGGGCCACGTCGATGGTCATGCACTGCAGACCGAGGCAGAGGCCGAGCAGCGGGATGCCGTTCTCCCGGGCGTACCGGGCGGTGCCGATCTTGCCCTCGATGCCGCGCACCCCGAAGCCGCCGGGGATGACGATGCCGTCCACGCCGGCCAGGGCGGCCGCCGCGCCGGACGGGGTGACGCACTCGTCGCTGGGCACCCAGCGCAGCTGCACGCGGGCCCGGTGGCCGAAGCCGGCGGCCCGGATCGCCTCGCTCACCGACAGGTACGCGTCGGGCAGGTCGACGTACTTGCCGACCACGGCGACGGTGACGGTGTGCCGGGGCTGGTGCACCCGGTCCAGCAGGTCGTCCCAGCTGGTCCAGTCGACGTCACGGAAGGAGAGGCCGAGCCGGCGCACCACGTACGCGTCGAGGCCCTCGCGGTGCAGCACCTTCGGGATGTCGTAGATGCTCGGCGCGTCCGGGGCGGCGGTGACGGCCTCGCGGTCGACGTCGCAGTAGAGCGACAGCTTCTGCTTGACCTTGTCGGGGATCTCCCGGTCGCAGCGCAGCACCAGCGCGTCGGGCTGGATGCCGATGCTGCGCAGCTGGGCCACCGAGTGCTGGGTCGGCTTCGTCTTCAGCTCGCCCGACGGCGCCAGGTAGGGCACCAGCGAGACGTGCAGGTAGAAGCAGTTGTCCCGGCCGAGGTCGTGGCGGACCTGGCGGATCGACTCCAGGAACGGCAGCGACTCGATGTCGCCGACGGTGCCGCCGACCTCGGTGATCACCACGTCCGGCACCTGGCCGTCGTCGTCCGGGTCGGCCATCGCCAGGATCCGCGACTTGATCTCGTTGGTGATGTGCGGGATGACCTGGACGGTGTCGCCCAGGTACTCGCCGCGCCGCTCCTTGGCGATCACCTCCGAGTAGATCTGGCCGGTGGTGACGTTCGCCTTGCCGGAGAGCGCCCGGTCCAGGAACCGCTCGTAGTGCCCGACGTCGAGGTCGGTCTCGGCGCCGTCCTCGGTGACGAAGACCTCGCCGTGCTGGAACGGGTTCATCGTCCCCGGGTCGACGTTGAGGTAGGGGTCGAGCTTCTGCATGACCACGCGCAGACCGCGCGCGGTGAGCAGGTTGCCGAGGCTGGAGGCGGTGAGGCCCTTACCCAGCGAGGAGGCGACTCCCCCGGTGACGAAAATGTGCCTGGTCGTCCGTGCTGAAGGGGCCAAGGCCTGCTCCCGTGTCGTCCGTCGCGGTCGTGCAGACCGCCGTGCCGATCAGCCAAGTGATCACGCGATCCACGGGATTCCACGGTAACACCTCTGCCGGCCCGCCCGCCGGGCGCACCCGCAGCGGGCTGCGGGACGTGCCGCCCCCGACTCAGGTGGCGGTGACCTCGATCGATGCCCGACCGGCCGGCGCGCGCTCGCCCGCGCCGGTCCCGGCCGTCGGCCCGGACGCCCCGGTAGCCGGGCCCGGGGCGCGCGGGGCCGGGGGCGCCGGCGCCGTGGCCGGTCCCGCACCCACATCCGCGGTACGGGCGGCGCCCGGCCCCGCGTCGGTCGGTGCCGGCCGGTCCGGGCCGTCGCCGTCCGGCCCCCCGCCGGCGTCACCGCCCGAGCCGTCGCCCGTACCGCCGGGCCCCTCGTCGCGCGGGCGGCCCGTGTCGGGCAGCGTGCGGTCGGTGGAGTGGTCGAGCACCCGCAGCGAGGCCAGCGCCGCCATCGGCACCACCAGGGCGGCGGCCGCGCCGGCCACGTCCAGGGCGTCGCCGCCCAGCACCCCGCCGATCACCGCGGCGACGGCGGTGCCGGCCATCGCCGCCCGCATCGCCGGATAGATGCCGAACAGCCGCATCAGCCCACCCCACGGCTGGAGCAGGGCGAACCAGACCAGCAGGGCACCGGCCAGGGCCAGCACCGTCAGCGGGCTGTTGACCAGGGTCTCGAAGTTTGCCGAGCTGGAGCGGTGCACGGTGAGCCCGCCGGTGCCGTCGCCGACGGCGGCCAGGAACCGGCCGAGGCTGCCCCGCTCGGCGGCGGGCCGGCGCAGGTCGAGCACCGCGAAGCCGATGGTGAGCGCGAGCCCGGCCATGGTGGCCCAGGCCAGCCTGCTGATCGTCAGCCAGCCACCGGCGCTGATCGCCGCGGCGACGCTCAGCCCGGCGGTCAGCGCGATCGCGCCGATCGGGTCGGAGCCCAGGTACGGGCTGCCGACGACCAGCACGGCGGCGCCGCCGACGGCCACCATCACGGGCGGCCGCCAGGACCGGCGGACCCGCTGGGCCAGCCACCCCGCGCTCAGCAGGGAGCCGGCCAGGAACACCCCGAGCCCGACGGTGCCCAGCCCGGCGTACCGGCCGCCCTCCAGGGCGGAGTAGCCGACCACTCCGTTGAGCTGGAGGCGGGCGCCGGTGAGCACGTCCAGCCCCACGGCCAGCGTGGTCAGGCCGGCCACCGCGCCGAGCGGGCCGAGGGTGCTCGCGTGCCCCGGCGCGAGCCGCACCACGGCGGTCGCGGCGACCAGCAGCAGCACGGTCACCCCGGCGAAGTAGACCCCCGCGTGGTCTCCGCGCCACCAGGGCACGGCGTCGGCCAGCAGGGCGGCCGGGACGGCGAGGGCCGCCGCGATCAGCAGCAGCTCCACGACCGCCACCACCCGCCGCGAGACCGGCTCCGGGCCGTACGGGCCGGCGTGCCGGCGGGCCCGGCGCAGCAGCGGCAGCACCGCCACGGCCAGCAGCACCTGCGCGCCGGCCAGCAGGGTGAAGAACCAGTCGGCCACCCGGCGCTGGGCGGCCGCCTCCCGGTCGGCGTCCGCCGGCGCGGCGATCGCGGCGGCGAGGTCCGCCGGCCGCCCGCCGACCGACTCGGCCGGCCGGCCGAGGAAGAGCCGTTCCGGCATCGGCCGGCCCAGCGCGGTGAGCGCGGTCGGCGCGAGGTCGACCAGTTGCAGGTAGCCCTCGCGGCCGGTGCTGGCCGAGGTGAGCCACCCGCGTTCCCAGCCCGGCCCGTCGGCGACGGCGACGTGCAGCCGGGACGGGGCGTCGGTGTCGGACACCCCGGCGACGATCACCAGCGAGCGGGGCGGCCGGGCGGCCAGCACCCGGGCCAGGCGGGCGTCGGCCTCGCGCGCGACCGCGGCCCGGGCCGCCGGGTCCTCGCCGGTGACGGTGCCGAGGTCGACGATGCTCAGCACGCAGGAGCCGAGCAGGCCCGCCGGGTCCGCCGGGAGCGCCGGCGCGTACCGGTCGACGCGGCCGAACGGTCGGGCGGCGGCCACGGCCGCGCCCGGCCCGACCGCCATCGAGCAGCGCACCGACTCCGACAGCGCGCCGGGCACCGTGCCCCAGGGCAGCCGCTCCTGGTTGTGCAGGACGACGCTCTCCTGGTCGGGCAGGTTCGCGCCGATGCCGTCGGGCTGCTCGACCGTCACCTGGGCCGGTGGGCAGCCCCCGGCCTGGCGGCTGCCGTTCCAGGCGGCGTAGCTGCCGGCGCCGAGGGTCAGCCAACCGTCCACCGGGCAGGTCGGCCGGTGCGCGGAACGGACCGACAGGGAGCCGATCGAGCCGTCCTGGGCCATCCGCCACAACGTCGGCGTGCTCTGCGGGTCGACGTCCTCCCAGCGCAGCCCGGCGACCCCGACCAGCACCACGAAGTCGGCGGTGCGCCCGGGGGGCGACGCCTCCCGTTCGGGGCGGGCGGTCAGCGCGGTGATGCCCAGCGCCACCACGACCAGGGTCAGCAGGATCGGGGCGATTCTGCGCCGCATCACCGGCGTCCCGTCGACGGGGCGTCGGCGCCGGGAGCGGCCGGCCCGGCGCCGTGCGGGGCCAGCTCGGCGTAGAGCGCCGCCAGCTGGGCCAGGGTGTCCGCCTCGCTGGGCCAGGTGGCGGCCCGGGCGGCGCCGCGCCGCCCCAGCTCGGCCCGCCCGGCCTCGTCGTCGAGCAGGGCGCGCACGGCCGCGTCGACGGCGTCGACGTCCGCCGGCGGCACCAGCACCGCGGCGTCGCCGACCAGCTCCGGCAGGCCGCCGACCGCCGTCGCCACCAGCGGTACGCCGGCCCGCATCGCCTCCTGTGCGAAGAGTTGGCGGGCCTCCCAGTCGCTGGTCACCACCGCCAGGTCGGCCCCGGCGAGCAGGTCCGCCACGTCGGTGCGGTGCCCGAGCAGGGTCACCGGGGCCCGGGCGGCGGAGATCCGGGCGGCCAGCGGCAGGTAGGCGGGGCCGCTGCCGGCGATCACCACGACCGGCGCCGGGGTCCGGGTACGCCACCGGGCGGCCGCGTCGACCAGCACGTCGTACCGCTTCTGCGGGTGCAGCCGGCCCACGGAGAGGATCAGCGGCCGGTCCTGGCCGACGCCGAACTCGGCGCGGACGGCGGCCCGGCGGCGGCGCGGCGCGGGCAGTGCCGGCGCGGCGACCGGGGCGAGCCGGGCGTCCGCCGCGCCCAGCGCGGTGGCCCGCTCGACCAGGTCGGTGGAGGCGCCGAGCGCCACCCGGGCGCCCCGGGCGACGACCCGCTCGACGAGGCGGGACACGCCACCGCGCAGGCCGCCGGCGAGCACCGCGTTGTGCCAGGTGACCACGAGCGGGGCGGCCGGGCGGGCGAGCACCGCGACGAGCCCGGCGCGCAGGCCGTGGGCGTGCAGCACGTCGACCGGTTCGGCGGCGAGGGCCCGGCGCAGCGCGGTGACCGCGCGGGCGTCGGCCGGGGTCGGGCTGGCCGGGATCTCCACCGGCAGGAACCGGGCGCCGACACCCGTGAAGTCGAACTGCTCCTGTGTCGCGGCGGGGCCGCAGACCAGGACGGAGGCGCCCGCGGCGGTCAGGCCCCCGGCCAGCGAGCGGACGTGCTGCCCGACGCCACCGGTGCTGGAGGCGAGCAGCAGGGCCACCGTGCCGCGCCAGCCGGGAAACGGTGCCGGCTGCGTCACCGCGACCACCCCCGTTCGTCGGTAGTCGTCGGCCGGTCACCCGTCCTGCACCCGCTCACCGGGACACCGTCTCCTTCCCGCCACCCCGTTCCGGGGGGATGTCGCCCTCGCCCGTCCCATCGGCGGGGGCCGCCGGCCCACGCCGGCCCGCCCTGCCCAGCCGCCGGAGCACCCCGGCGAGCAGCGGCGTCACGTCCCGCCGGTCGACCAGCCAGACGACGGCGAGGAACACGACGCCGACCAGGACTCCGGACAGCATGCCCTGCACGAGTGCGCCCGGTGTCGTCGGGGTGCCGCCGGCGGCCGCGTCGAGCCAGCGGGCGACGGCCGTTCCGGCGAGCGCGGCCACGGCCCCGGCGAGCAGTCCGGCGGCGCCGGCCCGGCCGGCTCCGGCGAGCGCGGGGCGCCCGGCCGAGCGCCGCACCGCGACGAGCAGCAGCCCGCCGAGCAGCACCATCCCGACCGAGTTGGCCAGGGCGACCGCGAGCACCCGGTCCCGCAGCGGCAGCAGCGCACCCAGGATCAACGCGGTGGCGGGCACCACGAGGAACCCCACGGCGATGGCGACGGTGGCCGCCCGGGTCTCGCCCCGGGCGTAGAGGGCCCGGCTCAGCAGCGCGTACAGCCCGTATCCGAGCAGGCCCGGCGCGAACCCGGCGATCGCCGTGGCGGCCGTGCCCGCCACGGACGGCGCGAAGAAGACGTGGCTGACGGGGATCGCGGTCCCGACCAGCGCGGCGGCGCCCAGACAGCTGAACAGCAGCACGCCCCGGACGGCCGGGGCCAGGGTGGATCGGTAGCCGTTCTCGTCACCGGCGGCGCGGGCCGCCGCCAGCGTCGGGTACGCGGCGACCGCCAGCGGCACCGCCAGCACCGCCCAGGGCAGCAGGTACACGGTCTGCGCGAGGTTGTAGACACCCGGGTTGCCCCGGTCACCGTAGGTGACCTGGTTGAGGCTCACCATCAGGGCGACCTGCTGGGTGGTGACCGTGACCGCGCCGGCCACCACCAGCCCGCGCACCCGGGCGCGGGCGTCGGCCGGGAACCCGAAGCCCGGTCGCGCCCGCAGCCGCAGCCGGCGGACCGGCACCAGCAGCGAAAGGGAGAGCACGACCACGCCCAGCGTGGTGCCGACGGAGAGCAGCAGTTCCCCGCCGACGCTCACGTCCGCGACCGTGGCCAGCGGCCCCTCGACCGCGGTGAAGCCCAGGTAGACCACGATGACGGTGAGGCTGGACAGCAGTGGCGCGAGGACCGGCCAGGCGAACCGCCGGTGCGCCTGGAGCACCCCGGTGAGGACGATGCCCACCCCGTACAGCGGCAGTTGCGGGGCGAAGACCCGCAACATCCGCTCGCCGCTGTCCTGCTGGGCGGCGGTCAGTCCGTCGCCCAGCAGCGCGACCGCCGGCCCAGCGAGCAGCGCCACCAGCACGGCGAGGGGCACGAGGAGGCTCACCGTCCAGGTGAGCAGCGCGCCGGTGATCCGGGCCACCGTCTGCCGGTCACCCGCCACGACGGGACCGGCCAGCAGCGGCACGACCAGGCTCGCCAGCGCGCCGCCGGCAACGATCTCGAAGATCAGGTTCGGCACCGCGTTCGCGACCACGTAGGTGCCGCCGAGGTCGGTCGGTGCCAGCGTCCAGGTGAAGACGGCGGTGCGGCCGAAGCCGGCGAGCCGGCTGAGGACGGTGAGTACGGCGATGAGCGCGGCCGCTCCGGCGACACGGCCGGCGCCGGCGAGGGGTGCCGGGGTCGTCACGTCAGTCGGCGCGCCGGCCCAGTGCGTCGAGCTCGCGCAGCCCGGGGGTGCGCTGGATGACCTGGGTGAAGCTGACCTTCTCGCTGGCCGCGGTGAGGCCGGCGAGCACGGCGAGCAGCCCGGCCCGCCCGACCGGCCCGGTACGCGCGGCCAGCGCCACGCCGAGCAGCGCGCCGAGCGCGTTCGCGCCGCTGTCGCCGAGCATCACGTCCTCGCCGAGGTCGGCGGGAAGCAGTCCGGCGGCGGCGCCGACGGCACCGGCGGCGATCCCGCCGTGCGGGCCGCCGGTCAGCGGGGCGCCGAGCAGGAGGCCGGACTTCAGCGCCCGGCCGGGCCGCAGGTCCAGCAGGTTGAGCAGGTTCGCCGTGCCGGCGATGACACCGGCGCCGAGCAGCACGTCGACGCCCCGGCCCAACGGGCCCTGCCGCTGGCGGCGCCGGTGCGCGGCGACCCGGGGGTCGGCGGCGAGCAGCGCGGCGGCGCCGAGGCCGGCGGCCCCCACCCCGACGACCTTGACCAGCCCGGCGGTGACCCGGCCCTCGCGCAGCGCGGCCAGGTGCCCGGCGAAGCCCTTGGCCGCCTTCTGCTCCGGCCGGGCGCCGACCACGTCGTCGTAGAGGCCGACGGCCCCGGCGCCCACCCCGGCGACCAGGGCCGCGGCTCCGGACGGGCCGCTGGAGGCGCCGAACGCGCCCGTCGCGGCGGCGCCGGCCGCGAGCGCGGGGCCGGCGGCCAGGGTCACCGTGCGACCGCGGAAGTTGGTCCGGTCGAGCGCGGGCCCGGCCGGTGAGGTACGCACCTCGCGCAGCGCGTACCGGGCGGCGGCGGCGCCCGCGCCGGCGATCAGCAGTCGACCGAGCAGGCTCACGCGCGTCCCTCCCGCCGTACGTCGGCGAAGCTGGATCCGGACAGCGGGGTACGTCGTTCGCTCACTGGGGCAGTCTAGGCAGCAGGGACGGCGCGTTGTCGCCGACACCGTACTGACCGGCCTTCTTCTCGGTGACCTGTTGCACCAGCGCGAGGGCGGTGACCAGCTGGCCCTGGTTGGTGTTGGCGTTGTCGACGGTCGAGATGGTCTGCACCAGCACCGGGTCGCTCCGGACGGCGGCCACCAGGTTGCCCCCGGCCGAGCCGTTGCCGCCGACGACGATCGTTCCGGCCTGGTCGAGCTGCTCGGCGACCTTGAGCACCGACTCGTCCTTCTTCGCCGAGTCCTTGTCCACGTACGGCTGCCCGCTGACCAGCACGACGGCCTCCGCCGACGCGGTGACCGGCTTCTCGGTGGTCAGGTAGTTGGCGTTGTTGTAGGCGGCGAGCACCGCCCGCCGGTCGGCCTCGCTGACCGGGGTCGCGCCGGGCGCCCGGTCGAGCAGCACGCTGGCCAGCAGGGCGGTCGACGTCTCCACCCCGTGCCCGTTGCCGGGCAGCCCGGCGGTGGGCGCGCTCGTGGGGCGCGCCGCGGTGACCGCCAGCTCCAGCAGGTTGTTGTTGTTGTCCGGGTTGATGAACTTGTCCTGCAGGTCGATACGACCGGTCACCTGGGCCCCGGCGAGCTGGAGCATCTTGACCACGCCCTCGGTGTGGTCGCGCCCGGTGGGCAGGCTGACGACCAGCACGCGCTTGCCGGTCAGCGTGCCCGGCAGGACGACCTCCGCGATCTGGGCGGCGAACTCCTCCTCGAGCTCGAGCTCCTTCTCCATGCTCTGGACCGCCTGGCGCATCAGCTGGTTGTCCTTGCGCAGCCCGTTGACGTTCTCCTTGAGCGAGTCGGCCACCGGCCCGTTCAGGGCGGCGGTGCCGACCACCAGGCCGATGGCCAACGCGAGGAAGACAGCGGTCAGGGACACCACGTGGTACCGGAAATTGATCACACCTGCAGCCTCTTGATCGGTGGGACGCTAGAAAAGCTGTTCAAGCTGGAACACGAAATTGTTCCACCACTCGGAGACCACGCCCAAATACGCCTTGCCGACGGTGGAGACCGCCACGGCCGAGGCCATCGCCGCGATCGCGGAGAGCACCAGCAGCAGCAGCGACGACCCGGAGATGCTCTGCCGGTAGAGCCGGCTCACGCCCTTGGCGTCGACCAGCTTGCCGCCGACCTTGAGACGGGTCAGGAACGTGGAGGCCATCCCGCCGCGGCCCTTGTCGAGGAATTCGACAAGCGTGGCGTGGGTGCCGACGGCGACCAGCAGCGAGGCGCCCTTCTCGTCGGCCAGCAGCATGGCCAGGTCCTCGCTGGTCGCCGCCGCCGGGAAGGTCACCGCCGACACGCCGAGGCCGTTGACCCGGGCCAGGCCGGGCGCCCGGCCGTCCGGGTAGGCGTGCACGATCACCTCGGCGCCGCAGCGCAGCACGTCGTCGGTGACCGAGTCCATGTCGCCGATGATCATGTCCGGCGTGTAGCCGGCCTCCACCAGCGCGTCCGCGCCGCCGTCCACGCCGATCAGGACCGGCTTGAACTCGCGGATGTAGGGGCGCAGCACGTCCAGGTCGGCCTTGTAGTCGTAGCCGCGCACCACGATCAGGCAGTGCCGCCCCTGCATCTCGGTCTGGATCTCCGGCACGCCGACCCCGTCGAGGAGCAGGTCGCGCTCCTGGCGGAGGTAGTCCATCGTATTGGCGGCGAACGCCTCCAACTGGACCGAGAGCCCCTCCCGGGCGTCGGCCATCGACTTGGCCACCGTCTCGGCGTCCTGGAGGCTGCCGTGCGCCACCGGCTCGTCGCCGAGGAAGACGGTGTTGCCCTCGATCCGGACGGTGTCGCCCTCGCGGATCCGCTCGAAGACCCCCTCCCCCAGGTCGTCCAGGAGCGGGATGCCGGCGGCGACCAGCACCTCGGGCCCCAGGTTGGGGTAGCGGCCGGAGACCGACGGCTTCGCGTTGAGCACGGCGCCGACACCGACGGCGACGAGCGAGTCGGCGGCGACACGGTCGAGATCGACGTGGTCGATGACCGCGATGTCACCGGGGCGGAGCCGGCCGACCAGGCGTTTTGTCCGGCGGTCGAGGCGTGCGGTGCCGAGGATCCTGCCCGGTTCCGCATTCCGGGTCCGGCGCAACGTGGGTAGACGCATCGTGACCATCCTGGCATGTGAGGCAGGCAATTCTGTCGCGACATGCCTGAGCAGGGCCGCCTACCCAGGGAAGCACACTAACGCGCAGGCCGGTGTGCCTGTGCTCACAATCGCCGGCCTCACGGGCGCCTTTCGCGGGCCGCCACGGCGAGAAGCTCCTCGGCGTGGGCGATACCCAGGTCGGAGTCGGGCAAACCCGCGAGCATGCGGGCGAGTTCCCGGGCGCGCTCGGTGTCCTCCACGACCCGGACGCCGCTCGTGGTGACCGCCCCGCCCGTGTCCTTCGCCACCACCAGGTGCCGGTCGGCGAAGGCGGCCACCTGCGGCAGGTGCGTGACGACCAGCACCTGGTGGCTGCGGGCCAGCCGGGCCAGCCGCCGGCCGATCTCCACCGCGGCCTGGCCGCCGACCCCGGCGTCGACCTCGTCGAAGACCAGCGTGGGCGGACCGCCCGAGCCGGCGAAGACCACCTCGATGGCGAGCATCACCCGGGACAGCTCGCCGCCGGAGGCGCCGCGCTGCAACGGCAGCGAGGGCGCGCCCGGGTGGGCCAGCAGCCGCAGCTCGACCTCGTCGCCGCCGTCCGGGCCGACGCCGACCTCGGTGCCGTTGACCGTCAGGGTCGGCTCGGTGCGGCCGGCCGCGCGGGGCAGCACCGCCACCTCGATCCGGGCGTGCGGCATGGCGAGCCCGGCCAGCTCCACGGTGACCTGCTCGGCGAAGCGCGTCGCCGCCTCCTGCCGCGACGTCGACACCCGGCCGGCCAGGTCGGCCACCTCGCCGGCCAGCCGGGAGGCCTCCCGGTCCAGCTCCTCCAGCAGGTCGTCGGAGGTGTCCAGGTCGGACAGCCGGGTGCGGGCGTGCTCGGCCCAGGCGATCACCCCGTCGACGTCGTCGGCGTACTTGCGGGTGAGCGCGCGCAGCGCCGCCCGCCGCTCGTAGACGGTCTGTAACCGGGCCGGGTCGGCGTCCAGCGCGGCGAGGTAGGCCGACAGCTCGGCGGAGACGTCCGTGACGAGGGTCGCCGCCTCCTCCAGCCGCCCCGCCAGCTCACCCAGCGCCGGGTCCGTGCCGGCCTGCGCCTCCAGGGTGCGGCGGGCGGTGCCGAGCAACGCCGCCGCGTCCGGGGTCTCGTCGGTCGCCTCCACGCCGCCGGCCACGCACTGGTGGGCCACCTGCGCCGCGGTGCGCAGCCCCTCGGCGTGCTCCAGCCGCTGCGCCTCCGCCTTCAGCTCGTCGTCCTCGCCGGGCTGCGGGTCCACCCGGGTGATCTCGTCGAGGCCGAGCCGCAGCAGGTCCGCCTCCTGGTTGCGCTCGCGGGCGTTGCGCCGCCGGTCGGTCAGGTCGTCGACCACCGCGCGCCAGCGGGCGTACGCCTCGCGCAGCGCGTCGAGCAGCTTCTCGTGCTCCGGGCCGGCGAAGCGGTCCAGCGCGGCCCGCTGCTCGGCCGGGCGCAGCAGCCGCAGCTGGTCGGACTGGCCGTGCACGGCCACCGCCTGCTCGCCCACCTCGCCGAGCATCGACACCGGCATGCTCCGGCCGCCCAGGTGCGCCCGGGAGCGGCCCTCCACCGTGACGGTGCGGCTCAGCAGCACCGAGCCGTCCTCGTCGGGCTCACCGCCCGCGTCGGTGATCCGCGCGTGCACGGTGGCGGCGACGCGGCCCTCGAGCCGCAGCCGGCCCTCGACCACCGCCCGGCCCGGCTGGGCGCGCACCCGCCCGGCGTCGGCGCGCCCGCCGAAGAGCAGGCCGAGGCCGGTGACGACCATGGTCTTGCCCGCCCCGGTCTCGCCGGTGATGACGTTCATGCCGCCGGTCAACGGCAGCGTGGTGTCCTCGATGACGCCCAGTCCGGTGATGCGCAGCTCTTCCAGCACAGCACCCGACAGTAGACGCGGCCCCCGACACTTGACCAGCCGGCGTGGGCGCGCCGGTGCGTCCGCCCGCCGACACCCCGCCGGGGCGGCCCGGGTGCGGCCCGTCGGCGGCGCCCCGGCCCCGGGTCACCGGCGGTTGCCGCGCCAGCCGTGCACGGGCAGGTCGAACTTCGCCACCAGCCGGTCGGTGAACGGGCGGTCCCGCAGCCGTACGACGCGCACCGGCAGCGCGCCGCGCCGCACGGTGACCCGCGCCCCGGGCGGCAGGTCGTAGACCCGCCGGCCGTCGCAGGACATCACGGCGAGGGTGGTGAACGGATCGACCGTGATGGCGAACGTGGAGGTGGGCGCGGTGACCAGCGGCCGGCTGAACAGCGCGTGCGCGCTGATCGGCACCAGCAGCAGGGCCTCCACCTCCGGCCAGACCACCGGCCCGCCGCCGGAGAACGCGTACGCCGTCGAGCCGGTGGGGGTCGCGCAGACCACGCCGTCGCAGCCGTAGCGCGACAGCGGGCGGCCGTCCACGTCGACGAGCAGCTCCAGCATCTGGGCGCGCTCGCCCTTCTCGACGCTGATCTCGTTGAGCGCCCAGGACTCGATGGTCGGGCCGCCGTCGAACTCGGCGGTCACGTCGAGGGTGAGCCGCTCGTCGACGGTGTAGTTGCGCTCGACCACGTCGCGTACCGCGCTGTCCAGGTCGTCGATCTCGGCCTCGGCGAGGAAGCCGACCTTGCCGAGGTTGATGCCGATCAGCGGCACCTTCGCCGGGCGGGCCAGCTCCGCCGCGCGCAGGAAGGTGCCGTCCCCGCCGAGCGCGAAGACGATCTCGGCGCCCTCGGCCGCCTCGGGGCCGGTCATCGGCACCACCCCGGGCAGGTCGAGGTCGTCGGCCTCCTCGGCCACGACCCGCACCTCGAAGCCGGCCGAGATCAGGTCGGCGGCGACGGCGCGGGCGTGCTCGGTGCTGCGCCGGCGACCGGTGTGCGTCACCAGCAGCGCCGCGCGGCTCACCGGGACAGCCGTCCCGTCACGCCCGCGCGGCCTCGGCGCGGCACGCCCGCGACCGCGGGGCTCGCCAGCTCGCTCACCCGGCCACCTCCTCCGTCGCCGCGTCCGGCAGGTCGCCGGACGGCACCGGACCACCCGGCCCGGCGGTCACCACCGCGCGCACCCGCTCCGGGTCGGCCGGCGGTGCGCCCCGGCGTAACCATACGAAGAACTCGACGTTGCCGCTCGGCCCCGGCAGCGGACTCGCGGCCACGTCGGCCAGGCCGAGATCGAGCCGGGCCGCCGCGGCGGCCACGTCGAGCACGGCCTCCGCGCGCAGCGACGGGTCCCGGACCACCCCGCCGGCGCCCACCCGTTCCTTGCCGACCTCGAACTGCGGCTTCACCATCAGCGCCAGGTCACCGTCGGGCCGGGTGCAGCTGGCCAGCGCCGGCAGCACCAGCCGCAGGGAGATGAACGACAGGTCGGCGACCGTGAGGTCGACCGGGCCGTCGACGACCTCCGGCGTCAGCGTACGGACGTTGGTGCGCTCGAAGACCCGCACCCGGGGATCGTTGCGCAGCGGCCAGGCGAGCTGCCCGTAGCCGACGTCGACCGCGACCACCTCGGCCGCGTCGGCGCGCAGCAACACGTCGGTGAAGCCGCCGGTGGAGGCGCCCGCGTCCAGGCACCGCCGGCCGGCCACCGTCAGCCCACCGGGGGCGAAGGCGGCCAACGCGCCGGCCAGCTTGTGCCCGCCCCGGGAGACGTACTCCGCGCTGGGGTCCTCGCCGGTGACCAGCAGCGGATCGGCGGGGTCGACCATCGCGGCGGGCTTACGGGCCGGTACGCCGCGCAACTGGACCCGGCCGGCCTCCACCAGCGCGGCGGCCTGTTCCCGGGACCGGGCCAGCCCGCGGCGGACGAGTTCGGCGTCCAGCCGGTTACGACGTGCCATGCGTGGTTCTTCTCCGGTCAGGTCTGGTCGATGGTAGCGAGGGTTTCCCGCAGCGTCTCGTACGCCGCCTCGTACTGCGCGATCTGGTCGGCCGGGGCGAGCGTCGCGGCGTTGGCCATCGCCCGTACGGCGGCGTCCACCGCGGGATGCCGGTCCTCGCCGAGGTCCTCGACGGGCTCCGGCAGCGACGGCGGACCGGGGCGCGGGCCCGGCCGGGCACCGGGCGGCGGGCCGGGGCGGAAGGCGCCGGTCGCCGGGCCGTGGCCGGCACCCGGCGGGCCGGGGCGGGCGCCGGGTGGCGGGCCGGGCCGGAAGGGGCCGCTCACGACCCGCTCCCGGCGAGGGCCGGGCGCGTCACGCCTCGCCCTCCGGCGGCCGCTTGCGGGCCGGTGCCTTCTTCGCCGGCCGGACCGGCTCCGCGGCGCCCTCGGTCGGGGCGAGGGCCGACGGCGTCCGCTTGGCCACCGCCTTCTTCGCGACGGCCTTCTTGGCCAGCGCCTTCTTCGCGACGGCCGGCCCCGCCACCGGGGCGGGGGCCGCCGAGGTCGGTACGGCCGGCTCGGCGGCGCCCGGGGCGGGCACCGGGTGCGCCGGCTCCGCGGTGCCGGCGGGCACGGGCGGCGGGGCGCCGAGGGTCGCCCTGGCGTCCCGGAGCTGACGCTCCAGCTCGTGCACCCGTCGGGTCAGCTCGGCGACCTCGTCGGCGGTGGCGAGCCCCACCGCGCCGAGGGCCCGGTCCACTTCGAACCGCACCAGCTTGGTCAGCGCCTCACGGTTGGCCGCGCCCGTGGAGACCAGCTCCTCGGCGAGGGTCTGCAGCTGGGCGGCGGTCGCCCCGCCCGAGCCGATGACCCGGCGAACCGCGTCCTGGGCCTTCTTCCGGGGCGCCTCCGTCAGGCCCATGGCCAGCTCGAGGTAGGCGCGCCACGCGTCCTGCATGCCTGATTCCTTCCGCGGGGCGGGGGTGTGCAGGTGCCACGCTACCGGGCACCTCACGACGCCCTGTGCGGTACGGTGCCGGGGACGGCGTGGCGAGCGGTGAGGGGGCGCGATCGTGGCCAGCGTGGACGAATGCCGACAGTCGTTGCGGGATCTGGCGGCCCGGCTGGACCGCAACGCGGAGACGGTGCGGGAGAAGGTCGACTTCGACCGGACGCTGGCCTGCCGGATCACCGACCTGGAGACCGCCTTCCACGGCCGGCTCTCCGGCGGCCGCCTGGTCGACCTGGCCGACGGCGACGACCCGAAGGCCAAGATCGCGCTGAGCACCAACAGCGACGACCTGCTCGCACTGGTCCGCGGCGAACTCGACATCACCCGCGCGGTCACGTCCCGACGGGTGTCGATCAAGGCCAACCCGCTCGACCTGATGAAGCTGCGCAAGCTGCTCTGAGGTCACCGGCGCGGGGCGGGGCGGTCGGTCCCGCCGTCGCACAGCGCTTTCCGGCCGGTGGTGCCGGCGGCCGTCAGCCCGACAGGCCGAGTTCGGCCAGTGCCTTCTCCGCCTCGACCGAGGCGGTACGGACCCGCGCCGGCCGCGTCGACCAGGCGGCCGCGCAGAGCGCCGCCAGGGCGTCCAGCGGGCGGCCCGACCCGGACAGCTCCAGCGCGTCGTCCCGCGAGGTCACCGACCATCCGCCGGCGTCCGCCGGGCCCGGGACCCGCACCACGGCCGCCGGGTCGAAGAGCCCCGCCAGGTCCATCGAGACGTACGTCGGCCTGCGGTGCGCCGGGGCGGCGAGCAGCTCGGCCGCGTCACTCACGCCGGTGAGCACCAGCAGGCTGTCCAGCCCGGCCCGCCGGGCGCCCTCGATGTCGGTGTCCAGCCGGTCACCGACCAGCAGCGTCCGGCCCCCGCCGGCACGGCGGGCCGCCGTGGTGAACAGCGCCGGCTCGGGCTTGCCGACGACCACGTCGGGGTCCCGGCGGAGCGCGGTGCGCAGCACGGCGACCAGGGCACCGTTGCCCGGCAGCGGTCCGCGCCCGCTGGGCAGGGCCGGGTCGGTGTTGGTGGCGACCCAGGTCGCGCCGCCGCGTACGGCCACCGACGCCTCGGCCAGGTCCGCCCAGCAGACCTGCGGGCCGAACCCCTGCACCACCGCGACCGGCGACTCGTCGGCCCGCGACACCGGGGTCAGCCCGACCGCGCGCAGCTCGGCCCGCAGCGCCTCGGTGCCGACGACCAGCACCGCAGCGCCGGCGGGAAGCTGGTCGCGAAGCAGCTCGGCGGCGGCCGCCGCGGAGGTGAGCACCTCCTCGGGCCGGGCGGGCACGCCCATCCCGGTGAGCAGGTCGGCCACCTCGCTGGAGCGGCGCGAGGCGTTGTTGGTCGCGTACGCCACCGACCGGCCCTCGGCGTGCAGCCGGCCGACCGCCTCGACCGCACCGGGGACCGGCCGGTCGATCAGGTAGATCACGCCGTCCAGGTCGAAGACGACCAGGGCGTACCCGTCGACCAGCCGCTCCCCGGCACCCGTCGTCATCGCCGCGCGGTCTCCGACTCGCCGGAGGCGGTGGGCTCGCCACCGCCGGTGGCGGTCCCACTGTCGTCGCCGGGCGTCCCGGCGGCGACGGCGCCCGCCTCGTCGTCGGTCAGCTCGTCGTCGGTCAGGTCGTCCGACGGCACCGCCGCAACCGCAGCCTCGTTCTGCTCGTCGTCCTCGTCTTCGAGGTCGTCGTCGTCGTCCTCGAGGTCGTCCTCGTCGTCGTCGTCCTCGAGGTCGTCCTCGTCGTCGTCGTCCTCGAGGTCGTCGTCGTCCTCGTCCTCGTCCTCGAGGTCGTCGTCGTCGGCGTCGTCTTCATCGACGGTCGGCTCCGTGTCGCCGGCGAGGTCGGCGTCCGGTCGGGCCGGCACCGCACCCGGGGCGCCGGGGCCGGCGGCGATCGCCTCGGCGGACTCCTCGTCCTCCTCGTCGCCCTCGATCACCACACCGTCGAGCTCCAGCAGCCGCTCGGCGGCGTCGGTCTCGCCCTCGGTGTCGACGTCGGCGGCCCGGGAGAACCACTCGCGGGCCTCGTCGCGACGGCCGACCGCGAGCAGCGCGTCGGCGTACGCGTACCGCAGCCGGGCAGTCCACGGCTCGGCCGCCTCGGCCGTCAGCTCGGGAACCTGGAGCATGGCCACGGCGGCGTCCTTCTGGCCCAGGTCGCCGCGCGCCCCGGCCGCCACGATCAGCAGCTCGGTCGCCACGGCCTGGTCCAGCTTCTCCCGGTCCGCGCCACGGAACAGGTCGATCGCCCGCTCGGGCCGGCCCAGCGCCCGCTCGCAGTCCGCGAGCACCGCCAGGTGGCTCTGCAGCCCGCTCATCCGGTGGTACGTACGCAGCTCCGCGATCGCGGTCTGCCACTCCCCCGCGTGGTACGCGGCCAGGCCGACCGCCTCGCGGACGGCAGCGATCCGGGACGCCAGCCGACGGGCCGCCAACGCGTGCGCCAGCGCCTCGGCCGGGTCCTCGTCGATCAGCTGACCAGTCGCCACCAGGTGCCGGGCGACCGTCTCGGCGACCGGCTTCGCCAGCGAGAGCAGCTCGGCCCGGACGTCCTTGTCGAGGTCGGTCGCGACGATCTCGTCGGGCAGCGCGGGGGCCGCCGTACGCTCCCCCTCCGCCTCCGGACGCTCCCGCCGCTCGTCGCGACGCTCTCCGCCCCGGAAGCCGCCCTCACGACGGTCATCCTGCCGTTCTCCGCCACGGTAGCCGCCCTGCCGGTCGCCACCCTCGCGGCGGTCGCCACCGCGGTAACCGCCCTCGCGGTCACCGCCCCGGTAACCACCCGGACGGTCGCCACCCTCGCGACGGTACCCGCCCTGGCGGTCGCCGCCCTCGCGACGCTCGCCGCCACGGAAGCCGCCCTCACGGTCACCACCACGGAAACCGGACGGGCGGTCGCCACCCTCGCGGCGGAAGCCACCCTCACGCGGCGGACCCGAACGGAAACCACCCTCACGACGGTCGCCACCACGGAAACCACCCGGACGGTCGCCGCCCTCGCGGCGATCGCCGCCGCGGAAGCCACCCTCGCGGTCGCCACCACGGAAACCGCCCGGACGGTCGCCGCCCTCGCGGCGATCGCCGCCGCGGTAACCACCCTCGCGGTCGCCACCACGGAAAGCACCCGGACGGTCGCCACCCTCGCGGCGATCCCCACCGCGGTAACCACCCTCGCGGTCACCACCACGGAAGCCACCCGGACGGTCGCCCTCGCGACGGTCGCCGCCGCGGAAGCCACCCTCGCGGTCACCACCACGGAAACCACCCGGACGGTCGCCACCCTCGCGGCGGAAGCCACCCTCACGCGGCGGACCCGAACGGAAACCACCCTCACGACGCTCGCCGCCACGGAAACCGCCCTCGCGGTCGCCGCCCTCGCGACGTTCGCCCCCACGGAAGCCACCCTCGCGCGGCGGGCCCGAACGGAAACCGCCCTCACGACGGTCACCACCACGGAACCCACCCTCGCGGTCACCACCACGGAAACCACCCGGACGGTCGCCACCCTCGCGACGCTCGCCGCCACGGTAGCCACCCTGGCGGTCGCCGCCCTCGCGACGCTCGCCGCCGCGGAAACCGCCCTCGCGGTCACCACCACGGAAGCCGCCCGGACGGTCACCACCCTCGCGACGTTCGCCGCCACGGAAGCCACCCTCGCGCGGCGGACCCGAACGGAAACCGCCCTCACGACGGTCACCACCACGGAACCCACCGTCGCGGTCACCACCACGGAAGCCGCCCGGACGGTCACCGCCCTCACGACGTTCACCGCCACGGAAGCCACCCTCACGCGGCGGACCCGAACGGAAACCGCCCTCACGACGGTCACCACCACGGAAACCACCCTCGCGGTCACCACCGCGGAAGCCACCCGGACGGTCGCCACCCTCACGGCGGTCGCCGCCGCGGTAGCCGCCGGATCGCTCGTCACCGTCCCGACGGAAGCCACCTTCGCGGCGGTCTCCGCCCCGGAAACCCTCACGGTCGCCGCGGAAGCCGCCCTGGCGGTCGCCGGCGTCCCGACGAGGGGCGCCACCACCGCGGGAGTCGCCGTCACGCGGACCGGACCGGAAGCCGCCCTCTCGGCGGTCGCCACCACGGGAGTCGCCACCGCGGGAGTCGCCGTCACGACGGTTGCCGCCGGCGTACCCGCCGCGCTGGCCGCCCCGGTCCTCCCGGTACGGGGGCCGGTCGTCGCGGCGCGGTGCTCCCTCGCGCCCACCCGAACGGTCTTCGTAGCGACGGGGACGATCTCCGCCCTGCGATCCTGAACTCACAGGTACATCCTTCCTCATTGCGTCACCCACGACGCTAACGCAGTCGAGGGCCGACCCGGATGGGGCGGCCCTCGACTGGAAAAGTTGTGCGGCGGTGTCCTACTCTCCCACACCCACCCCAGTGCAATACCAACGGC
>NZ_JBNCKV010000028.1:0-69647 GCF_049841695.1 Micromonospora sp. DT178
TTGGGGGATCTGGTCGGGTGTTTCCTGAACACGGTGGTGGTGCGGGTCGATACGTCGGGGGATCCGAGTTTTCGGGGGTTGTTGGGGCGGGTGCGGGAGGCGAGTCTGGGTGCGTTCGCGCATCAGGATGTGCCGTTCGAGCGGGTGGTGGAGGTGGTGAATCCGCCACGATCGGCTGCGCGTAACCCCCTCTTCCAGATCATGCTCCACGTCGAGGACGACGATCGGGTGCCGCTACGGCTGGGCGACGCCGTCGCCACCGACCATTCCCGGGGCCCGCAGCGTGGGACGCTGGACCTCGCCGTCAACCTCCGCTGCGGTCGCACCCCCCAGGGGGAACCGGGGCCTCTCACCGCCGAGGTGGAGTTCGCACTCGACCTGTTCGACCCGCCCACCGCCCGACAACTCGTCGAGCGCCTCGCCCGGGTGCTCCGGGCGGTCGCGGCACAGCCCGACCGGCGCATCAGCCAGATCCCCGTACTCGGCCGTGAGGAACGGGAGCGGCTCCTGGGGCAGGGCACCGGGGCCCTCCCCGATCCGGCTGCCTTCGCCGACCGGAGCCTGCAGGATGCGTTCCGGCGGCAGGCCGCCCGTACCCCTGAGGCGGTCGCCGTCCGCTGCGGCGACCGCAGCCTCACCTACCGGGAGCTGGACGAGCGATCGAATCGGCTGGCCCATCGGCTGCGCGCCGCGGGCGTGGGGCCCGAGCGGCCCGTGGCGACCCTGCTGGACCGGACGGTGGACCTGGTGGTCGTGCTGACGGCCATCCTCAAGGCGGGCGGCTTCTACGTTCCGCTGCACCACGCCTCGCCGCAGGACCGGATGCAGTGGGTGCTCACCGAGTGCGGCGCCGACGTGCTGGTGACCGACGAGGTGATGCGCGAGCGCGGCATCCCCGTCGCCGGTTGCGTCATCTCGATCGACGACCCGGACCTGACCGGGTTCCCGGCCACCGACCCGGAGGTCGCCGGTTACCGCGACCAGCTCGCCTACGTCATGTACACCTCCGGGTCGACCGGTGAGCCGAAGGGCGTCGCGGTCACCCACGGCGACGTCTTCGAGCTGATCAGCGACTCGATCTTCACGCCCGGCGATCACGACCGGGTGCTGCTGCTGACCCCGTACGAGTTCGACCCGTCCACCTACTCCTTCTGGTACCCGCTGCTGCACGGCGGAACGGCCGTGATCGCACCCGAGGCGGACCTGACCGTGGAACGGCTCGCGCGACTGATGCGGCGCGAGCGGATCACCGGTGTCGACGTGACCGCCGGCCTGTTCCGGGTCATGGCGGAGGAGTACCCGAAGTGCTTCGCCGACGTCCGGGTGGTGATCACGGGCGGGGACGTCGTCTCTCCCGTAGCTGTCCGCCGGGTGTTGGAGCACTGCCCCGGTCTGCTCGTACGTAGCAACTACGGCCCGACCGAGACCACCCTCTTCGCTACTTCCGCCCCATGGCGCCGCGCGGAGGACGTGCCGACCCCGGTGCCGATCGGCCGCCCGCTCGACGGCATGTGCGCCTACGTGCTCGACCCGTCCCTGGCCCCCGTGCCGAACGGCGTCGTCGGCGACCTCTACCTCGCCGGCTCCGGACTGGCTCGCGGATACCTGGGGCGGCCGGACCTGACCGCGGAACGATTCGTGGCGAACCCCTTCGGGCCAGCTGGTACCCGGATGTACCACACCGGGGACCGGGTCCGCTGGACCGCGGATGGGTTGCTCGACTTCGTCGGGCGGGCGGACGGGCAGGTGAAGATCCGTGGCTTTCGCATCGAACTGTCGGAGATCGAGTCCGTGCTGGCCGAGTTGCCGGGGGTCCGCCAGGTCGCGGTGTCGGCCCGTGAGGACCAGCCGGGCGAGAAGCGGCTGGTGGCGTATGTGGTGGGGGACGGTGACCTGGACGACGCCCTCGAGCGGCAGGCCCGGCGACGACTGCCGGAGTACATGGTGCCCTCCGCCGTGGTCCGGCTGAGCCGGCTCCCGCTGACCGCCAACAACAAGGTCGACCACCGGGCTCTGCCGGCGCCCGCGCTCTCCCCGCGCGGCGAGATTCGGCCGCCGCGCACCACGACCGAGGCAGTGCTCTGCGAGCTCTTCACCGACCTGCTGCCGGTCGACCGGGTGGGCATCGACGACAACCTCTTCGAGTTGGGTGGGCACTCGCTGCTGGCGACCCGCCTGGTCTCGCGGATCCGTGCCGCCTTCAGGTGTGAGCTGGCGGTCCGCGCGGTGTTCGAAGCCCCCACCCCGGCCGGCCTGGCGGTGCTCGTGGACGAGGCGCCGGCGGCACGTCCACCGCTGCTTCCCGCACCGCGCCCCGAACGGATACCGCTCTCCTACGCTCAGCGCCGACTCTGGTTCCTCAACCGACTGGAGGAACGGTCCGCGGCTTACACGCTGCCTCTCGCGGTCCGCCTGACCGGGCCGCTCGACGCGGCGGCGCTGGAGACCGCACTGCAGGACGTCGTCGCCCGGCACGAAAACCTGCGGACGGTCTTCCCCGAGGTTGACGGCCACCCCTGTCAGGTGGTCCTCGATGCCGAGCAGGCCCGCCCCGCGCTGCCGGTGGAGCGGGTCGACGACGTTCGGCTGGCGCTGCGCCAGGCCGTCGGGGCCCGCTTCGACCCGACCGTCGACGTGCCGCTGCGGGCCCGCCTGTTCACCGACGGATCCGACGAGCACACACTGCTGCTGATCCTCAACCACATCGGCAGCGACGGCTGGTCGATGCGCCCGTTGGCCCGGGACCTGCGTCACGCGTACACCGCCCGGCTGGACGGGAGGGCTCCAACGTGGGCCCCGCTGCCCGTCCAGTACGCGGACTACACCCTGTGGCAGCAGCTGATGCTCGGCGCCGAGGAGGACCCGGCCAGTCTCGCCCACCGCCAGCTCGACTACTGGCGCCGCAACCTCGACGGCTGTGTCGAGGAGCTCGAGCTGCCCACCGACCACCCGCGTCCCGGTGTCGCCAGCTACCGCGGCGGTCGGTTGCCGCTGTCCGTCCCACCGTCGACGCACCGCAGGCTGGTGGAGCTGGCGCGGGCCACCAACACCACCGTCTTCATGGTGCTGCACGCCGCCCTCGCCACCCTGCTGCACCGGCTCGGTGCAGGCACCGACATCCCCATAGGTACGCCGGTCGCGGGACGCACCGACGCCGCGCTCGACGACCTGGTCGGCTTCTTCGTCAACACGCTGGTGCTCCGCCTCGACCTCGGTGGAGATCCGACCTTCGCCGAACTGCTGGACCGGGTGCGCCATACCGACCTGGCCGCGTACGAGCACCAGGACGTGCCCTTCGAGCGGGTCGTGGAGGCGGTCAACCCGAGCCGGTCGCTGGCGCGCAATCCGCTCTTCCAGGTGATGCTGGAGGTCAGCGTCGAGTACGACCGTTACCACGTCGACCTGCCCGACCTGGACTGCGCCGCGCAGCCGTTGGACACCGGGAGTGCCCTGTTCGATCTGCTGTTCACCTTCGACGAGCGGTATCTGCCGGACGGCTCGCCGGCCGGACTGAGCGGGGCGCTCGAATACTCCACCGACCTGTTCCGGCTGGACACCGCCCAGCTGCTTACCGACCGGTTCCGGGCGGTGCTGGAGCGGCTCGTCGCCCGGCCCGAGCAGCCGCTGTCCGAGGTGGACCTCTTCCTCGACGGCGAACGCGACCAGGTGATGGGCGGCTGGCACGGTGACCGGGTCGAACTGCCCCGGTTGCCACTGCCGGAGCTGCTCGCGCGTCAGGTGAGGCGGACCCCCGACGCGGTGGCGGTGCGCGCGCACGACGGACAGCTCACCTACCGTGAGCTGAACGAGCGGGCTAACCGCCTGGCTCACCTGCTGCTCGCGGACGGGATCGGGCCGGGCTCCTTCGTCGGCGTGGCCCTTCGGCACAGCAGCGAGCTCGTGGTCACGTTCCTGGCGGTGATCAAGGCGGGTGCTGCCTACCTGCCGATCGACGTCACCTATCCGCAGGACCGGATCCGCTTCATCCTGGACGACACCCGTCCGACAGTGCTGCTGACCACGGACGCCGATGCCCGGACCCTGCCAGGTCGGGTGTGGACCCTGGACGGGCCGGAGTTCCAGACCCGGCTCGGCGCCTTCCCCGGACACGACCCCGTGGACGCGGACCGGCCGTCACCGGTCACCTGGGAGACGCCCCACTACATGGTCTTCACCTCCGGGTCCACCGGTCGGCCCAAGGGCGTGCTGGTGCCGACCCGTGTCCTCATCAACGAGGTGGCCTGGAACTCGAGCGTCATCCCCTGCGAGCCCGGCTCCCGCATCGCGCAGTTCGGCTCGGTGGGCTTCGACACCTCCGAGTACGAGATGCTGATGGCCCTGCTCACCGGGAAGACGCTCTGCGTACCGGACGAGAACACCCGGCTTGACCTGGCCCGGTTCGCCGCGTGGCTGGACCGGGAGAAGGTCACTGAGTTCAACGCCCCGGACCTGGTCATCGCCGCCGTCTACGAGGCGGCTCTCGAGCAGGGACTCCGTCTGGACTCGTTGCGGCACGTCATCCAGGGCGGCGAGGCACTGCAACTGACCGCCCGGGTCCGGGAGTTCCATGCCGCTCGTCCGGCCCTGACCCTGCACAACCAGTACGGCCCGTCGGAGACGCATTTCGTCACCGGCACGCCGCTGCCGGCCGCGGTGGCGGACTGGCCGTTGACCCCGTCGATCGGCGCTCCGATCTGGAACAGCCGGATATACGTCCTGGACGAGCAACTCCGGCCGGTGCCGGTAGGGGTGCCGGGTGAGTTGTACATGGCCGGGGACTGCCTCGCTCACGCCTACCACAACCGCCCCGATCTGACCGCTGCGCGCTTCGTCGCCGACCCGTTCGGTCAGCCGGGCGACCGGATGTACCGGAGCGGCGACCTCGGCCGCTGGCGCCCGGACGGCACCCTGGACTTCCTCGGCCGGCTCGACGACCAGGTGAAGATCCGCGGCGTCCGGATCGAGCTCGGCGAGCTGAACGCGGTGCTGGCGACCCACCCGGGGGTGGCGCAGGCCGCGACGGTCGTGCGGCAGGACCGCCCCGGGGACAAGCGGCTCGTCGCGTACGTCGTCCCGGCGCCGGACGCGTCGGCCCCGTCCGCCGCGGACCTGCGCCGGCACGTCGGCGCGGCGGTCCCGGAGGCAGTGGTGCCGGCGGCGTTCGTGACGCTCGACGCGCTCCCGATCAACTCCAACGGCAAACTCGACCGGCGTGCCCTGCCGGCTCCCGACTACCGCGCGGCGAGTGTCGAGAGCCGGCAGCCGGCCAACCAGCAGGAGCAGCTCCTCTGCGACCTCTTCGCCGAGGTGCTCGAGGTCGACACCGTTGGCGTCGACGACGACTTCTTCGCGCTGGGCGGACACTCGCTGCTGGTCACCCGGCTGATCTCCCGGGCCCGGGCCGCCATGGGCCGTGAGTTCTCGGTACGCCTGGTGTTCGAGGCGTCGACACCGGCGGCACTCGCGCGGCGGCTGGGGGATGCGACCCGTGCCCGTCCGCCGCTGACGGCGGGCCCGCGTCCGGCGCAGGTACCGATGTCCTACGCGCAGCAGCGGCTCTGGTTCCTCAACCAGTTGGAGGGGCCGAGCGCCACCTACAACCTGCCGGTGACCTGGCGGATCCGAGGTCCCCTCGACCTGGCGGCGCTGACGGCGGCGCTGACCGACGTGGTGGCCCGCCACGAGAGTCTCCGCACTGTGCTGCGCGAGGTCGACGGGCGGCCGGTGCAGGTCGTGCTGCCCGCGGGGCCGGTGCCGGTGCACCGGACCGGATGTGCCGAGTCCGAGGTCGACGAGGTGCTGCGCACCATCTTCGGCCACGCCTTCGACCTCTCCGGTGAGCCGCCCATCCGGGTCAGCCTGGTCTCCGTGGCGGACACCGACGACCACCTGCTGGTGATCCTGCTGCACCACGTGGTGGGTGACGGCTGGTCGATGCGGCCACTGGCGCGGGACCTCGCCGAGGCGTACCGGACCCGGGCACCGCAGTGGGCACCGCTGCCGGTGCAGTACGCGGACTACGCGTTGTGGCAGCGGGAGATGCTGGGTTCCGAGGACGATCCGAGCTCGGCGGTGAGCCGGCAGCTGCGCTACTGGACGCGGGCCCTGGCGGACCTGCCGGTCGAGTTGGACTATCCGACCGACCGGCCCCGTCCGGCGGTCGCCTCCGGCCGGGGTGAGGCGTTCGTCCAGGACCTGGGCACGGAGCTGCACGAGCGGATGAACGAACTCGCCCGGGTCACCGGCACCACCCTCGCCATGGTGTCGCACGCCGCCATGGCCGCCGTTCTCAGCCGGGCCGGCGCGGGCACGGACATCCCGCTGGGGACCCCGGTCGCCGGCCGGGCGGACGATGCCCTGGACGGGCTCATCGGGTTCTTCGCGAACACCCTGGTCATGCGCATCGACACCGCCGGCGACCCCACCTTCCGGGATCTGCTGGCCCGGGTGCGGGACACCAGCATCGCCGCGTACGAGCACCAGGACGTGCCATTCGAACGGATCGTCGAGGTGCTGAACCCGCCACGGTCCGCCGGTCGCAACCCGCTGTTCCAGATCATGCAGCAGGTCAGCTTCGACGCTACGGCGATCCCGGACCTGCCCGGGCTCGACGTCGAGGAGCTCCCCGCGCATCTGGACGCCGCCCGGTTCGACATCTCGATGATGCTGCATGCGCAGACCGTGGCGGGACGCCCCGGGCCGATGTCGGCCATCGTGCGCTACGCCGCCGACCTGTTCGACGCGTCGAGCGTCCGCCGGCTGATCGCCCGACTGGTGCGGGTGCTCGAAACCGTGACCGTAGACCCCGATCAGCCGATCAGCGCGATCGAACTGCTCGACGAGGAGGAGCGGGCCCGGCTGGTGCGGCAGGGCACGGGTGCCGCGCCGGCGAGCCGCGCGGCCGCGCCCCGGACTCTCGCGGAGGCGTTCCGGCAGCAGGTGGATCGCGTGCCGGAGGCCGTCGCGGTGCACTGCGCGGGGCACACCCTGACCTATCTCGAACTCGAGGATCGGGCCGACCGGCTCGCACACCACCTGCTCTCGGCGGGTATGCGTCCGGGGCAGCCCGTGGTCGTGCTGCTGGAACCCTCCGTCGGGGCGGTGGCCGCCACGTTGGCGGTCCTGAAGGTCGGCGGATGGTGCGTACCCCTGCTGCCGCACGCCGCTCCCGCGCAGCTGCGGTCCGTACTGCACCGGTACGGTGCCCGGCTGCTGCTGGCGGATCAGGCGGTGGACGGTTCACTGGCGCACGACGGCGTGGTCGTGGTGCGCATCGACGACGTCGGGCCGGGCGAGCCGCACACCACAGACCCCTGCGACGTCGCCGATGCCGGGCAACCCGCGTTCGTCACGGCGCCCACGACCGCGCGACCGACCGTGCTCACCCACCGGGACGTCGTCGACCTGGTGGCGGATCCGATCTTCACCCCGTCGGTCCACGGGCGGCTGCTCACCGTGACGCCGTACGGATTCGAGCCGTTCAGCCACGGTCTCTGGTATCCGTTGCTGCACGGCGGCACCGCCATCCTGGCCGGCACGGAGGATATGACAGCCGAGTCGATCGGCTGGCTCGTGGAGGACGAGGCGGTGACCGCCGTGGACCTGCCGGCGGGCCTGTTCGCGGCGGTGGCCGAACAGCAGCCGGAGTGCCTGTCACGGGTCGCCGAGGTGATGGTTCGCGGTCCGGTGCCGCCCGCCGACGCCGTCCAGCGGGTGCTCGAACATTGCCCGGGCCTCCAGGTGCGCACCTACCACGGCCCGGACGGCGCTCCGCTGACCTTGTCGGCGACCTGGCAGCGGGGGATGGACGTGCCGGTGCGGGCGCCGCTCGGCCGGCCCCGCGACGGGGTCGCCGCGTACGTGCTCGACGACACGCTCGCCCTCGCCCCGGACGGTGTGGTCGGGCAGCTGTACCTTGAGGGATCTCGTCTGCCGCGCGGCGGCCCGTCCCTCGGTGGTCCGGACGACGACGTCCGCCTGCCCCACTCCGGGGACCCGATCGGCACACCGGCCCACCGCACCGGCGATCGGGTTCGCTGGAACTCGGCTGGTCTGCTCGAATATGTCGGCGACCCCGAGACGATCGTTCGGCTCGGGGGTCGGTACGTCGACCTTCGCGAGGTCGAGGCGGCGCTCGCCGCCTGCCCGGCTGTCGCCGACGTCGCCGTCACCGTCGCCGACGTCCGCGCCGGCGAGCGGCAGCTGGTCGCCTACGTCGTCGTGCGGGAGGGAGGCGAACCGGCCACGCTGCACGAGCACGCCGGGCGCCTGCTGCCACGGCACCTCGTTCCCGGTGCCGTGGTGACCCTCGACGAGCTGCCCCGCACCGCCGCGGGCGGCCTGGACCACACCCGGCTGCCCCAGCCGGACAGCGCCGTCGCCGTTGCGGACGGCGGACCGGTCAGCGCCGAGGAGGAGATCCTCTGCGGCTTGTTCGCGGAGGCCCTCGGGGTGGACGCGGTCGCTGCCGACGACAGCTTCTTCGCCCTCGGTGGGCACTCGTTGCTCGTCACGCACCTCGTGTCGCTGATCCGCGGGGCGTTCGACTGCGAGGTCACGGTGCGCGCGGTATTCGAGGCTCCGACGCCGGCCGAGCTGGCCCGGCTGCTGGACACGGCCGCTCAGGCCCGGCCCGCCCTGACCTCGCGTGACCGCCCCGCCCGGCTGCCGATGTCGTACGCGCAGCAGCGGCTGTGGTTCCTGCACCAGATCGAGGGTCCGAGTGCCACCTACAACATGCCGTTCATCTATCGACTCTCGGGTCCGCTCGACGTGGACGCGCTGGAACTGGCGTTCTCCGACGTGGTGGCACGCCACGAGGTGCTGCGGACGCTGCTGCAGGAGGTCGACGGGCAGCCGGTTCAGGTGGTGCTGCCCGCCGCCCCGCAGCGGCTGCGGCGGTTGCGCAGCGCCGAGGCGACGCTCGGGGACACGTTGCAGGAGGCGGTCGAATACACCTTCGATCTCGCGGCGGAGCCCGGGGTGCGAGCCAGCCTGATCGCCCTGGAGGACTCCGAGGACCACGTGCTGATGATCCTCTTCCACCACAGTGCCACCGACGGCCTGTCCGCCGGACCGTTCGGGCGCGACCTTTCGGTGGCGTATGGGGCGCGGTTGGAGGGTGGGGTGCCGGGGTGGGCGCCGTTGCCGGTGCAGTACGGGGATTTCGCGTTGTGGCAGCGGGAGGTGCTGGGTTCGGAGGGTGATCCGGATTCGGTGGTGTCGCGGCAGTTGGGTTATTGGGCGGGGGTGTTGGCGGGGTTGCCGGTGGAGGTGGATCTGCCGGTGGATCGGCCGCGTCCGGTGGTGGGGTCGGGGCGTGGTGCGGGTTTCGTGGAGCGGTGGGATGCGGGTTTGCATGCGGGGTTGGTGGAGTTGGCGCGGTCGTGTCAGGCGACGGTGTCGATGGTGGCGCATGCGGCGTTGGCGGTGGTGTTGACGCGGTTGGGGGCGGGTGAGGATGTTGTGGTCGGGACGCCGGTGGGTGGGCGTTCGGATGGGGTGTTGGGGGATCTGGTCGGGTGTTTCCTGAACACGGTGGTGGTGCGGGTCGATACGTCGGGGGATCCGAGTTTTCGGGGTTTGTTGGGGCGGGTGCGGGAGGCGAGTCTGGGTGCGTTCGCGCATCAGGATGTGCCGTTCGAGCGGGTGGTGGAGGTGGTGAATCCGCCGCGATCGGCTGCGCGTAACCCCCTCTTCCAGATCATGCAGCAGGTCATCTTCACCGGCGCGTCCAGCCTGGAACTGCCCGCCGTACGGGCCGAGCGGCTGACGGCGTTCCAGCAGCGGGAGAAGTTCGACCTGTCGCTCACCCTGTTCGTCGGCTCTGCGCCGGACGGCCAGCCGGGACCGGTGGAGGCCTTCGTCCGCTACGCGGTCGACCTGTTCGACGAGCCGACCGTCCGCAGGATGGTCGATCGCCTACACCGGGTGCTCGCATCGGTAGTGGTCGACCCCACGCTGCCACTCAGCGCCATCGACATCCTCGCCCCCGAGGAGCGGACCCAGGTGCTGACCGGATGGAACGACACCATGGTCGAGCCGCCGCCGGCTCGGTCCGTCGTGTCGCTGTTCGAGCGGCAGGCGGCGCGGACACCGGCCGCCACGGCCCTGGTCTGCGACGGCACGCGCATGTCCTACCTGGAACTCGACGACCACGCGAACCGGTTGGCCCGCCTCCTGGTCAGGAAGGGCGTGGGGCCGGAGACGGTGGTCGGACTGTGCCTGCCGCGCGGGGCGGACATGGTGACCTCGATCCTGGCCGTGTGGAAGGCCGGGGCGGCCTACCTGCCGGTCGACCCGGCCCATCCCGCCGAGCGGACCGCGTTCCTGCTGGCCGACAGCGGCGCCGCGGTGCTGGTGGGCAACCGGGCGGACCTGCCCGAGGGGCCGACGCCGGTCCTGGCGCTGGACGACCCGTTCACGCTCACCACCCTCGCCGCAGCGCCGCACGGCCCTCTCGGCGTGCCGGTGGCCGCCGGTGGACTGGCGTACGTGATCTACACCTCCGGCTCGACCGGTCGCCCGAAGGGGGTGGCGGTGACGCACGGATCACTGGCCAACTATGTGACCTCGGTGTCCGAGCGGCTCGGACTGGGCCAGCCGGGCAGCCGGTACGCCCTGCTCCAGCCGCAGGTCACCGACCTGGGCAACACACTGCTGTACGCGAGCCTCGTCACTGGCGGTGAGCTGCACGTGCCCGACGCCGACACGGCGACCGACCCGGTGGCGGTCGCCGCCTACCTGGCGGCGCACCGGATCGACCACGTGAAGCTGGTCCCGTCGCATCTCGCGGCGCTGGCAGCGGAGAACGGTGTCGGGCCGGTGCTACCGGCCGAGTCGCTGATCCTGGGCGGCGAGGCGGCCTCGCCGGAACTGGTGCGGGCCGTCCTGGCGGTCGCCGGCGAGCGGAGGATCCACAACCATTACGGACCGACGGAGGCCACCGTCGGCGCGGTCACCGGCAGGCTGACCTCGGATGCGCTGGGCGGCGGGCAGGTGCCGATCGGCACGCCGATCGGCAACACACGGGTCTACGTCCTCGACGCCACGCTCGAGCCGGTTCCGCCCGGCGTGACCGGTGAGCTCTACATCGCCGGGGAGGGCCTGGCCCGGGGCTACGTCGGGCGTCCCGGCCTGACCGCCGAACGTTTCGTAGCATGCCCGTTCGAGACGGGCGGCCGGATGTACCGGAGCGGGGACCGGGTCCGCTGGACCGCGGACGGTCAACTGGTGTTCGTCGGCCGAGCCGACGAACAGGTCAAGATCCGGGGCTTCCGGGTCGAGCCCGGCGAGGTACGGGCCGCCCTGCTGACCCACCCCGAGGTGGCGCAGGCGGCGGTCGTTCCTCGTGCGGACGTCCCGGGAGACGTCCGGCTGGTGGCGTACGTGGTGCCGGCCGACGGCGCGCGCGAGGGGCTGCCCGGGCTGGTCCGCCGGTTCCTCGGCCAGCGGCTGCCCGCGCATCTGGTCCCAGCCGCCGTGCTGGTCCTCGATGACCTGCCGCTGACCGGCAACGGCAAGCTGGACCACCGGGCACTGCCGGCGCCGGACTACGCCGGCGGCCCCACTTCCGACCTGGTTCCCACCACGCTTCAGGAGCAGCTGATCTGCGACCTGTTCGCGGAGGTGCTCGGGGTGCACCAGGTCGGGGTCGAGGAGAACTTCTTCGACCGAGGCGGTCACTCGTTGCTGGCGACCAGGCTCGTCACCCGGATCCGCGCGACCTTCGACACCGGCCTTTCCGTCCGTGCGGTCTTCGAGGCGCCGACCCCGCGCCAGCTGACGCGGTACCTGCTGACCGGCGGCCTGCGGCAGGCGTTCGACGTGGTGTATCCGATTCGGGCCGAGGGCACCCGGACCCCGCTGTTCTGCATGCACTCCGGCGGCGGCTTGAGCTGGGTGTACAGCGGTCTGCTGCGACACCTGGATCCCGACATCCCGCTCTACGGCATCCAGTCGGTGGCCATGGCGAGCACCGGTCGTCGACCGGGCAGCGTGGAGGAGATGGCCCGGGAGTACGTCACCCACATGAGAGCCGTGCAGCCGTCCGGGCCGTACCAGGTCATCGGGTGGTCGCTGGGGGGCGTTCTGGCGCACGAGGTCGCCGTGCAGCTCCAGGAGGCCGGCGAGGAGGTGTCCCTGCTGGGGATCCTCGACACGAACATGGTGTTTGACCCGGACGCCGTCGGCACGCCGGTGCCCGAGGAGCACCTGCGGTACGAGCCCGGTGACCCGGCGACCATGGCCGAGGAGATTCGGCAGTTGGCCGGTGGCACGGTGCCGACACTCAACCTGTTGCACGGCGACGAGCAGCGGCTCGCCCTCAGCGCCTACCACTACCACCGGCAGGTCCGACGCCGTCACGTGCCCCGGGTGTACCGGGGGGATGTCCTGTTCTTCCGCGCGACCGCCGACAAGGGCGAGCCCATCCCCGCCCGGAGCACGTGGGGCCCGTACGTCGACGGCGGCTTCGAGGAGATCCACATCGCCTGCACCCACTACCAGTTGCTGGCCATGGCACCCCTGGTGTCGATCGGACCGGCGCTGTCCCGGGAGCCGCTCGCCACCATCGGCGAGGCCCTGGACAAGGCGCTGCGCTCGTCGTGACGCACCACCACCCCCGACAACCGCCACCGGGCCTGACCGCCAGGAGGACACGATGCTGACAGACCACCCGGACCCGACGACTTCTACGACCAGTCCGGCGACCCTGGAGGCCCGGCTACGCGCCGCTGCGATCCGGGTGGGCGAGGCGCCGGCCCTCCTCGGCTCCACCGGGGTCCTGGCCACCCACCACGACCTGCGCCGGATCCGGGACGGGGCGCGCTCACGACTGCGGGATGCCGGTGTGACGGGCCAGGACCGCGTTGGCATGGTCATGGGCCGTGACTGGCGCATGGCGCTGTCCCTGACCGCCGCCATGTCGGCGTGCGCGGTGGCGCCGCTCGACCCGGGCCTTGCCGATCGCGAGCTGAGGGACTACCTCGTGCGGCTCCGTCCGCGCGCGGTCCTGGCCGACGCCGAGAACGCACCCCGGCTGCGGTCCCTGCTCGGTGCGGACACCCCGATCCTGTCCTGGTCGGTCGACGAGCTGGACGGCTCGGCGGAGGATGACCCGCGCGCGGCCGACGACCCGGCGCTGCTGCTCTTCACCTCCGGCACGACGGGCGTCCCGAAGGTCGCCCAGATCACCCAGGGCAATCTCTCCGCCGCGGCGGACAGCGTCGCGAAGACGCTGCGGCTGGACGCGGGGGACCGCGCTCTGAACGCGATGCCGCTGCACCACGCCCACGGCATCCTCACCGGTCTGCTGGCCCCGCTGGTGAGCGGGGGCAGCACGAGTTGCGTTCCGCTGACCACCCAGGAGGCGTTGCTCGAGCTCATCCGTGCGGCGGCGCCGACCTGGTACTCGGCGGCACCCGTGGTGCACCACACCATGCTGGCCATGATCCGCAGCCTTCCCGCGATCGCCGACGAGCTGCGCCTGCGCGTGGTCCGGTCGACCTCGTCCGCCCTCCCGGTTCCACTGCTGGAGCGGCTGGAGGAGACGCTGGCGGTGCCGGTGGTGGAGGCGTACGCGCTGACAGAGGCCCCGGGCCAGGTCGCCAGCAACCCGCTGGACGGTCCGCGCAAGCCGGGCACGGTGGGCCTCCCGCAGGACTCGGCGATCGTCCTGCGGACGGCGGCGGGAGAGCTGACCGATGCGCCGGGCAGCACGGGCGAGGTCCTGATCCGTAGCGCGAACGTCATCGCCGGCTACCTCGACGTCCCGGCCGGGGAGCAGCCCTTCCTCGACGGCTGGCTCTGCACCGGGGACCAGGGAGCCTTCGACGAGGACGGCTATCTGACCCTGCGGGGAAGAACCGCCAACATCATCAACCGTGGCGGCGAGAAGATCTCCCCGACCGAGATCGAAACCGTGCTCGCCACCCACCCCGCGGTACGCGAGGCGGCGGCCTTCGGTCGGCCGCACCCGACCCTCGGCGAGGAGACGGCGGCAGCGGTGGTGTTGCGTGCCGGAGCCTCGGCGACCGAGGACGAGCTGCAAACCTTCGCCACCGCACGACTGGCGTCCTACAAGGTGCCGGTCCAGATCCATTTCCTGCCGGCCCTGCCCCGCAACAGCGTGGGCAAGGTCCTGCATCGCCGGCTGCGGGACCTGGCAAGCCGCGCGGCGACCGGTCGGGGACACCGACCGTCCCCCCGATGACCAGGGCTGCCCGCCCTCGACCCGGCCGGCGGACACCACCCGTCCTCCGCCGGTCCGACCCACTCACCATCCTGGGAGCGCACATGACCTCTGGCCTGTTCCACCACACCTGGACGGACCGTCGTAGGGACGAGCCCGCGGAGGTCACGCTTCGCAGCCCCCTGTTGCAGCTGCACATGACGTCCGACGTCGACCCGCTGCGCGTGGAGCAGATCGAGCGGGCGCGCGCCGTGCTGAAACTCCGGGACGAGGCGGTGGCGGGCCGTGTCGACGTGACCGCCGTGCCCGACGCGCAGCGGGAGGTGGTCGAGGCGTTCCTCGCCGGACGGGCTCGCTTCCCCGAGGCCCAGCGCCGACCACTCACGGATGCTGCCCGCTTCGTGGCGGAGGGACGGGACGTCTTCCTCGTCATCAAGTTCATGGACGAGGCGCCCCACATCGAGGCCACTCTGCGGTCCCTGCTGCACCAGAAGGACGTCGACCTGGGGCGTGTGGTGATCCTCGCGGTCGACAACAACTCCACCGACGGCTCCGACCAGATCGTCAAGCGGATCAGCGCCGCTAACGACGGGCCGGTACGGATCATCTACGTCAACCAGGCGCAACCGGGCGCCGGCCACGCCGCCCGACTCGGCATGGACACCTGCATCGCGACCGTGCGGGAGATGTGCCTCATCGACGGTGACTGGAGCCGGCTGCAGAGAGCCGTCATCGCGGTGTCCGACGGGGACACCGTCTACCACCCGCACGTTCTGCGGGAGCTGTTGCGGGTGTTCGAGGAGAGCCCGACCGTCGACGGTGTCATGCCCTTCCTCACCTACAAACTCACCGCGGCGCTGCGGCTCTTCGCCGATTACGTGCCGGCGTATCCGGACAGCTTGGCGCGCGACGCCGACCTGTCGGCGGTCGTCGACGTGCCGGTCGACCTCTCTACCGAGCTGGCCTTCGCCGAGCTGCCCCGCCACGCCAGGGAGGTCGCCGGGGAGCGCGCGCGGCTGCGCGTGCGGGGTGCCGGTGCGATCGACGTGCCGCTGAGCAGCCGCGACGGACACGGGCGACGGTTCGGCGTGCTCCGCGACGCCGGCGGCCGGCTCGCGTACCTGCTGGAGGACCGGACCCTCGTGCTTGCGGAGGCGCCCGTGTCCGGCGACGACGCGGCACTGACGTTTCTCGAGAACGGCGGCGTCCGGGCCGACGAGAAGTGGCGCTGGCACGCCGTGATCGGTCACGACATTTTCCTGTCCTGGCTCTTCGCCGGAATGGGCGCTCCGGAGGAGATGATCTATCCCGACACGAGCGACGCCCTCAAGGCGTTCCGGGTCTGGGCTGCCGCCATCGGCGGCCAGCACCAACTACGCCGTCCCGGGCTGCGCATCGTCACCGGGAGCGACTACCAGTCGGGCCGGGTGCTCCAGGCCGTCGGCTGCACGGTGCGCCTCGCCTCCGCCGTGGCGTGCGCGCAGACCGAGACGGATCGTTTGATCAAGATGGCCCGGAACCTGATGAAGAGCCAGGCGGTCTTCTACGGCAACACCCGCGACTCGATGATCGAGCGGGCCAGCGGGCTGTACGTACACATGACCCGCATCCAGGGTGACATCGAGAACGAGGTGCGGTCGTACGACGACCGAGACTTCTGCCGGAACATCTTCCCTGAGCGGGTGCTCTTTCCGCTGCGGTGGATGTTCCAGAACGCGGTCCGGTTCTACGCCCATGACGAGCCGCAGGCACAGGGCGTCGTCCGCGAGCGGTTCCTCGAGACGGTCTTCGGGGAGCGCGCGGCCGACGTGGAGAAACGCTGGTTCAGCGCCGAAGTCCTGGAATCGATCCGAACGGCCTCGCACGATGAGCGGCCCGACCTGGCCGAGCGGATCGCGGAGCAGATCATCGCCGAGCACTACGACGACATCCTCGCCTGCTACCAGCGGACACTGCGTGACTACTTCCGCGCCGAACGGATGCCGGCGAGCAGTTACGAGTGGCTGCTCGACGAGGTCGATCAGTCGCGCAACGCCATGCGGGAGGCACCGCCGGAAATCGATCCCTCCGCCGTGTGGGACGGGCAGGAGTTCGTGATCGACATTGAGCGCGGTCAGGTGGTACGGATGAACAGCGACCGGGAGACGGCGTCTTGAGAATCGACCTCTGGGACGGGCCGGTGCCCCACGGTGTCGGCCCGGACGAGGACGTTCCCCACCTCGACATCCAGCTGCCGCCGAAGGAACAGGCCACCGGCGCCGGGATGTTGGTCCTGCCCGGCGGTGCCTACACCTTCCTGTCGGAGAAGTCCGGTGTGCAGTACGCGCGGTGGCTGGCGACCGAGGGGATCGCCGCCGCCGTGGTGAACTTCCGTCTGGGGTCGGCGGGCCACCGCTACCCGGCGCTGCTGGCGGATGCCTGGCGGGCACTGGCCGTGCTGCGGGCACGGGCGGACGAGTGGGGACTGGATTCCGAGCGGATCGGTGTCATCGGATCGTCCGCCGGGGCTCATCTCGCCTCGATGATGCTGACCGGCGAGGGGCCGCCCGGCCCGCAGGAGGCCCGGCCCGCGCTCGGCGTGCTGTGCTATCCGGTGATCTCGATGAACGATCCGCTCGCACACGCCGAGACGAGGAGGAACTTCCTCGGCGAGCTGGCCGGTGACGAGGAGCATCGACGGCGCTTCTCCGCGGAACTGCGGGTCGACGACCGGGTACCTCCATGCTTCGTCTGGCACACCCTCGACGACGACGAGGTGACGGCCCGGAACGCGACGGCCTTCGCCGGTGCGCTGCACGACGCCGGACTCAGCTGCGAGTTGCACATCTACCAGTCCGGCCCGCACGCCCTGGGTCTCGCCCGGAACACCGGCCTGAACTGGACCACCGACTGCGTGCGCTGGCTACGGCACAACGGCTTCTGATACCGGCCGCCGATGACATTGCTCCACTCACACTCGACGGGACGGCATGACACCGCGCCCTCCGGCTCGTACGACTCTCGTCCAGCCCGCGGAAGGCAGGCCCCTGTGAACCATGCTGACTTTCAGTTCGAGATCTACCGCGCGGGGCTGTGCGACGGTCCTCCGCGGTATCCGGTGGACGTGGCGGGTCTCCAGCAGGCGGCACGCGAAGCACTGGACGACAGTGCCTACTGGTACGTCGCAGGATCCTGCGGCACCGGTGACACCGCCGCGGCCAACTGCGCCGCCTTCGGGCGCTGGCGGATCGTCCCCCGGATGCTGCGGGCGGCCGACGTCCGCGATCTGCGTACCGAGCTGTTCGGCCGGACCTATCCGACACCACTCGTTCTCGCCCCGGTCGGCGTTCAGTCGATCGTCCATCCGGAGGGAGACCTCGCCACCGCGCGTGCGGCCGCATCCCTGGGGATCCCCATGACGCTGAGCACGGCCGGCTCGTTCAGCATCGAGGAGGTGGCGGAGGTAGCCGGCCCGCGGTGGTATCAGCTCTACTGGCCGCATGACGACGAGGTCACGCTGAGCCTGCTCGAACGGGCCGCCAAGGCCGGGTACGAGACACTCGTCGTCACGCTGGACACTTGGACGCTCGGGTGGCGTCCACACGACCTGAACCGCGCCTACCTGCCGTTCCTGCGGGGCAACGGGCTGGCCACCCCCTTCTCCGACCCGGTGTTCCGGTCCCGGCTGGAGCGACCGGTGGAGGAGGACGTGCGGGCCGCGATCGAGGCGTGGATCCCGATGTTCAACGGTCGCGCCCACACCTGGCCGGAGCTGGCGCTGCTGCGCGACAACTGGGACGGGCCGATCGTGCTCAAGGGCATCCAACACGTCGACGACGCGCTGCGCGCCGTGGACGCGGGCATGGACGGCATCGTCGTCTCGAACCACGGCGGCCGGCAGATCGACGGTGCCGTCGCGTCGCTCGACGCGCTGCCGGGGATCGTCGCAGCGGCCAGCGACCGGCTCAGTGTGCTGTTCGACTCCGGAGTTCGTAGCGGCTCGGACGTGTTCAAGGCCCTGGCTCTCGGTGCCCGGGCAGTGCTGCTCGGCCGCCCCTACGTCTGGGGCCTGGCCACCGGCGGTGAGGCGGGGGTGCGGCAGGTCGTGCGGAGTCTGCTGGCCGAGCTGGACCTCACTCTGGGACTGGCCGGCTTCGTCTCGCCGGCGGAACTCGACCCGTCGGTGCTCGTGAAGGCTGAGCCGCGCTGACCGGAACTTCCGCCTCCGATGCAAGAACTTTAGCAGAGCCGGACATTTCCTGGCATCGGGTAACGGGCCGATTCACCCGACACAGATACACATCTACATTGGCCGAGTTGTCAGAAGGAAGGAACGGGGTCTGTGACGACATCGCAATACGAATCCGTGGAGCAGTCAGGTGACGGAGCGGAGAACGGCGGGAAGAAACCGACGAAGCCGTGGCTGATCCGGCGTGGGCTGGTACCTGAGTCGCGTCCGCAAAAGATTCTCGCGCTCGCGACGTTCGTCAACATGATCGGCAGCGGCGTCTTCATGGTCAGCGCGGCGCTGTACTTCACTCGCGTCGTCGGGCTTCCGCTGGCGCAGGTGGGTCTGGGTATGGGCCTCGCAGCCGGAGCCGGCCTCTTCGCCGGCGTGCCCGTCGGTCACCTCGCTGACCGGCGAGGCCCGCGGGAGGTGTACCTGTGGATGCTCGTCATCCAGGGGGTCGCGATGGCGATGCTCGTCCTGGTGCAGTCCTTCTGGCTGGTCCTGGTAGCGCTCTGCGTGGGTGAGCTCGCGCGTTCCGCGGGCGGCGCGGCTCGCGGTCCCCTCGTCCGCGGAGTGGGCGGCGCCGAGCTGACGCGCTACCGCGCCTACCTCCGATCCGTGGCGAACCTCGCCGGCAGCTGCGCCGCCGTGGCCGCAGGATTCGCGGTCCAGCTCGACAGCCGGCCCGCCTATCTCGCCCTGGTGCTGGGAAACGCCCTCAGCTTCGTGGCCAGCGCGGCCATCATCGCCGCGCTGCCGTCGCTGCCGCCGGTGCCCGCACCACCCAAGGCCAGCCGGTGGGCGGTCCTGAAGGACCGGGGATACGTGGCGATCACCGCCCTCGACGGCATCATGTCGATCCATCACCAGGTGCTGCTGTTCGCCCTGCCGCTCTGGATCGTCGGTCATACCGACGCGCCTCGCTGGCTGGTCGGCGCGGCCGCGCTGGTGAACACCGCCCTCGTGGTGCTGCTCCAGGTGCGGGCCAGCCGCGGGGTCGACGACAGTACCGCCGCCGGCCGGGCGATGCGCCGTTCCGGAGTGGCGTTCTTCCTGGGGATGGCGGCCATGGCCCTGGCCGCGGGGTTGCCCACCTGGCTCGCCCTGGTCGGCATCGTCGTCGGCATCTTCGTGCACACCGTCGGTGAGCTGTGGCACACCGCCGGCTCGCTGGAGCTGCGGTTCACGCTCGCGCCCGCGCACGCCCAGGGGCAATACATGGGCCTGTTCGGCTTCGGTTCCGGGTTGGCGAACGTCATCGCACCGTCGGTTCTGGTGCTCTTCTGCATCAGCTGGGGGGTGCCCGGGTGGCTGGTGCTGGGCGGTGTCTTCCTCGTGGTGGGCGCGGTGACTCCGTCCGTGGTGCGCTGGGCGGAACGGACCCGCCAGTACGCGGAGCAGCCCGCTTAGAACTCGGGCGGGATTGACCGCCGGGAGGTCTCCGGTGCCGGTTCGTCGATCTGCCGGACCGGGCACCGGGACCTCCCGGACGGGGTCAGCGCGCGAAGAACGGCTGCCGGCGGGGGAGGCGGCCCCAGTACGCCAGCGCCATTCCCAGAACCGCCAGGCAGGCCAGGCGCACCCACTCCGCGCCGAACTCCCCGCGCAGGGAGAAGCCGCCCGGGAAGAGCAGCCGGAATCCCGAGGTGTCGTTGCCGAAGAAGGGGCCCGGGCCGAAGCCGAGTACCCAGATGATCACGTTGAGGAAGTTGTTGACCGCCTTCTCGTGCCGGAAGCCGATGCAGAATCCGAGTGCCGATCCGACCAGGATGAACACCACCAGCATCAGCAGGGCGGTCAGCACGTGCTGCCAGCGGTCGGCGGCGGACGACAGCGAGATCAGTACGACGAAGAACACCAGCGGCACGACGCATTCGACGGTCGCGCTGACGAGCCGCGTCGGCCACAGCCAGGATGGCCGTAGCAGATAGCTCTCACCGAGGCCGGCGAAGAGTTCGACCTCCCATGTGCCGACGGCAGCGCTCAGAGCCAGCAGGGGGATGAAGTAGACGTACTGGTCCGCGAGCAGGTCGACGTCCAGGGACCTGCCCTTCGCCGTCGTGAACACGGCGGCGAGCAGCAGGACGTTGAGCAGGTTCAGCGGACCGACCCGCAGGAGATACTGCGTCAGGCCCTCCTGACGGATCCGGTTCCGCAGGACGAGGGTGGCCATGTTCCAGCTGTTCACCGGGTCTCCGCCCCATCTGTGAGGTTGTCCTCGACACGGCTCATCAGCCGGCCTCCCAGCACCTTCCAGAGGACCCCGGTCCAGGCCGCGGTGACCGCCGTGAAACCTGCGAGCGCCGCAGCTGCGGCATACGGACCCGAGGCGTCGACGAGCCGGAGGATCCAACCGCTGGGCAGGATCAGCGCGACCAGATCGGAGCCGGTGAACGGCAGCACGGACAGCCCCACGATCAGCAGCGCGAGCCGCAGCCACGGCACCACCCCGATGGGCGCCTTGAACTGGCACAAGATCAGCGTGGACTGGTAACAGACAGCGGTAAGCGACACATAGGCCATGAGGATGACCAAGAGGCTGCGTGCGCCGATGAGCTCCGGGAACCGCGCGTACGCCGCCAGGAACGGCACGACGATCGCCGGCGACGAGACGATGGCTGAGGCCGCGGCTCGGATGAGCAGCAGGGTGGGCATCGGCACGGCGCCGAGCACCACCTTCTCGACGGTGCCGTACCGGAACTCGTTCTGCACGCTCGACATCGCCGACAGCAGCACGATGGCCGTACAGGTCAGCAGCGACGCGCGGGTGGCGAGCACGAGCGCCTCGGTCGGCGTCTCCGCCGTCCGGTACAGCGCCAGCGCCAGCAGGACGGTCTGAATGGTGATGCCGATCAGGAACGAGGACGTCGCGAGCCGGTCGATCCACTGGACCCGGATCAGGAAGATTGCGAACTTGAACACGTCACTGTCCCGTCGACGAGGCGAATCGTGCGGTCGACCACTCGGGAGAGGAAGTCGGCGTCGTGGCTCACGACCACCCGGGCCACCCGGCCGCCCGCCTCAGTCAGCAGGACCTGTAGCAGCGCCATGCCGTCGGCATCGAGACCGTTGGTGGGCTCGTCGAGGATCCAGACCTCCGCGGGCTCGAACAGGACGGCGGCCAGGTGCAGCCGCTGTCGCATCCCCAGAGAGAAGCGTGAGTAGTTGACATCCATGCTTTCCGCAAGCCCCACCCGGTCGAGCAGAGCCGCGATCTCCCGGCGGGACAACATCCGCCCCTTCATGCCGGAGAAGAACCGGAGGTTCTCGGCCGCCGTGAGGCGCGGATAGAAGCCCTGGGGAGCCCCGCTGCAATAGTTCAACGCGGCCCGGTAAGACCGCAGGCTCGCCTGGACGGGCGTACCCCGGAAGAGGACCCGGCCGCGGGTCGGGCGCAGCAACGTCGCGAGGACCTTGAGTAGCGTGCTCTTCCCGGAGCCGTTGCTGCCCACGATGCCGATCGCCTCCCCGGCCGCCACACTGAGCGAGACGCTGTGCAGCACGTCACCCCTGGCCTTCGTGGCATGCGGGTAGCGGTATCCGACGTCGTGCAGTTCAAGGAGCGCGGTCATGAGGACAGATTCCGCTCGAGCCAGGTGGACCGCTTGCGCAGCTCCAACGGCACGTGTGGACCGTACGGACCGTCGTCACCGCTCTCCCCGGCGCGGGGCGCGAACAACGGCACATCCTCGCCGGGCAGCTTGATGAGGTGGTTCGGATGGCGGTAGTCGCGCATCAGGATCCGGCGAGTGCGACCAAGCCCGGCCAGGAAGGAGGGGGCACTGTGCTCCCGGTCGCTCGTGACGATCCACGTGGGGCCGTACTCCAGGAACATGTTCAGGCGGGTGACGTCGCTGTTGTTCTCAGCGACGCGGTGCCACAGCCCGCCCCACATCAGGGTCATCGCTCCGGCCCGGACGGTGAGGTTCACCTCCTCGGGGTGCGGCTCATGGGTGTGGTAGGTCGACAGGTGCGGGCGGCGGTGGCTACCCGGAACGTAGGTCAGGTTTCCCATCTCGCCATGCGGCAGATCGGTGAGCCAGTAGCCCACCTTGATGCGTAGCGGTGCCTGCTCCGCGAAGACCTGGAACGGTACCGAGCGTGGGCCGTCGAAGTGCCACTTGTTGCGGATGGCCTGTCCGGGTGGGCGGCGGAAGTATTCACTGCGCAGCAGTTTCAACATCTCGCCGTACACGTCGTAGACGTAGCCCACGTGTGCCGGGTGATCGATCATCTCGGCGAAGCGCGGATCGGTCTCGACGATATTCCACGCGGTGGCCTCGGGAGCCTCCCGCACCGCCGCTGTCAGGCGTGCGATCTCGGACCGGTCGAGAGCGTCCTCGATCACGAGGATGCCGTCGGCGGCGAACGTGTCCCAGGCTTCCGTGGTGAACCCGGCGGGCGCCGGGGCGATCGGCTCAGCTGCGGTCGTCGGTGAAGTCACGGCTGCTCTCGCTCTCTCGTCAGCGCAGGGGGAGGGCACGGATGCCGGCGTACGGGACAGGTGTGCCGTCGAGGTAGTTGGCACTCTCGAAGATCCCGATTGCCTCCATCGGCAACCGTGCGCCGGCCTCCGCTACGAAGACGCAGGGCAGGACGCGCTTCCGCTCGGCGGAACCCGGCTCGCCGACGCTCCGGATGTGCTTGTGCGTGTGGATGAGGATCGGGATGAAGCCACCGCCGAGGAAGCTACCGGACTGGAGAACCGCGCCGCCCACGCAGTCGACGACGCAGCCCTTGCCGAGGACGGCGTCTCGCCCCAGATAGAACAGGGAGGGAATCGCGTCCACCCCGTGCTCGACGTGGAAGACTCCCGCGCCGAGCCCGATGATGGCGCGTCCGCTGATCCGCAGGACGGCGCGGTAGAAGTCGATCAGCACCGGGCGAACGGTCGAATCCGGCAGCTTGAATTCCCCGCACAGCAGGACGACCCGCAGCAGCTCCGCGATCGTCAGTCCGTCACCGTCGGGACCCGGAACCGGGATCTGGTCCCACACGACCAGGTAGTCCCGGGGAACGGCGAGGCTACCGGCGATGTCCGCGCCGATCAGGCGCTCTGCCTCCGCCGACAGGTAGGCGTCCGCGGCCTCCGAGTCAGCCGTCGGAGGTTGTCCGCGCAGCCCGTCGATGATCCGCCGTGCCAGCCGAGACCGGGTCTCGGCGGTGAGGGCGGCGCTTGCGGCGCGGAGGAGCCGCAGGCGGTCGGCGACGGTTTCGGGGACGGCGAAGAGGTGGTCGATGCCGTCGGTGCGGCTCGCGAGTTTGGCCGGTAGGCCGCGGACCGGCAGGTCGACCGGCTTCGCCAGCTCCGTCAGCTCCGCCAGGTACTCGCCGGCGCCGGCCCCGACCAGACCAGCGGCGGCGAGAGCCCGGTAGTCGTAGGGCACCGCGGCGGAGTCGCTGGTCACCACCGAGAACAGCAGCCTGCGGTACTGATCCTCGTCGAGAGTGTCGGCCGCGATCTCCAGGGAGAGGTAAGGCCCATTGTCTCCCGGGCCGTGCACCCAGCTCTCACCGTACGGCTCCCGGAAACAGCACACGGACACGAAGAGGTCGTACGTTGTGGGGTCGGCGACAAGGGCGGTACGCAGCTCGTCGCGGACCGCCTTTCGTTCCCGGGCGCTGCCGTTCAGCGCGTCGAGGATGTCGTTGTTGGCCCTCAGCAGGGTGGGAAGGTCTGACAGCAGGTCATCAGGCATGTTGTACCTCGCTTCGGAATCGGGCGAATTTCGCGCCGGCGGTGTCGAAGGTCTGCTCCGCGCAGTCCACCGCCACTGGCACCGGCATTCCGGCCGCGATGTACCGGGCGACCGCGGCGAGTGCCTCCCGGCGCTGGGCGGCGCCGAGGTCCGGCTCGAGTTCCACCCGTAGCCGGAACTGCCGGTCGGAGGTCTGGGTGAGCTGGTACTCCAGGACTGCGGGGTGCAGCTCGAAGAGCTTCATATAGCGGGTGGGGGACAGCTTCGCGCCGCCACCCAGGTCGAAGATCTGGGTCGACCGCCCGCGCAACTCCCGAAGGACCGGTCCTGGCCGGCCGCACCGGCAGCCGTCCGCGAGCGTCACCGTGTCACCCATCCGGTATCGCACCAGCGGCATGCAACTGTTGGCCAAAGTGGTGATCACGAGTTCCCCGGTGGTCGCCGGGCGACCGTACTCGTCGATGACCTCGAACCGGTTGTGCACGGAAAGGTCGAGGTGCATCCGACCGTGCGGGCATTCGGAGCCGACGTACCCGGCCTCGCTGATCGCGTAGCTGCTCGTCACCGGGGATCCCAGGGCCGCACCCAAGGCGTGGCGCAGTACGTCGTCCAGCATCGCGCCACCGGAGACGACCAGCCGGGGACGGTACGACACGAACGGGCTCCGGCCGCCCCACCGGTCGAGCATCATGCGGAACAGGTTCGGCTTGGACGACAGCACCTCGGGCTGCAGGTCCTCGAGGAGCCTGCCCACCCGCTGCAGGGACGCCGGATCGTTGGGATCGATGTGGACCACCAGGGTGTGGCCGACCCCTTCCAGAGGGTTCCGGACGATCAACCCGCTCCCGCGACTGGGATTGTCGGTCAGGAACGCCGACAGCACGGGCCGGGTGCCCAGTCCGGTCAGCCCGGCGCGCATCATGATCTTGATCGGCTCCAGGTACAGCGACTGGGACATGAACTGCTGGCTGTAGGCGAGATCAAGGGGCGCTCCCGAGGTCCCGGAAGTCTTGTCGGTGTAGATGACGGCTGTCGGCTCCGCGAGGTGGTCGAACGGCCGGGGATGCCGCCGTAGCATCGGCTTCGTCAGCGTCGGCAGCTCGGTGAGATCCGTGGCGTCGTACTCGTCTCCGGCGTAGATCGGATGCCGCCGTACCTGTCGGGAGGCGGCCTCCGTCCACTCCCACGCGGGCGTTTCGGCGGTCAGCCGTTGGGCGAAGGTCTCCAGCACCGAGTGGAGGTGAGGCACATCAGGCAGGGAGTCCTCGTACTGTTCGTCGTCGCAGTTCAGTTCGGGATAACGCGCCAGCACCTCCTGGGTGCCGAGGCGACGTCGCAGGTGGGGGGGTGCGAAGAGTGAGTCCACCAGGAAGCCTCCGGCGTCAGACAGGAGCGATGTGCTCAGGCGATGTTGAGGGGTCGTCGGTCGTCGGTCAGCTGCAGCAAGTCGGCGAGGCGGGCCATGTGCCGGTGTTCGCTCAGGCGTAGCCGTGCGTCGTCGTGCGGGCCCGCGGTCGTAATGACCTCGATCTGCCGCAGCAGCGCACGTCGCAGATGGTTTTCGGCGATGTCGTGCCGCTCCGTCAGACCGCCCGCACGCACCTCCACGAGATGCTGGTTCTTGTAATTGGTGGTCCGGCCGTAGTGCGGTTCGAAAACTGCCGTCGCGGTGGCCCCTGACTGAAAGTCGACCGCTGCTACGCGGTACCGGAAATCTGAGCCGTATGGAATTGTGCAGCCTCGAAGATGCCTCTGCGGCTCTGCCGCCGTGATGTATCGAAGCCCGATCTCCGGGAAGCCGATGTCGCCGATGACGGATGAGTGGAGCGCGATGTTGATATTCGACGCCAGGGCCGTCTCCGCGTGCACCCCAGCCGTCGCGACATCGGGTAGCCGGTTAAGAAAAGAATCGAAATCCGGGCGTGGCAGAAGTGCCCGCAGGATGGACAGCATGTGGAACCACTCGTAGCCCACGTCGCCGTATACCTGGTCGACGAAGCGACCGGCGGCCATGTCCTTGAGGCGGTTCTTCGAGAATTCGACGGTGATTCGGCGGACCGGGTCGCTCGCCGACCTGCCGTGGGTCGCAGAGGCTAGCGCCTCGACGGTCGCGCTGTGCGCGTAGACGTCGTTGACCATCAGGCGGGCGTCCCGATATCGGGTGGCCAAGCCGATCAACGTGCTGATCTGGGCTGGATGGCAGGCTGGCTTCTCGATGAGGACCGCAGCCCCGGGTGCCTGCGCGAGGACCTCCTGGACGATCCCGAGGTGGGTGTCCGTCGGGGTCGAGACGATCCAGGCGTCGACCCTGCCGGGCTCCGACACCTCGACGACGCGCCGATGGTTACATTGGCCGTTGCTGTCCACGAATACGGTGTCGAGGCCGTGCTCGTGGAGATAACCAGCATAGCGGCGCCCAATGTTCCCGACGCCGATGATGGCTATTCTCATGTGGATCCCCCGTGAAACCCGCCCCTTCAATGGGCGGCTCGTGAAAAAGCCTGAGGTGGGCTTGGGCGGGATGAATCCCGCCCAAGCCCACGTCATTGTGCTCAGGCCGGGTTGGTCCGGACGATCGGCTTGACCTTCATGGAAATCACCCCCGTTTCCTTCCACCGGTCTTCCGCGACAAGGTGGTTTGCCAATCGAAGATTGACGTGAAGCGACACTAGCGGGATTCATTCGCCGCCGCTGCCCCGATGGCCTTGCGGCTGGTGATGCCGTGATGCGCCGTTACGATAAGTGAGGGCGAGGGTGGCCATGCCAGGATGAATGATCAGGTGTTTTGGGTCCGATCCGCAGATAGGCGGAAGTGGACCCTCGTCACAGAGCGCCCACGTCTGTTGTGATGCAGGTCACTTTCTGCTCGGGATCGCACCTCGGTCGCGTCCGTTTGGCCCGGCCCTCGTGGACGTGGGTGTCACGTGGATGCGATGGGGTGTCGCCGTCTGTGCCGGCTTTCCGTCGTGCCTCGGCCTCCTGGCCTGCGTCTTCGCCGTGGCTGCGGGCGATCATTGGCGGTGACGGTCGAGTGATCCACGTATCTGACTTCCGGCAGGTTCGAATCCCGCCGGGTACTTCGAAGATCAGCCACCCTTCCTGGTCGGTCGGAGGCACATCTTGGTCGGAGGTCGTCCTGAGCCCGCTGTTCCCCGCCGGTCGTGGACCGAACAAGGATTGATCTTGGTTCGTGGAGCGAGCGGTCGGTCGGGGCGACCCGGGCCGGCCCTGCGCGGCCTGCTCGCTCCGTTTCCGATGGCGAGCGCTGACCGCGTGGGCCGGCCGGTGGGAGGGCCAGGTCAGAGCGCCGGGGACAGGTGCAGGAGGCGGTTGGGCGAGCCGGCCCCCGGGTTGATCACGGCCGGGCTGGCGACGCTGAACAGGTAGCTGGCCACCTGGGCCGGTGTCCAGGTCGGGTTGTTGCTGAGCACCCGAGCGGCGACGCCGGCGACGAGCGGCGCGGCGTGTGAGGTGCCGCTGATCGTCTGGGTCGCGGTGATCGAGTTCCACCAGGCCGACGTGATGCGGTCGCCGGGAGCGAAGATGTCCAGGCAGGGACCGAAGTTCGACCAGCTTGCCCGGTTGTCGTTCGTCAACGTCGCGCCTACGGTCAGCGCGGTCGGCACCGACGCGGGTGAGACGGTGCAGGCGCTCACGTTCGAGTTGCCGGCCGGAACCGTTACCGTGATGCCGTCGGCGACCGCGTTCGTCACTGCGGTGTTGAGCGCGACGGTGGGGCTGGTCAGCACGCCGATGTTCGCCACGGCCGGCTGCCCGGCGGGGTGGTTGGCGATCATCCAGTTGATCCCGTTTATCAACATCGACAGCGTGCTCGGCAGGGCGCAGTCGAACACCTTGACCGCGACCAGCACGACGTTCTTGGCCGCCCCGTAGGTCGTCCCGCCGACGGTGCCGGCGACGTGGGTGCCGTGCCCGCTGCAGTCGTTGGCCGGGAGCGCGCCGTCGACGGCGTCGTAGCCGTACACCGCCTGGCCGCCGAAGTCGGCATGGCCGATCTGGATCCCGCTGTCCACGATGTACGCCCGGACCCCGGTCCCGACACTGGTGAAGTTGTAGGTACCACTGAGTCCCAGCGATGCGTCGATCCGGTCGAGGTTCCACGGCGCGTTCGTCTGGGTGGTGGCCAAGCTGGTCAAACGGTCCTGCTCCACGACCGCTACCGCCGGGTCGGCGGCCAGCCGGCGGGCCACCAGCTCCGAGGTCCGCACGGAGAAGCCGTTCAGCGCGTCGCGCCAGACCTGGTCCGGGCGGAAGCCGTACCGGTCGGCGAGGCGGGACACGCCAGCCTGCCGATCGCCGACCGTACCGCCGCTGTCCTTGAGGATGACCACGTAGCTGCCGGGCACGGGGGTGGCGTTGCCGGTGCCGAGGATCTCGCCGGTCGTCCCGGACCGCGGTTCGGTGGCGGGTGTCGCAGTGGCCGGTCCGGCAGCCACGGTGAGGAGCATGACCGTGGTGGCGAGCGTGGCCATGGCGGCCGTTCCGGCTCGACGCCCGCGGGCGAAGATCGTGTGGCGGTGGAGTCTCATCTCCCAGCCTCCCTTTGTTCCGGCCATTTCGGCGGGCGTACGACGCGCCGATTGAATGGTCCGAACGGTTTTGCTGGATCGTACAGTCGATATAAGGCCGGATTCCATCGTCGAATTCTGAATTCGATCGATGAAAGTCTTTTTCGGCATGGAGTGAGAAGAGTTCTGGCTCGATGTATCAGGGCTGCTTCCGGCGCCTCGACTGCGGCTGCTGCTGTCTGCGGGGCCGCGGGCAGCCTCGTCCTGGGCGCGGCGCCGGGCCTCGTCAAAATCGTGGCTGGGTCAGAGTCCGATGAAGCCCAACTGCCTCCGCGCGGCGCACAGACCTCAGCGGCGCACTGCGTACCGCGGCGCACGCACCGCTCCGATGTCGGCCCGCAGGGACATCGCCTGCGGCGACGTTGCGGTCGGGACGGGCTGCGGCAGGGCGTTGCAGGTCGCGTCAGGTTGGTTGCCGGGCTTGCGCTGCGGCAGCCTGCCCGTCGCCAGGTAGTCGGCGATGACGCTGGTGACGCACGGGTTGCCGTTGAACGAGTTGACGTGGGTGGTCTGGCCGACCTCCGCCAACAGCGAGCCGTTCGGGAAGCGGCGGCGCGCCTCGAGGCTGCCCTCGAACGGCGTGGCCGCGTCCAGCGTGCCACTGACGAACAGCACGCTCTTGACCTTCGAGCCGTCGACTTCGACCGGCTTGGAGACCTTGCCGGGCCAGAAGAGGCACGGCGCGTTGTACCAGGCGTTGTACCAGGTGGCGAACGGTGCGCTGCGGAACGTGCGCCAGTTGTCGCGCCGCCAGGTGTTCCAGCTGTGCGGCCACCGGGCGTCGGTGCACTGCACCGCGTTGTAGACCGCGTAGCCGTTGTCGTTGGCAGGGCGGAAGGAGCTCTCGTACGCCGCGACCATCAGCTCGGCGTCGGGGTCGTTGACGGAGCTGGCGAACAACTCGGCCAGGGTCGGCCAGATCCACTGGAAGTAGCCGGCGTACATGAAGATGTCGGTGAACTCGGCGGGGCCGACGACGCCGCCGGCCGGCGCCGTGCGCAGGTTGTTCTGCACTGCGTACCAGCGCTGCCTGACCTGGCCGGTGGTCTTGCCGAGGTGGTAGACGTCGTCGAACCTTGCCACCCACTCGAACCACAAGCGCAGGTTGCGTTCGAAGTTCACATCCTGATCCAGGCCGGTCCGGTACCAGACCTTGCGCGGGTCGATGTTGCTGTCGAGCACCATGCGGCGCACCGTCTCCGGGTACAGCGTGCCGTACACCTGGCCGATGTAGGTGCCGTAGGAGACGCCGTACAGGTTGACCTGGCCGACGCCGAGCGCCTTGCGGATCGACTCCACGTCCTTGACCGTGTCAAGCGTGGTCATGTGGTCCAGCAGCGCGCCGCCGGCCGCACGGCAGGCGTCGGCGTAGGTCTTCGATCGGTTGAGCCAGGTCTGCTCGATGTTCCGGCTCCACGGGACGTACTCCGGGCGTGGCCCGTCGAAGTAGTCGTTGTCGCAGGACAAGGCGGGCACACTGGAGCCGACGCCACGCGGGTCGAAGCCGATCCAGTCGTACGCATTCCCGACGCTGGAGGGAATGCATACTGCCGGCGACGTGCAGAGCCCGGAATTGCCGGGGCCACCAGGAAGGGACAGAATGACGCCCTGGTAGTCCTTGGCGGCTGCCGTCGACCTGATCCGCGAGACGGCGATCTGGATCTTCCTGCCGTTCGGCTTGCTGTAGTCCAGCGGCACGTCGAGCAGGCCGCACTCAGCGCCGACCCCTTGCGGGTCGGGCATCCCGCAGGGCTCCCATTTGATCTTTGCGGCCTTTGCCGTCTCCGCTCCGGGCGCCGCTGAGGCGCCGTTCGCCGCAGGTGCGACTGCCACCGTCGCCGCGGCGATGAGGAGGGCGAGGCCCTTCGCGATCTTTCGAGCCACAATTCCCCCTCATTGCAGAACTGGGCGCGTTCAGGCATCGGCTCGAGCCGAACAATGGAACGCTGCCCCCGTTTCGGGCATGCCAGAAGCGCACGGATTGCGCAGGACGCATCTCACCACCGAGCAGGACCCACTGTAGACCGGAGAACGGGCCGGTAATTCTCACAGAGTGCTGCGAGCAGTATCCGAAAACAGGGGCTCTGCCTGCGGCCGGGGGATCACCCGCACAGGTCCCGGTGCTCGCGTCTCACCTGGCCCAGCCATGGGCGCCACCCGCCGTGGACGGCGCGCTCGCCCACCTCAAGCCGGTCTGTCGCCCGCGACCGCGAGCCGCCGCATCGGCCTCCCGTAGTCCACGCACTTTGGAAGGTGCCGGCAGTCGATCACCTTCGGCAGTCTCGTGGCGTGGGTCTCTCCCATCGCATTCCCCTGACGGCTTACCAGTCTGAACTCTGGTTTGCCAGTTCGTTGCGTCCCGATCTTCCGCAGTTCAACACGCTTGTCTACGAGCGACTGACCGGAAAACTGGATCTGTCTCTCCTGAAAGCGTGTGTCGAGCGGGTCGTGCGGCGCAACGACGGGCTGCGGCTTCGGTTCGACGAGGCGAACGGGACGCCGTACCAGTGGGTGGATGAGGACGTCCCGGAAATCGAAGTCGTCGACCTGTCCGGTGACCGGGACCCCCGCCAGGCGTGCCTGTCGTGGATGCGGCGGCCGTTCTCCCGCGCGTACTCCCTGAAACGCTCCAGGATGTTCGACGTGGCTCTGCTCAAGGAGAGCGAGTCAAGTGTGTACGTCTACCTCAACGTGCACCACCTGGTGTGCGACGGGTGGGGAATCCATCTGCTGATCAGCCAGATCAGGGCGGAATACCAGCAGGAGTCGGCCGATCGGGCGCCGTCGTACCTGGATTTCGTGACGGAAGCGGGCCGTTACCTGAACTCCGACGAACGTGCCGCGGACATTGCGTTCTACCGCAAAGAGCTCGCTGGAGTCGAGCCGGCGTTGTTCACGAGGAAGGCGCCGGGTGGCTCGTACCGCACCGGCCGCCACACGTTCACCGTCGAACGGGCCCGGACCGGCGAGTACGGCTCGATGTTCGCCGTCGTCGCCGCCGCGCTGACGATCTACCTGTCCCGCATTCACCGCACTGACGACGTCGTCATCGGCGTCCCGCTGCTGAACCGGCGCACCGATGCCGAGCGGAACACCGTCGGGCACTTTGCCAACGCGATGCCCCTGCGGATGAACACCACCGGGCGGGAGACGTTTCGGGAGTTGGTGACGCGCCTTCGCGGCTCCACCCGAGCCATGCGCGCCCACGAACGCCTGCCGGCCGGCGAGCTGCTCCGGGAGCTCAGGCCTTCCGACTCCGGGCCGCGTCACCTGTTCGACGTGACACTGTCGTCCCTGCGGTGGCCCAGCTCCACGGAGATTCCCGGAGTGACACGGGAAACGATGGTGTACGGCCACGCCCACGAGACCGACGCGCTGGCGATCGTCGTCAACGAGTTCACGGAGGACGGCCCGGTCGTCATCGACATCGACTACGCCGCGGACGTGTTCGACGACGACTTTCCCATCGAGTCGCTCGCCGGCCATCTCACGACGTTGATCGGCAACGCGTTGGACGCGCCCGACGCACCGGTGTCGAGTCTCGCGATGCTGGCGCCGGCCGAGCACGCACGCCTCGTACAGGCGGCGAACCCGGCGCGGATCGGGTACCCGAGGCACCAGACGTTGCCCGGCCTGTTCGAGGAGCAGGTCGCGCGTACGCCCGACCGGACAGCGGTCGTGACCGGCGCCCTCACCTACGCGGAGTTGGACGCTCGCGCCAACCAGGTGGCCCGGGCCTTGCGGAAGGACGGGATCCGGCCGGACGACCGGGTGGCCGTGCTGATCGAGCGTGACGCGACGATGCTCACCGCCATCCTCGGCGTGCTCAAGGCCGGCGGTGCCTACGTGCCCATCGATCCCCGCTATCCGGCCGACCGCATCCGGTTCCTCATCGAAGACAGCGGCGCCAGGGTCGTGCTCGTATCCGGCGCGACACGGCCGCCCGCCGTGGACGCGGTGGTGCGCGACGTCGACGCGCTGACCGGCTCGCGAGCGCCGGTCGAGCCGGCGGCGACCGCTGACGACCTGGCGTACGTCATCTACACATCGGGCTCGACCGGAAAGCCCAAGGGCGTGATGGTGGAGCACCACTCGGTGGTGAACCGGTTGGTGTGGATGCAGCGGCGCTATCCCATCGGCGGCGCCGACGTGTTGCTGCAGAAGACACCCATTTCCTTCGACGTCTCGGTGTGGGAGCTGTTCTGGTGGACGCTCGCCGGAGCGGGGCTGGCGCTGCCACCCGCCGGCGCGGAGAAGGACCCGGAGGCGATCCTCGGCGCGATCGCCGCACACGGCGTCACCGTGATCCATTTCGTGCCGTCCATGCTCGGGCCGTTCCTCGACCTGATCGAGCGTTCGCCGCGACTGCGCGACTCCGCCGGCACGCTGCGGCTGGTCTTCTGCAGCGGCGAGGAGCTGACGCCGGGCAGGGTCGAGCAGTTCACCCGGATATTCGGTGATGGCGGCCCGAAGTTGGTGAACCTGTACGGGCCGACCGAGGCCACGGTCGACGTGTCTGCCTTCGACTGCCCGCCGGGGCCGGTGTCGCGGGTGCCGATCGGCCGGCCGATCGACAACATCCGGCTCTACGTCCTGGGTCGTCACGGCGAGGCTCAGCCGGCTGGGGTCGCCGGCGAGCTGTGCGTGGCGGGTGCCGGTGTCGCCCGGGGCTACCTGGACCGCCCGGAGCTGACCGGGGAGAGGTTCGTCGATGACCCGTTCCACCCGGGCGAGCGGATGTACCGCACCGGTGATCTCGCGCGCTGGTTGGCCGACGGCAACCTCGAGTTCCTGGGCCGTATCGACGGTCAGGTGAAGATTCGGGGCAATCGCGTCGAGCTGGGGGAGGTCCGCGACAGCCTTGCCACGTTCCCCGGTCTGCGCGACGCGATCGTGATCGACCACCGGTCCGAGGCGCGGAGCACCTGTCTCGTCGGGTACTACGTCGCCAGCGAGGAGGTAGACCCGGCGCGGCTCCGGACGCACGTGGCGAACACGTTGCCGGAGTTCATGATTCCCGCGTTCTTCGTACGGCTCGACCGGATCCCGCTGACGCCGAACGGAAAGCTGGACCGGTCCGCGCTCCCGTCCCCGGCCGCCGTGGACGTTCCGGACGAGTCGCCGCGCACCGAGATCGAGGCGGCGCTCGCGGCGATCTGGTCGGATGTGCTGGGTGTGGAGCGGGTCGGCATCCACCGGAACTACTACACCATCGGTGGTGACTCGATCCTCGCCCTGCAAGTCAGAGCCGAGGCCGAGAAGCGTGGGCTCTACTTCGAGCTGGCCGACCTGGTGCGGTATCCCACCATCGCCGCCCTGGCGCACCGCGTCTCGACCGAGGAGCTGACGGACTCGATCGCGGACCTGGTCCCGTTCCAGCTCGTGCCGACCATGGACAGGTCACGACTGTCCGGTGCGGAGGACGCCTACCCGGCGACGCAGCTCCAGCTGGGCCTGCTCTACCACGGCGCGGAACACGACGGATCCGCCGTCTACCACGACGTCTTCCGCTACAAGGTCCGGATGCCGTGGCACGAGGAGCCGTTGCGGGAGGCGTTCGACCGGCTTGTCGAGCGGCACCCGGTGTTGCGGTCCTCGTTCGACCTGGGCAGCTTTTCCGAGCCCCTCCAGCTGATCCACCCGCGGGCGCGCGGCGGGCTGGAGATAGCCGATCTCCGCGCGGCCGGGGAGGACGCCGCCGAGGCCGAGGTCACCGCGCACATCGAGCAGCGCTGCCGCCACCGGTACGAGTTCGACCGGGCGCCGCTGTACCTGATCCGCGCGCACGTCAGGCAGTCGGCGGTGGACCTCGTGTTCAGCTTCCACCACGTGATCCTCGACGGCTGGAGCGTCGCGAGCCTGATCAGCGAGCTGCTGCGCGACTACCTGCACCTGTCCGGCGCGGACATCGCACCGGTTTCGGCCGCCGCGCTGCCCTCGGCGGCGGCGTACGTGGTCGACGAGCGCCGCACCATCGAGTCGGCCGTCAGCAAGCGCTTCTGGCGCGAGACACTCGAGGGTGCCGAGCTGACCCAGCTCGACGGCTTCCGCCAGTATGAGCCGCCCGGTGACGACCAGCTGAACACCCGCTGGGTCAGCTTGCCGGACGGGCTCGACACACGGGTCCGGCAGTTTTCCAGATCGCACGAAGTTCCGGTGAAGTCCGTACTGCTCGCCGCGCACTGCCTGACGCTGCGGCTACTGTCCGGGACGGACGACGTCACCACGGGCCTGATCACGCACGGCCGCCCGGAGCGACCCGGAGCGGAGAGCATCGCCGGCCTGTTCCTCAACACCGTGCCGTTGCGGGTCGGCCCGGCGTCGGAGACCTGGCTGGGGGTGGTGGGCCAGGTCTACCGCCAGGAGCGGGAGATCCACCCACACCGGCGCTACCCGCTGCACGCCATCCAGAACGACCGGGGCGGCGCGCCGGTGCTGGAGACCGTCTTCAACTACGTCCACATGCACGTGCTCACGCCGATCTTCGAACTGCCCGGTGTCGAGCTGCTGGATTTCCAGACCCGCGAAGAAACGAACTTCACGCTGCTGCTCAACGCCGTCGTCAGCCCGACGGACGGGCACATCTCGCTGCGGGTGGACGCCGACGGCCGCACGATCACACCGGCCCAGACCGACCTTCTGATCGACTACTACCTCGCGATCCTGCGCCGGATCGTCGACGACCCGCACGGCGCGGTGGACTTCACGTTCCTGGCCGACCCGCCGGCCAAGCCGCTGCCCGCCATCGAGTCGTCGAGCGACATCGTGCGGCGCCTGGAAAGCCATGTGGCGCGCACTCCGGACGCCATCGCCGTGGCGCACGGGACCGAGCGCTGGACCTACGCCGAGTTCGACCGGATCGTCAATCGGGTGGCCTGGCGGCTGGTGTCGCTCGGCGCGGGTCCGGGCACGTGTGTCGGCATCGCCATGGACAGGTCGCCGGAGATGATCGCGACGATCTACGGCATTGCCAAGTCCGGTGCGGCGTGCGTGCCGATCGACGTCACCTACCCGCAGGAGCGGATCACGGCGATGATCGAGCAGGCCGCACCCGTGCGGATCGTCGCGCATGCCCCGCGCGCCGGCCTGATCGCGGATCCGGCCCTGCTCGTGACCTGGGAGTCGATCACGGAGGACGCCGATCCGGTCGCGCTTCCCGCGATCCATCCGGAAAGCCTCGTCTACATCCTGTTCACGTCCGGGTCGACCGGCACCCCGAAGGGGGTGGCACAGCCGCACCGCGCGCTGGACAACTATCAGGCCTGGCAGACGAACGTGCCCAGCGGCGCGGTCGGTGGCACGACCCTGCAGTTCGCGCCGCTCAGCTTCGACGTGTCGTTCCAGGAGATCTACACGACGATCAGCGGCGGCGGCACCCTGCGGATCATCGACGAGGAGCAGCGGCGAGACATGCGGAGCCTGCTGCGCCTGCTCGACCGCGAGGGGGTCGAGCGGATCTTCCTGCCCTACGTCGCCCTCCAACAACTCGCCGAGGCCGCGATCATGCTCGGCATCGTTCCGGGCAAGCTTCGCGTGGTGATCTCCTCGGGCGAGCAGCTGCGGGTCACGGCCGAGATCCGGCAGTTCATGGCCGCCCTGCCCGGCGCCATCCTGGAGAACCAGTACGGCCCGACTGAAACGCATCTCGTCACGGCGTACCCGCTGGCCGGCGACCCCGAGGAGTTCCCGAACCTGCCGCCGATCGGTCCGGTCATCAACGACGTCGAGCTCTACCTGCTCGACGAGCGGCTACGCCCGGTGCCGCGCGGAGTGCTGGGCGAGCTGTACTTCGGTGGAATCGCGTTGGCTGACGGGTATTACGGCCGGCCGGAGCTGACCGCGCAGCGTTTCGTCGCGAACCCGTTCGGCGAGCCGGGCAGCCGGCTCTACCGCACCGGTGACCTGGCCAGGGTGCTGCCCAGCGGAGACCTGGTCTGGGCCAGGCGGACCGACACCCAGACCAAGATCCGTGGCTACCGGGTGGAGCCGCTCGAGGTCGAGATCGCGATCATGGCTCTGGCGCAGCGCTTCCCGGGCATCCGCGAGGCCGCGGTCGTCGCGCGGCGGCGGGATGGCGCCGACTCGTTCCTCGCCGCGTTCCTGGTCGGTGACGCGGGTGCGGTCGACCTGAACGAGGTGCGTGCCCTGCTGCGTGAGTCGTTGCCAGACCATCTGGTGCCGTCGCACATCACCTGGCTGGACCGGATGCCGCTGACGCCGAGCGGCAAGCGCAACGACGCGGAGCTGCGCCGGATTCCGCTGGCTGCCGTCAGTGCCGCCGAGCAGGTCGCACCGCGCGACGCCTACGAGCGTTCGCTGGTGGAGATCCTCACCGAGCTGCTCCACCTGCCCTCGCTCTGCGTGCACGACAACTTCTTCGAGATCGGTGGTACGTCACTGACGGCGATGCGGCTGGTCGTGGTGCTGGAGAAGCGGTTCAAGGTGAGCGTGCCGCTCTCCGCGTTCGTCACCACGCCGACCGTCGCCGGGCTGGCGGCGCTGCTGCGTTCCGGCGGCGCCAGCCTGACCTACGACCCGCTGGTGCCGATCCGCGCGGGCGGAGACCGAACGCCGCTCTTCCTCGTGCATCCGCTGGGCGGCAACGTGCTCTGCTACGTGCGCCTGGCCAGGCACCTGCCGGCCGAGCAGCCGGTGTACGGATTGCAGGCGGCCGGGAGCGACCCCGGGTCCAAGCCGCTCGGGTCGATTCCCGAACTCGCGCGCTCCTATCTCGAGGCGATCCGGCGGGTCCAGCCGAGCGGCCCGTACCGCATCGGCGGCTGGTCCTTCGGCGGTGTCGTCGCCTTCGAGCTGGCGCGCCAGCTTCGGCGCGAGGATCCAGCGAGTGTCGAGCAGCTGATCCTGCTCGATCCCATCGCCCGCCAGCCGGGCACGCGCGACCCGGTCGCCGACCACGCCCTGCTGGAATGGTTCTTCTGGGAGCTGATCTGGCTCGAGCGCAGCGGCAAGGCACCCGTCGAGGCCATCCCGGACGGGCTCGCCGAGGAGGAGAAGTTCGACTTCATCATGGCGCGCGCGACCGCTTCCGGGGTGTTGCGGCCCGGCAGCTCGCGGGCGTCGGTACGCCGGCTGTTCCGGATGTTCTCCGCGCACTGGGAGGCACTCATGGCCTATGAGCCCGGGGTCCTCGACCAGGACCTCACCCTGGTCCGGGCCAGCGATCGGCTGCCGATGGTGCTGCTGCCCATGCACACCGCCGCCGGGACCCTCCACACCGACCCCGCGAACGGCTGGGCGAGACACACCAGCGGGCGCATCGACGTGATCGATGTGCCGGGCGACCACATCGTCCTGATGGAGGAACCCTACGTGGCCGAGGTCGCGCGGCGGATCGCCGAGGCGCTGGACAGCCGCGAGGAGGCGGCGTGAAGGCGATCATCATCGGCGCCGGCATCGGCGGCCTCGCGGCGGCGGCGAGCCTGCGCCGGGTCGGTGTCGACGCCGAGGTCTACGAACGGGCCGGCGAGCTGCGCCCGGCGGGGTCGGCACTCTCGCTCTCGATCAACGCGCGGATCGCCCTGCGTACCCTGGGAATCGAGCTCGACGTCGAGCGCCGGGGCAGCGTCTACTACAGCCTGGACTTCCGCACCGCCCGGGGCCGCCGGATCCGGCGGATCCCGTTCGGGCACATCGGCGACCGGCTCGGCGCGCAGAACGTCGCCATCCACCGCGCGGATCTGCAGCAGGCGCTGCTCGAACACCTCGACGCCACGGCGGTCCGGCTCGGCGCCACCGCGACCGGGTTTCAGGTGGACGCCGACGGCGTCCGGGTCGACTTCGCGGCCGGCGGTGTGGCGCGCGGCGACGTGCTCATCGGGGCGGACGGCTTCAACTCGGCGATCCGGCGGCAGCTGGTGGGACCGGAGGAGGCTCGGGAGCCGGGCTACGTGTGCTGGCTCGCCACCTTGCCGTTCCGACACCCCACCGTGACCGACGGGTACTGCGCCCACTACTGGGGCCGGGGACAGCGGTTCGGGCTCGTCGACATCGGCGGCGGGCGGATCTACTGGTGGGGCACCAAGAACGTCCCGGATGCCCGCGGGTGGGCCGGGGGCAAGGACGCGATCCTCCGCGCCTACGCCGGGTGGGCGCCGGAGGTGCGGGCCGCGATCGCCGCGACACCGGCGGCGGCCATCATCAGTGTGCCGGCCCAGGACCGTCCGTTCCTCGAGCAGTGGGGGACCGGGCCGGTGACGTTGCTCGGTGACGCGGCACACCCGATGCTGCCGAGCATGGCGCAGGGGGCCGCCCAGGCCGTGGAGGACGCCGTCGTCCTCGCGCGCCACCTCGGCGGCGCCGCCGGCGTGGACGAGGCCCTGCGGGGGTACGAGGCGGAACGCCGTGAACGGGCCAGGCTCATGGTGGACGTCTCGTCCGCGTTGAGCCGCGTCGAGCAGCTCGACCGTCCGGTCGCCAGCCTGCTGCGCGACCTCTACATGCGGTTCGTACCGCGATCGGTGATCGACCGCCGCAACGAGGCGGCGATGACCTTCGACGCACGATCGCTGGCGGTGCATGATCATGGTCATTGATGCCTCGGCCCGGGCCGTGCTTCCGGTGGTCCGCCGGCCGTTGAGCCCACTCGAGCGCTGGTACTGGATCGCCGACCAGGTGTCCCCGCTCAACGTCATCGCCCGCGTCAGGGTCACCGGCCGGCTGACCCCGTCATTGCTCCGCCAGGCGCTCGACGCGCTGCGGGTGCGCCATCCGTTGCTGCGTGTCGCGATCGAGTCCGGCGCGGACGGTCCCTGCTTCGTGCCGACCGATGCGCCCATCCCGCTTCGCCGGGTCGCGGGCACGGCCGACGACGACTGGCTTCGCCAGATCAACGAGCACGAGATGGTCCAGGCCGTCGACTGGCGCACCGGCCCGCTGTGCCGCACGGTCGTCGTGACCAACGACGACGTGCACGACCTGATATTGACGCTCCCGCACTGTATCGCCGACGGCACAACGGTGCTGTCCCTCGTCAAGGACTGGCTCACGCTCGCGGCCGGCCGTGGGTCGGACGTGCGCGAGCCCGGTCTGCCGGCCTGCGAGGAGATGTTTCCACGACGGCACCGTGGCCGGGCCGGTGCGCGTCGCCTGCGGTGGCAACGAAGTCGCGACGACCGCCGGCTGCGGCGCCTGCGGCCCGCCCGGGTGGAGCCGGGCGAGTTCGTCCCGTTCACCGCCCGCCGGACCCGCGTGGTGCACCGGTCGCTCTCGGCGGACCAGGTCGACGCGCTGCTGCGGGCCTGCCGCCGCGAGCGCACCACCGTGCACGGCGTGCTCGCCGCCGCCATGGTCGCCGCCGTGGCCGGCGACGGCCCGGAACGCCCCGCCGGCGTGGCGATCGGCTCGCCGATCAACTTCCGCGACGGGCTCGTGCCGCCGGTGCCGGACACCGCCGTCGGCACCTATGTCGCCACCGTCGGATCGCTCGTCCCGGTCGAGACGTCGCTCTGGTCGATGGCCAGGACCATCAGCCGGGACCTGGTCAGGCGTAAGCGCCGCGGCGAGCACTTCGGCATGGTCAACCTGGTCGGCGGCTCGTGCCCGATGACCGTCGAGGAAAGCGCGCCGCTGATCGAGTTCATCGAGACGCAGGGCCCGGTCAACCTCTGCATCTCCAACATCGGACGGTACGACTTCCCGGCCAGCATCGGGCCGTGGCAGCTCTCCGGCGCCCAGTTCCTCGCCGGCCTGTCGGTGTGCGGGTACTTCGTCGCCACGGTCAACACGAGTCATGACCGGCTCCACTGGAACTTCAGCTACGTCGAGGGCGGGCTGACGCGGGAGCGGGCCGTACGCCTCGTCGCGGCGAGCTTCGACGCGGTCCTCGCTGCGCTGAGAGAGGAGTAGGGCGTGTTCAGAAGGCGAAGACCGTTGTCACCGGACGGAAGGTCGGTCGTCATCACCGGTGCGTCCTCCGGGCTCGGCCGGGCCGGGGCCGTCCATCTGGAACAGGTCGGCTTCCGGGTGTTCGCGGCCGTACGGCGCACCGAGGACGGCAAGAAGCTCCTCGCCGAGTCACGGTACGACCGCATCTCCCCGATCATTTTGGACGTCACCAGGCCGGACGAGATCAGCTCAGCGGCCGACGAGGTGTCCGCCGCGGTGGGTTGCTCGGGACTGTGGGGTCTCGTCAACAACGCCGGCATCAGCGTTCCCGCCCCGCTGGAGTGCCTGCCGGCCGAGCAGCTGCGGCTGCAGCTGGAGACCAACCTGGTCGGTCAGCTCGCGGTGACCCAGGCGTTCCTGCCGCAGCTTCGCGCCCGCCGGGGCCGGATCGTGAACGTGACGTCCGGCCTTGGCCGCATCGCCCTGCCCTACCTCGGCGCGTACGCCGCCTCCCAGTTCGCCAAGGAAGGCATGAGCGACGCGCTGCGCCGCGAGCTCGCGCCGTTCGGGGTGTCGGTCTCGGTGGTCCAGCCGGGTGCGATCCGGACCCCGATCTGGGAGAAGATGGCCAGCGCCGGCCGAGACATCATGGCCACGGCCCAACGACGTGACCTGTACCAGGGATCGTTCGACCGATTCCTCGCGATCAACGCGCATCAGCTCGAGGTCTGCCGGACCACCCCGGACGACTTCGCCGCGGTGGTGGCCGAGGCCCTCACCGCGCAGCGGCCCAGGACCCGCTATCCGGTCGGCGCGGACATGCGCAGGACCCGGGTGCTGACCCGGCTGCTCCCAGACTCCGCGCTCGACAAGCGGCTGTCCCCACTTGTCTCGACCGACTGAGGAGGACCCATGAATGACCAGGAGATCCGTACGCGGGCGCAGGCGGCGTTCGCCCGGAACCTGCAGTACATCGAGGCCGAGAAGATCCGGGAATGGGTGGACCTTTTCACGCCGGACGGCGTGCTGGAGTTCGCCTACGGCCCGCCGGGTGTGCCGTACCGCTTCGCCGGCCACGACGCGTTGTACGAGCACATGAAGAACTTCCCGGAGCTGCTCCGGGTGCGCTTCGCCGACCTGGTCTTCCACGACACGGTCGACCCCGAGCTGGTGATCGCCGAGTTCCGGGCGGACGGCAAGGCGGTCCCCACCGGCCGCGCCTTCCACCAGACCTACATCTCGGTCGTGCGGACCAGAAACGGAAAGTTCGTCCACTTCAAGGACTTTTGGAACCCGTTGCCGGTCATCGAGGCGCTGGGGATGGACACGATCGAGCAGATCGACGCCGCATAGCCACCTGATCGGAGATCCCATGGTGTGGGAAGTCGCGGCCTAGGGGAAGGGGCACCAATGCGGTTGGCCGACAAGATCATTATCGTCACCGGCGGCACCCGAGGCCTCGGCCGGGCCATCGCCGAACAGTTCCACGCCGAGGGCGCGACCGTGATCTGCGCGGCCCGCAACCCCTACGACATCGGGGAGGTGGCCACCGATCGCCTTGTCTACCGTCGGGTCGACGTGACGGAGGAAGAGTCCGTCCGCCACCTCATGCGGACCACGGTGGATACCTTTGGACGCATCGACGTGCTGGTGGCCAACGCCGGCGTGAGTCGAGACGGCAAGATCGTCAGGCTCCCCCTCGACGACTGGGACACCACCGTCCGCACCAACCTCACGGGCGTGTTCCTCTGCACCAGGGAGGCAGCCGCCCACATGACCGCCCGTGGCGAGGGCAGGATCATCACGGTCTCCTCGTGCGTCGCGACCAAGCCCGTCCCTGGCGCCGCCGCCTACAGCGCCACCAAGGCCGCGGTGGAGGCCTTCACCCGCACCGCGGCCATCGAGCTCGGGCCCAAGGGTGTCACCGTCAACTGCCTGGCCCCCGGCTACATCAACGGTGGGATGGGTCGCCGGCTAGCCGCCGCACCCGAACGCTGGCAGCGCTACCAGTCCCGGCTCGTCCTCGACCGTCTCGGCACCCCGGAAGAGGTCGCCGCCGCCGCGATCTTCCTCGCCACCCCCGCCAGCTCCTACATCAACGGCCACATCCTCGAAGTCAGCGGCGGCCTGCGGTGGATAGCCTGACCGCCCGTCGGCACGTCCGGCTCGTCGCGTCGAACCGGTACCAGGCGTTGTCGCTCGCCGCGAACGCCGTCACCGCAGCGGTGCAGCACGTGGCGGCGACGGCCAGGCGGGAAAGAACGGGCCGCACCCGCTCGGACGTGCCGACAGCCTTCACGGGGCGGTGATCTCACCGCGAACGGGCAGCGCCGAGGGATCAGCAGCGCCGCATGCGGGTCCCGGATGCGGCGGTGGGCGCACATCGCTGGATCCGCGCTTCTCCACGAGAATGCTGGCGTCAGGTGCGCAGAGTGTGGCTGGGGCTGCTGCCGTAGGCGGCGCGGTAGTCGGTGCTGAAGCGTCCGAGGTGGGTGAAGCCCCAGCGTCTGGCGATCATGGTGACGGTGACACCGGTGCTCGGGTCGGCGGCCTGCAGGTCGCGGTGCGCGCGTTCGAGGCGGATCTGGCGGACGTACCGCATCGGGGTGGTGTCGTGGTGGGCGGCGGAACGCGAGTTGCAGAGCCCTGGGGCGCACGCCGGCCGCGGCGGCGACCTGTTCGATCGTGATCGGCTCGCCGGCGTTGTCGTCGATGTAGGCCACGGCGCGGCGTAACGACCGCGGAGAGAGCTCGCCGGCGGCCCGAAGGGCCGCGGCGTGCCCTTGGTCAAGCAGTCGGGCAAGGGCACCCGTCTCCCACCCGATGGCGGGCCTGCTCTACGCCGCCGCCGCGGCGGGCTGGCCGCAGACACCTACGGGGTCCGGGTCGCGTACCTGATGCTGGCCGTGCCCGTCGTGATCATCCCGCCGGCCAGCGCCCCGCTCGGCGCCGGAAGCGGCGCGGTAGCGCGCCTTCCCTGCCTTGCTCCGCCTGCCCGGGCCGGTGGGCCGCCGGTAAACTGCGCGGTGGCCTCAGTCGATTCCCTGCGCACTGTGGCCATCGTCAGCGACCGGCGCATCATCGATCGTTCCCCGCATCCGCGGACGAGAGGCGAACCCCAACATGACGGCGGTATCGGGCCAGCGGCCGACTGCTGCGGATCCGGCGGTCGCCGGGCAGGCAGCGGAGGACCTGCGGGCGTTGTTCTGGCAGTCCATCGCCGTCTTCGCGTCGCTCAGAGGGCCGGCACATCTGGTGGAGACGGCAAACCCGGCGTTCTTCTCCGCCATCGGCGAAGAACGGGCGCGTACCGGGGTCGCGATCGCCGAGCTGATGCCCGAACTGGCCGGTCAGGGTTTCATCACGCTGCTGGACCAGGTCTACCGCACGGGTGAGCCCTACACCGGCCGTGACGTCCGGGTGGTGCTGGGCGCCGGGCCACACGCGCGGGAGGCGTTCTTCGACTTCACGTACGAGCCGCGTCGGGACGCCGACGGTGCCGTGACCGGGATCCGTGTGATCGGGGTGGAGACCACCCAGGTCAAGCATGCCCAACGACTGATGGCCGAACATCGTGCCCTGTTGGAGCAGATCGCCCGTCAGGCACCCCTGACCGAGGTGCTCGACGGGATGGCTCGCTGTATCGAGAACCTCGCACCGCAGGAGATCCTCGTCTCCGTGCTGCTCGCCGATTCCGACGGCCGGCACCTGCGCCACGGCGCCGCGCCCAGCCTGCCCGACTTCTACAACGAGGCCATCGACGGGATCGCCACCGGTGAAGGCGTCGGCTCCTGTGGCACCGCCGCCCACCGGCGGGAACCGGTCGTCGTCACCGACATCGCCACCGACCCGTTCTGGGACGACTTCCGGGACCTGGCCGGCCGGGCCGGGTTGGCCGCCTGCTGGTCGACGCCGATCCTGGCCCGCGACGGCGGCCTGCTGGGTACCTTCGCCATGTATCACCGAACCCCACGCGTCCCGCAGGACACCGACCTCGCCCTCGCCCGGGTCTTCGCCGGCACAGCGGCCCTGGCCATCGAACGCCACCACATCGAGCAGGGGAAACTCGCCGCCGAAGCACGCGCCAAAGCGGCCCACGACGAACTGACCAAGGCGGTACGCGCGGAGCGGGAACTGCGCGCCGAGGCTGAGCAGCGCGCCGCCGCCGCCGCGGAACTCGCCGCCCAGATGCGGGCGGCCGCGGCCGCGCAGGCCGCCGCACCACACCCCGAGCACTGCCAACTCGGCGGCGTCCAAGGGTGCACCGCACCAGCCGAGATCAAGATCGCCGACTCGTGGGGCGACTCGGCGTGGGGCTGTTCCGTCCACGTCGAGGAAGCCATTCTCAACGTGCGTTCGGTCTTCATCGCCAGCGAGGCCCTCGGCGGCCTGGCGGCCTACCTCAACCGCTAGCCACGACCCCGGCAGGGCCGCCCGGTCAGGGTTTGGGCGGTAGCGCCGCTCGTTCTCATCGCCGTCGGCGCGCCGGGTGTCGACCTGGCACTGGCAACCGCGAGCGGGCTGACGGCACCGCGGATGACGCCACCGTTACCGGCGGAGGTTCCGGTCGGGTGGTAGTACAGGAAGTCCTGGTGGTCGGCGCCGGTGAAGCGCCCGGTGATGACCTGGGCGCCGTCGAAGTCGGTCGGGGAGTTGTTGCCGGTGACACCGGTGCCGCGCAGGCCGACGTTGCTGGCCGGGGCCTGCACCAGGCCGGTGCCGACGCCGGTCTTGTGGGACTTCACGCCGAGCCCGGACCAGACGCCGGAGCCGAGACCGGTGCCCGGACCGCCGACAGCGATCAGGTCGGGCACCCCGTCGCCGTCGAGGTCCTTGTCGACCGGGCCGGTGGTGACGGCGGGTGTGGGCCTCGGCGCGGCCTGGGCCGGCAGGGCCGGGGCGAGCGCGGTCATCGCGAGCGCGACCGGCGCGGTCCAGGCGAGCAGGCGACGGGCACTGAACGAATTCGTCAAAGGATTCCCCCGTGCGGTGAGTGGGTTGCCGCCCGGACGGTACGGGACGACGGCAACACCTCCCGCCATCCCGGACGTCAGGAACCGCACCTCGGTGACTGTTCTGGTGCGGCCGGTCGAGGCCGTCGACCGATCGACAAGACATCGACATGTTTACATGTGTCCATCGACTCGTGTATGAAGGCTGCAAGCACGTCTGGGTGCTGGTTCCTCGGAGGGAGCGACGATGAAACATGCCATGCGCCGCCTACGAACGGCGGCGGTCGCGCTCGGCGCCTGCACACTCGGGCTGAGTCTGATGTCGGTACCCGCCGCCGAGGCGTACTCGGTGCAACCCCTCGCGCCGCAATCCGAACGGGCACCCGAATCGGATCAGTTCTCGGCGGAGGGCGTCACCACGGTCGGTGAACTCCGCACCGTCACCGGCACGCTGTCGTCCGCCGGGGACGGCCGGACGCAGGTCATCCGGCACCCCGGTGCGTCGTACGTCAAGGTGCACTTCAACGCGCTGCGACTGGCCCACGGCGACTACGTCACGGTGTCGAGCCCCGACGGCCGGGAGAGCTACCGGTACGACCGCTACCTGAACCGGGCGACCGGCTCGGACTACACCACCGACGGACAGCCGGGCTTCTGGGCGATGTCGGTGGAGGGCGACACCGCGGTGGTGACGATGCACAGCAGCCGCGCCTCCCGTGGCAACGTCGCGACCATCGACCGGTTCTGGCGCGGCTACGACCGCGCGGAGATCGCGCAGCACAACCTCTCCACGCAGTCCGTCTGCAGCACCGACGCCCGCCGCGACGTGGTCTGCTACCAGAACAGCCACCCGACCGAGTACGCGCGCGGCAGGGCGGTGGCGCGGCTGCTGATCAGCGGCGGTGGGATGTGCACCACCTGGCGGGTCGGCAACACCAACCGGATGCTGACCAACAAGCACTGCTTCTCGACGCAGGCCGCCGTCAGCGGCAGCGAGATGCAGTTCAACTACCAGTGCGCCACCTGCGGCGGCTCGAACCCGGGCGCCGGCACCAAGGTCAGCGGCGCCACCCTCTACAAGGTGAGCAGCGGCGGCTCCGGCGAGCTGGACTACGCCCTGTACTCGGTGAACAACTTCACCAGCATCCAGAGCTTCGGCACGCTGTATCTGGCGACGACCGCCACCACCACCGGCACGCGGATGTACATCCCGGGGCACGGCGACGGTAGCCCGAAGCGACTGTCGATCTACGAGGACACCCAGAACGGTGCGACGTGCACCGTGAAGAACGCGAACTACAACGCCTCCAACATCAGCTACAGCTGTGACACCTCCGGCGGCAACTCGGGCTCGCCGGTGCTGAACTCCAGCCACCGGGTGATCGCCCTGCACCACCTCGGCGGCTGCCCGTCGAACCAGGGCGCGAAGGCGCACGTGATCTACAGCCAGATCGCCAGCCTGATCGACAACAACGGCTGACGACGACTGACGACGACGGGCCGTCGGGGCGCGACACGCACCCCGGCGGCCCGTCCGCGCGCTCGCTCACTGCCCCCAGAACGGGCCGGTCAGTCCCACCGAGGCGAAGTAGGCCGCTGCTTCCGAGGGCTCCCGGCGGCGGTAGGGCGTGTCCAGGCGTCCCTCGTACCAGCGGGAGGCGAGACGCCACAGGGCCCCGATGCCGAAGACCGCGCCGCGCTCGTGCCCGGACCGGCGTAGCCAGTTGTCGACGCACGAGGGGGAGCAGAAGATCCGTTGGTGCGCGCAGGTGTGTACGACGTCGTCCCAGGCACGCGAGACGGGCACGAGGAAATGCGCCACCTGCTCGCCCGCCGGCTCCTCCGAGCGGGTGACCACCCAGGCGTGCGGTGTGCCGCACGCCGGACAGGTGGTCGCGACGAGCACGGACGGTTCGTCGGGGACGAGGTGGGGGATGGCGAACGAGTCCCACGCGCAGCCGCCCCACCACAGCGTGCGCTCACACATCACGGAGAAGCCGAAGTTCCGGGCGGCGAACGGGTGGGCGAGCACGATGCGCCCGTCGGCGTCGAGGGCGAGGTGCCGGGCGGCAGCCAGCGCCTCGATCGCGTCCTCGACGGCCGGGTGATCGAGCCCGGTGTCCTTCGCGACGGCACTTACCGTCGGGAGCTGCCCTGTCCGTGCGAGGGCGCGGTAGACGGCCAGGCGAACGCTTTCGTCCCGATCTGTCACCCTGCACCCCTCGTCATCCTGGTGCCACGGCGCATGACTGCGGACGGCGGCAGTGGCCCGCGGTGCCTATCCTCGCGGCCATGGGAGCTGTCAAGCCGTGGCACATGTTCGTCCTGACTATCTGCTGCGTCCTGCCGGCCGTGGCGGCGGTCGTCGGCGGGGTCCTGGCGGCCCGCCGATCGCGCAACCGGCGCTGAGCGGCGGGCGCGGCGGCCTCCGTCCCGCTCGGTGAGGGCAGGCAGGCGGAACCCGCTGCCCGTGAGCACGGTGGCACACGTCAGGCCGGCACCGGTTGGTCGAACTGGGTGCGGTACAGCTCGGCGTACCGGCCGCCCCGGGCCAGCAGGTCGGGGTGCCGGCCGCGTTCCACGATCCGGCCCTGTTCGAGCACCAGGATCTGGTCGGCGGAGCGGATCGTGGAGAGGCGGTGCGCGATGACCACACTGGTCCGCCCGGTCAACGCCTCACCCAGCGCTGCCTGCACCGCCGCCTCGGACGTCGAGTCGAGGTGCGCGGTGGCCTCGTCGAGGATCACCACGCGCGGGCGGGAGAGCAGCAGCCGGGCGATGGTGAGCCGCTGACGTTCGCCTCCGGAGAGGCGGTACCCCCGCTCGCCCACGACCGTCTCCAGGCCGTCCGGCAGCGAGCGGATCAGGTCGGCCAGCCGGGCGCGACGTAGTACGTCCCACAGGTCGTCCTCGCTCGCGTCGGGTCGGGCGTAGAGCAGGTTGGCGCGGATCGTGTCGTGCAGCAGGTGACCGTCCTGGGTGACCACCCCGAGGGCGTCCCGGACCGAGTCGCCGGTCAGGTCGCGGACGTCGCGCCCGGCGAGCCGGACGGCGCCCTCCTCCACGTCGTACAGGCGCGGCAGCAGTTGCGCGATGGTGGACTTGCCCGCGCCCGACGAGCCGACCAGGGCGACCATCTGCCCCGGCTCGGCGCGGAACGAGATCCCGTGCAGCACCTCCTCGCCGCCGCGGGTGTCGAGCTTCGCCACGTCCTCCAGCGAGGCCAGGGAGACCTTCTCGGCCGACGGGTAACCGAAGCGGACGTCGTCGAACTCGACCGCCACCGGCCCGTCGGGCAGCGGCCGGGCGTCCGGCCTGTCCTCGATCATCGGCTTGAGGTCCAGGATCTCGAAGACCCGCTCGAAGCTGACCAGCGCGCTCATGATCTCCACCCGCGCGCTGGCGAGCGAGGTCAGCGGCGCGTACAGGCGTGACAGCAGCAGGGCGAGCGCGACGACCGCGCCGGCGTCGAGCTGCCCGCGGATGGCGTACACGCCGCCCAGGCCGTACACCAGCGCCAGCGCGAGGGAACCGACCACGGTGAGGGCCGTGATGAAGACGGTCTGCAACATGGCGGTACGGACGCCGATGTCGCGCACGCGCCGCGCGCGGGCGGCGAACTCGGCGGACTCCTCCGCCGGCCGCCCGTAGAGCTTGACCAGTGTGGCGCCGGGCGCGGAGAACTTCTCGGTCATCCGGGTGCTCATCGCCGCGTTGAGGTCGGCCGCCTCCCGTTCGAGCCGGGCCAGCTTCCGGCCCATTCTCCGCGCGGGCAGCACGAAGATCGGCAGCAGCACCAGCGCCAGCAGGGTGATCTGCCAGGAGAAGGTCAGCATCACCGCGAGCGTGAGGAGCAGCGTCACGGCGTTGCTGACCACGCCCGAGAGCGTGTCGCTGAACGCCTGCTGCGCCCCGATCACGTCGTTGTTGAGGCGCGAGACCAGGGCGCCGGTGCGGGTACGGGTGAAGAAGGCGACCGGCATCCGCTGCACGTGGTCGAAGACGGCGGTCCGCAGGTCGAGGATCAGGCCCTCGCCGATCCGCGCCGACTGGTAGCGGGTGAGCAGCCCCAGCCCGGCCTCGGCGAGCGCGATCAGGGCGATCGCCACGGCCAGCCGCACCACCGTCGCCGTGTCGGTGCCGGAGACGATCGCGTCGACCACCCGCCCGGCCAGCACCGGTGCGGCCACGGTCAGCACCGCGGCCACGACGCTGCCCGCCAGGAACCACGCGAGCAGGCGGCGGTGCGGGCGGGCGAAGCCGCCGATCCGCCTGAGGGTCGCCTTGGAGAAGGGTCGCTGGTCACGCTGATGCATCGCGTGGTGCAGGGACATCCACGCGGTGACTTCCATGCTCATGCCGCGAACCTAGGACCTGGAGCGAGGTTGAGGTCAAGCGAATTCGTCCCCTGTGGAGGCGGGACTGCGGGGCGGTCGAGGGGCGTGCCCCTCCGACACTCCGCGGCGGCGGCGTCCGTCCGCGCGCGGACACCGTCACACTGGGATACTCTCCGTGCTGCTCCAGTCACGATGTCGTCGTTCGAAGGGGAACCCATGGTGGACCGTGAGCCGGTCGCGGAACCGTCCTTTGCCAGCGAAGACTCCAAGCCGATGCCCTGGTCGCAGGCGCGTGAGCGGCTGACGGAGGCGGGAGAGTTCTTCCTGTGCACGGTCCGGCCGGACGGCCGGCCGCACGCCGTGCCGCTGCTGGCCCTGTGGCTCGACCGGAGCATGTACTTCTGCTCCAGCGAGACCGCCCACAAGGTCGACAACCTGGCCGCCAACCCGCACTGCGTCCTCACCGTCGGCAGCCCCGAGCTGGACCTCTCGATCGAGGGCACGGCAGCCCGGATCAGCGACCCGGCGACGATCAAGCGCGTCGCCGAGGCGTACGGGGAGAAGTACGGCTGGGAGGTGACCCCGGTCGACGGTGGGATCGACGGCGACGGGATCGGCCCGTCGCCGTACATCGTCTTCGAGGTGACCCCGGCCAAGGTCATCGGCATGGACAAGGGGTCCGGCTTCAGCGCGACCCGGTGGCGGTTCGAGTGAGCACGCCGGCCGGGCGCGTCAGCTGAGCGCCGAGGCGTGCCGGCGGGCGGTGCGGTGCAGCCACCGGTAGGCGATGGCGCTGCTCGACTTCGGGGGGCGCCGACGCCGGGTTGATATCCTTCGCCGTGCCGGCCCACCTGGCCGGCTCGACCCCGCTCCCCGCGTCACCGATGTCCCGGGCGCGGCCGTCGGCGACACGGAGCAGTTCAGCACAGTCGAGAGCCGAGGCGATGATGACCACCTTCAGTTGGTCGGAACTTCGGCGCGATCCCATCCACGAGGACGACCACCTGCTCGTGCTCGACAAACCGCCGGGCATCTCCGTGATGGGCGAGCGGCACGCCGAGTCCCTGACCGACCTGGCCGCCGCCGCCGGGGAGCCGGTGCACTGGGTGCACCGCATCGACAAGGTCACCTCGGGGCTGCTGCTGCTGGCCAGGACGCCGTCGGCGCACGCCTCGCTGACCCGGCAGTTCGCCAACCGGGGCGCCGACAAGCGCTACCTGGCCTGGGTCGAGGGGGCGCGGCTGCCCGAGACCGGCACCATCGACCTGCCGCTGCGGCCGGGCCGCAAGGGCACCATCCGGATCGCGGGCGAGCGCGAGGCCATCAGCTACGACGCCGACCGCCGCCGCTTCGCGCTGCCGGAGTCGGCCGTCGACCGCTCCAAGCCCTCCTACGAGTCCCGTACCGACTTCGCCACGGCGCTGGTCAGCGGCGACCGTACGCTGCTGGTGCTCAAGCCGGTCACCGGTCGGCGTCACCAGATCCGCGTACACCTGGCCTGGCTCGGCTTCCCGATCGTCGGCGACCCCCTGTTCCACCGTGGGCAGGCGGACCAGCGGACGTATCTGCACTCGTGGGGCTGCGAGATCACCTGCGACTGGCGGGACGAGCCGCGTACCCGGTTCTGGGCCGCGCCCGGCGAGGAGTTCCTCGACGTCTTCGCCGACGGCCGGAAGCCCCGGCTCGACGACGCGCTCGATGCGCTCGCCGGCTGACCCGGCGCGCGGCGGCTCCGCCGCTCCGGGCGGTGGCCCTCACGGGCGGCGGCCGACGACTGGGCGGACCCGCGCCCGGTCGCCCCGGGCGGACGGGATCCCCCGACGGGCGTCCCGGTCGGCGGGGCAGCCGGAAGTTCCAGCCCAGGTGGGCCGTAGGTGTCGTTTCAGACAGATCCGGCCCCATGTTCCCGCTCGGCATAGCGGCGCGGCGGGCCCGACCATTAGGCTCGATTGTTGAGTGGAGCCGTCCGACATCGTCTCTACTCGATGCCGGGTTGCGAGTATTAGCTGGTAGCGGCACCGAAGGGCAGGACGGAGTGACCCGAGACGGCGAGCCAGGGGCCGACTTCGCCGAACGCGAGGACAGCAGACGCGTGGCGTACGAGGTGACCGGCGCGCCCGACGGCTTCCCCGTCTTCCTGCTCCACGGCACGCCCGGCAGCCGGCGTGGCCCGAAGCCCCGCGGCATCGTCCTCTACCGCATGGGCGTCCGGCTGATCGCCTACGACCGGCCCGGCTACGGCGACTCCGACCGTCGGGAGAACCGCGACGTCGCCGACGCCGCCCGCGACGTCGAGGCGATCGCCGACCACCTGGGCGTGGAGGAGTTCGCGGTCGTCGGACGCTCCGGCGGCGGCCCGCACGCCCTCGCCTGCGCGGCCGATGCCCGCCTGCGCGGCCGGGTGACCCGGGTGGCGGTGCTGGTCAGTCTCGCCCCGTGGAACGCCATCGAGTTGGACTGGGTCGGCGGCATGAACACCGGCAACGTGCGCGGGTTCGGCGCCGGCAGCCCCGACACCGCCGCCGTGGTGGAGGAGATCCGCCAGCGTGCCGAGCGGGCCGCTGCGGACCCACGGCTGCTCCTCGCGGACCTGAAGACGGAGATGAGCGCGGCGGACCGCCGGGCGGTCAACGACCCGGCGCTGCGCCGGCTCATCACCGACACCTACGCGGAGGCGCTCCGCTCCGGGCCGTACGGGTGGATCGACGACGTGCTGGCGTTCCGCCGCCCCTGGGCCTTCGACCTGCGGGCGATCGACACCGCGGCGACGCCGGTCCGGCTGTGGCACGGCGCCGACGACAACTTCGCCCCGGTCAGCCACGGCCGCTGGCTGGCCGCGCAGATACCCGGCGCCGAGATGGAGGTCCGGCCCGGGGCGGCGCACTTCGACGCGGTCGAGGAGTTGCCGCGCATCCTGCGCTGGCTCGTCGACCCCGACCCCGCGCTGAGCGCCGACCTGCTGATCGGCGCGCGGCCCGGTCAGTAGGGGTGCGGGTCGAGTACCCGCCGCACGTACCGCCCGTCGCGGAGCACCACGACACTGGGGTGGTGCTGCCCGACCCGGTTGGCGAGCCGGTCGGCGATCCGCATCCGCCCGATGCTCACCCGGCCGCCGGACAACGCCTGGTTGACGGTCTCCAGGTTGCCCCGGGCCCGCAACGTGTCGGGGTGCTCGGGCCCGAGGACCTCCGCGAGCTGCTCCACCACCGCCAGCAGCCGGTCGCGTCCCCGCTCCGGCTCCCCGGTGAGGATGGTGAACACCGCGACGTTGTTGGCCGCCGCCATGGTGAACGGGTGCTGGTCGCCGAGCGCGGCGATCATCGCCGCCGCGGCCGCCTCGGTGAGCGACAGGCTGGTGCCCGTGTCGCCGGCGTCCCACTGGGCCACGCCCAGGTTGACCCGGCAGACCAGCGAGTACGGGTGGTCGGCGCCGAACACCTGGACGAACTGCTGCTCCACCTCGACCAGCTCCGCCAGGGCCTGCGCGTTCTGCCCCTGCAACATCAGGTTGGCCGTCCGGCTGAGCCGGCTGAGCAGGGTGTCCGGGCTGGCCGGCCCGAGGGTGGCCAGCAGCCGCTGGTAGGTCTCGTCGAGCAGTTGGGCCGCCTCGGCGATCTCCCCGGTGCTGCGCAACGACACGGCCAGGTTGGCCTGCGCGGTGAGCAGGTCACGGGACTGCTCGCCGAAGAGGTTCCGGTAGCCGGTCACCACCTCCCGTAGCAGCGCCACGGAACCCTCGTAGTCGCCGGTCTCCCGCAGGTCGCGGGCGAGGTTGTTGGCCGACACCAGGGTGTTCGGGTGCTCCGGCCCGAGGACGACCCGCAGCCGCCGGTTGGTCGCCTGGTCGCCTTCGAGCGCCCGGTCGAACATGCCCATCAGCCGGTAGGACACGGCCAGGTTGTTCGCCGCGGTCAGGGTCCGCCGGTGATCCTCGCCGAACACCTCGACCGATGCGGCGTACGTCTGCAGGCTGCGCTCCAGAGCCTCCGGGTAGCGGCCCAGGGTGCGCAGGTCCGCCCCGTAACCGCCGGCGGTCATCAGCGTGTGCGGGTGGCTGTCGCCGATTAGCTCCTCCTGCTGGTGCAGGGTGTCCTCGTCCAGCCGGAGGGCCTCGTCGAACCGCCCGAGGCTGCGCAGCACGTTCGCCCAGTTGAACCGCAGGTGCAGCAGTTGGACGCGCAGCTTGCGGTGCTCCGGCCCGTCGGGCGGCAGCTCCGCCAACAGCGCCGACCAGACGGCCTCGGTCTCCCGCGCGTACCGTTCGCCCTGCTCGTACCCGCCGCTGACGTAGATGTAGCGGACCCGGTCGATGACCAGTTGCCGGACGTCGTCGTCCCGGCAGGAGATCGCGTCGGAGCCGTCGAGGTGCGGCCAGAGCATCCGGAACCGTTGCCGGTTCACCGGGTCCTCCACCTCACCCGGAGGTCGCGACCCGGCGAGGATCTGGTGCACCTCGTGCTTGGCCGTGACCAGCTCGTCGTCGGTCATCCGGGCGCGCAGCGCGGTCTGCAGGAGCCGGTGCACCTGCACCCGGTGGGCGTGCGGGTCCAGCTTGATGAGCGCGAGCTTGTTCATCCGCTGCACCAGCGTCGCCGCGATGTCGCGCTCGGACACCCGGTCGGCGACCCGCGCGGCGACCACCGGGTCGTGCGGGGCGATGACCCGCGCCACCCGGTCGCTGTAGAGCAGGTCGAGGGAGATCTCGGGGGCGAGCACCGACGCGAGCTGAAGGAGACGGTACGCCCCCGGGGAACCCTCCCTCAGCCGCTGGAGCGGGAGGTCCCAGACCTCCGTCTCCAGGCCGGTGCGGCGCAGCCCGGCCAGGTATTCCTCGACCGGCGTGCGGGTGTCGGCCAACCACGCCCCGACCGTCGCGACGAAGATCGGCACGTTCTCCACGGCGTCGGCGACCCGCTCGGCCTCGGCGACGCTCATCAGGTGCTCGCCGAGGCGGGCGCGCAGGTGCGCCACGCTCTCCGCCCGCTCGAACTCGTCGACGTCCACCGCCCGCGCCAGGTCACCCCAGTCCGGGTTGCGGGTGGTGACCAGCACGTGTCCGTTGCCCTGCGGCAGGTAGGGCCGGACGTCCTCGTACTGGTCGGCGTTGTCGAAGATGAGCAGCCAGTGCGGCGGCGGGCTGCCGTCGGGGCGGCGCTCGGTCTGACCCAGCCGCTGCCGCAGGGCGCGGTTGGTCTCCGGGATCGTCGTCTGGCTCGGCAGGCCCAGCTCGTCGCTGAGCTCCGTCATGATCACGTCGACGAACTGCGGCGGGTCGGCGGCGACCCACCAGATGATGTCGTACGCGCCCCGGAACCGGTGGGCGTACTCGATGGCGAGCTGCGTCTTGCCGAGACCGGGACCGCCCCGCAGGGCGACCGGGGTGCCGCTGCCGCCCGAGGCCCTCAGCTCCTCACGGAGCCGGCGCAGCAGGTCCTCGCGCCCGGTGAAGCGGGCGTTGCGGGCCGGCGCGTTGAAGACCGTCGCGCGCACCCCGGGGAAGCGGGCGGGGCGCAGGCCGGCCGCGCCCACCGTGCGTCCCACCAGCTTCAGCAGGTGGGTCGCCGCGTCCTCGGCGGTGAGGTCGTGCACGGCCGTCCAACTGCCGACCGGGACGTCCGGCACGGGCGGGGTGTCGTCGACGTGCACGGCCAGCCAGCCCGGCGCGGCCCGGTCGTCACCGGTGCCGGAGCGGGCACGCCAGGCCGCCAGGTAGGCGCGGGAGACCAGCCGGACCTCGCGGACGGCCGTGCCCGTCTGCTCGGGTGCCGGCCCGTCCAGGGAAGCGGTGACCACCCGCAGGTCCGCGGAGTTCAACACGGCCTGCGCCCACTCCGCCCACACCTGGTCCTCGGGCACGTGCCGCAGCAGGATCAGCTCGTCCACGACCGTCGGCTTGCGTTCGAAGCGCTGCACCGTCCGGCGACGCACCTGGTCGTCCATCCGGGGCAGGCCGGTGATCCTGCCGTTGGTGATGTGGCTGGTCAACGTCTCGTACGCGGACAGCAGGGTGGTGCGCCCGCCCGGCTCGTCGCCGAAGGTCGCCAGCGTCTCCTCGTAGGCGTAGTACGCGCGGTAGGGCACCTCGACGGTGAGCCAGTAGGCCTGCCGCTCGCTGTCGGTCATGCCGCCCGGCAGGCCGGCGAACTTCTGCATGGCCAGCGACCGCCCGGCGTCCCGCTTGCCCTTCTCCCCGTCGTCGACCCGCATCGGCACGGGCAGCACCCGCCGGGCCCGACGCCCCTCGTAGTCGCGGACCCGGGCGGCCACCGCCGCGGCGCCGTCGATGCCCTGGTCGCTGAGGGTGAAGCAGTCGACCAGGACGTCGGGCAGGTGGATGGTGCAGATCTCGGCGACGTCGCTGATCCCGGTGCGGCTGTCGATGAGGGCGTAGTCGTAGTGCCGCTTCATGTCCTCGCGCAGCGCGTCGAAGAACTGCGCGCCGCCGAGCCGGTTGTAGAAGTTGTCCCAGTTCAGGCCGGTCACGCTGGTCGCGTAGTCGGGATTGTGCCGCCCGGCCAGGAGCAGGTCGAGGCTGCCGCCGCCAGGGAACTCCCAGCTCACCGAGAACGCGTACCGGTGGACCCGCGCGTACTCCCGGTGCCAGTCGCCGGGCCGGGGGTCGGCGCCGGTCTCCTCGCGCCGGCGGGCGTTCTCCCACTCGTAGTCCAGGATCAGGTCCATGACGCCGCCGGTGGTGGCGACCTGCTCCGCGTCGAGGAACGGGGCGTAGAACCGGTGCAGGCCGGGGGACTCCAGGTCCCAGTCGGCCACGAGCACCCGCTGGCCGTTCGCGGCGAGGATCCAGGCGGTGTTGGCCAGCGCCATCGTGCGGCCCGTACCGCCCTTGTAGGAGTAGAAGGTGATGACCTGCCCTTCGCGCGATGGCGTCATCGCTCGTCCTTCCCTCGCGTCGTGTCGAACGGCCGCACCGGCGGCAGGGTCGCGCCGGACCCCGGCGGTCCGTCGAACGGCCGGGCCGGGCGCAGGCTCGGTCTCGGGGTGACCGGGCCGTCCGGCGGGTCGACCGGACCGTACCGGAGGAACTGCTTGCGGGCCTCGGTCACCAGCAGCGGGGTGCAGCGCTCGAATTCGTCGATCGCCCGTACCGGCATGACCCGGGGGAACCCGGCGGCCTGCAACGCCTCGGAGACCGACTCGGGTGCCGTCGCGCCACGCTCGTGGCCGGCGGCGATGACCAGCGGGACGACCCAGCGGGGCAGGTCGTCCAGCGCCGAACGGATGGCGGCGGCACCGGTCGCGGCGTCCACCAGCACGACGGTGGGGCTCTGCGGCGCCAGGGCCCGGGCCGCCGCCAGGTCGACGACCCGGGTGGGCAGACCGAGCCGCTCGGCGGTCGCGGCGACGTAGTCGGCCACGGCCAGCTCGTGCTGCCCGGCGTAGGGCCGCCAGCGTGCGTGGTCGGTGAGGGTGGTGACCACCAGCGCCGGGCCGACGCTGTCGGGCACCGGGTGGCTGGACAGCGTCGCCGCCCGGGACCGGGCCAGCGGCTGCGTCTCGGTCACCGTGACGATCTGCCTCGCCAGTGCATCGAGGACCCGCCGGTACAGGTCGTGGTAGGCGCTGAGCTTGCAGAGGGCCCGCAGGCCGTTCTCGGCGTAGTCGGCCCGGTCGCCGGCGTCCGGGACCAGGTCGAGGGCCCGGGTCGTCTCCGGCCGCTCGCCCCAGGACGGCAGCGGCAGCCACAGCACCGGCACCAGGTGCCGCTCGGCCTGCGCCGGGGCGAGCCGGGTGAGTCGGCTGCGGAACGACTCGCGTTCGCCCAGGGCCCACGCGTTGCGGAAGTAGTTCGGTGAGTGCAGCGGCACGAAGACGTGCGCGAGGCTGAGCGCGTCGGTGAGCGTCTGCCTGAGGTCGGCTCCCGGGTTGACCTGCCCGTCGAAGAAGCCGGCGTCGAGGTCGCCGCCTCTCGTGGCAGCGTGCCGGACGGCGGTGGCCAGGTCGTTGAAGAACCGGTTGACCCAGTAGTCGGTGTCCGGCCGGACACCGGCCGACAGCGGCACCGAGTGGGCGTAGCTCAGGAAGAAGTAGGTCTCCCGGCGAGAGGCGCCCCGGGGCGGAACGGGGTCAGACCACGTCATGTCCGCCCTCCTCGAACGTGGTGCGCAACTGCCGCACGTCGGCCGGGACCTGCGCCTGCACCCAGTGCGTCCGATAGGCCCGGGCGACCCGCTGCGCCAGCCGCCAGACCACCGCGTCGTAGGCGGCCTTGCCGGTGTCGCCGAGGCTCAGCAGACCGTAGATGCCCTCTTCGTGGTATTGCGGAGCGATCTCCGGGGGCAGCCGGGTGGGGGTGAACATCTGCCTCCGCGACACGGCCGCCGGCAGCCGGCGACGCTCCACCAGTGACCAGTTGACCGGGATGACGGGCGTCTCCCCCGCCGACGGCTCGGCGTCCGGCCGGGTCAGTATCGGCCGGCGGGTGAACGCGTCCCACTCCCGGGCGCACCAGGCGCTGTTGAGGTAGTGAGTGGAGATCAACGGGATGAAGACCTGGCAGTGCCCGGCGGCGAAGGCGAGGTCGTCGGTCCACACCTGCCCGCCGTCGAGCATCCGGTCCATGAATCCGGCCGTACGTCCCGGGCCGAGGCCGAGCAGCTCGACGACATGGTCGGAGAGGTCGACGAAGAGCTGGAAGACCTTCTGGTTGGTGTCCCGGGGCGCCGCGACCTGGTTCTTCTTGTGGGCGTAGCTGAGAAAGAACACGGGGGCGCTCTCGTCCTCCCAGAACGTTCCCTCTGGCAACTGAGGCTCCCGACCGGTGCGGCGACTCCCGACCGTCCACAGTATCGACCGTGGCCAACCCTCCGCTGCCCCGCTCGTCACCGCCGGTGCTCATCCATCCACCCCCGGGCGAAGTCGACGGCCACCCGGATGTCCGTGAGCCGACAGTCGGCGCCCCCGACCGGCCCGCGCCGCACCGCGCCGGCGTCCGTCAGGGCCCGGCCGATCAGCGGGAAGTCGGTGTCGTGGAGATCGAGGGCCCGGAAGTCGCGCCGGACCCGCCGCCCGGCGGCGTCGCGCAGGTAGCACCGGTACGCCCGGTCGGCCGGCGGCCGGCGCAGCCGGTACTCGGCCAGGTGGAACGCCGTGCAGGCCGACCAGTCGACGCCGAGCAGCAGCACCACGGCGTCGGCGGCGTAGAGCGCGCCGAGGGGCGAGCGTTCGCCGAGGTGGCAGTCGAGGTCGTGGACGGCGGTCAGCCGGGCCGCGTCGGGGCCGAGGGCGGCGAAGGAGGTCTGCGGGTGGCGGCTCCGGCACGCCCCCGGCTGCCGGCGTACGTGCTCGGCGAAGATCCCCATGCCCTCGGCGGGGCTGCGCTCCGGGTCGAACGGCACGATGGCCGCCTCCGCCGCCGCGACCCCGGCGGCGTCCAAGCCGGCGGTCGTTACCCGGAACGCCCGCGAGGTGGTGGAGTTGCCCGCTGTCTGCGCCGGTACGACCACCGTGCCCGACGCGCCCAGCACGTCGGACAGGGCGGCCAGCAGCGCGGCGGGGCCGCCCGCCACCCGACCGACGCGGGACAGGGCGCAGTGCACCAGCACGGTGGCACCCGGCCGCAGTCCCAGCGCCCGCAGGTCCGCCGTCAGCGTGTCCCGCCGGAGCGGGCCGGCGGTCACGCCCACCCGTCCGCGGTGGCGCGCATCCCCCGGACGAACCGCTCGCCGGCGGCGGTCAGCGCGCCGAGGCCGAGCAGGGCGTCGAGGGCCCCGTCGGTCCAGTCCCGGTAGCGGCGGAAATGGCCCCCGGCGGCCGACCCGGGGCGGTGGCGCCACACGTCGGCGACCGCCAGGTGGGCGTAGGCGCCGTGCAGCACGCCCTCCACCGGGCGTGGGTCGTCCCGCCACGGCACGCGCAGCGTCCGGGTGTCGTCGCGGTCGAACAGGTCGCAGACGTCCAGCACCGCGCTGAGCTTGAGGTGCTGCACCTCGTGCACCAGCAGCACGGCGAGGGTGGCGTCGTCGGGTACGGCCGTGACGGCCACCGCGCCGAAGGCGGCGCCGGCGGCGGCGCTGCGGAACCGGCCGGTCGGTTCCGCGCGCAGCGGCACGACGGCCCGCAGCAGGGTGCGCACCCCCGCCGCGTAGCCGACGGCCTCGGCGTCGATCCGGCGCACCGCCCGCTCCACCTGCCGCGTCCACCGCGGCGCTGCGGCGCCGGACAGCCGCGGTTGCACCGGCAGGTCGTAGCAGTCCCGGTGTGGATCGGTGTCCTCCACCAGCAGCCGGTGCCCGTCGATCCGGACGCATCGCACCGGCAGCCAGCCGTCCGGCCCGTCCTCGCCGGCCGGGTCGCCGTCGCGGTCCGCGTCGGCGGTGACCCGCCGGCCGGCGAGCCGCACGTCGCCGTCGTCGGTGACGAGCCGGACGACGCCCCGCTCGCAGCCGACGGCGAGCGCGCCGAGCGTCGGCAGGCTGACCACCCCGTCCCGCACCGGGACGGGCAGGTCGGCCCGGACCCGGGCGCGGACTGCGGCGGCCGCCGCCACGCAGGCCAGGTACGACAGCTCGGCCGCCCCGTCCCGGCAGCGCCCGGCCCACCGGCGCACGAAGGGGTGGGTCAGCACGGCGCGGACGGCGTCGGGGTGCGCGTCGTCCAGGTGGACCAGTAGCCGCCACCCCTCGGCCGCCACCGGGTCGCTCGCGGCCCGCTCGCTGAGCGCGACCAGCAGGGCGCGCACCAGCGCCAGATGGACGGCGGCGAGCTGCGCGGCCGAGCCCGCCGTGCCCGCGCCGGTGGCGAGGTCGTCGAGCACGCGCGGGCTGAGCTGGTCGGCGGGCCCGGCGGGCTCGTCGCCGACCGGTGCCGCCGTCACCACCCGGACGAGTTTCAGCAGGTCCGGGCAGTAGACGGACGGGTTGTCGAAGCCGTCCCCGGCGCGGTACCGGTGGGCGTAGAGCCCGCCGCCGCAGTGCCCGACCACCGGGCACGCGCGGCAGGTCGCGCAGAGACCGGCAAGACCGGTCTGCCGTACGGCGATCGCCGGGTGGGCCGCGGCATCGTCCACCCGGTGGCGGAAGACGTCCAGACCGGTGGCCGCCGCGCCGTCGAAGGCGGACTTGAGCGAGTCGACCTGCTCGAAGGTGCCGTCGGTCTCGACGACAACCAGGTCGGCCGGGCCGAGCCCGACCGCCTCGCTGCGGCTGCCGTGCCCGGACGCGGTGGAGAGCAGGGACTCCAGCAGGCGGATCGGCACCGGACGCCCGTCGGCCAGCCAGCGCCGGTGGACGGCCAGTAACCAGTCGGCGTACGGGGTGGCGAGGCCGTCGGGCCGGGCGGGCGGGTTGTCCCAGTTGGCGTGCGGCAGCAGGAAGTCGACGTGCGGCGGCTCCTCGGCGAGCAGCGCCTCGTACACCCGGATCGGGTCGTTGGCGAGGTCGACGGTGCAGAGGATGCCCGCGTAGCTGCTGCGGTACGCGGGGCTGCGCAGCAGCGACAGCGCCCGCAGCACCTGGCGGTGGCTGCTCGACCCGTTGGCGTGGCGGCGGTGCCGGTCGTTGGCGGCCCGGTCGCCGTCGAGCGAGATCCCCACCTTGACGTCGTGGGCGACCAGCACGTCGCAGGTCGTCGGGGTGAGCAGCACACCGTTGGACTGCATCCGCAGGTCGAGCCGAGCCACCGGGCCGATGACGCGCCGCAGGGTGGCGGCGGTGGAGTCGAGCCGGGCGGCGCCGGCGAGCAGGGGCTCGCCGCCGTGCAGGACCACGCGTACGGTGTCGAGCCGGTGCGCCGCCGCGTGCTCCGCGATCCGCTCGGCGACGGCCGTCACCGTGGCGGGGTCCATCACCCGGGGCTGGCGCCGCCAGGACTGGTCGGGGTGTTCGTAGACGTAGCAGTGGTCGCAGGCGAGATCGCAGCGGCTGACCAGCTTCAGCACGTACTGCGTCAGCGGGGCGACGTGCCCGGTCGGCTGCCCGTCCGGCTCAGATCGCAGAGCTGAAGGCCGCGACATCGACACGCGCCGGACGATCCTCCCTCCGGCCGGCCACGTGCGCGACGGACCGGGCCCGGTCGAGGGAGATCCGGCCGAGCGGGGTACGCCGGAGGTCGTCCAGTGGCGGCGGGGTCGGATCGGGCTGGCGTACGGTGCGCTCCACGTCGGTTCCCCCATTTGGAGTCGGGAGTGGACGGACGCCGCCCACAACGACGGTCAACGACGACTATCGACGATGCTATATGGCACAACCTGTGATGTCACGGCTGCGCAGCGCCATCCTGCTCGATCATCCTGGCCATCCAGCCCTCGTTGGACAGCGAGATGATGCGCTCCGCCTCGGCGACGAACGCGTCGTCGTCGGCCCAGCCCAGCCCGGCCTCGCGGACCGTGCGAAGCCGGGTCAGCTGGTCGGCGGTGCGGGCGTACTCGATCTGGTGGTGCTCGTACTGCTGGGCGGAGCCGTAGCCGACCAGCGCCGTGGTCACGGCCGCCGCGACACCGATCCAGGCGGTGAGCCCGAGGTTGTCGCCGAGCACCCCGACCGTCGCGGAGACCAGGGCGGCGACGATCGTGAGCCCCGTCGCCGCGTACCGGACCCGCCTCGCGGCGCGGGCCATCCGGCGGGCCGCCGGCAGGTAGTAGCCGTCGACCTGCCGCTGGATCCGTTCCGTCACGTACGTGGCCACGTCGGAGACCGCCGGCAACGGGCGGGCGGCCGGCGGCGCGTCCAGGGTGCGGCCGACCAGGTCGCCGGCGTCGTCCATGAGCGCGTCGAACCGGCCGAGCAGGACGGCGTCCCGGTCCGCGCCGCCGAACGGGGCGACCCCGGCGAGGTAGCGGTAAATGTCCGCCTTCAGCGCCTCGGAGACCGAGCGGAGCCTGGTCCACGCGTGCACCGCGTCCCGGGAGGACCACCGGGCAGCCAGCGGCACCACGAGCAGCGCCGCCGCCGCGACGATCGCGAGCGCCCGCCCCGCACCGGGATGGGCGTGCCCGAGCTGGTTGGCGAGGGTGCCGCACACGGCGGCCCCCACGGTGAGCGCGGCGATGGTCAGCCGTGCACGTGAGATCGCACGCTTGGCCTCGCCGGACGCCTGTGACCAGGCAGCCTGCCGCTGCCAGACCGTCGCGACCGCTGCCGGGACATCGAAGTTCGCCACGACCCGATGGTAGGACGGCCGCGCCCGCGCCAGGGGGACGCGAAATGGCCGGAGCCGACCCGGCGGCGGGCGGGTCAGCGGGGCAGGAAGCTGTCGTACGCCTCGTCGTACCAGTCGGCCTCGTTGTGCCGGCGGATCGTGCCGTTCACCCGGGTCAGCATCAGCCAGTTGTCGTTGAGCACCAACGCCGCGTCCTCGGGCCGGCTGGCCAGCACCCGGCCCACGGTCCGCAACATGCGCGGCCTGCCCTTGTCCATCAGCGTGTCCTTGTGCATGTGAAAGTCGATGTCGGCGTAGGTCGCCGGCTCCCACTCCCACGCGACACCGCCGTCGTCCTCGGCCCCGTAGTAGCCCTGGCTACCGGCGACGATGCTGACGGCGTATCCGCACTCCTCGTTCAGGTCGGCGCTGAGCATCCTGTCGCCGGAGTACGTCGTCGTCTCGGTCGCCTCGGGGGCGACCAGCGCCGCCAACTGCTCCAGCGGGACGTCGCCCGCGAGCGTCAGTCGGTAGGTGATGGACATGTACTCGGCCTTCCTCAGTCCCGCCGCACGATCTCGACGATCGTGCCGCTCCGTGTGACCGCCACCAGTTCCTTCAACGCCGGTACCGGCCAGTCGCCGAACTGCTTGTGCAGGGCGGCGAGGTCTCCACGCCAGTCCTGGAGATTCAGCATCACGCGCTGGGTCTGCTGCCGCTGGACCTTCCTGGTCACCGCGCTCCAGACGGACCGTGGTGGCGCTGAGGAGGTGGGAGCGTAGCAATCGAAGACGAGCCCTTCGATCAGGTAATCCGGTGATCTGTTCTGATCGACGATGTCGCCGCTGTTCAGCCGCGCATGCATGATCTCCTGCCGGGTCGGGTTCTGGTGCACCCGGTAGCCCTGGTAGGCGACCTTGTCGGCGGTCTCGTTCTCCAGTTCCAGGCTGCGGCGTTCCGTCGGTCTCTCCTTCGCCGGGATTCGGGTGCGTGGTCCGGTCGGTGCGCCGCCGGAGGCGCCGGTGGCGGGCCTGGTCCAGGGCGCAAAGTCGTGCGTGGGGCCCTCGTGCCCAGGGCCGTGGTCGGCGGTGTCGGTGTCGTCCGCCGAGGAGGCGGTGGGGGCGGGGTCTGTGGTGGTGGGGCTGGTCGGGGTGGTGCCGCCAGCCCCGGTCAGTTTCCCGCCGACCCCAGTTGTCGGGCCTCGGCGATCGCCGTCTCGACCGCCTGCCGGGCGGTGGTGGTGCGTTGGACGACCAGCGTCAGGACCTGCGTGATCTGCTCCAGGGACTGGACGAGGGGTCCGGGTTGGCCGCCGTGCAGGACGGTGGTGACGAGCTGTCGTGTCTGGCCGACCTGGGCGATGGTGGCGGCGGCGGTGTCGCGGATGCCGTCGACGGCGTGGTGCACGGGTGCCAGGCCGGTGATCGTCTCGTGCGGGCTGGCTTCCTGCGGGACGGCCGCGGTGTTCTTCGTGGCCTCGCCGATCGTGGTCGCGAGGCTGCCCAGGCCGCCCCGGACGGTTGCGATGCCGTCGCGTACCCGGGTGAGGCCCGCCGCCACGGCGGCAAAGCCGGCGCCGGCGGCGCGAAGGGCCACTTCCTGCGCCTGGTTGTCGGCGGCGGACGCCAGTGTCTGCGCCCGGTTGACGCCGGTCGTCAGGGCGCGCAGTTCCCCGGTGATCTTCTCGATGTGTGACACGCGGCCGACTTCCCCGATCGACGACGGTGCGGTACCCGAAGCTGAAACCTAGCGACAACCGCCCCGGGCCACCAGAGAGTTCGGTCCGGGGCGGATCAGTCGGCCCGGTGCAGCGGTCCCCACTCCGCCGACGCCTGCGCCTCGACCACCCGGTCCGCCTCCCACAGCGCCCGCTCCGACACCCACGCGACCGGCCGGCGGCACCGCACCAGCGGCTCGTTGTCCGGTCCCCGGCCGCGCTGCTCGCCGGCCAGCACCCAGGGACGTACGCCCGGGCCGCGTAGCCGACGCAGGTGGCAGTAGTCGTAGAGCCGGCGGGCCACCCAGAGCCGCAGCGGCCGATCGCCCCACCACGACTCGACGGCGAGCGGATTGGCGGAGAGGCCGGGCAGGTCGATGCCGGTCAGGGCGTCCTTGCTGGACTGCCCGGACCCGTGCTCGCCGGACAGGTCGACGCCGGGACCGCGGGACCACCGGACGTACAACTGCTCGCCGGGGGCCGCCTTCCGCAGCAGGTCGACGAGCTGGTCCAGCTCGTCGACGACCGGCATCACCGCCTCGTACCGGACCACGCCCATGTGTTCCAGATGCCCCGCCCGGAGCCACTCATTCATCCCCGCTGCGACCGCTCCGCACGATCCGGCCCGGTACCGGAGCAGGATCCCCGGTCCCGGGCCGGACGCCGGTCGTACGACCGCTTCAGGCCGGCGTGGCCGTGGCCTTGCGGTGCCGCTCGGCCCGGCGGCGCACCTGCGTGTACGCGCTCGTCAGCCCCATCGCCCGGCGGACCTCGACGAGCGTCTGCCGCACCTCGTGGCGGGTCCGTTCCGTGCCCTCGAAGATCAGCTGGTCGACCAGCCCGGGCTCGGCCTCGATCCGGGCCCGGCGCTCCCGGATCGGGTCCAGGAACCGGTCCAGCGCGACGGCCAGTTTCTCCTTCACCTCCACGTCGCCGACCCGCCCGGCCCGGTAGCGCTCCTTGAGGTCGTCGACCTGCGCCCGGTCGGGGTTGAAGATGTCGTGGTACGCGAAGACCGGGTTTCCCTCGACGGTGCCGGGCACGTCGGCGCGGATCCGGTTCGGGTCGGTGTACATGCCCATCACCGCGCGGCGGACCGTCGCCGAGTCGGCGGAGAGCGCGATCGTGTTGCCCAGGCTCTTGCTCATCTTCGCCCGGCCGTCCGTGCCGACCAGGGTCGGCGTCTCGGACGCGATCGTCTCGGGCACGGGGAACACCTCACCGTAGAGGTGGTTGAAGCGCCGGGCGATCTCCCGCGTCACCTCCACGTGCGCCGCGTTGTCCTTGCCGACCGGAACGACCTGTCCCTTGACGCAGAGGATGTCGGCGGCCTGGAGCACCGGGTACCCGAGCAGGCCGTACGGCATCTCCTCCTTGCCGGCGTCGCGCGCCATGTCCTTGAGCGAGGGCACGCGTTCCAGCCGGGGCACCGTGACCAGGTTCTGGAAGAGGGTGTTCAGGTCGCCGACCTCCGGGATGGCCGACTGGAGGTAGAAGGTGGCTCGCTGCGGGTCGACGCCGGCGGCCAGGATGTCGGTGACCATCTCCCGGGCATTGCCCGCGACCCGCTCGATGTCCTGGCGGGTGTTCCGCGTGGTGAGCATGTGCAGGTCGGCGATGATGAAGAAGCTCTCGTAGCGCTGGTGCAGCCGCACCCGGTTGGCGATGCTGCCGACGTAGTGACCGAGGTGCAGCCGCCCGGTGGGGCGGTCCCCGGTGAGCATCCGTGCAACGGACATGGTGGTACGCCTTTCGTGCCTAATGGACGAGGTGTGCGCGGGCGCGCGCCGGCCGGGGATGTCATCCCGGGCCGGTCAGGGTCGGCTCAGTGAGCCGAACGCCATCGCGCGCCGTCGCGGAACCGCAGTCCACCGGCACGAAGTACGTCGATCATCCGCTCGCGGCCGTCGTCGGAGCGGGTCGGAGAGAGGGTCACGACACCGAGCGGGAGGCCGTCGACCGGGTCGACGACCTCCGGCGCGTAGCTGATCGGCCGGACCATGCCCCCACGGTAGCGGGTCCGACCGTTTTCCGTGCCCGCGCTCAGCCCTGCCGGTAGCTCTCCCGGTAGTAGTCGCCGATCCGGTCCCGGTAGCCGGGCTCGCCGTACGCGTCCGGGTCGAAGGCCGGTGACTCCTTGACCTGCTCGCGGGTGCGGTCCACGTGCACCGTGCGGTCCAGGTGGTCCACCCGCGTCACCGTGCCGGCCGGCAGCAGGACCTTGCGGCCGAAGATCCACGGTCCCGTGTCCACCACCAGCCAGCGGGCGTCGGTGTCGTCGCTGGCCTCGTCGACCGAGCCGATCCGCCCGTCGGTGGCCTCCACCCGGTAGCCGACCAGGTCGAGCGGGGTGCCGGGGCCGGGGGCGTCCGGTCCGTCGCCGCCGGGCTGCGGCCCGTCCGGCGGGGCGGAGTCGGGGCTGGCCCCGGAGTACCCGCCGGCGAGGGCGGACGGGTCGCGCCAGGCCCAGGGATTGAACGTCGACGGCTGCACGGGTCACCTCCGATGACGGTCTGCGCCGGTCCCGGAACCCAGTGCCCCGCCCGCGCCCCCGGGAAACAACACGGCAATTCCTGGTTCACTGAAATGTCTCCGTGCGAAGTACGTCATACTCGCCGACCATCGATGAATGGTGCCGCTGTGCCGCAGGTGGCGGCGACGGGAAATGGGCAGCACACATTGGGCGGGGATGCGGAGTGTCCACCCGGCACATTCGTTCCGTCACCGTGAGACGGCCATTCTGGTGACGCATCTGCCGCAGAAAAAGGGGGACACGGATGTACCGCATCATTCGTCGGCTCGGGGTCGTGCTCGCCGTCGCGCTCGGGCTGGTCGCCGGGGCCGGCGCCGCCGCGCAGGCGGCCGTCGTCAGCCCGGTCACGCCGCAGTCGCTCTGCGGGCTCGGATACACGGTCCTGGACCAGGACCCGATCCGGCACGCAGAGACCGGCGTCCGGCTCGGCACCGTTTACCTGCTGCACAACCCGATGGTCGGCTACGGCTGCACGGTCACCGTCAAGTCCGCCTACGCGGGGGCGCTGACCCGCACCCAGGTCTACCTCGCCGCCCAGTACCTGCCCACCCAGACCGACGACGGCGACAGGCTCTGGGCGGCCGGACCGACCCGGGCGTACGTCAAGGGCGGTTGCATCATCTGGGGCGGTTTCATGGCCGACCCGAGTGGCGCGATCCATTACCACGACCGGGCGAACCCCGCGATCGGTGGCATCGGCACCTGCTTCTGACGGAGTGGTTCGGGAGGCCCGCGATCATGCGGGCCTCCCGTTTCCGGAATCCCGTCTGATTCGCCCACCGCAGTTCCGAAATAGCGAAAGAAACGGTCACTGCTCACCTTTTTCTCCGACCTCCGGCGCCGCCGCGCGCCCGCCTTCGGGCCGGCCGTGGTCGGACTCTCGCCGGGCTCCGTCCGCCTGTTGCGCTTCGACCGAGGCACGGGCCACGACCGCAGGGTGTACGAGTGAAGCCCGCGCCGCGGTCGGCGTACGTGCTCGCCGGCGCGGCGCCCGTGGAGCCGGCAGCGCAGCGACGTTCTTCGTGGGCCGGGACCCGCAGGCGCCGGCGGGGACCCGCCCGTGCCCGGCCTGCGCCACCCGGTCACCTTCCGGCAGCTCCATCACCCCGTGACCGTCGGCGACGCCGGCCCCGGCTCCCGATCGTGGGGTAACCGTTTCCGTTGCGGTCGGTGCCGACCGTGGCATGCCCCTTGACCAGCGCCTCGGGCGCCGGCCGGCCGACCGGCCCGCCAGGTCGCGCTGGCATACTCGGCAGCCATGGTGCTGTCGCGCGGCTGGGCGCTCTTCCTCGCCGGGGTCGGAATCTGGACCTGGGTGATCTGGCCGAGGTTCGCCGTCGCCATCTGGAAGGACCCGCGGTCCTGGTCCACCGGCACGATCGGGGAGTTCCCGGCCACCGGCTTCCTCTGGATCCATGCCCTGCTGATCGCGGCGTCCCTGCTCATCGGCACCACCGTGGGTGTGCTCGGCGTCCGAGCGTGGCGGGCGGCCGGCCGGCGCGCCGACCGCCAGGCACCCTGACCGACGCCACCGGGCCAATCCGCCACCCACCCGGGTGCACCGCCGCCGGGCCACTCCACCGGCCACTGGGTCCACCGCCACCGGGCGGCTTCAGGGCACCCAAGGCCGACCGCTACCGGAGCGCTTCACCGCCACCGCAGCGCTTCACCGCCACCGCAGCGCTTCACCGCCACCTGGCCCGTTCCACGTCGTGGAAGGCGCGCGACGAGCTGGCCACCTCCGCACGCTGGGGAATACCGACGGTCCCTGGCGCGCTGACAACCTCCGTCGGCAACCCTGCGGCTGGCGTGTGCGGATCAGGCGCGACGGCCCCGGGTACGGACCTTCGGCAGGCGGCGACGCTGCCCCGTGGCGGCGCCCTGCCACCGGGACAGAAGCGTCGCGCCGGCGCTGAGCAGGCCATATAGCGAGCGGGAAATGATGTGACCGGGGACGCTACCCCCGGATTTGACGTTCAAACCCGCAGACGCGTAACTTTCTCTCTGCCAGCGCGGAACGGGGCAAACAGGGCGAAAGTCCTGAGGCGCCGAACCGGACTGGTGCCGGGTCGGTCGGGTGTGAAATCCCGGACGACGCGGCCCCGGGCGGGGCTCGCCGGATCTGCCGCGAGGCGGATTTGGCGCAGCGAAGCCGACCGGGTAAGGTTCACGGCCGGCAGGGAACCGGGCGAGCTCGCGGGAAACCGCAGAGCGGCCGGTCTGCCAAATCCGATGATCAACGCGGCGATTCGCTGCTGCGTGCGCTCGTCGGAGCCAACCCGTACGAAGCACGACAGACCGGGACAAACGGTTTGACACGGCGGAGACGGTGAGGTAACGTAGTAAAAGTGCCCGGCGCGAGAGCGGCGGGCGCAGCGAACGAAATGCCCCGGGTCGGGGGCCCCACGGTGTGGGGTTTCCGGGCGGTGTGTGGTTGTTCTTTGAGAACTCAACAGGGTGCTTGATAAGCCAGTGCCAAA
>NZ_JBNCKV010000029.1:0-69304 GCF_049841695.1 Micromonospora sp. DT178
ATGCTGGCGGTGACTCGGCCGGTTGAGCTGGTCCGGTGTCGGTGACGGTATGCCGGCCGGGGCGGGGACGGGGTCCATCCGCGAGGCGTGCCGGTCGACCAGGAGCCGGCTCCACAGCCGCTCAGGGTCAGATCAACCGCTCACCTGGGAGGGGGAGGGGTGGCCGCCGGCGGCCAGCTCCGACCCCCGGGAGCCGGGTCCGTGCCGGGCGAGGTTGGGTCAACTGCGCCACTGTGGCGGTGTCCGCCGGGGGCGCGGTCCGTGACACGAGAGCCGACACCGACTCAGGCTGTTCCGGCAGCGTCCGTCCGTGCGTCAAGGTCCGCTTGACGTGGCGGACCGGGCGGCGGCCCCTCCCCAGGAGGGCGGGTCGACGGCACACGGGATGGCGAGGCATCTCGGGGCTGCGAGAACGCAGCTGGGCGATCGTGGGCATCACGGCCAGTCGATCCGACCTAAGTCATCGATTTCCGCCTCGTCTTCCTCCAGTCGGTCGGCAATGTCGTCCAGCATCTCCGCCACATCTTTCCATTGGGCCAATGCGTCACCGGCCCGATAAAACTCCATCACGCAGCCGTTCTTTGGGCCGCCGCGTAGGTCCACGAATAGATTCCCCCCGCCGTGGTTGGTGGCGACGGGCAACCAGGCAGGCAGCCAGGTCTCGCAAACCGTTCCGGCCGGACGGTTGTTTTCCGAATTCACGAAGTCGTCCCACTGGTCGAGGGGTGTGACCTTCCGAGCGGAATCCATCCATAAGCGGCGACTCTGCAACGCTTGAGCGATCGGGTAAGGCACGAAGCCTGGCGGATTAGGGCCACGTCCGCGCTGGTGGTGTAAGAGACGGCCATCGCGGGATCCGGTCTGATGCTATGCGGCGATCGGTGCAGCGTCGGGCTGGTCGGTGTCGTGTTGGCCGGTGTCGATCGTGATCAGGCGGGCTTTGGCGAGTAGTTCCAGGCCCATGTAGCGACGTCCTTCGGTCCACTCGTCGGTCTGTTCGGCACGGAGAACTCAGGCATGGCGGCACGGTGCAGGGCTTGGGCGTCACGGCCGCTGGCAACGCCGGGACGGAACAGGTCGAGGGGTGTGGACACGACTCTCCTCACGGGGTGGCAGGGACGAAGACGAAGCACCACCAGCCGTGGGCGTTTGTCCGCTGGTGGTGTTCGTCGTGTCTCCTGGCACCGCCGGAAGGGCGGCTCACGCCGGAGGGCGGCTGGCTGGTGACGCCAGTTACCGCCGATAGGTCATGTCCTTTGCGCTCGTGGACTCGGTAATGAGGCCGGCACGGGTGGGCGCCTGGGATGTCGGCATCCGGTGGGTCGCCGCAGGCTGCCCCCACCCGTGGACGTGTAGCGAATCCGGGCCATCGTGGACGGCAGAGACGCCGTACTGGACCGCTCAGCGGATTCGGGGAACCGGCACAGCGGCCGGTGCGATCGAGAGCCGGCGGGACAGAGCCCGCATCAGCGGCAGGAAGGCCGCTCGGAATCTCCGACGCCGAGTCCAGCGGTCCGGCCAAAGGGCCGCGCTGGCGTAATCGACGAGCGTCAGAGTAGCACCGGGTACCGACACGTCAACCCGCCGTCACCGCGCCTACCGGATTGGCGAGCTTGATCCACCTTACGTTTTTGGTGTCAGCAGACGCACTCGAAGGACAAGCCGCTACTCGCTGGGGTCGCGATCCAGGCTGCACGGACAGGGGGATGCTGTTGCGTCTCCGCCCAGGTATCCGCCAGCGCGGCGGCGCGTAGCGGTCCAGTGGGAGCAAACCTGAACCCTGTGTCCCGAACGTCAAGGCTGTCCAGGTCAATCAGATCAGCGTCATCGTCGAAAGCCAATTCCAAATCGAGCTGCCATAGTTCGAGCTGCCCGTGAGAGTCGTCATGATCACGGACATCAGCGATGGCGACCTGCCGGGTGAAGGTCAGAATCAGACGGTTGTCGCTCCAGGACCGTCGGCCCCACTGGACGATGAAGCCGTCAGCATCGGAGTCCGGAGTCGGATCGATGCCGTCAATGTCCAGTTGCAGAAACTCAGCGAACGCACTCCATGCCGCCTGCACGTCGGTCACCGAGGCCTGCTCGATGCCATGCCGCCGCAGGATATGTGCGAACGCGTCAAGGCTGCTCCGCCAAGGGATCTGCATGTGCCCAGCATGCCCCGACGGGAAGCCCGGCTGCCGGCCGGTGTGGGAGGACTTTCTGTACGTCTATCAAGGCGGCCCTTGACGGGCCGCACGCGCCGCCGCCAGGGCGCGTGTCCGTCGCTGCGCTGGCGCTCCGACTCCGGCCACGCAGAACGCCCGGCGGCTGGCGCGGAGAGCGGGTAGCCCGGTGGGCCGCCCGATGACGACAGCAGGGTTGACCGGGTGGTGGGCCGGCAGCCGGCCGGGCCGCGCGGCCACGAGCCCGCGCGGCGTAGGGGAGCGCACGCCGGCCGCGTCGGCGAGTTGGCGGCGGTTTCGGGGTTGCGGTTACTGCGCCTCCGGCGGGGGCGCTCCGGCTCCAGGATGGCCGGGGCTCCGTCGGCGGCTCGCGGTCCGTGGGTGGTTGCGGTAGGCCATCCCGCCTGCCATCGACCCGGGCAAGCCGAGCAGACCACCGCCCGACCCGCCAGCGTCCGAACCTGCGTCAAGGTCCGCTTGACATGGCGGGTCGGGCGGCGGGTCGCTCCCCCAGAGGGCGGGTCGACGGCAGACGGGATGGCAGGAGCAAGTCTGTGGAGTCTTTGCCCTCCAAGTGGCAATCTCACATCATGGCCGACATTGCCCCCCACGCCGAGCTTGTTGAAGGTCTCTACCGAGCTATCGGACGGGTTGTCTCCGAAAGTGCGAAGTTAGAAAGAGTGCTGCGCAATACTTTATCTGAACTCGAATACACCGATCGTCTCATTATTTTATTCGAAGGCCAGTCGTGGGAGTGGCTAGCGCAGAGCGTGAAAGTTGTGCTTGATCAGTTCGTCTGCATCCATTGGGAGGGCGAGCGTAATGAAATGATTGGCCTGATAAACGAGATGACCGAGCTTCGCGATATGCGGAACTGGGTGGCTCACTCGACATGGCGAATCGACTGCTACTTCGAGGGTAGCGACGATGAAGAGTGCCTTCCGTCCGAAAGGGCGAGGTTGAGTCCCGAGAGTGCGTTCCACTTCAACCGAAGCAGATTTCGGAAGTGGCGCGCAGAAAGACAGCTTACAATTGAAGACGTCGAGGAAATCGCCGACAGGATACGAGATCTCCGTGAAAGGCTGTCTGACTGCAGTCGGCGGATCGACTTGCGACGACGGCACCTGCCAGACGTCGAGCCAGCAGCGGAGGCCGCTGGGTGACTAACTCTGGTGACGACGGAGGCAGGAAGGGACAAACACCGGTGGACGCTGGCGGACTGTTCGGCCAACTCGGCACGGCCGTTTCCGCAGTTCACCGACGTGTGATTGTTCCTTCACACCGAACAAACCGCCGTTCCAGGGAGGGAGTCGAGCAATGGAAGAGCGTGAGCTTCGTGCCAGGTGCCTCATCCTGGTGCGGCTGATACGAACGGCGACCGGATCCGAAAAGGACGGTGATGGGTACTTCCAAGAGCTGGAGCGCCTCAAGCCCAATCCGAACTGGGTCGACCTCATGTTCTACCGAACTCCGGATCTGTCTGACAAGGAGGTCGTCGACGAGGGGCTCGCCTACCGCCCAATAGCTCTTTAGGCCGGTGAGGCCGGCGAAGGGTGTGGCCGGCCTGTGAGGCGAGTGCCCAACAACCAGGGTTCGCGCCCCGTGTGATGTAGGGGTCTCTCAGACAGATGGGTGACTATTTGGGTGACGATCGGGACGGACACCAGCGGACTGTCGCGGACACTGGGGGATCATCCTGGCAGCTCAGCGACTTCAGAGCCGCAGGTCACCGTCCGGTGTTGGTTGCCTGGGGGTCAAACGCCGGCTTGACGGCCCGTAGGAGATCATCGGATGGCGACCAAACCCGAACGCATCAATCCCAGAGCGGCGGCTGGACAATTTCGCCGTTACTCTCGCGTCTCATGCGCGCCGTCAAATCCGAGGTCTCTCGCTCCCCCAATTGCAGGAGCAGCTTGATGGCGGCTGGGCCGAGTTCACGGATGGTGAACATGGCGTTTGTGTGGCCGGTAGCGGTTCCCGTAATGAAGTCCGCAATTAGATTGCGTCCACTCGTCATCGCTATTGCTGCACTATTCGCAATAGAACCACCCCGCGAAGCTAGGTGGCGGCCGCGGTCGGACGAGTGTGGACGGGGGCCGTCTTGGAGCCGGGCCCATCGGCGTCAGCGGACACTGGGGCCTTTGCCGAATCCGCCTTGTGAGCGAGACGTCACGGGGACGATCCGGCAAGCGCCCGTTGCGTGTAGGTCCCGCCGGCGAGCGCCAACGGCGATCAGGGACGAGATCGGGGAGATCTCTACTGTTTGGCCCAGTAGCGGAAGACCTCCTGGACCGAGCTGTGCCACGGAACGCCGCCGTCGTCGTAACCCTTGCCCGGTGCCCCTGTCTTCTCGTTGACTACCAGGGCTGCTAGCGAGGGTTCGCCCGCAGCGATGCACAGATCCGAGAGTTGATCGAGTACTGGTGGCATCTGGTGACCGAGAGGCACGCCAATCATGCCGATCGCTACGCCCAATTCCTTGTACGTCACCAGCGAGCGGCGGCGGGCTGCCATGATCAGGGCCCCTCGCGCCTGGAGGACCTGCTGTTGTCTCGTCGTTAAGGCCACAAGGGACATACTGCCGTCCGTGGCTCGTGCAGGGAAGGCCACTAACCTTCGGGCCCGCCGAGCAGCCAATCGAGCAGCCAAACCGGCGAGCAGCAGCGGACGATCGCGGACTGGGGCGCCAGGTCGAGGAGAAGGACCGGGCGGCGGACCAGCAGGCGGGACCGACTCGTAATGCGTAGATCGACGGTTGGTTGCCCTACTTGCAGCCAGGCGAGGAGCGGAAGTGCCGGTCAGGCGCCTGCGGTCGAGGGGCGTCAGACCCGCACCCAGTTGCCGCAGCCGCGGCTGGTGAACATCTCGTCCGACGACCGGATGGTCACCCGGACCTTCGTCGCCGCGGTGATGAAATTATTGGCGATGATCCGCCCGTTGGCGCCGGTGCGCTCCCAGTAGCAGTCGATCACCTTGCCGTCGAGCAGGTGCGCGGTGGTCTGGTAGGTGCCGGGCTTGACTTCGGATCCGACCTCGAAGCTGCCCTCGTCCATGCCGGTCTGCGCCTTCTTCCAGGTCGGCAGGAACTGCGGGCAGTCCTTCAGCCGCTTCGCGTCGACGAAAGTCTTGTTCTCAATGTAGGCGTCGAGCAGGCTGCCCTGCTTGTGGGAGGAGTATGAGGCGTCGCAGGCGTCGCCCGCGATGAAGTCGTCGTCGCAGCCGCCTTCGTAGTGCTCCAGGCTGGTGTCGCAGGGCGTCCACGCGGGGGTGGGGCTCGGCGGCGCCGGTGGGCTCGTGCTGACAAGAGGCGAGGGGGAAGGGGTGGCCAGAGGGGACGGACTGGCCGAGGTGGTCGCGGTAGACGGCTTCGACGCGGTGGCCGCTTGCGGCTCCCCGTCCGCGCCGCAGCCGGCGACGGCGAGCAGTGTGAGCGCAGTCGCCAGCACGGTGAGGTGTCGCTTCATGCCGTGATCATGGCTGTTTGGCCCGTTGTTTTGGGTCGCCCATCCGACTCGTGCCGAGCAGCATTCGGCGTGGCGGGAGTTCACACGTTAGGTGAGCAGCCGACAGATTGAGGCCGCCTCCCCCCGGCGGGGCCACCTTCAGTGGGCAGGGGGGCCGACAGCAGCGGCCTGACATCAGTCGTTGACATCAACGGTGGAGGCCGACGCTGGACGAGTGCGGACGGATGCCGTCGCCGAGCCGGACCCGGTGGATGCCAGCGGACGCTGCGACCTTTGCCGAAAGCGCCTTGTAAGCGAGATGTCGCCGGTTTGATCCCGAAAGAGGCTCTAGCGAGAAGACATGGCCGTCGGTCAAGGCAGCCGTGGCCTGTAGAGGGTCGAACAGCGCACCGGCGAGCCCAAAGACAGATGCCCCGAGCCTAGGCTCGGGGCATCTGCGTGCCTATGCTGTCGCTGCAGACCCGAAGTCCACGCGACTAGGCGCGGAGCGGCTGTCGCCGCTGGCGCTACAGACCCGAAGTCCACGCGCCTGCGTCAAGGATGCAGCCTCTGTCAAGACTTGTCAAGTTGACTCGATTGCAGGTCGTGGGCAGGCGATGGCTGTTGAGGGACGTTCGCCTGCGAAGCCAACCAACTCTGATGTTCATACACTCTCACACCGAAGTCTCTGCTCTTGTGGCCCTGCTGCAAGCTGACTATGCCCAACTCGGCCCTCAGATGCGCCGCAACTCGTCCCTTCAAGTTGTTGTGTTTCGCTAGCCCGCAATCGGCTCTAAAGCTATGCGCGACCGCACCAGTAAGAATGTCCACCAGTTGCAGGCCCTCGGTTGCACCCGAATCTACTTGGACAACAGAGACCACAGCTAGCCGCTGAAGTCGTCTGTTGCACTCTTCGCGCACAGTTGTCTCGAACGAGATGTGGTTCGGCGCTGAGTAATTGTCCGCGAGGACTGACACGAGTTCGTAGGGGCGGATGCTGCCTATTAGTAGCTGAGTCGCTAGCTTTCCGTAGGCTGCGAAGGTGTCACCGAATCGGGCTACAGGATCGGCTGTGTGTCGATCCGCTACGAAGCACGAGAAAGTGGCGGAGCTTAGCAATAAGTCAATCAGATCCGTCACCGCAGTTTTGTTCGACGCTTTTATGCTGGACCATTTGAACTCCTCCCAGTATTTGTGCGCCTTCCGTAGCTGCTTCACTTGCTTCAGTAGTGCGGAGTGGTCGGGAACGCGAAGGAGGCCCACCGTGAAAAAGCGATCACTGGAGATGGCGCCAGACTCATCGAAGAACGCGACCGACGTAGGGTGGCTTCTGTGGAGCATGCAGGGACGTCGGTGAGCCGGCGGCTTCGAGGGCACAGCACGCTCCTAGTCTAGGCAGTGTCCATTGTGGTCAGCAATCTAGCATCGCCCCTCAGCCGAGGGAAGCATCAGCTCGCTTGCGAGACCTGCGTCCCCGGATTCTGTTGCCCTGGCGCCTGCGCAGGCTGCTCGCGGTCGGGCATCTCCGCCAAAGAGTCAAGTCGGCTCAGGTCTAGGTGGTAGACGTTCCTAAAGCGCCTTAGCTCGAAGACGTCATTAGAGACGGGCCGGCGTCTTACTGTCACAAGTCCTGATCGTTTTAACTCGCCAAGACCAACGCTGCGCGTGTCTTCCGACAGTGAGTATCTTTGATCGGCAACTCTCGGACTGAACCATATCTCCCCTGCGGCGGACCCGCTATGCTCAGTGAGTAACACGAGCAGCATGGATAGTGCAGGCGCCGACAATGTTGCGAGCCATCCATTCGTGAAGAAATGTGGTGGAAGCTGAATGTATCGGTGTCTCGCTAGAATTTTGGGTTCTGCGCTTCTGCTCTTGGCGCGATTGTATGCCGCTCCTGGAACCCGATAGCTGCGTCCTGTTCCAGTCTCTTCCAGAAGAGTAATTCTGTTCGGGTGGCCGGGAACGCCTTCGACGGTTACAAACCTGTTTTCTTCAAGCCACACTACAGCGTCGTTGATCCGTCTTGCTCCCCTGCCGGAAGGGTCAGGCAGATCCAGCAGCGTTGCCCAAGCCCTAGCCGGGTAGGACACGTCGTGTGGCGGGGCTGCGGCAAGCCAGATTATTGAAAGGTACAGCTTCAGGCGCACAGCTCCACCGCGGCCGCCCCTCATCATCCGGGCGAGGGGAGTAGGCGCTGAGACGTCGGGCCGCTGGACGAAGAGTCGTCGTACTTGGGCAGCACGCGACCTGTTGCGGCGGGCTACGGCTTCGGCCGCTGCCAGCGCGTCAGGGCTGGGTCGTCGCATCGCCGGATCCTCCAACTCGTGTCGCCTGTGCCCGGGCGTGCGGGTATCTGAGGAGTGATTTACGGGTAATCATTAGGGGCTATCACATACTCCCGGTCACCAGAACTACCCACCTCCGGAGTGAAGGTGGGGGTATCTCCGGCCGCAAGACCACCGGCACCGGCCCAGAGGGGGGGCCTAAGCCGTTGTGACCGGGGGCCCCATCAACGGTACGCTACGAGCAACGACCTCAACGGCGGACCTAGATTGCTGAGTCCCTCGTCAGGCCAGTGGGCACGCTTGCTGAGATCGGGAGCAACGGAGCAGCTGTCGAACGGATCACGGTCTCTGCACGGGCGGAGCCGCCGGACGTACAGTCCGGGAGCCTCGCGGTGCCAGGGACCAAGCCCTAGCTTGGGAGGCTCCCGGCCGGTGTGCAACTGGCCTTGCCCGGAAGCCCAGGAGTAGTAGGGCGGGCCGCCGGCAGGGGCGAGGCAGCGAGGAGGCAGCAGAAGCCTTGATCCGGCTCGGTGCCGGATGCCAAAGGACAGCGGCCCACACCTGCTAGCCAGCATGATCCGCTAGGAGACGGCAACAGTCGGCAACTTCGGTCCGCATCCCCCCGACGGGCGTCGCTGGCGGTTGGGGACAGCGTCAGCGGCCGACGCGAATGCGGTCAGCGGCGTACAGCTCGCGTGAGCCGTCGGCGCGGAAGATCACGATGACCGGGATGCCCTCGCCCATCTCCAGCTCGCGTCGCTCGACGGGTGTGGGCATCCGAGCGGTGGCGGTGTCGCCCTTGAGGAGCGTCACCGTCTCGGTCGGCTCGACGGCGCGGACGAACGTGCCGCGCGGTGGTTCCACGATCACGAGCCCTTCCGACCGGAGTAGCGCTACCGCCTGTCGGACGCTCGTGCGACTCAGCCCGTACTCCTGAGCCAACCGCAGCTCACTGGGCAGCGATGCCCCGGGCGCTAGGTCGCCAGACGTGATCCGGTCTCGCAGGAGGTCCGCGAGCTGCCGGAACACGGCACGATCCGCACTGGGGTCGATCACGAACTTGACGCTATGCGTCCAACAGCCCTACATCTTATTGTATCTACAGTCCTACGTCATTACGGTGACGTGGCCTGCGGCATTGCACCGAGGGCCCGCCCAACGTGCTGTCCGCGATGTTGACCGACACCCGAGGAGAGACCTGGTGCCTCGCGTCTCGTACGAGGAGTACTTGGTAGCCGTCGCGCTCACTCTCGCCAGACGGCACCGGCCGGTCTGGTCATGGCGGCGATGGCGGAAGGTCTGCCGATGTGGAGGCGAGCTGCCCTGCCACACCAGGCATCGAATCCCGATCAACAGAGGGCACTGGCCGTCAGACCACGACCGGCAAGGCGCCCCGGCATCGAAGTGGCGGGCAGCGCGGAAGACGCTGCGATGACGACACACCTTCCGGTCACACCGGCTTGGGCGTGCGGCGACTGCGGTGCCGACTGGCCCTGCCAGCCCCGGCGGCGCGAGCTGCGAGCCGAGTACGAACGCGCCCCGGTGTCGTTGGCCCTCTACCTCGCCGCCCAGCTCGTCGACGCCGCCCAGGACCTGGCCCACATCCCCGCCAACCACCTGCACCACCGATTCCTCGGCTGGACCCGATGAGCATCCTGCGACCCGGCGACGAGAAGTTCCACTACAGCGACGGCTCCCACAAGTGGATCCCGCCAGACCCCCGACTACGACCAGGAGGTCTGGGACGAGCAGGTCCGCCAACACAAGGAAGGCCACCTCAGAAACGAGCAGCCCAAGGTCCGCATCCAGCGCCTCGTCTGACGCCAGCAGTACAGCAGCGAAGTACAGCAACCGTGCCAGCCGAACCGGACCGAGATGCGCGTCAACAGGCCGGACAACCTCGAACGACACACGATCCAACCGGCTCGCCGGCAATCCATAGGTTCAGGGTTCGAGTCCCTGGCGGCCCACCACAAACCGCCTCGGAGCTGTGAGAACGCCGGACGAAGATCATCGGGCACAATCAGGGCACAACTCAACTCCGATCTTGGTGCAAGTGGCGGTGCCGGAAGTACCGGTCCGACCACCGAGCCAGCCTGCCGGGTGACCAGACTGCGCGCGGCGCGGTTCACCACGTACTCGGTCTCGGCGGGCCTGACCGGATCCCTCCGGGTGGGACACGAACCGACCCTCCGGGGCGGCTGGCCGACCCGTGGGTGCCGGCCAGCCGACACCCACGGGTCACGCGACTCAGTCGACGTCGAAGACGCCCTGTCGGACGGCCTCGTCCCAGGCGACCTGGGCGATCTTGTTCTGCCCACTGATCGACGGGTGGAAGCCGTCGAGGACCGACAGGTCCGACGCCGTGAACGCGGCGTTGTGCACCGCGCCGTTGTCGTAGAACACGTTGGCCCGCTCCGCGGCGAGCTTGGCCAGCCGCTGGTTGTACTCGTCGACCCGTGCCTCCACTGCGGCGCGCCGCGCGTTCGCGGCGGACGAGGTGTCGGTCGGGTTGGCCAGCATGACCTCGCAGATGCCGATCAGGTTCCAGCGCGTCCGGATCAGGAAGTTCTGCTGGCCGATCCGGTAGAGCGACATCATGCTCGGCACCGAGGCCAACAGCACCCGGGTGTTCGGGTTCTTGGCCCTGATGATGTCGAGCGCCTTACGCACGTTTGCCTCGAAGGCGTCCGGCGGGGTGGTGCCCGACGGGGTCGAGGCGTAGCAGATGTCGTTCCCGCCGATCAGGATGGTCACGTAGTCGGCGTTGGCGTTGGCGAGGGCGTTGGTCGCCTGGGTGGCCAGGTGGACCGAGCGTTCGCCGCCCTTGGCGTAGTTGCCGCCGGTCATGTCGACCCCGTACGCCTCCAGGCGCCGCAGGTGCGAGTTGACCGCCGTACTGGTGCCGGTGGACCAGGAGTTCTGCGGCTGGGCGTTCTGGGTCCCGTCGGCGACGGCCGCCCGGGTGATGGAGTCGCCGAGCGCGACCATCCGCGCGCTCGAGGGCACTGCCGCCACCGCGGCCGGCGGGGCCAGGATCGCGGCGGTCACCACTGCCGCGACACTGGAGAGGAGGGTCCGGTGAGAGATCACATGGGCTCCGGAAGGTGGTCGAAAGGCTTGCCGCCGTCGGCCGAACCGCTGGTCCGGGGCGGGCAGCGATTGTCACCCGCGAGCGTAGAACTAGACGATCATCGCTGCCAGCAGTCGATGGCGATCGTTGGGCCGTGTTACGGAAACGACGCCAACCGGGCGTGTCCCGCCCCGGCCGTCGGCTTCCTCGGGCTGGTCACGGGTGAGCCGAACGGGCTGGACCGGCGGTAACCCCGGTACCCCCGGCGGTCGATCTCTGCGATACAAAGCCGGTCCACTGGCAGGACGGCTCCGCGAGGCGGGCGAGTCGTTGACGCATCTGGTCGACCGGAGCGTCAGGAACGCGTGACCTCGTGGCAGGGTCTTGCCCACCGTCTGGACCTGAATCCGAGGAGAACCATGTCGAAGGACGTCACCGTCGATCTCATCCGGTCGTTGATCGAGGCCATGGACGGACCGTCGTTGGCCAGGGAGATGCGCGGGCCTGTGAAGGGCTGGGAGTCGCTGGCGATGATCCTGGAGTTCGGCGAGGGCTATCGCAGCGCGCACGGGTACGCGTACTCGCCGGATGGCGTCATCACGGCCGTGTCCTGTGGCTGGTCGAGCATCGAATCGGCGGTCCAGGCGTACTTGGGGAGCCACTACGAGCCCGGTGATCTGCTGCCCGTGAAGATCCTCGTGCAGTTCGACCGGACGACCGGCAGGTACCAGGTGACGTTCGAGGACTCGGACGAGGAACGCTGGGCGGTGAAGCCGGCCAACTTTAGGGAGATGCGCGAAGCGCTGCGCCCGAAATTCGACTGACACAAGTCGTGACCTGGGCGTACTGCGTCCAGGTGTGCCCGCTCGCTGAGGGAACGGCGTTGCGCAACCCCCGCGCCGGCCGGTTAGGCTGCTGCCATGACCAGCTCGCCCGCGTACCCGATGACGTCCACCGACGTCCAGATCGGCGCGCGGCGACGCCGGCGGTTCCGCGACCGCCTGCGCTGAGTCTTCTTCTCCTGCGACCGGCGGATCGAGCCGCCGGTCATCGTCGATCGTCCTCGGTCCGCCCGCATCCCATCCGGTGATCCGCGCGGCGGATCCGAGCGAGATCGGCGTACCCCATGGATCTGGAAAAACTGCTGGCCGACCGGCTGGCGCCGGCGTTCGCGACGGTGGCCGGCGGGCCGGTGGACCCGGTCGTGCGGCGCTCCCAGCGCGCGGACTTCCAGTCCGACGCGGCGCTGGCGCTGGCCCGGCGGCTCGGCCGGCCGCCGCGCGCGATCGCCGCCGAGGTGCTGGACCGCGCGGAACTGGCCGACCTGTGCGGCGCGGCGGAGGTCTCCGGGCCGGGCTTCCTCAACCTGACGATCGCCGATCGGGCCCTCGGCGGACTGGTTACCGCGCTGGCCACCGATCCACGGCTCGGGGTGCCGATGGTCGCCGAGCCGGAGACGGTGGTGGTCGACTACTCGGCGCCGAACGTGGCGAAGGAGATGCACGTCGGGCACCTGCGGTCGACGGTGATCGGCGACGCGGCAGCCCGGCTGCTGGAATGGCTGGGGCACCGGGTGCTGCGGGCCAACCACCTGGGTGACTGGGGCACGCCGTTCGGCATGCTGATCGAGCACCTGGTCGACCTGGGCGGGGCCGAGGCAGCGCGCGAGCTGTCCATGGGTGACCTGGACTCGTTCTACAAGGCCGCCCGGGCCACGTTCGACGCGGATGAGGCGTTCCGGGAACGGTCCCGGCGGCGGGTGGTGGCCTTGCAGAGCGGCGATCCAGGGACGCTGCGGCTGTGGCGGTTGCTGGTGGAGCAGTCCGAGCGGTACTTCATGACCGTCTACGACCTGCTCGACGTGACCCTCACCGAGCGGGACTTCCACGGTGAGAGCAGCTACAACGAGCTGCTCGGCCCGGTGGTCGAGGAGCTGGACCGCCTGGGGCTGCTGCGGGAGAGCGAGGGTGCGGCCTGCGTGTTCCCGCCCGGCTCGGTGGGCCGTGACGGCGAGCCGCTGCCGCTGATCGTCCGCAAGTCCGACGGCGGGTACGGCTACCCGGCGACCGACCTGGCGGCGATCCGGCACCGGACGGGCACGCTGGGCGCCACCCGGCTGCTCTACGTGGTCGGGCTACCGCAGCGGCGGCACTTCGACATGGTCTACGCCGCCGCCACGCAGGCCGGCTGGCTGGCCCCGCCGGCCCGGGCCGAGCACGTCGGGTTCGGCTCGATCCTCGGGCCGGACGGGCGGATGCTGCGCAGCAGGGCCGGCGGCTCGGTGAAACTGGTCGGACTGCTGGAGGAGGCGATCGTCCGAGCCACCGCGCTGGCCCGGGAGCGGAACCCGAACCTGGGCGAGGCGGAGGCGTGCGAGGTGGGCCGGGCGGTCGGCATCGGCGCGATCAAGTACGCCGACCTGTCCAGCGACCGGCACAAGGACTACGTGCTCGACTGGGAGCGGATGCTGTCGCTGGACGGCAACACCGCGCCCTATCTCCAGTACGCGTACTCGCGGATCCGGTCGATCTTCCGGCGGGCCGGGGTGGCGGCCCGGCCGGAGGTGGCGATCTCGCTGGCCGATCCGGCCGAACGGGCGCTCGCGTTCGAGCTGGTCGGTTTCGGCGCGGTGGTCGGCGAGGTGGCGGACAGCCTGGAGTTCCACCACCTGACCGGATACCTGTACCGGCTGGCCGTCGCGTTCAGCGCGTTCTACGAGCGCTGCCCCGTGCTGCGCGCCGACGAGCCGGTCCGGGAGAGCCGGCTGGCGCTCTGCGACCTCACCGCCCGGGTGCTCCAGCAGGGGCTGTACCTGCTCGGCATCAGGACTCCCGAACGCATGTGATCCGTCCTATGCCGTACGCCCGCCGCGCCCTGCCGCTCAGGTCGATGTCGAGGCAGCAAGCTGCCGTACGAGGTTGCGGAAGTCCCCTGTCCCACCCTCGCCGTCGTGGATCTGCACCCGGTGGTGTGCCGTGCCCTGTGCGCCGTCACCTGTGTCCCGTGCTGGGCGTGCGATGTGTGTCGGGGAATCGAACCCCCGCGCCTGCCCTTGGCGCGCCAGGAGTGAGCCGGGTTACCCGCCGACTCTCGGGTTCGTGCACGCCTCCACGTCGGCTACCTGCTCCGCAACTCGTCAGTCCAGCAGGTCGACCTCCCAGTTCGTCCGCTGGATCAGCGTGTCGACCTCGCGCAGCTGCCGGGCGAGGTCGTCAGCCTGCCTGCGCAACTCCGCCACCGGCAGCGCCGGGACCATCTTCAGCTCCGACCGCAGCTGCCGGTACCCGCGCTGGCCCTCGCCGGCCGCGGCGTCCGCCGCGGAGGTGACCACGCTGTGCCGCATGCGGAGCACGTCGCGGCGCGCGAGCGCGTCGGTGAGCGTGCCACCCTCCACCAGGGTGGCGGCGTTGGTGCGGTTGATCCGCCGGATCAGCGCCTCCAGCTCGCCGAGCACCTCGCCCGCCTCGACGAGGAGAGCCGAGGCGTCCTCGGCGGGCGCCTCACCCTCCTGGTAGCGAGCGCTGGCAGCGATGCGGGCACGGAGTTGTTCGGCGCGACGCGCCGCATCCGCACGCAGCGCAAGTGCCTCAGCAAGCTTCATGGGCACCAGTATGGCCAGCGAAGATCAGCGCCGCTCCCCAATTCTTCCCGGGCCTCAGCGTCCATGCATCGAGCGTAGGCCGCGCGACACCGGGTAGGGGTTCCCTGTCAGTACACCCACCACCAGGGACTTCTCCCCGCTCGGGCGGGCACGTTGACTGGTTGCAGTGGCCTTGCGGGGCCGTCCCGATCGAAACGAACGGAGCGCACCAGGATGCGTCAGGTTGTCATGTACAAGCCCGGGGACGTACGCGTCGAGGAGCGCCCGGACCCGACGATCATCGAGCCGACCGACGCGATCATCCGCCTGGCCGCGACCTGCATCTGCGGCAGCGACCTCTGGCCGTACCGTGGCGCCGAGCCGGTCGACCACCAGGTCATGGGCCACGAATACGTCGGCGTCGTCCAGGAGGTCGGGTCCGAGGTTCGCACCGTCAAGGTCGGCGACTTTGTCGTCGGCTCCTTCTGGGCGTCCGACAACACCTGCGACATCTGCAAGGCCGGCTACCAGGCGTACTGCGTGCACCGCGTCCTGATGGGCGCCATCGGCACCCAGTCCGAGCTGGCCCGCATCCCGCTCGCCGACGGGACCCTGGTGGCGACCCCCGGCCAGCCCGACCCGGATCTCATTCCGTCGCTGATGGCGGCCTCCGACGTACTGGGCACCGGCTGGTTCGCGGCCGTCGCTGCCGAGGCCGGACCCGGCAAGACCGTCGCGGTCGTCGGGGACGGCGCGGTCGGCCTACTCGGCGTCCTTGCCGCCCGGCAGCTCGGCGCGGAACGCATCCTCGCCTTCAGCCGCCACCCCGACCGGCAGGCGCTGGCGCGGGAATTCGGCGCCACCGGCATCGTCACCGAACGCGGCGACGCCGGCGTCAAGAAGGTCAAGGAGCTGACCGGCGGCCTGGGCGCCCACAGCGTCATCGAGGCCGTCGGCACTCAGGAAGCCATGATGCAGGCCATCCACTCCACCCGCCCCGGCGGCCACGTCGGCTTCGTCGGGGTGTCCCACGATGTCGCCATCCCCGGCGACGAGCTGTTCATGGCGGGCGTCCACATCCACGGCGGCCCCGCCCCGGTCCGGCGCTTCCTACCCGAGCTGATCCAGCTCATCTGGGACCGCACGATCGACCCCGGCAAGGTCTTCGACCTCACCCTGCCGCTCGATCGGGCCGCAGAGGGCTACCAGGCGATGGACCAGCGCACCGCCACCAAGGTCCTACTCACCCTCTGACCCGGTGCCGGACCCAACACCGGGAGATGCCATGCCAGCCACACGCGCAGCCGTCCGCACAGCGCTGTCGGCGATCCTCGGCCTGACCCTTGCCGGCTGCGGCGGCGACGGTCAGCCCGGCGACACCGGCGAACGACCGTCCGCCACATCACCCAGCAGCGCCGGCCGGTCCACGGCACCAGCGAGCGGCACCGCCGCCTCCCCGGGAGAACAGGTGAAGATCCAGATCACCATCAACGACCAGCGCTTCCAAGCCACGATCTTCGACAGCGCCGCCGGCCGTGACCTGCTCGCCCAGCTGCCGCTGACCGTCAACATGATCGACCACGGCTCCGTCGAGAAGACCGGCCCGCTGCCCGCACCGCTGTCACTGAACGGCCAACCAGACGGGGCGGATCCCGACGTCGGCGACGTCGGATACTACGCGCCCGGCAACGATCTCGTCCTCTACTACGGCGACCAGTCGTACTTCCCCGGCATCGTGATAATCGGCCGCCTCGACGGCGATTCCGCCAGCCGCATCGCCGACCTCGACGGCGCCGTCACCGCGACCGTCGAGCCCTTCGTGGCCTGATCTCCACCCGAGCGTGCCGCCGGGAGACACAATGAACCCCACCTACGACTTCACCGGCCAGGTTGCCCTGGTCACGGCGCCAGCTCCGGCATGGGGCTGGCCACCGCGCAGGCGTTCGCCCATGCCGGAGCCGCGGTCGTCCTGGCCGACGTCAACGACGCGGCCCTGCAGGCCGCCACCGCGGCACTGGCCAACCAGCCCATCGGCCGATTCGGTCAAGCCGACGAGATCGCCTCCACCGTGCTCTGGCTATGCAGCCCCGGCGCCAGTTTCGTCGTCGGCGTCGCCCTCCCCGTGGACGGCGGATACACCGCGCAGTAGGGAAGACCGGCAACAGCCACACGGGGCACGTCCGTCCCCCGTTGCTCCAACCCCTGCTGCCGGATAGCGGCCCCTTCCGGATCCGGTGGGCTGTTCCATGCTGGAACAGCCCACCGGCAGGGCGGGTGCAGTCGGACGACGCACCACCGCACCCGCCCCCCACCGGCGCGGCGACGACACCCGCCGCGCGGGGTTGGAAGCCTCAGGGCGTGTACGGCGTGTCCGTGCGGCTGATCTCGACGAGCCGGCTGCCGCTGAGCTCGTAGACGGCCGTACGTCGCACGGCGACCTCCGCCGAGGACGCGTCCTCGGGGCGGGTCAGGTAGACCACCGTCGCCCGTCGCGACTTGATCGAGACCGACTCGACCGGCGTCCGGTCGCCGATGTCGACCATGGTGACGTAGACGGGCTGACCGTCGATGTTGCCGTACATCACGACCTGCCAGAACTTGCCGGTCCCGCCGCCGTCCATCAGCACCGGGACCAGCGCGTCGGCCGCCTCGTCGCCGGTCAGGTCGCCGACGGCACACGGCTGTTGCATGTGCACGACGGTGCCGTCCTCCCCGGACCACATGCCGTCGACCAGCGGGATCGGTTCGGCGTAGCCGTTGTACCGCTCGGTTCCGTTGCCGAGCGCGGCGGTCTTGAGCTGCTCGCAGGTGAGGGCCCGGAGCGTGGCGGGCGCCCCCGATGTGTCGGGTACGGCCGACGGCGCCGGGTCCGGGTCCGCTGTCCCGTCGTCCGCGCCGGCGGGGCTGGCCGTCGGCCGTGCGGAGGCCACCGGGTCCGGGGCGTCCGGCGGCGTGGTGATCGTGACGCATCCGCTCAGCGCCGCCACCAGGGCGAGTGCCGCGACGGGCAGCAGGGTCCTACGCATTGATCTTCTCTCTCCTCGGGTGGCCCGGAGCGTAGTGCGCCTCCGCCACGGTCAGCGGCCAGCGGACGGAGGGCGGCGCTGTCGGCTCCCGCCGGAGCGGGGAGGCTGACGGTAGGAGAGAGCGGGAGCTGGGCCGGGCCCGACGAGGTCCCGGTCAGGTGGGCGGGCCGCCGTGCTGGTCGAGCCTGTCGCGGAGCGTGCCGGCGAAGTCCTCGGCCATCGCGAGCTGGTCGCGCAGCGCGCCGACGCGTGCGGTGGCGGCGGTGTGGAACATGCCGAGCCGGTCGAGCAGGGCGGCCCGCTCGGCACCCCCGGCCGTGTCGAGGGCGTCGAGGACGGCGAGCAGGTCGCGCATCTCGTCGAGGGTGAAGCCGAGGGGCTTCATCCGCTTGACCACGGCGAGCCGGTCGAGGTCGGGCGCGGTGTAGAGGCGGAAGCCGCCATCGCTGCGGGCCGACGGGACGATCAGGCCGACGTCCTCGTAGTGCCGGATGGTGCGGATGCTCAGCCCGATCCGCTCGGCAACCTCGCCGATCTGCATCAGCCGCCCGCCGCCGGCGCCGGGGGCGGGCACCGACGCCGCGCCCGGGCCGGGGACGGGCTCCGGTTCGGCCGTACGGTCGCCGGCCATCAGTGGCCGACGCCGAGCCGGCCGGCGAGGGTGCCGTGGATGTGGGCGCTGGGGCGGTTCAGCTCGACGATCTCCACGGTCTTGCCGCGGGCGGCGTACTTGGTGGTGACGGCGTCGAGGGCGGCCACGGAGGAGGCGTCCCACACGTGGGCGTGCGTCATGTCGATGATCACGCTGTCGGGGTCGTTCGCGTAGTCGAACCGGCCGACCAGGTCGTTGCTGGAGGCGAAGAAGAGCTCGCCGTGCACCGAGTAGATCCGGGTCGTCCCCTCGGGGTCTAGGACGCTGGTCACCTCCACCAGGTGGGCGACCCGGCGGGCGAAGACGACCATCGCGGTGAGCACGCCGACGACGACGCCGACGGCGAGGTTGTGGGTGGCCAGGGTGGTGACGACGGTGGTCACCATGACGATCGTCTCGCCGTACGGCATCCGCCGGAGCGTGGCCGGGGCGACCGAGTGCCAGTCGAACGTCGACACCGCGACGATGACCATGACGGCGACCAGGGCGGCCATCGGGATCACCGCGACCACGTCGCCGAGCGCGACCACCAGGATCAGCAGGAAGACGCCGGCCAGGAAGGTCGACAGCCGCGTACGGGCGCCGGACGCCTTCACGTTGATCATCGTCTGGCCGATCATCGCGCAGCCGCCCATGCCGCCGAAGAACCCGGTGACGATGTTCGCCACGCCCTGCCCCCACGACTCCCGGGTCTTGCTGGAGGGGGTGTCGGTGATGTCGTCGACCAGCTTCGCGGTCATCAGCGACTCCATCAACCCGACCAGCGCGATGCCCAGGGCGTACGGGGCGATCAGGGTCAGGGTGTCCATGGTCCAGGGGATCTGCGGCAGGCCGAGCGTGGGCAGGCTGTCCGGCAACGCCCCCTCGTCGCCCACGGTCGGCACCGCCGCGTGGGTGGTCACGGTGACCACGGTCAGCACCACGATGGCGACCAGCGGCGCCGGGACGGCCCGGGTGAGCCGGGGCAGCCCCACCATGATCGCCAGCGCGACCGCCACGAGCGGGTAGACCAGCCACGGCACCCCGAGCAGGTGCGGCACCTGGGCGACGAAGATCAGGATGGCCAGGGCGTTGACGAAGCCGACCATCACGCTGCGCGGGATGAACCGCATCAGCTTCGCCACCCCGAGCACCGCCAGCAGGATCTGGATCGCGCCGCCGAGGATCACCGCCGCGACGAGGTGATCGAGGCCGTACTCCTTCGCGAGGGGCGCCACGACCAGGGCGACCGCGCCGGTGGCGGCGGAGATCATCGCCGGCCGCCCGCCGCAGATCGCGATGGTCACCGCCATGGTGAACGAGGCGAAGAGGCCCACCCGGGGGTCGACCCCGGCCAGGATCGAGAAGGAGATCGCCTCCGGGATCAGCGCCAGGGCGACAACCAGGCCGGCGAGGACCTCGGTGCGGAACACCTTCGGCGAGAGCCAGGACGGGCGGGGCAGGCGCGGACGGGAGGCCGCGGACAGCACAGACGACATACAGCCATTTCCACTGGGGGGACGGGCTCGCGCGGCGCGGCGGCCCAGCGGACCCTACTCTTCCGTTACGGAAGAGTTCCCGTCCGCGTGGCGATCGTCACGACCGCCGCGGGCACGCCCCGCCGAGCGCGCCCGGCCGGTCAGGTCGGCCCGGTGCCCGGGGCCGGGACCGCCTTCTCGGCGGCGCGGCTCACCTCTTCCCAGCCGGCCCAGACGTCCATGCGTCGCTTCGAGACGTCGAAGGCGAGGTCGTAGACCATGCTGCCCAGCAGCAGCCGCAGCGGCGGGTCGTCGCTGGAGACGAGCTTCATCAGCGCCTCGGCGGCCAGCCGGGGTTCGCTGTCGATCGACCCCGCCCACTGCCGTGCCAACTCCTCCCGCAGCGGGTCGTAGGCGGGCTGCGGGGTGGCCGCCGTGCTGCTGGTGTAGAGGTCCGTCCAGTAGCCGCCCGGCTGGACGATGGTGACCTTGACGCCGAATGCTGCGGCCTCGGCGGCCAGCGCCTCGCTCATGCCCTCCAGCGCGAACTTGCTCGCGCTGTAGAGCCCCGTGCTGGGAAAGCCGCCGAGGGCGCCGATGCTGGATATCTGCACGACGTGCCCGCCGCCCTGGGCGCGCAACTGCGGCAGGACGGCCTGGCTGACCCAGAGCGCGCCGAAGAAGTTGAGGTCCAGTTGGGCGCGGGCCTCGGCCTCGGTGAACTCCTCGACCATGCCCATGAAGAGCGCCCCGGCGTTGTTCACGACGACGTCGAGCCGGCCGAAGTGCCGCACCGCGCGGGCGACGACGTCGAAGACCGCCGCGCGGTCCGTGACATCGAGGCGCAACGCCAGCAGGCGGTCGGGATGCCGGGCGGCGAGGTCGTCGAGCGGCGAGACGTCCCGGGCCGCGCCGACGACCATGTCGCCGGCGGCGAGCGCGGCCTCGGCGAAGGCGCGACCGAGGCCACGGCTGGCGCCGGTGATGAACCAGACCCGCGGTGCGGCGGTGGCTGAGGCTTCCATGGGAACTCCTTCTCTGGCGAGACGGACCGTCTCGTCTTGTTGGCGCGAGTGACCCTACCCGATCGGGCCCCACTGTCAAGACGGACCGTCTCGTCTCATCTTCTTGCTAGATTGGGCCCGTGCCCACGCAGAAGGTCGCCCCCGACTCCAGCCGTCGCAGCGAGACGGCACGCCGCGCCATCCTCGCCGCCGCCTTCGACCTCGTCGGCGAGGTGGGCTACGCGAAGCTCAGCATCGAGGGCATCGCCGCCGCCGCCGGCGTCGGCAAGCAGACGATCTACCGCTGGTGGCCCTCGAAGGGCGCCCTGCTGTTCGACGCCTTCCTCGCGCTCACGACCGACGGCGGGCAGGACGGGCAGAGCGGAGCCCTGCCCGACACCGGCGACCTGGCCGCCGACCTGAAGCTGGTCCTGCGGTCCATCGTTGACGAGCTGAACGATCCGCGCTACGACCTGCCCATGCGCGCCCTGCACACCGAGATCGTCCACGACCCCGCCCTGGCCGCCGACTACGCGGAGCGGCTGGACGGGCCCATGCGGGAGCTGAAGAAGGAGCGCCTGCGCGCCGCCCGGCGCGCGGGGCAGCTCGCCGAGGACGTCGATCTCGACGTGGCCGTCGACCTGCTCTTCGGGCCGGTGCTCAACCGCTGGCTCCAGCGCACCGGCCCGCTGACCCACGAGTACGCCGACCAGGTGGTGGACACGGCGCTGCGCGGCCTGCGGCGGCACGAACCGTAGGCCCGGCGGCCGATCCCGCGTCACCGGGCGGACAACACCTGACCCCCGGTCGTCGTTGATCCGGTCGTACCCGCCCCACCCGCGTCGACGGTGCGGGCGCCGACCGTGGAGGAGGCACGCCGATGACCAGTCAGCGCGAGACCGTGGAGGTCGACCCGGTCCTGTTCCGGGCCGTCTACGACTCGCCCGCCTCACTGCCCGGCAGGCACCGGTGGACGACCCCGGAGTCCGACGTACGGCGGATCGAGAAGCTGCTCGGCATGCCGCTGCGCAGCATCGGCGCCCCGCTCTGGGTCAGCGGCGACGAGCCGGACTGCCCCAAGTGCGGCCGACGGGTGAACTGGTACGACATCGTCTCCTCCGCACTCTCCGGCGTACACGACCGGATGATGATCGCGACGGTCATCCTCGGCGACCGCAGGTACGTCAACACCGAGGTCCCGGACGCGATCGCCGGGGTGCGCTGCACCGACTGCCGCACCGCGATCGAAGGGCTGCGCAGCTTCAAGTGCCACAACTGGGCGTACGCCTTCGAGGCGCTGGAGACCGTCCGGCAGCGGATGTCCGGCGCGTCAGTCGTCGGCCGTCAGCTCTCGGGCGAACCGCAGCCCGGGGCGCCCGTCGAGTGACACCTCGCCCACCGGCGTGAACCCGGTGCGCCGGAGCACCGCGAGCGAGCCCGCGTTGTCCAGCGTGGTCCCGGCGGTCAGCCGGCACAGCCCGTACGCCCGGCGGGCCAACGCGGCGACGCGGCGGACACCGTCGGTCGCCACCCCGCGCCCGGCGGCCCGCTCGGCCACCCGGTAGCCCAGCTCGGCCTCGCCGTCGGCGACGTCGACCAGGTTGAACCGGCCCAGCACCGTCCCGTCCGCCTCGACCAGGACGTGGAAGTGGCAGGCGCTGGTCTTCTGCTCGGCGAGCAGTCCCGCGTGCCGCGCCGCGAAGTCGGCGAAGTACGCGTCGCCCCGGTCCGGCACCGACCGCGCGAACCACTCCCGGTTCTCCCGCTCGAAGCGCAGCAGCGCGGCGGCGTGGTGGGCGGCGAGCCGCTGGAGATCGGACACCGCGCCACCCTACCGAGCTGCGCCCGTACGCCTCAGCGGTCGCCGGCGGAGCGGCGGGCGGGTCGGCGGCCGGGCGGGGAGGGCGGCTCCGGCCCCGGGTCGGGCACCTCGGGCATCGGCCGGGTGACCGGCCCTGCCCCGGTGACCCGGAGCGGCTCGCCGTGGTGCCACACCTCGATGCCGGTCCCCGGGTCGGCGTCCGGCAGCTCGTAGCGGGCCTCGTCGGAGGTCAGGGTGACCCGCAGCCGGTGGCCGTGCCAGCGCAGGCTGAAGGCGAGCCGGTCGATCGCCGCCGGCAGCCGGGGGTCGAAGGAGAGCACCCCCCGGTCGTCGCGCAGCCCGCCGAAGCCCTGCACCAGGGCCAGCCACGCCCCGGCCAGCGACGCCAGGTGCAGCCCGTCGCCGGTCTTGTCGCCGAGGTCCGCCAGGTCCTGGAGCACCGACTCGGCGAACAGGTCGTACGCCAGGTCGAGGTGGCCGACCTCGGCGGCGAGCACGGCCTGCGGGGAGGCCGACAGCGACGAGTCCCGGACGGTCCGCGCCTCGTAGTAGGCGAAGTTGCGGGCCTTCTCGTCGGCCGTGAACTCCCCCGGGCAGCGCTGCATGGCGAGCACCAGGTCGGCCTGCTTGACCACCTGCTTGCGGTACAGCTCCAGGTAGGGGAAGTGCAGCAGCAGCGGGTAGTCGTCGTCGGAGGTGTCCGCGAACTCCCACTCCGGCTGCTCGGTGAAGCCGGCCGACTGCTGGTGCACCCCGCGCTTGCGGTCGTACGGGACGAAGACCGCGTCCGCCGCGGCGCGCCAGGCCGACACCTCGGCCGGGTCGACCCCGAGCCGGCCCGCCGCTTCCGGGTGCCGCTCGGCGGCGTCGGCGGCCCCGCGCAGGTTGCGCCGGGCCATCAGGTTGGTGAAGACGTTGTCGTCGACCAGGGCGCTGTACTCGTCGGGGCCGGTCACGCCGTGCAGGTGGAAGGTGCCGGTGTCGGACCAGTGGCCGAAGCCGTGCCAGAGCCGGGCCGTCTCGACCAGCAGTTCCAGCCCCGGGCCGGCGAGGAACTCCTCGTCGCCCGTGGCGGCGACGTAGCGCAGCACCGCGTCGGCGATGTCGGCGTTGAGGTGCAGCCCGGCCGTGCCGGCCGGCCAGTAGCCGGAGCACTCCCGCCCGCCGAGGGTCCGCCACGGGAAGGTCGCCCCGGTCAGCCGCAGCTCCGCCGCGCGCTCGCGGGCCTCCGGCAGGTGGGCGTGCCGCCAGCGCAGCGCCGAGCGGGCCAGCGGCGGGTCGAGGTAGGTCAGCACGGGCAGCACGTAGCCCTCCGTGTCCCAGAGCACGTGCCCGTCGTAGCCGTTGCCGGTCAGGCCCTTGGCGGGAATGGTCCGGTCGCCGTCCGCCCGGCCCGCCTGGAGCAGGTGGAACACCGAGAACCGGATGGCCTGCTGGAGTTCGGCGTCGCCGTCGAGCTGCACGTCGGCGGTCTGCCAGGCGACGTCCAGCGCCGCGCGCTGGCCGGCCAGCAGGGCGTCGAAGCCCTCCGCGCGGGCCGCGTCGGCCTCCGCGACGACCAGGCGGGCCAGCTCCTCCGGGGGCATGGCGTCCACCGGGGTGCACTCGTACGCGGCGAACTTGGTCAGCTGGAGCCGCTCGCCGGCGCGCAGCGTCCCGGTGAACGTGAGGCGGAGCCGGTCCGGGGTGCAGTCGACGCCGGGGGCGAAGCCGTCCGGCGCCGACACCTCGTGCGCGACGGCGACGGCGACCCGCTGCCCGCTGTGCCCGGTGCGGTGGACGAGGACGCCGTCGTGCCCGTTCCAGTGGCGGTACTCGGCGGTCAGCGGGTCGGTGATGACGGAGGCGGCACGGGGGTCGTCGGCGCGCTCGGGCACCCGCTCGTTGGCGAGCAGGTCGGCGCAGACCCGCACCTCGACCGTGCCGTCCAACGGCTCGACGGACCACCGCACGGCGGCCACCGGACGCCGGGGCAGGGAGACCAGCCGGACGCTGCGGACGCGTACGCCGTGCCCGGCCGGCGAGATCCACTCGGTGTGCCGCTCGACCACCCCGGCCCGCAGGTCGAGCACCCGCTCGTGGGTACGCAGCGTGCCCGTGCGCACGTCCAGCGGCTCGCCGCCGACCCAGAGGCGGATCAGGGCCGCGTTCGGCGCGCTGATCACCGTGTCGCTGAACTGCGGAAAGGCGTAGCCGTCCTCGGGGTAGTCGAGCTCCCGCCGCTCGTGGAAGCCGTTGAGGTAGGTGCCGGGCATGCCGTAGGGCGTGCCCTCGTCCAGGGTGCCGCGCCAGCCGACCCAGCCGTTGCCCAACGCGAAGATCGACTCGGTCTCGGCGAGGCGGTCCATGTCCGCCTCCGTACGCCGGATCCGCCAGGCCTCGTCGTCCCCCGTGACCTGCCCGGTCGGCGGCCGATCGGCGATGGGGGTGTCGTGCACAGCGCCTCCAGTGGAAGTCCGACGTACCGGGCTAATCGAAGCAGATGGGGCTGAGAGGTCGCTGAGACGAAAGTCGGGGTCGTCCCCCGACCAATGCACACTGCGCCCGACTTCCAGGTATTCCAGGGTTGTCTGGGAGCTAAACGAGGTATGAACGATCGGTGAGGTGAAACATGGTTGATGTGGACACGCCGGATGTTCCGAAGATCAGTGTCGAGTGGTACCAGGACATCGTCGACTTCGCCGCCGACACCCCGCAACCGGTGCAGTGGTTCGCCGAGCACTTCACCGAGGGCGCGATCCTGCTGCTCGGCGCGCTGTGGCTGATCGCGGCCGTGTCCCGGCTCGGGGGCGGGGCGCGCGACCGCGCGTACGCCCTGGTGTCGCCGGCGCCGGTGGTGCTCGCGTACGGGTGCAGCGAGTTGTTGAAGACGGTGGTGGACCAGGAACGCCCCTGCCGGGCGCTCGCCACCGAGCTCGCCATCATCGCCGGCGAGTGCCCGCCGACGGGCGACTGGTCGTTCCCCAGCAACCACTCCACGATCGCGGGCGGTCTGGCGGTGGCGACGCTCCTGCTGTCCCGGCGGGTCGGCCTGGTGGCGCTGCCGCTGGCGGCGCTGGCCGCGTTCTCCCGCACCTTCGTCGGCGTGCACTACCCGCACGACGTGGTCGCCGGTGTCCTGCTCGGCGCCCTGTTCGCCGCGCTGCTCACCCCGCTGTTCGCCCGCCCCGCCGCCGGGCTGCTGCACCGCCGCGCCCGGCAGGCCGAGCGCCCCGTCCGCGACCCGGCCACCCCGACGTCCCGCCGCTGACCGCTCACGGGGACGGTGGAACCGGCCCGGGCCGGGGGGCCTGAACGGGAGGCCGCCCGGGTCAGGCGAGGAGGACGGCCAGGGCGGCGAGGGTGCCGAGGACGAGGAACGGGCCGAAGGGGAGGTGGCTGCGCCAGCCGACCCGGCGGGCGGCCAGCAGCGCGACGCCGACCAGCCCGGACAGCAGCAGGGCGAACACCAGCCCGGCGACCAGCGCCGCCCAGCCGTACCAGCCCAGCAGCGCGCCGACGCCGAGCGCCAGCTTGGCGTCGCCGAGGCCGAAGCCGCGCCGGCCGAGCAGCAGCGTGGTGGTGGCGAAGAGGAGGGCCAGCGCGACGCCGGCGGCGGTGGCGCGCAGCCAGGGCGCCGGACCGGCCCCGGCGAGGGCGGCCAGCCCCAGCAGCAGCCAGGTCCCGGCCGCGGCGGGCAGGGTGAGCCGGTCCGGCAGCCGGCGCACGGCCGCGTCGACGAAGACCAGCGGGATCGCCCAGCCCAGCCACCACGCCGTGGCGGCCAGCACGACGCCGGGCGGCCCGAGCAGCACCAGCGCCCCGACGGCCGCCGCGAGGGCGAGTTCCACCGTGCCGGGCGGCGGTCCGACGCGCGCCCCGCACCGCCCGCACCGCGCCGTCGGACCCAGCGCCGGCCAGGGCCGGGCCAGCCCGACCGGGGCGGCGCACGCGTCGCACCCGGTCCGGGTCGCCACCCCCGGCGGTACGGCGTGCCGGATCACGGCGAGCCGCAGCGCCGGGGCGAGCGCGAGCACGGCCAGCAGCCGCGCCCCGCGTGCGGCGACCTTCGGTGCGGTCGGCTCCGCCACCGCCGGCGGCCCGGTCAGCGTCACGATCGCCCCCGGAGGCCGGCGCCGGCGGCGACCACGCTGGGTAGTGCGGCGACTGTCGGCCGGTAACGGGCGGAACGGCCCGCGCCCCTGCCGGACAAAGCGCGGCATCGCGCGCGGAAATGGCGCGTCCACATAGACGGGAATCCCATCCTGGCGGAATGTCGATGCGTCGGCGCGGGGGACGGATCGGACCAGACGCCACGTCCGGGACAACCGCCCGCCACCGCGACGACACCTCCCCCACCGCGCGCGCTTCCCACGCCGCCGATCCGCCGATCCCCGCCGACCGACCCGCCCGCACCAGCCGAGACCACCCGCCGCCACCACCTCTCATCACTCACAGTATCCGAACGAATTGCCTCTGTTGCATCGGCGAGCGTCAGCCTATGCTCGCCCCTTGGGTGTGGTGCAACCCACAGCGAAAAGACGGGACGACGCGGGACATCGCTTTTGTAGAGATCAGTAACGGCAAATGCATCGGCGCTTTCCGACAGGTCCGGATGGCCCCATCCGGGCGCGCCGTCGCATGCCCGGAGGCCGCCAGACCGGCCCCGGGCGGCCACCGAGGAGGCACGACGTGCGCGGACGGCGATTCAGCCGATGGGCAACCTGCCTGCTCGCCATCGCGGCGCTCGGCGCGTCCCCGGCCTGCGGCGCCGAGCCGGGAACGGCCCCCCGGGCGGCGACCGCCGGGGACGCTCCCGCCCCCACCCACCGGGCCGCCGACGAGCAGGCGGCGAAGAAGGCGGCGCTGACCGCGTACGCCGGATATCTCGCCGCCTCCCGCAAGGCGAGCGGGCGCGGCGACCCCCACCACCCGGAGCTGTCCCGGTTCCTCGCCGACCCGCTGCTGACCCGGGTCCGGCTGACCATCCGCAAGGCGAAGGAGCACGGTGCGATGCGTACCGGCACGTTGGTCTCCGACCCCACCGTGACCTCGGTGAGCCTGGATTCGAGCCCGCCCACCGTGGAGATCCAGGACTGCCTGGACGCCACCGGCTACCGGCTCGTCTACGCCAGGGACAAGCGGGTCGTGCCCGGCACCGGCGGAACGCGGCACCTGGCCACCGCCACCGCCACCCGCTTCCCGGACGGCCGCTGGCTGATCAGCGCCGGCGCCGCCCACGAGGACCTGCCGTGCTGACGCGGGCGGGACGGGACGCCGGGCCGGACGTCGTCCGTACCGCCGACGGTGGTGACCGGAGCGGGACGGCCCGCCGGTCGCTCGCGGGCGTCGGCCTGGCCCTGCTGCTGGCGCTCGGGGCGGCCGTGCCCGCGATCGCCGCGCAACGCGCGGACCCCGGCGCGGAGTGCCCGCCGGGGCAGAGCGACTGCAGCGTCTGGGACGACGATCCCGGCGCCCCGGGCGATCCCGGCGGTGGCGGGGACGACGGCGGGGGCGGCGACCCGGGCGGCGGAGGCGGCAGCGCCAAGTGCCAGTGGAACGGCCGCACCGTCAAGTGCTACGACAGCGTGCTCGGCTGGTTCAACAACGGCGACGGCTGCTACTACAAGCTCGCCGAACCGCAGCCGGAGGCGCCCGAGGGCCAACAGTGGTACGTGCGCACCTGCAACGGCGGCGACCTCGGCTCCCAGACCACCGTCCTGCGCGACGCCCCGCCGCCCGGCTTCGGCGCGCCGCCCGACCCGGAGGAACTCGCCCGCAGGGCGCTGGCCAAGATCACCATCGCGGCGCCCCGGATCGCGGTCGCCCCCCGCCGCAGCAACGGTCCCGGCCTGGTCGGGCTGCCGGTCTGGATGTGGGGCCGCAACGACGACCGGAAGTACTTCGGGCCGACCCAGGAGGCGTCGGAGAGCGAGCGGGGCCTGACCGTACGGATCACGGCGAAGTTCGACCGGATCGTCTGGAACATGGGCAACGGCAGCACCGTCACCTGCTCCGGCGCCGGCACCCCGTACCGGGCCGACGGCCCGCTCGCCGGCCGCCCCTCCCCCGACTGCGGCTACGCCAAGGGCTACCCGAAGGCCGGCGACTACCGGGTACGGGCCACGACCTACTGGACGGTGACCTGGGCGGGCGGCGGCCAGAGCGGCGTCATCCCGGTCAACCGGACCACGGGAACCGTCCCGGTCCGAATCAACGAACTACAGGTGGTGGCTCAATGAGTGTGGCGACCAGGAACGGGACCGGGCCGGTGGACGCGCCGGTCGCCCCGCCCCGGGTGGTCCGGCAGCGCCGGATGCGTCCCGGGCTGCTCGGCCTGGCCGTGCTGCTGATCGCCCTCGGCGGCCTGGGGGCGGCGTTCGCGGTCACCTCGGTACGCGCCACCGGCAGCTACCTGGCGGTGGCCCGGCCGGTCGAGGTCGGCCGGCAGGTCAGCGCCGACGACCTGGTCCCGGTGCAGGTGGCCGGCGGCCAGGGGCTGTCCCCGGTGCCCGCCGGCCGGCTCGACGAGGTGGTCGGCAAGCGGGCCGCCGTGTCGCTGACGCCCGGCACGCTGCTGACGATGGCCCAGCTCACCGACGACCCACTGCTCGGGCCCGGCCAGCAGCAGCTCGCGCTGGGCCTGGGCCCCGCCGAGGTGCCCGCCCGCAGGCTCCACCCCGGCGACAAGCTCCTGCTGGTCAGCACGCCGGACGGCGACGACGACCGCCCGGCGGGCGCCGCCACCCGGTTCGAGGCGACGGTCATCGACGCCGTCACCTCCGACGACGACGACGAGGTGGTGGTCTACCTGGCGCTCGCCGTCCGGGACGTGCCGGCCGTCGTCGCGTTGTCCAGCCAGGAGCGGATCGCCCTCGTACTGACCGAGGCGGCCTGACCGTGGCGATCATCGCGCTGGTGTCGGCGAAGGGCTCCCCGGGCGTCACCACCACCGCCCTGGCCTGCGCCCTGACCTGGCACCGGCGGCTGGTGCTCGCCGAGTGCGACCCGGCCGGCGGGTCGATCCTCGCCGGCTACCTCGGCGGCGCGCTCGACGGTCCCCGGGGCATCGGCGAGCTGGCGGTCGGCGAGTTGCGCGACGGCAACCTGGAGTCGGCGTTCTGGTCGCAACTGGTCGACCTGGACGCGCCGAAGCGGGAGCGGCTGCTGCTGCCCGGCGTCGTCGACCCCGCCCAGGCCGGCAGCGTCACCCCGCTCTGGCAGCGGTTCGCCGACTTCTTCGGCAGCCTGGAGGGCGGCGACCCGCCGTACGACGTGGTGGTGGACTGCGGGCGGCTGCACGTCGTCGGTCCACCGTGGCCGATCCTGCGCGCCGCCTCGGTGGTGCTGCTGGTCAGCGGCGCCCGGCTCCCCGACCTCTCCGGCACCCGGGCCATGGCCAAGACGATCGAGCGGGACTTCGCCGAGCACCGGGTGCCGCCGGGCACCCTGCGGCTGCTGCTGGTCGGCGACGGCCACGGCAGCGGCGAGATCAGCAAGGCGCTGCGGCTGCCGGTCATCGCCCGGATGCCGCACGATCCGCGTACGGCCGAGGTGCTCGGCCTCGGCGGCACCGTGCGGGCCGGTCGGCCCCTGATGCGCGCGGCCGGGGCCCTGGAGGTGCCGGTCGGGGCGCTGCTGGAACGCCGGCGCGCCCGGCTGGCCTGGCCCGTGTCGCAGGGGGTGCCGGGTGCGGTTTGAACCGGTCTCCGGCGACCCGCGCCGGCAGCCGCCCGGCGCCACCTCCACGGCGCCGCCGCTGACCCCGCCCAACGGCCGGCACCACCCCGTCCCGCTGCCGGTGCCGGTCACCGCGCCGCAGCCGGAGCAGCCGCCGCCCCGGCCCCGGGTCGACTTCCAGGTGGTCCGCGAGCTGCGCCGGGAGCTCAGCGAGCGGCTCGCCCTGTGGCAGCGCGGCCGGGAGTTCACCGTCGACGAGGAGGACACCGAGCGCGCCCGGCTCGCGGTGACGGTGGTCGCCGAGTACGCCGACGCGGTGCGCCGGGCCGGCACCCCGATGGCGGCCGGCGAGGAGCGTCTCCTGCTCGATCAGGTGACCGCCGAGCTGGCCGGGCTCGGCCGCCTCCAGACGCTGCTGGTCGACGACACCATCGAGGAGGTGCACATCCTCGGCTGCGACCAGGTGCGCGTCACCCGCCACGGCGGCGGGGTCGACTGGGTGGAGCCGATCGCCGACAGCGACGACGAGCTGGTGGAGATCCTCCAGGCGGCGGCCCGCCGGGCCGGGGCCACCGAACGCTCGCTGTCGACGTCCAAGCCCACCCTCGACCTGCAACTGCCCGACGGCAGCCGGCTCGCCGCGGTGTTCCTGGTCAGCCACCGCCCGTACGCGGTGATCCGCAAGCACAACACGCTGGACGTGAGCCTCGACGACCTCGCCGGGGGCCGGGGCGACCTGGACGAGATGATCGACCCGCTGGTGCGCGACTTCCTCCGCGCGTCCATGCGCGCCGGGCTGAACATCATGGTGGCCGGCCTCGCGGGCGCCGGGAAGACCACCGTGATCCGGGCGCTGATGGACGAGATCCCGGCCGACGAGCCGTACGTGCTGCTGGAGGAGAGCCGCGAGCTGCTGCCGGCCCGCCGCCGGCTCAAGCACCGGGCGGTGATGAGCTTCGAGTCCCGGGAGGGCCACGGCGAACGCGGGGCGGACGGCCGCCCGGCCGGCGAGGTGAGCATCGCCGACCTGATCCCGGTCTCCCTGCGGATGGGCGTGCTGCGGATCATCGTCGGCGAGGTCCGGTCCCGGGAGATCGTCCCGATGCTCCAGGCCATGACGACCAGCCGCGGCTCGATGTGCACCATCCACGCGCGTACGCCCGCCGGGGTGAGCGAGCGGATCATCGAGCTGGCGCTCGCGCACGGCCGGGAGATGACCGTCGACCAGGCCCGCCGGATGGCCGGCAACGCGCTCGACCTGATCGTCTACGTCACCGTCGAGGACGAGACCGCGATCGGCGGGCGCAAGCACCGCTTCGTCTCGCACGTCGAGGAGGTCATCGGCGTCGGCGACGGCAACCGGATCACGACCACCCAGGTGTTCGGGCCCGGGCCGGACGGGCGGGCCGTACCCCGGCACCTGCCCGAGCGGGTGCGCGCCCAGCTCCTCCGGGTCGGCTACGACGCCCGGCTGCTCAGCCGGTGGATCGAGGCCGGCACGGGCGCGTGGCGGCGGCCCCGGCACACCCGGCTCGGACGGCGGTGACCGGTGCTGGACAACGTCGAACTCGTCGCGGTGGCCTCCGGTGCCGCCTGCGTGGCCGGGCTGCTGCTGGCGGTCGTCGCGCTGGTCGGCACCCGACGGCCTCCCGGCGGCGGGCCCGGCGCGGGCCGTGGGCTCGACCGGCTGTGGAAGGGCCCGGGCACCACCCCGCGCGAGCAGCGGGCCCACCAGGCGCTGCTGGTCGCCGCCCTGGTCGCGGGCGCGCTGGCCTTCCTGGTCACCGGCCTGCCGGTCGTCGGCCTGCTGGTCGTGGTGGCCGTCCCGGGCACCCCGTGGCTGTTCTCCGTCGGCAAGGCCGAGCAGCGGGCCATCGCTCGCATCGAGGCGGTCGGCGAGTGGACCCGCCGGCTCAAGGACGTCTCCGCCACCGGCCAGGGACTCCAGCAGACGATCATCGGTACGGTCGCCACCGCTCCCGAGGAGATCCAGGAGGAGGTACGGCTGCTCGCCGCCCGCCTCCAGGCCGGCTGGCTGGCCCGCTCCGCGCTGCTCGCCTTCGCCGACGAGATCGGCGACCCGGTCTGCGACCAGGTGGTGGCCGCGCTGATCCTGCACGTGACCGACCGGGGCGAACGCCTCGGCGACGTGCTCGGCTCGATCGCCGGAGCGGCGGCGGCCGAGGTGGCCACCCGCCGGGAGATCGAGGCGAAGCGCACCCAGCCCCGCTTCGCGGTCCGCTTCCTCACCGGGATGACCCTGGCCACCGTCGCGTACGGGCTGCTCAACACCGAGTACATCAGCCCGTACGGCACGCCCTTCGGGCAGCTCGTGATGGCGGCGCTCGGCGCGGCCTTCGTCGGCCTGCTGGCCTGGGTGCGGTCGATGAGCCAGCCCCGCCGGCCGGCGCGCTTCCTGCCCGCCCCGGACCCGGAGGAGGTGCTCGGGTGAGCGCGAGGAGTGAGCTTGCGAGCCCCGCAGTCGCGAACGAAAGGCCGGCCCCGTGAGCGCGAGGAGTGAGCCTGCGAGCCCCGCGGTCGCGAACGAAAGGCCAGCACACGTGAGCGCGAGGAGTGAGCTTGCGAGCCCCGCAGTCGCGAACGAAAGGCAAGCCCCGTGAGCGCCATGATCCTCAACTGGCAGCTCGCCGTCGCCGTCTGCGGCGGGGCGACGGTCGGGCTGGGCGCCTTCCTGGTGGTCCGCGAACTGGTGCCGGCCACCCCCGCGCTCGGGCCCGCGCTGCGCCGGCTGCACCAACCGGCCGGCGCCGGGCAGCTCGCCACGCCCGCCGACCGGCGGCTGGAGTGGCTCACCGGGCTGTCCCGCTGGCTGCGGCCACCGCACCGGCAGCTCGCCCTGATCGACCGGACACCCGAGCAGTACGCCCTGTCGATGCTGCTCTCCGCGCTGATCGGGCTCGCCGCGCCGACGCTGCTCGGCGTCACCCTGTTCGCCGTCGGCATCCGGCTGCCGGTGGTCGTACCCGTGCTCGGCAGCCTCGGGCTGGCGCTGCTCTGCGCCCTGATCGCGCACCGGTCGGTGCTGGACCGGGCGGACAAGGCGCGCGACGAGTTCCGCCAGGCGGTCTGCACCTACCTCGACCTGGTCGCCCTCCAGCTCTCCGCCGCGCACGGGCCGGTGCAGTCGCTGGAGCGGGCCGCGGCGGTCTGCGACGGCTGGGTCTTCGACCGCATCTCCGAGTCGCTGCGGATCGCGCAGATGCAGATGCACTCGCCGTGGGACGAGCTTCGCGACCTCGCCGAGCGCATCGGCATCGCGGAACTGGGCGACGTCGGGGCGATCATGCGCTCCTCCGGCAGCGAGGGCGCGCAGGTGCACGAGACCCTGCGCAGCCGCGCCGACTCGCTGCGCGACCAGATCCGCACCGACAACCTGGCAAGGGCCGAGGGGGTGACCAGCCGGCTCGACATCCCCGGGGCGCTGCTCGTCTTCGTCCTGCTCGGCTTCGCCGTCTATCCGTTCATCGCCCGCCTGTGATCCGCCCCCGAGAGAAGGAGCACGTCATGTCCGTCATCACCCGCCTGCACGTCGCGCTGTCGACACGCCTGGCCGAGCTGCGCGAGGACGGCGAGCGGGGCGACAGCCCCGTACCGACCGCAGTGATCATCTTCGGTCTGGTCGCCGTCGCGATGGCGGTCACCGCCGCCGCCCTCGGTGCCGCCAACGACTGGATGGACAACATCCCGACCCACCAGGACCCGAAGTAACGCCGGGCCGTGCGCCGAGCAGACTCCGTCCCGGGACACCGGGCGGCCACCGCCGCCCGGCGTCCCGTCCCGGCTGCCGCCCGGCTCCCCGGCCCGGCCGCCGGCCAGCGCCTTGTGCCGGGGGCCGGCCGGGGCCCTGTGCCGGGGGTCGGCCAGAGCCTTGCGCCGGGTGCCGGGCGGGGTCCTGCGCCGGGGGCCGTCCGGCGCCTTGTGCCGGCCGTCCGGCGGCGGCTCGTGGTCGGCGGGGTCGACCGGGGGGCCAACCCGGTCGAGTTGGCGGTGGTGATGCCGGTGATCCTGCTGCTGCTCTTCGCCTCGATCCAGACCGCGGCCTGGTTCGTCGCCCGCTCCACCGCGCTCAACGCCGCGCAGAGCGCGGTCAACGCGCAGCGGCTGCACCAGGCGCCAGCCGGGGCCGGTGAGGCCCGGGCCGTCCGGTTCCTGCGGGCAGCCGGCGGCTGGCTCGTCGGCTGGGACGATCCCGCGCCGAGCTGCCAGACCACCACGACGGAGGTGACCTGCACGGTGCGCGGGCGGTCCCTGTCCGTCGTACCCGGGGTCAGCTTCCCGGTGCACCAGACCGCGCACGGAACCGTGGAACGGTGGACCACGCCGTGAGCCGTACCGCCGAGCGGGGCTCGGTCTCGATCGAGGTGGCGGTGCTCGCCCCGGCCTTCATCGCGCTGATCGTGCTGGCCGGCGTCGCCGGGCGTACCGCCGTGGCGGCCGAGGCGATCGACGCCGCCGCCCACGACGCCGCCCGCGCCGCCTCGATCTCCCGGGACGCCCGCACCGCCCGCGCCGAGGCCCGGGACGCGGCCCGCCGGCAGCTCGGCTGGCGCGGCCTGAACTGCGCCGGCACTCCCGAGGTGACCTTCAGCGGCGCGGTACGCGGCGCCCCCACCAGCTTCGACGCGGCGTTCCGCAGCCCGGCCGGGCAGGACGCCTCGGTCACCGTCCGGGTCGCGTGCACCGTCTCCTACGGGGACCTGCACCTGTCCGTCCTGCCGGGGATGCCCGCCGGCAAGCGCGTGTCGGCGAGCTTCACGTCGCCGCTGGACCGCTACCGGAGCCGGGGATGACCGCCGTGGCCGGCCGGCACGACCAGGGCCGGGTGAGCATCTTCCTCGCGGTGGCGATGGTCGGCGTCCTCTCCGTCATCGGCCTGGCCTTCGACGGCGCGGGCCAGCTGCGCACGTTACAGCGGGCCGACAACCTCGCGGCCGAGGCCGCCCGCGCCGGCGGCCAGGCCATCGACCGGGCCACCGCCATCGAGGGCGGGCCGACCCGGATCAACCGTCCCCAGGCCCGCCGGGCCGTCGCCGACTACCTCGCCGCCGCCGGCGCCGCCGGCCACACCGTCAGCTTCCCGGTCGTCGACGGGGAGACCCGGGTCCGGGTACGCGTCACCGTCACGCACCGCAGATCCATGCTCGGCCTGTTGGGCTTCGACGAGACCGTCACCGTCTCCGGCGAGGCGACCGCGCGGCCGCTCACCGGGGCACCGTAGGAAGGGAAGGCAGCCATGGCCGCATCGGGGCGTTCCGCCGTACGGCGGACCGGACGCATCCTGACCGGGTTCGGCGCGCTCGTCGTGCTCTGCGCGGTGCTGGTCGGCGCGCCGGTGGCGCTGCTCGCCCTCGCCGGCAACCCGTTGCCCGATCACCTGCCCACCGTCGCGGAGATCGGCTCGACGTTGACCAGCCGCGACGACGGGCGGCTCTTCCTGCGGGCGCTGGCGCTGGCCGGCTGGTTCGGCTGGGCCACGTTCGCCTTCTCCGTCCTGGTCGAACTCGGCGCGCAGGCGCTGCGCCGACCCGCGCCCCGGCTGCCGGGAATGAGTCGCCAGCAACGGGCCGCCGCCGCGCTGGTCGGTTCGGTCGCGCTGATCCTCGCGGCCAGCCCGGCGGCGAGCGCGGCGACGGCGGTCGCCGGCCCGTACGCCCTGCCGGCGGCAGCGGCCGCGACCGCGCAGCCGGCTGTCGCGGAGGCCGCCTGGCCTGGTCCGGCCGCGCACACCTGGTCCGCCTCGGCCGCCCAGGTCGCCCGGCCCGCCTCGGCCGCTCCGCCCGCCCTGCCGCTGTCGGCCGCCCGGCCTGCTCAGCCCCCGACGACTGTCCCGGTTGCACGGCCGGCATCGGCCGCCTCGTCCGCGCCGGCCGACCTGTCCGCGCCGGCCGACTCGGACGACGGTGTGGCGGTCTACCGGGTGGCCCGGGGCGATCACCTGGGCGCCGTCGCCCAGCGCTACCTGGACGAGTTCGCCGACTACCGGGAGTTGGCAGAGCTGAACCGGCTCGGCGACCCCGACCGGATCCACCCCGGCCAGTTGTTGAAGCTGCCCGGGGACGCCGAGGACCGGGGGGCCCGCCGGCACGCCACCGGCCGCCTCGTCGCGCGCCCGACCCCGCCCGCTCCCACCCGGCCGGCCCCGCAGCCGGCGCCGGGGAAGGTCGCTCCCGAGCGGGCGACGCCGCCCCCGCCGGCCGCCGAGGCCCCGGTGCCGCCGCCAGCGGAGTCGGATGCCGGTCAGGCCCCGACGGTGACGGTGGGAGCCGCCCGGGCCGGCGAACCCGATCGGGTGAACAGGCCCCTCGCGGTCTCCGCCGTCCTGGCGGTGGCGAGCATCGTCGGCGCGCAGATCGGCGCGGTCCTGGGCCTACGCCGCCGACCGGGCCACGTACCGGCCGGCGCCGCCCGGACCACGGCCGCCGCCCGCCGTGGCACCGCAGCACGCGGCACCACCACGACCAGGCGCGGCCCGGGTCGCCGGGACATCGGCACCACCCCGCGCGGCAGCGCGACCTCGGCAGACCGGGGCGGTACGGACACCGGCACCCACGACTCCGCACACCCGACCGGTCACGGCTCCGCGTACGCCAGCGGCATCGTTCGCGCGGGCACGACCGCCCCCGGCACGGCCACCGGCGCCGGCACCTACGACGGCGGGCTGACCGCTGGCGCCCGCGACGGCGATCTGACCGGCCACGGCCGAACCCACCCGGGTCCGTCCCGCGACACACCGATCGGCCGCCACCGCCGCCCGTGACCCACCCACCCGGCTCGCACCTGCCCAACCGATACCGCTCTGGTGATCAAGAGGTTTGGTCACGGCAGGGAGATCGAACTCGACCCAAACCTCTTGATCGACATCGGAGGCCAGGGCCGGAGAGCACGGGAGCCGGGCGGGCGGCGCAGGGTGTTGGTCAGGGGAGGCGGGTCTCCAGGACGCCGTTGACGACGCGGGTCGGCAGGATCTGCTGGTCGTTGCCGGACGGGCCGTGCACGACCTCGCCACCGTTGAGGCGGAACGCGCTGCCGTGCCACGGGCAGACCACGCACGCGTGCCCGTCGATCTCCTGCACCTCGCCCTCGCCCAGCGGGCCGCTCTGGTGCGGGCAGCGCTCCAGCATCACGGTGACCTCGTCGCCGTGCCGGTAAAGGATCACCGAGACGTCGTCGACCTCCCGGGTGATCAGCTTGCGCTCCGGCAGGGCGGCCATGTCCGCGATCGAGTGCCAGCCGTCGCTCATCCGGTGCAGCTCGGAGATGCTCTGGTTGACCTGCGCGCCCTGCTTGTACGCCAGGTGCCCGCCGAGGTACGCGCCCATGCTGGCGGCGCCGAGCCCGAGGAAGCCGAGCGTACGGCCGAGGTTGTGCCGGCCGGTCATCCGGGCGGCCACCGAGCCGGCGTAGAACGCCAGGCCGACGCTGTTGGAGGCGGCGTGCACCAGGCCGACCCGGCGCTGGTCGCGGGCCAGTGCCGCCCAGTCGTTGAGGCCGGCGACCGCGGCCGGGAGGGCGCTGACGGTGCCCACCGTGCACAGGGTGGTGGCGGCCCGGCGCTGTCCCGGCATGAGGTCCAGCACCGCCGTGCTGATCCACGCGCCGACCGGCACCTGCACCATCGCCGGGTGCAGCGGATGGCCCAGCCAGACGCCGTGCAGCAGGTCGCGGACCCGCTGCGGTCGGAGGGTGGCCTGGACGGCGCGCTGCAACCGGTCGCCAACCCGGTCCAGGCCGGATGCCTGCTCGATCTTCGTCAAGAGTGCTCGCACCCGTACCGACTTCCCGGCAGGAGCCGCCGCAAACCGGTCGGCGGTGACGGATCCGCAGCCGTACGTGATCGGGCCCCCGCAGGCCCGTAACGGGACGCCCTCACCGAGGTCAGCGCTCCCGTGCCGCCCAGCGGTCGTGGTGGATCGCGTCGGCCAGCGGGCGCTTCTGCCGCCAGCCGTGCCGGGCCAGGTCGGGTACGGGCTCGAAGTGGGTGACCGGCCCGAGGCAGAGCCACGCCACCGGCCGGATCCCGTCGGGGATGCCGAGCAGCTCGGCGAGCCAGGGCTCGCGGTAGAACGACACCCAGCCCACCCCGAGCCCCTCGGCGGTGGCGGCGAGCCAGAGGTTCTGGATGGCGAGGCAGGTCGAGTAGAGCCCGGTGTCGGCGATGGCGTGCCGGCCGAGCACGGCGGGGCCGCCCCGGGACTGGTCGTGGGTGACCACCACCGACAGGGTCGACTCCAGGACGCCGTCGATCTTGATGCGGGCGAACCGCTCGGCCGCCTCCCCGTCGAGCGTCGCGGCGAACGTGTCCCGCTCGGTGCGGACGTGCTCGTGGAACCGGCGGCGCAGCTCCGGGTCGCGCACCAGGACGAAGTCCCAGGGCTGCGAGTAGCCGACGCTCGGCGCGGCGTGCGCCGCCGCCAGCACCCGGTCCAGCGTCTGCTCGGGCACCGGCGCCCCGGTGAACTGGGCGCGGACGTCCCGGCGGCGGTGGATGACGTCGTACAGATCCAAGGCAGGCTCCCGCTGCGCTCGGCCCACGCCACACCTGACGCGGGCACCGGACGCGAGGCCGGTCTTCGGACTCCCGGATCGACGCCTGGCCGTCCGCCTTCCCGGCCCGGGCGGGCCAGTGGCTGCGCGTACGCGTGGACGGTGGCTCCCCGGTCACCGCGGCGGGCCCGTGCCGGATTCGCACCGGCTTCCCGATTCTCCCCGCTCGCGCGGGGCACCTCACATGATCGTGCCATCGGGATGCTAGCGCCGCCCGGCCCGTCCCGGTCCGGCGGGCAGCGCGGTGCACCCGCGGCAGTGGAAATCCGGTCGCGGGCCGCCCGCCGCGGTACCACTGTGGTCCGGGTGTACGCACTCTCCTCCCGCCCGCTGCCGGCCGGTCGACCGGCGACCCGACTGACTCTCGCGCTGGGACAGCCCCGGGCCGTGCCGCCCCCGTTGCTGATGCTGCTGGGCATGCTCTCCACCCAGGTCGGGGCGGCCGTCGCCAAGCAGCTCTTCGGCAGCACCAGCGCCGGCGGTACGACCACGTTGCGGCTCGGCTTCGCCGCGCTCATCCTGCTGGTCCTGGTCCGGCCGGGGCTGCGCCTGGGCTGGCGCACCGCCGGTCTGGTCGGGGCGTTCGGGCTGGCCCTCGCGGTGATGAACCTCGCCTTCTACGCGGCCCTGGAACGGGTGCCGCTGGGGGTCGCGGTCACCATCGGCTTCGCCGGGCCGCTGCTGGTGTCGCTCGCCGGCAGCCGCCGGCTCGCCGACGTGGCGTGGGCGGCGCTGGCCGGCGGGGGCGTGCTGCTGATCAGCGGGCTCGGCGGGACGGGGGTGGACCGGCTGGGGCTGCTGTGCTGCGTGGCCGTCGCGGTCGGCTGGGCCGCCTACGTGCTGCTCGGCAAGGCGGTCAGCGCCCGGGTGCCGGGCAGCCGGGGCCTCGCGCTGGGGATGGCGGTCGCCGCGCTGGCCGTGCTGCCCTTCGGGGTCGCCGGCAGCGGTACGGCGCTGCTCGACCCGTGGACCCTCGCGCTGGGCGCGGCGGTGGCGCTGCTGTCGTCGGTGCTGCCGTACTCGGCGGAGATGGCGGCGCTGCGCCGGATGCCGGCCCGGGTCTTCGCGGTCCTGCTCAGCCTGGAGCCGGCGATCGGGGCGCTGGTCGGGCTGGCCCTGCTCGGCGAGCTGCTGGCCTGGCCGCAGGCGGTCGGCGTGGCCTGCGTGGTCGGCGCCGCGCTGGGCGCCACCCTGGTCCGCCCGGGCCGGTCCGCCCCGCACTGACGCCTGGCGCCGCCGGCACCGCCGGGGGCATGCTGTCGCAATGGGGGTACGCGTCGAACGCGCCGCGGCGGTGACCACGGTGATCCTGGACCGCCCGGCGGCCCGCAACGCGGTCGACGGGCCGACCGCCCGGGCGCTGGCCGACGCGTTCCGCGCCTTCGAGGCCGACCCCGACGCCTCCGTGGCCGTGCTCTGGGGGGCCGGCGGCACGTTCTGCGCCGGGGCCGACCTGAAGGCCATCGGCACCCCGAGCGGCAACCGCGTCGAGGCGCAGGGGGACGGCCCGATGGGCCCGACCCGGATGACGCTCAGCAAGCCGGTGATCGCCGCGATCTCCGGTCACGCGGTTGCCGGCGGGTTGGAGCTGGCGCTCTGGTGCGACCTGCGGGTGGCCGAGTCCGACGCGGTGCTCGGGGTGTTCTGCCGGCGCTGGGGGGTGCCGCTGATCGACGGGGGCACGGTCCGGCTGCCTCGGCTGATCGGCGAGAGCCGGGCGATGGACCTGATCCTCACCGGCCGGCCGGTGCCGGCCGAGGAGGCGTACGCCATGGGGCTGGTGAACCGGCTGGTCGGGCCGGGCGAGTCCCGGGCGGCGGCCGAGCGGCTGGCCGCCGAGCTCGCCCGGCACCCGCAGACCTGCCTGCGCAACGACCGGGCGGCGCTGCTCGCCGGCGCCGGCCTGCCGGAACCGGCGGCGCTGGAGGTGGAGCTGGCGTACGGGATGGAGTCGCTGGCCGCCGACGCGGCGGCCGGCGCGGCCCGGTTCGCCGCCGGCGCCGGCCGGCACGGCACCCCGGCCCACTGACCGGGCCGAGGCCCGACCAGCGCGACCCGAACGACGGGTCGGGCGGTGCGGCCACCGGATGTCCGGTGACCGCACCGCCCGAAAGATCGGCCGCCGCCCGGGGCGACCGGGGTGGGTCAGTTGCGGTTGATGGTGAACGTCGAGGTGGTGTTCTGGATGTCCACCGCGTTGTTGCTCAGGCGAAGGTTGTTGAAGGTGACCGACCCGACGGCCGGGCCCTGCCCCGACTCCGGCATCGGGTTGGCCCAGATGCCGAAGCCGGACTTCGCGTCGTAGGCGTCACCGCTCTTGCGGGCGCCGCTGATGGAGACGTTGGTGAAGACCGTGTCGGTGATCGGGAACTGCGGCTGCCCACCCACGTAGTTGGTCTGGAACATGATGCCGCTGTAGGTCGGGTCGACGATGTCGACGTCGCTGACCCGGATGCCCTGGAACACCTTCGAGGCGGAGAAGACCCAGATCGCCGGGAAGGTCTGCGCGCCCCAGAAGTGCCCGCCGGCTCGCACGATCGAGATGTTCTCGAACCGCGTGGGCGGGCTGGCGCCGAAGCCGTTCATCGGGTAGCCGAAGTCGAGCGAGCTGATGGTGATGCCGGAGTAGACCAGCGTGTCCGCGATGTAGATGTTGCGGAACGTGTTGCCGTAGCCGCCATAGACGGCCACGCCGGCGGCCCGCCAGGTCAGGGTCGAGGTCAGGTTCTCGTAGATGTTGTCCTTCATGTCCGCGCCGCCCGCGTCGATCGCCGAGAACAGCGCGAAGCTGTCGTCACCGGTGGCCCGGGCGTCGTTGTTGCTGACCAGGTTGTTGGTGCTCCCGTTGGTCATGTTGATGCCGTCGGCGAACATGTTCCGGATCCGGGAGTTCTTGATCGTCATGTAGTCGGTGTTCGCGCCCCAGTAGAGGCACACCATGTGTTCGTTCCAGATGTTGTCGATCACGATGTTCGACACGTTGGAGAAGTCGAACACCTTGCCCGGCCCGTCGATCCGCGACGTGTAGTTGCCGAAGTAGGCGAAGTTCGCGAAGGACGATCCGGCCGCCGAGTTCTCGGCCCGGAAGCCGATGTCGGTGTTGTCCTGGCCGGACGGCGCGTTGAACCGGGTGTACCAGGGCCCGGCGCCGGTCACCTTGACCCCCTTGCCGTACACCTGGAACTTCGACGCGGTGGAGTAGTTGCCCGCCGGCAGGTACACCCCGACGAGGTTGCCCGTGGTGTCCATCCGCACCCGGTCCAGGGCGTTCTGCACGTCCTGGTGCGTGAAGCCGGTCGGCGTGGTGTAGCGCGCCGGGTCCGGGTTCGCGATCGGCGCCACCTGCTCGGTGTTGATGAAGTCGATGGCGTACGTGGTGGTGTTGGCCGGGTCCTTCTGGAGCCGGATCCGGCTGCCGGCCGGCACCGTGGAGTTGAGCATGACGTTGGCTTCGTCGTAGATGTGCCGCGGTCCGCCCGCGCTCGGCGAGTTGCCCGGGCTGGCCTCGTTGCCGTAGAGCCAGGCGTACCGGGACGTCAGGTCGATGGCCTTGTGGAAGCTGCCGTTGACGTAGACGTTCAGCGTCGAGTTGATGCCGCCGCCGCCCGGGGCGTCCGGGATGGAGAAGCGGGTGACCAGGGTGTTGGTGCTGGCCCGGGTGGTCCACTCGACGTAGCTGCCGGTCGAGTTGAGGGTCACCGCCCGCCGGCCGGACGCCTCACCGGCGAGGTCGCCGACGGTCCGGTTCGGCCCGACGACGCTGGCGCCGCCACCGACCACGCCGTCCTCGGCCTCGTACATGTCGTACGGCATGTTGGCGCCGCGCCCCACGAAGAGCGCGCGGTCGCTGGTGTTGTTGGCCTGCTTGACCGGCAGCTCGTTGCCGTCGGCCGCGAGCACCACCCGGACGGTGTACTTGCCGTTCGCGGCGGTCCAGGTGCCCAGGTTGACCGGGCCGACCGTGGCCCCGGCGTTGATCACGCCGGAGTACGAGCCGGTCAGGGTACGGACGACCGTGCCCGCCTCGTTGAGCACGGTGAGCGTGATGCCGTGCGCGCCGGACGCGGAGGCGATGCTGCCGGCGTTGCGGACCGACACCGAGAAGCTGACCGTGTTGCCGGCCGCCGGGGTGCCGGGCGACCAGGCAACCGCGGCGGCGACCAGGTCGGAGCTGGCGACCGGGCTGACCACCAGCGGGCTCGGGTTGGTGTAGCTGTTGTTGGTGTCGTCCTGCTCGACGACGGTGTTCGACTCGTCGACCTTCGCGCTCAGCGGGTAGCTGCCCGCGTCCCGGGTGCCGATGTTGGCGGTGACCGTGGCCGAGGCGCCGGCCGCCAGGCCGCCGACCGGCGCGGTGCCCACCCGGTTGCTGCCGAGGTAGAAGTTGACGTTGGTGGCGCCGGAGGCCGCCGAGCCGGCGTTGCGGACGGTGGCCGAGAGCGTGACGGCGCTCGTCTCCACGGGCGCGGACGGGCTGAACGACATGCCGGTCACGGTCAGGTCCGGGTTGGGCGCCGGGGTGCCGATGACCTGGAACTCGGCGATCTGCCCGGCCGGGGCGCCGGTGTTCGAGGCGATCGAGAGCCGCACGTCGGCCGCCGCGCCGGAGACCGGGATGGTCACGGTGTTGCCGCTGGTCGGGTTGAAGCTGTAGTTCGCGGCACCGACCCGGGTGGTGAAGGTCGAGGAGCCCTGGTCCCGGCCGAGCACGGTGATGTTCTGGGTACGCGCCCCCCAGGCGGAGTCCGGATTCAGCTTCAGCACGACCTGGCTGAGGCTGGCGTTGGCGCCGAGCTGCACGGTCAGCGTGCTCGGGTTGCCGTTGCCCTCCCAGTAGGTGGCCACGTTGTTGTCGTTGGCGTTGCTCGCCACGAACGTGTGCACGTGCCCCGAGGCGGTGATCGGCTTGCCGACCGCCAGGTTGGTGCCGACGGGCGGGTTGCCGGTGCCGGTCCGGGTCACGGTGTTGCTGTTCGCCGACTGGTTGCCGGCCGCGTCCTTGGCCCGGACGTAATAGGAGACCGTGGCGCTGTCCGGCTGGCTGTCGGTGTACGTCAGCGTGGAACCGTTGACGCTGCCGCGCAGCGCGCCGTTGGCGTAGACGTCGTACCCGGTCACCCCGACGTTGTCCGTGGACGCGGACCAGGCGAGCCGGATCTGCCCGCTGGCGGGCTGGGTGTACGCCAGGTTGCCCGGGACGCTGGGGGCCTGGGTGTCGGGGTTGCCGGCGGCGCCGTAGACCTCGACCTCGGACAGTTGGGCGGCCGGCCAGCCGGTGTTGCCGGTGACCTGCACCCGCACGTACCGGGTGCTGGTCGCGGCGAAGCTGACGGTGACGGTGTTGCCGGTGGCCGGGTTGAAGGTGTAGCCGCCGGACGCCTTCAGGGTGCTGAACGACGAGCCGGTGGTGGAGCCGAGCACCGACAGCGTCTGGGTGCGGGTCTGCCAGTCCGACGACGGCGGCAGCTTGAGCACCACCCGGTCGACGCTGACGGTGGCGCCGAGGTCGGCCTGGATCCACTGCGGGAACGCGTTGTTGGCGCTCTCCCAGTAGGTGTCAGCGTTGCCGTCGTTGGCGTTGCTCGCCACGTAGTTCTGGTTGTGGCTGCTGGCGCTCATGGTGGCGGAGAGCCCGGCGAGCAGGGCGGCGCGGGCGGCGGTCGCGGCCGGGTCCGCCGGTGGCGCGGCGGCCGCCGGGGTCACGGCCGGGACGGCGGTGAGGAGCAGCCCGGCGAGCACGCCGGCGAGCAGCCGTCGGTTGGCCGGGCGGGTGGACCGGGGGACGGGACGGCGCGCGCCGGTCGGCGCGGTCCCGGATCTGGTGCCGAGTCTGGACATGGGGTCGCTACACCTCTTTCGGGGGTGGGGTGCGGGTGCGTTGCCCGGCGACGGGCGCAGGGGTACGCCCGTCGTGCCGCGACAGGTGGGGGACGGTGCGGGACGGGGGTCGGGGCGGCGCTGCGCCGGGCCGCCCGGACCGGGGTGGCCCCCGCCCGGGACGGGCGGGGGCCACCGGGCTAGCTGGAGTAGACCTCGAACTCGCTGAGCTGGCCGGCGGGCCAGCTGCTGTTGCCGGTGAACGTCAGCCGCAGGTACCGCTGGCTGGTCGCCGCGAAGGTCACGGTGACCGTGTTTCCGCTGGCCGGGTTGAAGGTGTAGCCGGCGGACGCCTTCAGGGTGGTGAACGACGAGCCGGTGGTGGAGCCGAGCACCGACAGCGTCTGGGTGCGGGTCTGCCACGCCGAGGACGGCGGGAGCTTCAGCACGACCCGGGACACCGTCCGGTTGGCGCCCAGGTCCACCGTCACCGACTGCGGGAAGGCGTTGTTGGCGCTCTCCCAGTAGGTGTTCGGGTTGCCGTCGACCGTGTTGGCCGCCACGTACACGTCGGCGTGGCTGGTCTCCGCGGCCGGTCGGCCGAGCGCCAGGTTCCCGGTCGGCGGCGGCGTGGTCGGCGGCGGCGTCGTCGGGGGCGGGGTGGTGGGGCCGCCGCCGTACACCTCGAACTCGGAGAGCTGCGCCGCCGGCCAGCCCGTGTTGCCGGTGACGGTCAGCCGGACGAACCGGCGCTCGCCGGCCGGCACGCTGATCGACACCGTGTTGCCGCCGGCCGGGTCGAACGTGCGCCCGGCCGACCCGGCGAGGGTGGCCCACGAGGAGCCGTCGGTCGAGCCGAGCACCGACAGCGTCTGGGTCCGGCGCTCCCAGCCGGCGGGCAGCTTCAGCACCACCCGGTCGACGGTGCGCGCCGCGCCCAGGTCGACGGTCAGCGACTGCGGGAACGCGTTGTTGACGCTCTCCCAGTAGCTGGCCGCGTTGCCGTCCACCGCGTTCGCCGCGCCGTAGTTCTGGTTGGTGCTGGTCGCGGTCGCCGGCCGGCCCTGCGCCAGGTTCCCGCCGGTCGGGGGCGGGGTGGTCGGCGGGGGCGTGGTGGGCGGCGGGGTGGTCGGGGGCGCGGTGGTCGGCGTCGTCGTCGGGGGCGGGCTGGTCGGCCCGCCGCCCCACTGCGGCTCGGGCCACGGCCCGCAGTACGGCGTCGACGTGTACCAGCCGGAGTTGCCGGTGCCCTGGGTGATCTGGAAGCCGCTGCCGACGCAGTTGTGCATCGGGTTGGCCTGGGCGATCCCGGTGGCCCGCACGTTGGTGAAGGAGACCTGGCTGGGCGCCTGCACCTGGAGGGCGTACGTGCCCGCGCCGTCGATCCGTACGTTGTTGAAGCTGATCCCGCTGGACTGCCCCTCGATCCAGTGCAGCGCCGCGTACGAGCTGTCCAGGATGTCGGTGTCGGTCACGTTGATCGCCGCACCCTGGATGGGCTCGTTGAGCGCGGAGAACCAGATCGCGCCGACGCCGAAGCGCCAGTTGTAGTCCGAGTTGCCGTTGCGGATCAGGGTGTTCCGGGCGACGGTTATCGTCCCGGAGACGGCGGTCGGGCCGGTCACCCCGGGGTAGCGGTTGGCGACGTGGATGCCGCCGCCGTTGGTGACCGAGTCGGCGGTGACGTTGTCGGTGATCTTGATGTCCCGCCCGCCGTAGGTCACCAGGTGGTTGGCGAGGATCGTCACGCCGATCGTGTTGCGGGTGAAGGAGTTGTTCACGTTCGGCACGCTCTGCGCCCACATGGCGAGGGCGTCGTCACCCGTGTTGCGCACGAACGTGTTGGTCACCGTGGAGTTGGTGACGCCCCAGTGGAAGTTCACCCCGTCGGCGGTCTGGTCGAGGATCCGGCTGTTGCGGATGGTGAAGTTGTCCATCGGGCCGTCCATCCAGGCCCCGACCTTGGTGTGCTGCATCCAGACGTTGTCGACCACCGAGTTCGACATCGCCCCGCCGATGGCGTTGACCTGGTCGTCGTCCACCCGCTCCCGGATGTCGCCGATGATGGCGAAGTCGCGCAGCGTGACGTTGCGGCTGGGACCGCCGGCCTCGTGCGGCCGGATCTCGCCGCTGTAGCCGCCGCCGGGGACGTACTTGCCGTAGATGCCGGCGGCCCGCTTGCGGTCGGTCGGGTGCCGCCCGCCGAGCACCGAGTACCACGGGCCCGCCCCGCGCAGGGTCACCCCGTCCACGACGACGTGGTCCCAGAGGGTGAACGTGCCGGTCGGGATCCAGACGGCCCGCCCCTGGGCCCGGCCGGCGTCCACCGCCGCCTGGAACCTGGCGGTCGAGTCGGTCGCGCCGGTCGGGTCGGCGCCGAAGTCGGTGACCACGTCGAGCACGCCGGTCGGCTTCGCGATGGGCGCGCCGACCAGCTCGAAGTCGGCCAGGTCGATGGTGAACGTCGGCGACTGGGCGGTCGAGGAGACCTGGAGCCGGATCTTCGTGCCGGCCGGGTACGTGGTCCCGAACATGGTCCGGGTCTCGTCGTAGAAGTGGTGCGGGTTGGTGTCGCCCGGGTTGTTGTTGAACGGGTAGCCGCCGTAGTACCAGCCGTACCGCGAGGTGACCGGCACCGCCTTGACCAGCGTGCCGTTGGCCCGCAGGTCGATGCTGGCGTCCCGGCCGGTGCCGGCGGCGTTGTCCGGCAGGCTGTAGCGGAAGGTCACCGCGTTGGCGGGCGCGGTGAGGGTAAACTCGACGTACTCGCCCACGGCGTCGAGGGTGACGGCCTCCCGGCCGGACGCCTCGGACGGCAGCGTGCCGTAGCGCCGGTCCGGGCCGATCCTCGTGCCGGTGTGCGCGACCTCCTCCGCCTCCTGCTCGACGAACGGGACGGTGGCGCCCCGCCCCGGGATGTCGAACGGCGAGAGTCCCGCCGCGCGGGCCGGGGTCGCGGTGGTGGTCAGCGCGACGACGGAGATCGAGGCCGCCGCGAGGGCGGTTCCGGTGAGGGCGGCGAGCCCCGCGCGGATGCGGTGTCTTCGCTGGTGGTGCGGGGTGGTGTGGTCGGCCATGAGCGGCGCTCCCTTTCCTGAGGTGGCCAGGTCCCCCGTGTCGTGCGGTGCGGTGTGCGTACCTCCCTGTCGGCCTCGGTTGGCGCGGGGCCTGCGGGTGGGCGGTGCCGGCGGCCGGGACGGGCCGCCGGCACCGTCGGATCAGGCCGTCCCGGGCGTCGGGTCCGTCCCGGGCGTCGGGTCGGGCCCCGCCTCGGCGGTACGCAGCCAGACGGCGGTGTCCGGGGGCAACCGGTCGTCGTCGAGCGGCCCGCTGACCAGCAGCCGGTCGGCGTGGGGCGGCAGCGGCACCGCCGTGTCCGACAGGTTGACCAGGCAGACGAAGCCGGGTTCCCGCCGGAACGCGAGCACCCCCTCGGGGGCGGGCAGCCAGCTCAGCGCCCCGTCGCCGAGTGCCGCCTCGGCCCGCCGGACGGCGAGGGCGGCCCGGTACAGCTCCAGCATCGAGTGGACGTCGCCGGTCTGGGCGCGGGCGGTGCGGTCCTTCCAGTCGGACGGCTGGGGCAGCCAGGGTGCCGCCGTCGCGTCGTCGGGGCTGAAGCCGAACGGCGGCGTCTCGCCGGACCAGGGGATCGGGACGCGGCAGCCGTCCCGGCCGGGGTCGACCCCGCCGGAGCGGAAGTGCATGGGGTCCTGCCGCAGCTCACGCGGAATGTCCTCGACCTCCCAGAGGCCCAGTTCCTCGCCCTGGTAGACGTACGCGGCGCCGGGCAGCGACAGCGACAGCAGCGCGGCGGCCCGGGCCCGGCGGGTGCCCAACTCCAGGTCGGTGGGGGTGCCCTCGCGCTTGGCGGCGAAGCTGAACGTGGTGTCCTCCCGGCCGTAGCGGGTGACGTGCCGGGTGACGTCGTGGTTGGAGAGCACCCAGGTGGCCGGGGCGCCGACCAGCGCGTGCGCGCTCAGCGTCCCGTCGATGCTCTCGCGCAGCGCCGAGGCGTCCCAGGCGCAACCGAGGAAGTCGAAGTTGAACGCCGCGTGCAGCTCGTCCGGGCGCAGGTAGTTGGCGAACCGCTGCCGGTCCGGCATCCACACCTCGCCGATCAGTGCCCGGTCGCCGGGGTACTCGTCGGCGATCCGCCGCCAGTCGCGGTAGATCTCGTGCACCCCGTCGAGGTCGCGGAACGGGTGCGGCCGGTCCGGCAGGGTCTCGGGCAGCGTGCCGTCCTTGACCAGCAGCCCGGCCGAGTCGATCCGGATGCCGTCCACCCCGCGGTCGAACCAGAACCGCAGGATGTCCTCGAACTCGGCCCGCACCCTGGGGTGGTCCCAGTTGAAGTCCGGCTGCTCCGGGGCGAACAGGTGCAGGTACCAGTCGCCGGGGGTGCCGTCCGGGTTGGTGGTCCGGGTCCAGGTCTCGCCGCCGAACTCGCCGACCCAGTCGGTGGGCCGCTGGTCGCCGTTCGGGCCCCGGCCGGGGCGGAACCAGAACAGGTCCCGCTCGGGCGCGTCCGGTCCGCCGGCGAGCGCCGCCTGGAACCAGGGGTGCGCGTCGGAGCAGTGGTTCGGCACCACGTCGACGATGGTCCTGATGCCGAGGGCGTGCGCCTCCGCGATCAGCGCCTCCGCCTCGGCCAGCGTGCCGAAGACCGGGTCGATGTCGCGGTAGTCCGCCACGTCGTAGCCGGCGTCGGCCATCGGGGACGGGTACCAGGGGCTGAACCAGATCGCGTCGACGCCGAGCGCGGACAGGTAGTCCAGCCGCGACCGGATGCCGGCGATGTCGCCGATGCCGTCGCCGTCGCCGTCGGCGAAGCTACGCGGGTACACCTGGTAGATCACCGCTCCACGCCACCACGGACCGTTGTCTGCTCTGGACACGAGCACCTGCTTTCTGCGTCAGTGCGTCGGCGGGTTCGCCGGACCTTGATGTGTCCCGGGCGGACAGTCGTTGTCCGCCGCGGAAGGTTGCGCCGAGGGCTATCCCTTGAGGCTGCCCGTGGTGAGGCCGGACATGATGTTCCGCTGGAAGATCAGGAAGACGATGACGGTCGGGATCGCGGCGATGACCGAGGCCGCGACCACCACGTTCATGGGCGTACCGCCCGAGAAGGCGTAGATGCCGACGCTGACCGTCCGGGTCTCGGGTGACGGCATGACCAGCTTCGGCCAGAGGAAGTCCTTCCAGACCGCGGTCACGGCGAAGATCGAGACCACGCCGAGGATGGGGCGCGACATCGGCAGGATGATCGACCAGAGCGTGCGCAGCGGGGTCGCCCCGTCCATGAGGGCCGCCGCCATCAGCTCCTCCGGGATCGAGTCGAAGAACCGCTTCAGGAGGAAGATGTTGAACGCGTTCGCGACCAGGGGCAGCCAGATCGCGAACGGCGAGTCGAGCAGGTTGACGTGCAGGATCGGCAGGTCGATCACGGTCACGTACTGCGGGACGATGAGGACCATCGCCGGGATCATCAGCGTCGCGAGCATCAGGCCGAGGATCACGTTGCCGAAGATCGGGCGGAGCTTCGACAGGGAGTACGCCGCGGCGGTGTCGAGGACGAGCTGGAACAGCACCGCGCCGGTCGCGTAGTAGAACGTGTTGAACAGCAGCTTGGCGAGATCCAGGTTGTTCCACGCGTCGACGTAGTTCTGCCACTGGGGATCCCGCGGGAACAACGACGGCGGGGTCTGCGCGATCTCCTGGCCCGACTTGAGCGCGCCGGTGACCATCCAGTAGAGCGGCCCGAGGAAGACGAGCGTGAATCCCGCCACGACGACGGCGAGCAGCGTCCAGTAGATCACCCTGCCGCGCCCCCGCCTGAGCTGGGCGGCAGAGACGAGTGTCCGGGTCCCGGAGTCCTGTGCCATTCCGCGTCCGTCCTAGTCCTGTTTCGCAGTCAGCCGCACGTAGACGGCGGAGAAGCCGGCCAGCACCACGAGCATGATCACGCCGAGCGCGGCGGCGCCGTTGAGGTCGTTCTGGAAGAAGCCATGCTGGTAGATGAGGTACGCGACCGAGGTCGCCGAGTCCTCCGCGCCCGCGCCGTTGGCGAGGATCAGCGGCTCGATGAAGAGCTGCATGGTGGCGACGATCTGGAGCATCGCCAGGAGCGCGAGGATCAGCCGGGTCTGCGGGATGGTCACGTGCCGGATCCGCCGCCAGATCCCGGCGCCGTCCAGCTCGGCCGCCTCGTAGAGTTCGCCGGGGATGTTCTGCAACGCCGCCAGGTAGATCAGCACCGCGCTGCCCATGTTCATCCAGGTCGACGCGAGCACCATCGCGGGCATCGTCATCTCGGGGGACTGCATCCACTGCGACGTCGGCAGGTGCAGCGCCTTGAGGATCGCGTTGAAGAGCCCCGCGTCGCTGGGGTCGTACGCGTAGAACTTGAACAGGAAGAGCGCCGACGCCGGCGGCAGCATCACCGGCAGGTAGACCAGGATCCGCAGGTACCCCTTGGCGTGGCGGAACTCGTTGAGCAGGATCGCCACGAAGAACGGCACCACGTAGCCGAGGACGAGCGCGAGGACGGTGAAGGAGAACGTGTTCTTCCAGGCCGTCCAGAAGCTCGGGTCGGCCATGATGCGCGTGTAGTTGTCCCAGCCCACCCAGGTGGTCTCGCCGCGCCGGGTGCGCTGGAAGCTCATCACGATGCCGCGGATCATCGGGTACCAGGAGAAGACCGCGAAGCAGAGCACCGCCCCGATCAGGAACGCGTGCCCGGTGAGGTTGTCCCGCACCTTGCGGCCGAGGCTCGTACGCTGCGGCCGTACCGGGGGCGGCGGCGCGGGGCGACCCGGGGCTCTGGTGGCCCCCGGGGCGGAGATGATCGCCAAGGCAACTCCTGGTGAGTCAGTGACCGGACGTGCGGTGCGGACTTCGGTGGGGGCCGGCGCGCCGGCCCCCACCGTCGGATCAGCCCTCCGCGGCGAGGAGCTGGTTGACCTTGTCTTCGGCCGTCTTGAGCAGCGCGTCGATGTTCGCGTTCGGGTTGGTCAACACCCCGGACATCGCCGCGTCGAGCACCGCGTAGATCGCCTGCGCGTTCCGCGGTTCGCCCTTGATCGGCACCGGGTTGGCCTCGAAGAGCGCGAAGTTCGCGGTGTCGACGTTCGCGTTCGCCTTACGCAGCTCGAGCTCCTGCTTCTGCGCCTCGCTGCCATTGGCGAAGAGCAGCGGCTGGGGCAGGCCGACCGGGTAGTTCTGCGGCTTGGCCCGGACGTAGTCGAACTGGCCCTTGCCCGGCGTCAGCTTCTGGTAGGCGATCCACTTCAGACCGGCCTTGACCTGCTCCGGGGAGAGGCCCTTCTTGAAGAAGTAGCCCTCGCCGCCACCGAGCGTCGCCTTCCCCGGGCCGTCCTGGCCGGGCAGCGGCGCCATCGCCCAGTCCTGGAACTTGCCCTGGAACTGGCTGACGATCGCCTGGGTGGCGTCCGGCGCGCCGATGAACATGCCCACCTTGCCCGCGGCGGCGTTGGTCAGCAGGTCGCCCCACTGGAGCAGCTGGCGGCTGCCCATGCTGTTGTCGCCGTACCGCATGTCCTTGAGGTTCTGCAGGACCTGCTTGCCCATCGCGTTGTTGAAGTCGGCCTTCTTGCCGTCCTCGGTCAGCACCTGGCCGCCCTGCGAGTAGAGCAGGGAGGTGAAGTGCCAGCCGCCGGTGTTGCCGGCGCTGTACTCCGAGTAGCCGGCGATGCCGTTGCCGAGCGCGGAGATCTTCTTGGCCGCCGCCCGGACCTCGGGCCACGTCTTGGGCGGGTTGTTGACGTCGAGCCCCGCCTGCTGGAACAGGGCCTTGTTGTAGACCAGGCCCATCGAGTAGTTCTTCGCCGGGACGGCGTAGAGCTTGCCGCCGTCGCTGAAGACCTCCTTGAGCGCCGGGTCGACGCTGTCCCAGGTGGGGACCGTGTCCTTGTTGGCGTACTCGGTGATGTCCATCGCCTGGCCGGAGTCCAGCACCTGCTGGAGGTCGGTCATGTACCCGTAGAACAGGTCGGTCACGGTGCCGCCGGCCAGGCGGGCGGTGAAGTCCGGCGGGTTGTTGCACTGCTCGCCGACGCTCACGCTCTTGATGACGATGTCGGGGTTCTGCCGCTGGAATTCGGCGACGTCGTCGTTCCAGTTCTTCAACAGCTCTTTCTGGGAGCCGACCGGCTGGCAGTCGACGGTGACGGTGACCTTGCCGCCTGCGCTGCCTGTCGCGTCGTCGCTCTTCGTCGAACAGGCCGCAAGGCTGAGCCCCAGGCCGGCCACGAGCGCCAACGCCGCAGTCTTCCGGTACTGCGGTACGGACATCTGTCCATCCCTTCGGGAACGGTGTCTCCATGACCTGCGCTGATGCCCGGTGGTCGTCACCGCGCCGATGCGCCGTCACTGATCTGCATCTGCTGAGCGGCCTGGCCCCGGGCAGCTGCGTCGGGGCCAGGTGTGAGTGGGGTCACTGTAGCCAAGCGAACTTGTTCCAGCAAGGTATCGATCCCGTGCTGAAAAGACGAGACTTTGAAACGGCAGATTCTGACAGGATCTTGGAAGGCCGCCGAGTTGCGGCTTTGGCCCGGTTGGTTCCGGTCAACGGGCGCCGCCAGACGACGGAACGGCCGCCGACCGCGGTCAGCGGTCGACGGCCGTTCCGTCGTTCAGGTGGGCGGGGCGCTCTCGGGTCAGCGGCCGGGGGCGGGCGCGGTGGAGCCGCGTACGACCAGCTCGGGCTCGAACAGCAGCTCGTCGTGCAGCACGCCGGCGCCCTCGATCTGGGTGACCAGCAGGTCCACCGCGGCCTGCCCCATCGTCTCGATCGGCTGCCGCACGGTGGTCAACGGCGGGTCGGTGCAGGTCATGAAGGCGGAGTCGTCGAAGCCCACCACCGACACGTCGGTCGGCACCACACGCCCCAGCCGCCGGGCGGCCCGGATGGCGCCCAGGGCCAGCACGTCGCTGGCGCAGATGATGCCGGTCACGCCGCGCTCGACCAGCTTGGTCGCGGCGACCCGCGCCCCTTCCATGGAGAAGCTGGAGCGCTCCACGTACGTCGTGTCGTCGCCCCAGCCCGCCGCCTGGGCCATCGCGTCCAGCTTGCGCCGGGACGGCACGTGCCCCTCCGGGCCGAGCACCATCCCGATCCGGTCGTGCCCGAGCGAGCGCAGGTGCCCGTACGCCTGCTCCACCGCCACCGCGTCGTCGGTGGAGACCCGGGGGAAGCCCAGCTCGTCCACACCCGCGTTGACCAGCACCACCGGCAGGCCCCGGTCGGTCAGCCGGCGGTAGTGGTCGTGCCGGGCGTCGGCGAGCGCGTACGAACCACCGGCGAAGATCACCCCGGAGACCTGGTGGTCGAGGAGCATCTCCACGTAGTCCATCTCGGAGACACCGCCGATGGTGCGGGCGCAGAGCGCCGGGGTGAAGCCGCGCTGGGCGAGGGATCCGGTGACCACCTCGGCGAGCGCCGGGAAGATCGGGTTCTGCAACTCGGGCAGCACCAGCCCGACCAGCCGGGCACGCTCGCCGCGCAGCTTGGTCGGCCGCTCGTAGCCGAGCACGTCCAGCGCGGTCAGCACGGCCGTCCGGGTCGCCTCGGAGACCCCGTCCCGACCGTTGAGCACCCGGCTGACGGTGGCCTCGCTGACGCCCGCCTTCTTGGCAACTTCGGTCAACCGTTTCGTCACGGCCGCAATCGTACGTCACCTCGGTGAAAGAAATGGGCAGCCATCTGCCGGGCGATTGCGTTGCGCTGCCGCGCGCTGCCCGCCATCCGGCATCCGACGTGCGGCCCGCCCGTCAGGACATGTCGCGCAACGCGTCCTCGATCGCCCGGTGGAAGGTCGGGTACGCGTAGATCATCTGCCGGAGGCGGGCGATCGGCACGGCCGCGTGCACCGCCACCGCCAGACCGGAGAGCACCTCGCCACCGGCCGGCCCCACCGAGGTCGCGCCGATCAACACGCCCCGGTCGGCGTCCGCGACCAGCTTGACGAAGCCCTCGTTGCCGGCCTTGTGGATCCAGCCCCGGGCCGACGACGGCAACCGGGCGAGGCCGACCTGCACGTTGACGCCCCGCTCGCGGGCCTGCGACTCGGTGAGGCCGACCGCGCCGACCTCGGGGTCGGTGAAGGTCACCCGGGGCAGCGCCCGGTAGTCGGCGCGCGGCACCGCAGCGGCGGAGCCGCCCACGCCGGTGGCACCCGACGCGCCGCCCGTCGCGTTCGCGGTGCCGCTGGGGTCGGGCCCGCCGTCGGCGCGCCGGGCGTGGGCGAGCACGTCGGCGACGACGATTCCCGCCTGGTACATCGCGACGTGCGTGAACGCCCCCTCGCCGGTGACGTCGCCGACCGCCCAGATCCCCTCGGTGACGTGCAGCCGGTCGTCCACCGTCAGGTAGCGCCGGCCGGCGTCCACCCCGACGGTGTCCAGGCCCAGCTCGTCCAGGTGGGCCCGGCGGCCGGTCACCACCAGCAGCCGCTCGGCGGTGAACTCCGCCCCGCCGGCGGCGTACAGGGTGAAGCCCCGCCCGTCGTGGCCCACCCGCTGCGCCTGCACCCCGGTGTGGATCTCCACCCCGTCGGCGCGCAGCGCGGCGGCGGCCACCTCGGACGCCTCGGGCTCCTCGACGGCGAGCACCCGGTCCAGGGCCTCGACCACGGTGACCCGGACCCCGAACCGGGCGAAGACCTGCGCCAGCTCCAGCCCGATCGCCCCGCCGCCCAGCACCAGCAGCGACTCCGGCAGCTCCTCGACCTCGATCGCCTGCCGGTTGGTCCAGTACGGCGTGTCGGCCAGCCCGTCGACCGGCGGCACGGACGGCTTGGTGCCGGTGCCCAGCACGATCCCGTGCCGGGCCTGGAAGACCCGCTCGCCCACCCGGACCCGGCCGGGGCCGTCGAGCCGGGCGCTGCCCCGGACGAACCGCCCGCCCTTGCCGGTGAACCGCCGCACCGCGACCGTGTCGTCCCAGGTGTCGGTGGCCTCCTCGCGGATCCGCTTCGCCACCGGCGCCCAGTCGGGCCGGACCTCGGCGGTGCCCGCGAGCCCCTCCACGCGGCGGGCCTCGGCGATCGCGTTGGCCGCGCGGATCATCATCTTGCTCGGCACACACCCCCAGTACGGGCACTCCCCGCCGACCAGGTCGCGCTCGACGCCGACGACGGTCAGCCCCGCCTCGGCGAGCCGCCCGGCCACCTCCTCGCCGCCGACCCCGAGCCCGATCACGACCACGTCCACCAGTTCCGGATCCGCCATTCCGCCAGCATCGCGCACCGCCCGACGGCCGGCCAGCCGGTCGCACCGGAAATCCGCTGCCCGCGGACGTCCCGGCCTCCTACCGTGACCGGATGCGCACCCGCTTCTCCGCCGTGCACGACTGCTTCGCCGAACTGCTCGCCGAGGGCCGGGAGACCGGGGCCGGCCTGGCGATCTGGTACGACGGCGAGCCGGTGGTCGACGTCGGCGGCGGCGAGCGGTCACCGGGGCGGCCGTGGCTGCCGGACACGCTGGTGAACGTCTACTCCGTCGCCAAGCCGGTCGCCGCGCTCTGCCTGCTGGCGCTGGTCGACCGGGGCCGGCTCGACCTGGACGACCCCGTCGCCGACCACTGGCCGGGCTTCCGCGCCCCGGCCACCGTCCGCCAGGTGTTGACGCACACCGCCGGGCTGCCGGCCTTCCCGGTGCCCCGACCGGCCGCCGCCGTCGCCGACTGGGACCTGCTCTGCGCCGACCTCGCCGCCGCCGAGCCGGAGTGGCCGCCGGGGTCCGTCGCGGGCGAGCACGCCTGGACGTACGGGCACCTGGTGGGCGAGCTGGTGCGGCGGGTCGACGGGCGGTCGGTGGGCCGCTTCCTGGCCGAGGAGATCGCCGGGCCGTGGCGGCTGGACCTCGGCTTCGGCCTCGGCGCGGCGGACCAGCGGCGCTGCGCCGACCTGCGGTACGGCGATCCGGGGTGGCCGGACCGGGTGGCGGGCGAGCCGGGTTCGCTCTGGGCGCGGGCGCTGGACAACCCGCCCGGCGGGCGGGACCTGTCGGTGGTGAACAGCCCGCTCTGGCGCGGCGCCGAGGTGCCGGCCGTCAACCTGCACTCGACGGCGGGCGCACTGGCCCGCCTCTACGCGGGACTGCTCGCCGGCGGCGTCCTCGACGGCGTACGGCTGTTCAGCCGGGAACTGGTGGCCGAGGCGACCCGGGTCCAGTACGACGGCGACGACCTGCTGCTCGGCCGGCGGACCCGCTGGACGCTGGGCATGCAGTGGGAGGAGGACGGCAGCTGGGGCATGGGCGGGATCGGCGGCAGCTCCGCCTGGGCCGATCCCGGGCGCGGCTACACCTTCGCCTACGCCACGTCCCACCTGGCCGACCACGACCGGGTCGACGCCCTGGCGGACGCCCTGCACTCCTGCCTCTGACGGCACAGCCGGTGACCGTCGCCGGGCGCCGATCCGGCGAGCGCCGCCGACTGGCCGTGACTGCCGTCAGCCTTCGCGGACAGGGCTGACGGTCAGCGGCGGGAGGCCGTCACGGGGCCGGCACGGCCAGCGGGCCGGGCACCAGGGCGGGCCCGGGGATCACCACCGGCGCGCCGACGGGGGTGAGCAGGGCGCGGGCGGCCACCGCCAGCCGGCGGCGCTGCGGCACCAGCGCCCGGTCGACGAAGACGTCGTAGTCCCGGGCGGCCACCTCGTCCAGGATCCCGCCGTACAGCGCGTACGCGGTGCGCATGCAGGCCTGCGAGGCGGGCGCGAGCAGGGTGATCCCGGGGGCCGCGGCGGCGTAGTGCGCTTGGGCGCGGGTCACCTCGTACGCGATCAGGTCCCGGATCCGCGACGTGGCGCGGCCCCGGGCGCGCGCCTCGGCCAGGTCCTCGCGGGTGACGCCGAACAGGGCCAGGTCGTCGTCGGGCAGGTAGGTTCGCCCCCGGTCGAGGTCCTCGGCCACGTCCCGGATGAAGTTGGTGAGCTGGAAGGCGAAGCCGAGCTGGCGGGCCGGCTCCCGGGCCGCCGCCGGGTCGGAGCTGCCCAGGATCGGCAGCATCATGGTGCCGATCACCGCCGCCGAACCCTCCATGTAGTCGAGCAGGTGGTCGTAGGTGCGGTACGAGGTGACCGTCAGGTCCATCGCCATGCTCTTGAGAAACGACGCGAAGTCGTCCCGGTCGAGATCGAAGACGGCGATCGTGTGCAGCACGGCGGGGAGCAGCGGGTCGTCCACCGGTTCGCCGTGCAGTCCGGCGACGAAGCGGCCGGCCCAGTCGTCGAGCCGGGCGGCGCGCTCGGCCGGGGGAAGCTCCTCGGTGCGGTCGACGATCTCGTCCGCGTAGCGCGTGAATCCATACAAGGCGTGCACATGCCGCCGTTTCCAAGCGGGCAGCAACCGGGTGGCGAGATAGTAGGTGCGGCCGTGCCGTCGGTGCAGCTCACGGCAGTGGCCATAGGCCGCGGTGAGATCGGTGTCCACCGGCCCTCCTCATTAAACGACGCACGAATCGACGCAACTCGTAAGCCTAGGGTACGCTCAGCCACATGGCCAACGACGCAGTTGCGGGTAACTCGCTCCGCGTGGCCCCCGCCGGCCCGACAGACGGGGACGACCCGGTCCGGGCGGTCCTGGCCGCGTACACGAAGGACCTGGTCACGGCGGTGGAGGGCAGCCTCGCCACCTTCCTGTCCACCGAGGTCGACGCGCTGAGGGAGATCGACGCGGCGATGGGCGGATTCGCCGCGACGGCGCGCGACTGCGTGCTGGCCGGCGGCAAGCGCGTCCGCCCCACGTTCGCCTACTGGGGGTGGCGCGGCGCGCCGGGCGGCACGGGTCCGCTGCCTGCGGTGCTGCCCGCGTTCGCCGCCCTGGAGCTGCTGCACACCTTCGCCCTCGTCCAGGACGACGTGATGGACGCCTCCGCCACCCGCCGTGGCCGGCCGACCGCGCACGTGGCGCTGGCCAACCGGCACGCCGCCGCCGGCCACCGGGGCGACCCGCGTCGGTTCGGCGAGGCGGTCGCGGTGCTGATCGGCGACCTCTGCATGGTCTGGGCCGACCGGCTCCTCGCCCGCGCGACGCTGCCGCCGGCCCACCTGCTCGACGTCCGGCGCTGCTACGACCAGATGCGCGTGGAGACGATTGCCGGGCAGTACCTCGACGTGCTCGGCGAGAGCGACGCGGCGAACTGGTCGGTCGACCGGGCGCTGCGGGTCGCCCGCTACAAGACCGCGAGCTACACGGTGCAGCGGCCGCTGCTCTTCGGCGCCTGCCTGGCCGGCGTCGGCGGCGACGCCCCGCTGACCGCCGCGTACACCCGCTACGGGCTCGCCGTCGGCGAGGCGTTCCAGCTCCGCGACGACCTGCTCGGGGTCTACGGCGATCCGGCGAGCACCGGCAAACCGGCCGGCGACGACCTGCGCACCGGCAAGCCGACCGTGCTGCTCATGCTGGCCCGGCAGCTCGCCACGCCGACCCAGCGGCGCGCGCTGGACGGGGTCGGCGCCGACGTGGGGGACGCGGAGGTCGCCCGCCTCGCCGAACTGGTCGCCGACACCGGGGCGGTCGACCGGGTCGAACGCATGATCTCCGACCGGGTCACCGAGGCGCTGACCGCGCTCGGCACCGCGTCGCTCGACGAGACCGCGCGCACCGCGCTGACCGGCCTCGCCACCGCCGCCACCAACCGGCGGGCATGATGGGCAACTTCGCACAAGGAGGTGGTCGCGTGCGCACCGTCGACGGGCGTACGGACCGGGTGGTCGTCGTCGGCGCCGGGCTGGGTGGGCTGGCCTGCGCGCTGCACCTGGCGGGCAGCGGTCGGCAGGTGACCGTGCTGGAGCGCGAGCCGGTACCGGGCGGCCGGGCCGGCCGGCTCGGCGTGGACGGCTACGAGTTCGACACCGGGCCCACCGTGCTCACCATGCCCGACCTGATCGCCGAGGCGCTCGGCGCGGTCGGCGAGGAGCTGGACGACTGGCTCGACCTCACCCCGCTCGACCCGGCCTACCGGGCGTACTACCCGGACGGGTCGACGCTCGACGTCATCACGGACACCACCCGGATGGCCGCCGAGATCGCCCGGGTCTGCGGCCCGCGCGAGGCCGACGGCTACCTGCGCTTCGTCGACTACGCCCGCAAGCTCTGGCAGTGGGAACGCGCCGACTTCATCGAGCGCAACCTGGACGCGCCCACCGACCTGCTCACCGGCAACCTGGTCAAGCTGCTGGCCGGCGGCGCCTTCCGGCGGCTCCAGACGAAGATCAACCAGTTCTTCCGGGACCCGCGCACCCAGCGGATCTTCTCCTTCCAGGCGATGTACGCCGGCCTCGCGCCGCACGACGCGCTGGCCATCTACGCGGTCATCGCGTACCTCGACTCGGTGGCCGGGGTCTACTTCCCGCGCGGCGGCATCCACGCGGTCTCCCGCGGCATGGCCGGCGCCGCCGAGAAGCACGGCGTCCAGATCCGCTACGACACGACGGTGACCCGGGTGGAGACCGCCCACGGCCGGGCCACCGGCGTGGTGACCGCCGACGGCGAGCTGATCCCGGCCGACGTGGTCGTGCTCAATCCCGACCTGCCGGTCGCCTACCGCGACCTGCTGCCGCCGGGCCGCCCGCGCAGGCTCACCTACTCCCCTTCCTGCGTGGTCCTGCACGTCGGGTCGACGCAGGGGTATGGGAAGATCGCCCACCACAACATCCACTTCGGACGGTCGTGGAAGGGCACCTTCGATGAGGTCATCCGGCGGGGCGAGCTGATGAGCGACCCGTCCCTGCTGGTCACCAACCCGAGCCGGACCGACCCGTCGGTGGCCCCGGCCGGGCGGCACACCTACTACGTGCTCGCCCCGGTGCCCAACCTCGACCGGGCGCCGTTCGACTGGCGGGGCGACCTCACCCAGCGCTACGCCGACCAGCTCGTCGGGACCCTGGAGGAACGCGGTTACGTCGGCTTCGGCGCTGGCGTCGAGGTGCTGCGTGCCGTGACCCCGGCCGAGTGGGCGGAGCAGGGCATGGCCGCCGGCACCCCGTTCGCCGCCGCCCACAGCCTCTTCCAGACCGGCCCGTTCCGCCCGTCGAACCTGCACCGGACCCTGTCGAACGTCGTCTTCGTCGGCTCGGGCACCCAGCCCGGCGTCGGCGTGCCCATGGTGCTCATCTCCGGCAAGCTCGCCGCCGGCCGCATCACCGGGGGATCCTGATGGCCCTCCCCCTCGGACCCTGGAGACACCTGCCGTGACCACCCGCGAGAAGCATCTCGTCGAGCTCGTCGACGACGCCGGGCGGCCACAGGGCGAGACCACCGTGGCCGCCGCCCACCAGCCCCCGGGGCAGCTCCACCGCGCCTTCTCGGTGCTGCTCGTCGACCCCGACGGCCGGGTGCTGCTGCAACGGCGGGCACCGGTGAAGACCCGCTTCCCGCTGCGCTGGGCCAACTCGTGCTGCGGCCACCCGACGCCGGGCGAGTCCCTCGTCGAGGCCGCCAACCGCCGGCTGCGCGAGGAGCTCGGCGCCGACCCGGTCGAGCTGACCGAGGTCGGGGTGTACGTCTACTACGCCGAGGACCCGACCACCGGCCGGGTGGAGTTCGAGTACGACCACGTCCTGCGGGGCCGGTTCCGGCCGGGCAGCCCGCTGCTGCCCGACCCCGACGAGGTGGCCGAGCTGCGCTGGGTGGACCCCACCACGCTGGCGGCCGACCTCGACGCCGACCCCCGCGCGTACGCACCGTGGCTGGGCGGGGTGGTGAACCGGCTGCTGGCCCCCTCGGGGCCGGCCGTCGGCCCGCCGGATCCGGCCGCCACCCCGCCCGGCCCGCCGGCGGACGACGCGTCGGAGCGGTCGGGTGGCCGATGAGGCGCTGAGCGCGGGAGCCGTCGCCCGACGGCTGGGCGTCGCCGTGACCACCCTGCGCACCTGGCACCAGCGCTACGGCCTCGGGCCCAGCGAGCACGTACCCGGGCACCACCGGCGCTACACGCCGGCCGACCTCGCGCGCCTGGAGATCATGCGACGGCTCACCGCCCAGGGGGTCACCCCGGCGGAGGCGGCCCGCTGGGCCCGCCGGGCGCCGGACGCCGTGCCCGCCGACGCCGCCGTACGCCCACGGGTGCGCGCCGTCGCCGGCCGGGACGGCGGCGGGTCGACCATCCCCGTCGGCCGGGCCGGACCGGCGGCCCGGGGGCTCGCCCGCGCCGCCATGCGGCTGGACGCGGTCGCGATCGGCGAGACGATCGCCCGGGCCGTCCAGGCGGACGGCGTGATCGCCACCTGGGACGGGCTGCTGCGCCCCGTGCTCTTCGGCATCGGGGAACGGCACGCCGCCACCGGTGGCCTGGTCGAGGTCGAGCACCTGATGTCGCGCTGCGTCTCGGAGGCGTTCGCGGTGGCCGCCCGGGCCGGCGCGCCCGCCGGCCCGCCGCGCATCGTGCTCACCTGCGCCGACGAGGAGCAGCACACCCTGCCACTGGAGGCGCTCGCAGCCGCGCTCGCCGAGGCCGGGGTCGGCTACCGGATGCTCGGCGCCCGGATGCCGCTGCCCGCGCTGCTCGAGGCCGTCAACCGGACCGGGCCGGCCGCCGTGGTGATCTGGTCGCACAGCCGGGCCACCGCCGACCCCGCCCAGCTCAACGCCCTGCTCGCCGCGCCCCGCCGGCCGCTGCTGGTGCTCGCCGCCGGGCCGGGCTGGCTGGCGGACTCGCTGCCCGCCGGGGTGGTGCGGCCGGTCGACCTCACCGAGGCGGTCTCGCTGGCGCTCGCCCTCCGCGACTCCCTGGACCAGGCGACGACGGACTGACCGGGGGTGCCGGGGGCGGGACGCCGTCCACTAGCGTCGGGAGGTCCGCCGACCCCGACCCCTCCGGGAGCGAACGATGCGCGCACGCGCCGTGCTGGCCACCGCTCTGGCCCTGCTCCTCCTCGGCGGCTGCGGCGACGGCACCGCGACCGATCGGCGGGCCGCCGGTCCCGACCCCGTCGCCTCGGCCCCGCTGCCGGCCGAGCCGGCTCCGTCGGCCACCCCGCGACCGACCCGCACCGCCCCGCCCCGGCCCCTGGTCCGCCCGCTGCCGGCGAAGCTGCCGGCGGGGCTGCGCCGCACGACCGGCGTACGGACCGTGGCGTTGACCTTCGACGACGGGCCCGACCCGGCCTGGACGCCGAAGGTCCTCGACCGCCTCCGGGCGGCCCGGGTCACCGCCACCTTCTGCGTGGTGGGTACGCAGGCCCGACGTCACCCCGAGCTGGTCCGACGGATCGTGCGGGAGGGCCACCAGCTCTGCAACCACAGCTGGAACCACGACCTGGACCTGGCCCGGCGGCCGGTCGCCGACATCCGGCGGGACCTCGTCCGCACCAACGCGGCGATCCGGGCGGCGGTGCCGGGCGCCAAGGTGCCGTTCTACCGGCAGCCGGGGGGCCGGTGGACGCGGGAGGTGGTGACGGTCGCCGGGCAGCTCGGCATGCGGTCGCTGCACTGGAACGTCGACCCGCAGGACTGGGGCAAGCCGACCGCCGCGACGATCGCCAAGCGGGTACGCGCCGCGGCCCGGCCCGGCTCGGTCGTGCTGCTGCACGACGGGGGCGGCAATCGGGCGGCCACGTTGGCCGCCTGCCCCCACCTGATCACCGACCTGAAGCGCCGCTACGGCGTCGCCCGACTCCGCTAGGCCCCTCTGACCTGCGGATTTGTCCGCCGTTGTGGCTAGGGCCATACCGGTTTGGTCGAGAGACCGACCATCACGTAAGCTATCCAAGCCTCCGGCGGGGCCGGATGGGAGCAAGTCCGCTTGAAGTTGCGAGTGTGCAATGATGGCGGGGCCGCCCTCATCGTCTAGCGGCCCAGGACGCCGCCCTTTCAAGGCGGTAGCACGGGTTCGAATCCCGTTGGGGGCACGGTCCGGCTTCGGCCGGAGGCAACAAAGCTAGGTCCTGTGGAGCAGTTGGAGTGCTCGCCGCCCTGTCAAGGCGGAGGTCGCGGGTTCAAGTCCCGTCAGGACCGCCAGCGGAGAACGCCGCGCCCTGCGCGGCGTTCTGCGTATCGGGGCATGTGACCCTCCCGGCGGAGAACCCGCCCTGCGGGTAGCATGAACCGAGCAACACGGCCAGGTAGCTCAGTTGGTACGAGCGTCCGACTGAAAATCGGAAGGTCGGCGGTTCGACCCCGCCCCTGGCCACATAGCCTTTCGCCGGGCTAAAGAGGTCCCCACCTGCGGAAACGCCGGTGGGGATCTTCTTGTAAGCCCTCCTGACGCATCGACCAGCGTTGCTCGTGGTTGCCCGCTCTTGACCGGTGGTCGCCGCCGCTCGTTGCACGTTCGCTGCACGCGCTCCTGCGGTTCGAAGCTGAAGCTGGTCCCCGGGAAAGCCTGGGCGCTAACGTGCCGTATGCCGGTTATCGATCTGGATGCGCCGCCGCGCAGCTCGCCGCCTACTCGACGTGCGCACCCTCGGTTCATCAATGCGGCCGTGGTGGTGCTGGGCCTTACCTGCCTCACAGGCGAGCCGACGACGGACCGCCTGGAGACGCCCCTGCCGGCTGGACCGCTGAGAGTGTGCGGGTCCCCTTCTGCGCAGCCAGATCACACGGTGACTCGGGCGGCCATACATCGGCGTGTTGAGATCGTCATCGACTCTGAGACCGGCCACATCATTTCAGCGCGATGCGAAACATCTCAGCTTCCTCGCTGACACTGAGCCTCATTGCGAACGCCGCGCGCCGCTTCCCCGCTGCTGCCATCCCTGGTGATCTCCTCGGTGAGTGCGACGACCCGTCGGGCGAGTCCGGCCAGTGCAGCAGCGGTGGCGTGTTCCGGGTCGTTGAGGCGGGTCGGGTCGATGGTGAGGGCGGTGCAGCGTGTGACCAGGACGGCTCCGCTGAGCTTGGTCAGCTTCGCCCGCAGAACTTCCGGTGCGGCGGCGACCAGGCCGCGCATCTGGTTGATCGCCGCCGTGCGGGCCTTGACCGCCCTCTGGCGGGCTACTCGCAGGGCGCGGATGGCTTCGACAGGTCCGCTGCGGGTCTTGGGCGTGCCCATGGCGGTGCCCGCGAGGGTGGCCCTGGCGGCGTCGATGGCGTCGATCAGGTCGGACTTGCCCTTGCTCCGGCGGGTCCTGCGATCCGGGCGGTCGACCTCGACAACGGTGATCTTTTGGCTGGTCAGGTGGCGGGCCAGGCCGGCGCCGTAGCTGCCGGTGCCCTCGACGCCGACGGCGATCAGCCGGCCGAACGAGCGCATCCAGGCCAGCAGGTCCGCATAGCCGGCGGCGGTCGCCGGGAACTCAGCGTCACCCAGGAGGCCGCCCGTGCTGTCGATGACCGCCGCGTGGTGGGTGTCGCGGTGGGTGTCAACACCGCCGATGACCGATCGCTTCTTCGCTGCCATGCTGGTGAGGTCCGCCCTTCTCGGTCGCGTCGAGAACACGTGGACACGTCACCGGTCAGGCGATGCGGACAACACAGTGGTGGGCGCCTCTCGCACAGGCTCCTATCAAGTCACGACGCCTGGCCGGTGACATGCAGATGTCGAGGTCACCGAGTCGGCCGACGAATCGGGATAAGGACAGCAAGCGTCGGTCTGCCGGTGAGTCAGACCAACCCGGCGACCCACCCCACTATCCTCACTGTCTGCCGCCGACCCACACACCCTGGCCCTGATCTGCTCGGCTTGCCTGGGTCGGTGGTAGTGGGGATGGCAGCTCCCAACCACCCACCCACCGCAACCGTTCGGCAACTCCATCCTGGAGTCGTCTGGCCCCCGCCGGAGGCACAAGCTCTAACCCCGTCCCCTTCCTCATCCCTCGCCCCCTCTACCACCCTTGCCCCTTCCCTCCCTGGGGCCTCAGCGGCTTCGTGCGAGCCGTTCGGCAACTCCGTCCTGCCCGTGGTGGCTCCGGCCCTCCGTGGGCCTCTGGAACGTCGGAGAACGGGTTGAACGGGTTAAGGCGTGTCCGACTGGCACTGGGTCACACCGGGACTCGTCACCGGGTCACCTCACTGCCCAGGGGTGACGCGCGGGGCAGGGCGTGGTTTGCGGGCCGGCTGACTTTCCGCCCCGGCGCCGTAGGCGGCCGGGGCGGCGGCTCCGTAGGAGCCGGTTGCCGCGCCCCGGCCCGCGCCGCGCGGAGCGCCTTGATCTAGTACAGGCCAATTCGGCAACAGATCACAGGCAGCTCTGTCCTGTCCCGGCTGATGCTTTACACCCGCGTCCCACCTGATGCTTGACAGTGGCCGTGTTCGGCTTCTTGATCGGTGATGTTTGCAGGCATCGCGAGGTCAGGGGGCCGGGATTGGCGCTGGTGCAGATGTCGGTGGTGGAGCAGCGGTATCGGGCGGTTCTCGCGGTGAAGGCCGGGGACCGGGTTGGCGAGGTCGCAGGGCGGATGGGGGTGTCGCGGCAGAGCGTTCACGCATGGCTGCGTCGCTATGACGAGGCGGGCCTGTCCGGGTTGCAGGACCGGTCGCACCGGCCGGATTCGTGCCCGCATCAGACGTCGCCGGAGGTGGAGGCTGCGGTGTGTGAGCTGCGGCGGGAACACCCGAGGTGGGGTGCGCGGCGGATCGCGTTCGAGTTAGGCCGCCGCGGCTGTCCGGGTCCGTTGCCGTCGCGGATGACGGTCTATCGGATTCTGGCCCGGCACGGGCTGCACGTGGCGGTCAAACGCCGTCGTGGTCGGGGTGACTATGTGCGGTGGGAACGGGCCCGGCCGATGGAGTTGTGGCAGATGGACATCGTCGGCGGAGTCGTGCTTGCCGACGGCTCCGAGGCCAAGGTGGTCACCGGGGTGGACGACCATTCTCGGTTCGCGGTGATCGCGAAGGTGGTGCGTCGGGCGACCGGGCGTGCGGTGTGTCTGGCCCTGGCGGAAGGGCTGGCCCGGTTCGGGGTGCCCGAGGAGCTGCTGACGGACAACGGCAAGCAGTTCACCGACCGGTTTGGCAGAGGCGGCGAGGTGCTGTTCGACCGGATCTGCCGGGAGAACGGCATCGTGCACCGGCTCACCCAGCCGGCCTCCCCGACCACCACCGGGAAGGTGGAACGCTTCCACCAGACGCTGCGCCGAGAACTACTCGACGACGCCGGCGTGTTCGCCGATCTGGAGGCGGCGCAGGCCGCGGTGGATGCGTTCCGGCACGAATACAACACCGACAGGCCGCACCAGTCCCTGGACATGGCGTTCCCGGCAGACCGGTTCCACCCTGCGGCCGGCCCAGACCAGCGGCTGATGCCGGTGAAGCTGCCCGGCTTCCTCGCCGACGCAGTCGGCGAGACCACACCGATCGCTTCCCCCCTGGACCTGGCCGCGCTAGCGACTGTCGACGACGCCGAACCGCCGCAGCCAGTCATTGACTACTGCGGTGGACCGGTCGAGTTCGACCGAGTCGTGCCGCCCTCGGGGAACCTTCAGATCGCCGGCAAACAGTTCTGGCTCGGCCCGACCCGCTCCGGCATCACGGTGACGTTCTGGGCCGACACCGACATCATCCACCTGCTCATCGCCGGCGCTCGGCTCAAGTCCGTGCGCTCACACCTGTCAGTGACTGACCTGGCCACGCTGGCCCGCAACGGTGGCCGCCCGGCAGGACCGTCACCGCTGCCCGTCGACACGGCAGGCCGCCCCGGCGTGGTGGAGGTCGAACGGACCGTCAACCGCTGCGGCAGCGTCTCCCTCGGCCAGCACATCGTCCTCGCCGCCGAGATCCTGGGCGGCCGCCGCGTCGGCATCCGCATCGACGCCAACACCCTGACGTTCTTCGACCTGGAAACCCGCCTACTCCTACGCACCCGCCCCAACCCGCTCACCCCAGACCAGGTGATCCGGCTACGAGGTGCCCGCCCCGCAGGACCGCCACCCCAACCGGCCACCGGGCCCACGCGGGTGCAGCGACGGGCCTCCAACAGCGGAGTCGTCATGGTCGTCGGTCAGAAGATCGCCCTCGGCCGCGTGCATGCCGGCAAGACCGTCGCCATCGACGTCACCGACACCGCCCTCACCGTCGAGTGCGACGATGGCCCCCGCACATTCCAGCGAACCAACGACCAACCGGTCCGCAGCATCAAAGCCCACCGACCACGCAAGACCGACCACCTTCCGGCCCGACGATGACCCTCCGAGAGGTGACGGCTATGGATCGTTTCGAAGGCCGCTGCTGGCTGGACTGGTGGGCCAACTCCTCCACGCTGTTCGACAGCGTGGAGGTGACCGCCGTAATCACTGCCAGCGACGCCGGCTGGGAAGCCTACGGCCGCCTGGTCAACGACAGTAACGAGGACCGAGACGACTTCGCGTTCCTTTGCGACCTCGATCCCGTCTTCACCCTGCGCTTCGAAGACGCAAGCACCATCGACGTCACCGTGCACCCCACCGACGACCATCGCCGGATCACCCTCACCGAATGACCAGGCCAGCTCATCACTCGGTCACCATCGCATCGATCCCAACCCGACCCAGGCCTCAAGCCCGCCTACGATGAAGCCTTCGGATCTTTCCTAGGCCACCCCGTCAAGCATCAGCTGAGACAGACACGTCAAGCATGTGGTGGGACTAGACAATCACAGGCAGCTCCTGTCCTCCGTCGGCTGATGTGCGACACGCGTCCGCCAGGTGATCTGCGACAGTGGTCGGTTTCGGCACTCTGGGCCCGACGTCTCCGCGGGGCGTCGGGACTCGGGGAGGCCGGGATTGGCGCTGGTTGTCTTGTCGGTTGTCGAGCAACGGTTGGACGCGGTTCGTGCGGTGCTGGCCGGGTCGGATGTGACGGAGGTAGCCGCCAACTGCGGGTTGCATCGGTCGACGGGTGCATCGGTGGGTGGGCCGGTATCTGACTGAGCAGTTGGCCGGGTTGGCTGACCGGTCGCATCGGCCGCACTCCTGCCCTGGTCAGGTGGCGGAGGCGGTTGAGGTCGCGGTGGCGGAGATACGCCGTGAGCATCCTCGGTGGGGGTCACGGCGGATCCGGTTGGAGATGCTGCGTAAGTCCGGCCCGTGGGTGGTCGAGGACGTGGTGGTGCCGTCGGAGCGGACGATCGATCGGATTCTTCAGCGGCAGGGTCTGTTGCGGGCCCGGCCCCGGAGGCGGCCGAAGGAGTCGTATCGGCGGTGGGAACGGCCCGCGCCGATGCAGTTGTGGCAGATGGACATCGTCGGTGGAGTGCAGCTGGTCAACCCGGCCACGGGTGTGGTGCGGGAGGCGAAGCTGGTCACCGCCGTTGACGACCACTCCCGGTACTGCGTGATCGCGAAGGTCGTGGAGAGGGCCACCGGCCGGGCGGTGTGTCTGGCCCTGGCGGAGGCCCTGGCCCGGTTCGGGGTCCCGGAGGAGATCATCACCCACAACGGCAAGCAGTTCACCGACCGGTTCGGCAAGTACCGGCCCCGCACCGGTGAGGTGCTGTTCGACAAGATCTGCCGCCACAACGGCATCACGCACCGGCTGACCGCACCCGCCTCACCCAACCAGAACGGCAAGGTGGAACGGTTCCAGGGCACCGTGCGCCCCGACTTCCTCGACACCGCCGACGCGTTCACCAGCCTGCAGGAAGCCCAGGCTGCGGTGGACGCTTACGTGCTGCACTACAACACCGACCGACCCCACCAGGCCCTCGATGCGAAGACACAGGTCACCCCGGCTGACCGGTTCCAGCCGGTTCCCGCGCAGCAACGGGCGCTGGTCGACCTGTGGCTGCCACCCACCCTGGACCCCGTCCCCGCCCCGGCCGGCATACCGTCACCGACACCGGACCAGCTCAACCGGCCGAGTCACCGCCAGCAT
>NZ_JBNCKV010000030.1:0-48551 GCF_049841695.1 Micromonospora sp. DT178
AGGAATGATCGATCAAGGGCTGTCCCCATGATCAGCCGGGGTCGATGCCACCGCCCAGCAGGTTAAAGATCAAGCTAACCCCGGCTTCGGACTTACTCGTCTAGGTCCCACGGCCGGACGGGCGCGGCGGGCGGCGGATCTCGCCATGTCCGACCGGTTTCCGGACTCCGGAGAGGGTCATGTCCCCCGTGCGAGCTACCCGCAAGTGTCCACCGCACGGGGACGATTGTGGCGGCGGAACTCCATAGGTTTCTTTGTGTCCGCGGCGCTCCAGTCGCGGTCTGCGAAGGAGTCATCATGCGCTTCGTCAAACAGCTTCTGGCCGTCGCCGCCGTCGCCCTCGTCGGCGGGCAGAGCGTCGCCGCCGTCGAGGGCAATTCTCTCCTCACCTTGGTGATCGGCGCTGTGACGGCGGTGCTGGGCGTGGTCGTCTACCGGTGGGTCGTGCGGCGCACCGAGCGCCGTGAGCCGACCGAGCTCGGCCGGGACGGTTGGGGCGGGAAGCTGGGCCGCGGGACGCTCATCGGCTTCGCCATGTTCGCGGCCGTCATCGCCAACATCGCGTTCCTCGGCGGTTACCACGTCGAGGGCTGGGGTTCGCCGACGCGAGCGCTCGGTCTGCTCGGGTTCATGGCGGCCATCGCCGTCACCGAGGAGCTGTTGTTCCGGGGGGTGCTGTTCCGCATCATCGAGGAGCGTACGGGCACCTGGATCGCTCTCGCCCTGACCGGCGTGGTGTTCGGCGCGATCCACCTGGTGAACCCGGACGCCACCCTGTGGGGGGCGACCGCCATCGCCATCGAGGCCGGGTTCATGCTGGCCGCCTGTTACGCCGCCACCCGGAACCTGTGGGTCCCGATCGGCCTGCACTTCGGCTGGAATTTCGCCGCCGGCGGCATCTTCAGCGTCGCGGTCTCGGGCAACGGCGAGTCGAAGGGGCTGCTCGAGGCCTCGACGTCGGGGCCGGTCGCGCTCAGCGGCGGCGCTTTCGGCCCGGAGGGCAGCCTGTACGCGGTGCTGGCCGGCGTGGTGCTGACCGTGGTGTTCCTGTGGCTGGCCAAGCGCCGCGGGCACATCGTCCCGCGCCGCCACCGCGTGGCGCAGGCCTCGGCAACCGCTACAGTCGCCCAGTGATCAAGCTCCGGAGGCTCCCGGATCTGTGGCGGCAGTGGCCGATCACGGTCCGGGATCTCCCGTTCGCCCTGGTCCTCGCCCTCGCGGCGGTGGTCCCGGCTCTGGAGCGGCAGGGTACGCAGCTCGGCGACCTCCCGGACCGCCCGTACGACGCGCTGACCGTCGGTGTCGTCGCCCTGGAGTGCCTGCCGCTGGCCGTACGCCGTCGGTGGCCGGCCGTCTGCCTCGCGCTCGTGTCGCTCGGCTTCGCGATCGACCAGCTCCGCGGCTACCACACCATCGCGGGTACGGGACTTGCCATCGCGCTCATCAGCGCCGGCGCCCACCTGGAGCGGCGCCGCTGGGTCGTCGCGGGTCTCGCCTCGGCGGCGTACGTGCCCCTGGCGATCTCCCTCGACCGGCTCGGATCGGGTGAGGGCGTCGCGGGGTTCACCACCTTCTACCTGGTGCTGGCGCTCGCGTGGGGCATCGGGGCGTGGCTGCGCCAGAACCGGGCCGCCGAGGCGGAACGCCGCCGCCATGTCGAGGAGGCCACCCGTACTGCGGAGCGCACGCGCATCGCCCGGGAGCTGCACGACGTCGTCACCCACCACGTAACGGCGATGGTTGTGCAGGCCGAGGCGGCGCGCTACCTGACGGGCACCCCGGACAAGCTGGACCAAGCCTTGACCGCGATCACCGGCACCGGCCGCCGGGCCATCGGCGACCTGCGGCAACTGCTCGACCTGCTCAACCCGGATCACAGCACAGGCGATCCGCGTACGCCGTCCGTCGGCGACCTGGACGCCCTCGTCGAACAATCCCGGCAGGCCGGGCAGCCGGTCGAGTTCGTCCGGGAGGGCACGTCGGTGGCGGCCACCGGCAGCACCGAGGAGGCGGTGTACCGGGTGGTGCAGGAGGCGCTGACGAACGCGCTGAAGTACGCGCACGGCAGCCGGACCAGGGTTCGCGTCCACCACGGGAAAGGGGAGACGACCGTGGAGATCAGCACCGACGGCCCCGGATCCGGCAGCGCGTCCCCGGGCGGCAGCGGGCGCGGCCTCACCGGGCTCCGCGAGCGGGTCACCGCCCTCGGTGGCGACTTCAGCGCGGGCGCGCAGACCGGCGACGGCTTCCTCGTGCGGGCCCGGATCCCGGCTGGAAACCCGTGGTGACCGCGCCGGTCCGGGTGCTGGTCTGCGACGACCAGGAGCTGATCCGGGCCGGATTCGCGACGATCATCGGCGCCCAGCCCGACATGGAGATCGTCGGCGAGTGCGGCGACGGGCGCGCGGCGGTCGACCTGGCCGTTCGGCTCCGGCCGGACGTGGTGGTGATGGACGTCCGGATGCCGGTGCTCGACGGCATCGAGGCGACCCGCCTGCTGGCCGGTGCCGGGGTCCCCGAGCCGGTGAAGGTCCTCGTGGTGACGACGTTCAACCTCGACGAGTACGTCTACGAGGCACTGCGTGCGGGCGCCAGCGGCTTCCTGCTCAAGGACGCACCACCGGCGCAGCTGCTCCACGGCATCCGCACGGTGGCGACGGGCGCCGCGCTGCTGGCCCCGGAGGTGACCCGGCAGCTGGTGGGCAGGTACGCGGCCCGCATCCGCCCGGCCGAGGGCGACCCGAACGGCGGCGCGCTGACCCCGCGCGAGCTGGAGGTGCTCCGGCTCATCGCGGAGGGCCTGTCCAACAGCGAGATCGCCGCGGCCCTGGTGATCAGCCAGGAGACGGTCAAGACGTACGTGTCCCGCATCCTCACCAAGCTCGACCTGCGCGACCGGGTGCAGGCCGTGGTGTACGCGTACCGCCGGGGCCTGGTGACCTGAGGCGGCCCGCTACTCCTCGCGGTGTTCGTGCATCCAGAGTGTGGGAGCTTGCGAGCGAAGTGTCGGCCAGGCGTTCGGCTCGATATCCAGATCTCCACGTCCTTGGCCCGGTCGCTCATCAGCAGCAGGCGCAGCATGGCGGACGCGTTTGCCACGCCCTGGTAAGCCAGTCGCAGCAGCACGGTGGACATCATGCCGCGGCGATAACCGGCTGGGCGAAAAGCCCTAGCGAGAGTCAAGTACTGTGATCGGGATTGACATCCCGGCCACCCCACGCACCGACTCCGACCCGGGCGGATGAGGCTCTCGTCAGCGTCAGCCCGTCTCTGCTCGGATCGCCGACAGCATGACGTCACGGGCCGGTACGGGTGAGTCCTCGGTGATGCGGGTGAGCCCGGCGAGCCCGACCCCAAGCATGAGGATCCGCCAGGCGGCCGTTCGCGCATGCGCGGCGTCGGAGTCCCCGGCCAAGACCGAGGCGAGGACGTCGGTCAGCCGTATGAGCGTCTCGACATAGCTCCTCGCGACGAGGGGACGCTGCTGCGCGTGTGCGTTCGCCTCGGCCCACCGCGCAAGCGCGTGCCCGTCCCCGTCGGTACTGACGAGGTCGGCGAAGAAGAGCACGAGCGCGTCGTACGCCTCGAGGCCGTCGACCTCGTGCTTGTACTCATCGATCTGCCGCGCGGCATAGAGCCGCCAGGCCTCCCCGGCGAGTTCGTCGGTCGACGCGAAGTGGTGGTGGATCTGGCCCTGCGACCCGCCTAGCTCGTCCGCCACGATTCTGGCCGTTACCGCACTCAGGCCGTCGCGCTCGACCACGGCGGCCGCCGCCTCCACGATCGAGCGGCGCCGCTCTGCACGCGCCAGGTACGCCATTATCCCCTCCCTCGTACGGTTCGCGGAGTGCTCGACACCGAGCGTAGGAACGAGACGGTACGCACCCGCAGCCCCTCCCTGCGCGCCTGAATTATCTCGTCGACCGGTGGGTCGAGCGGCCCGAGAATGGGCGCGCTGTGCACCTTCGTGACGCAGTCAAGGTCGGTGCACACGAGGATGCCGAGCGTGCTCAGCCGCTGGCGCTTGTCCGCAGAGGGGCGCGGCGCGGCGAAGAGGGCGACCTCGTTGAAGCGGCGCATGAAGTGGCACAGCGAGCACATGACCGCTCGCCCGCCGAGCTCAGCCCGGCTCGGACTCTGGCGGAGCATTGCGCCCGACGCCGTGCCGTCGATGTCGGTGACCAGGTAGGCGCGCAATGGCGCTCGGGGATCTCGCCACCCGAGGTAGTCGAGCTTGTCCCACGCGACCTCGTCGAACCAGGCCGGCAGACGCACCTTGCTCTCGACCGTGTCCAGGTTCGCGATCGCACCCCGCACCTCGTCCCGGCTCATGGCCCGCACGATGTCACCTCCTGGCCAAATCTGTACACGGTTACAAATTGTAAGCCGATACAAGTTGACCGTCTAACGATTTTCGGTGCGACCCGCCGCCCGAACTTCCTGCCCGCCCGGTAGGAGCCAACCTCGTCGCCCCTGCGCCCGCCCGCACACCCGATCCGGCTGCACGGCCGGAGACGGCCGGTCGACGCACGCGGGGACTCACCGAGCGGGTCGATACCGCCTCGCCCAGACCCCGCCTCATCAATCGTTGGCGGACACCACCGCCCGCCTCGCGGTCACATCGTTCGGCGTCGCGGTCATCGGCCGGCGAACCGAACCACGATCCGCTCCACCGCTATTCGGCGGGAGATCACGCTGTATCCCCGTCCGTCCGCGGCTTCCCGGTTCACCACCGTGGTGCGCTGGGCATCGCGAGCCCAGCCGGCCAGCCGCCGGCGAAGCCCGGCCTGCGAAAGGGGCAGCGCCGCCGCAGCGCGTAGAGCGCCGCACTGGTCAGCGCTACCGAACGGCCCTCAGTGTCGACGCCGACGCGGCGGTAGTCACCGGGTGGATCCGACTACGAATCAGAAGTTAGGGGCTCGAGTCCCTTCGGGCGCACTTCACGATCAAGGCCGTGACCAGCGGGAACGCAGGTCACGGACTTGCTCGCTTCTACGCCTTGGGACAGATCTTCCCAAAACTTGGAATCTGGTGCTCCGATGGCGCTCCGTTGTCGCTGTGCTGTTTCGGCGGGTCCGTGCCGGCCCGTCCTGACCAGTGCGTTTGCGTGGCCCCGGCTCAACCTGATCTTTCAAGATCTGTAGCGGTGCCTCGCCGCCGCCTCCGTCGTCAGGCCATTTGCTGCCGTCCCTTACGTCGAGTCCTCGCCCGACGCCGGCTGTCGGCCCGGCTACGGCCGAACGCGTCAGCGAGCCCCCACCTACCGGGAATGTCGAGCAATTCGATCCGGCCGATCGCGGCCGGCAGGGCGGGCTGGACGGCGAGGTGGCTTTCGTGCGGGTTGAGGCCGAGCATGGTTCGGAGGAACAGCAGGGTCGCTCCGGCTGACCAGCCTTGTGGGCTACACGCGGTGGGGTATTCGACGGGGTATTTCGTCAGCGTTCGGTCGTAGCCGGCGAAGGCTTCAGGTAACCGCCCGTTGAAGTACCGGGCTGCGTCGATGATAGCTTCGGCGATTTGGCCAGCCTCTTTGCGGAAGCCGTAGCGCCAAAGGCCCCAAGAGATGATCGAGTTATCGAATGGCCAGACGGTGCCGACGTGGTAGCCAACCGGGTTGTACCGCGCAGCGCTATCGGCCAGTGTGCGTACTCCCCATCCGGAAAACATGCTCGGCCCAAGCAGGTGCTTGGCCACCTTCCGGGCTCGGGCCGGTTCGACGATTCCGCTCCACAGCAGGTGACCCATGTTGGACGACATGGCGTCGACTGGTTTGCCGTCGGCGTCAAGGGCGAGCGCGTAGTATTCCCCGTCTTCGATCCAAAAGTCTCGGTTGAAACGCTGTTTCAGGTCGGCGGCCTCTTGTTCCAATCGGTCGGCGTAGGCGGGATCGCTCCAGAAAAGGCGGGCCAGACGAGCGCCGCGCAGCTTCGCGTCGTAGGCGTACCCCTGCAACTCACAGGTGGCGCGGGGCAGTCGGGGCAGTCGGCCGTCGCGGTAGGAGATGGAATCCCAGGAGTCTTTCCAGCACTGGTTTTCCAGGCCGTTCGCGGTGTTCCGCCGCCGGTACGATATGTATCCGTTGCCTAGGAGGTCGCCGTACTCATCGATCCAATGCAGCGCGGCGCGGGCCTCGAACTCCAGCTGTTGTACGAGTTTGGCGTCCCCGGTCCACCGCTCGTACTCGTCGAGTAGGATCACGTACAGCGGGGTGGAGTCCGCGGATCCGTAGTAGGCAGAGTGCGGCTGCTCCTCGAACGCCGCCGATTCACCGTAGCGAAACTCGTGCGCGATCTTTCCGGGTTCCTGATCGCGGAAGTCGTCCAGCTTACTGCCCTGCTGCATGGCGAGGTCGCGGAGCACCGCCGAGGCCAGTTCCGGCACGAACGGCAGTGACTGCAGGCTGATGAAAATGCTGTCGCGACCGAAGATGGTCATGAACCAGGGCAGCCCGGCGGCCGGCAACCGCATGGGGAACGCGAGCGGTGGGTATCGCATCGCGGCCAGGTCGACCAGGCTACGCTCGTACGCCTGCTGAAGGGGCTCGTAGTCGCACACCAACTGTGGCGTCCGGGCGAGAAAGTCATCGAGATCCTGCCGCAGCTGCGGCTTCGCCCGCCCTCGGTGGGCGTCCAGGCTGGCTCGGATGTCAAGGCCTCGCGCGCCTCGGACGATCGGGTAGACATGCAGCTCGGTGCTCCACCTGCCACGCGGTTCGATCCGCAGTTCGAAGGTCATCCCCCTTTCGTCGACCCGTGCCGGCTCCGTGCTCGAAATGATCGTCTCACGCACGAAGGTACCTCGTTCGTAACGGAATCGCAGGTGCCCATCCTCAACACTCGTCGAAGCTCTCCCGGTTTTCCGTCGCACGTCCTTGATCTCAAACAGGTCGGCGAAGTCGGTGGCCATCTCCACCCGCAGCATAATGCGGCGTTCCTCGGTGTCGTGGTTAAGAATCGTCAACTGTTCGGTGAGCTCCCGACCGATCTGTTGCTGCCGAATGATCGAAATCTTCGCGTCTACGTAGTGGGTCGGCGCACCGGGCACGAGAAAGTAGCGTGTCTCGAAATACTGCAGGTCGTCTCGGGAAAGGGCGTTGAGTCGTTCGCCGTCGACGGTCAGTACCCAGGTTGACAGAAAGCGCGTATCGAACGAGAAGAGCCCGGTTGGAAAGACCGGCGAGGGGTGAAGGTCGCCACATTCGTCGCTGACCACGAACGTGTTGCCGTTCAGGATGCTGACGCCTCGCTCGTTCATGATCCCTGTTCTCCGTCACGCGCCAGGGCGCGCGGGTGGTGCGCGCCTGCGGGGCCCGGTAGCAGCCGCTCAAACGATGAGAACAGCGCCAGGTCGCCCTCGACGTTGATCTCGTTGCGCAGCAGGGCCGTATAGAGCTGCGCCTGACCCCGAACCAGCCGGTCGAAGAACGCCTGGTGACCGCGGATCACCAGATCCGGCCGCCGGTCTTGCCGCGACACCCGCGCCGTTCCGTTGCGCAGCGTAACGAACCAGAAATCGGTCCGCGCATCACTTTCGACGTCCAGCCGTATGGTGCCCCGGGACTTCATCGGGACGGCGATCGGCGCGCCTCGGTGTTGGCCTAGCCGATCGAGGAAATCAGCGGTCGAGTCTGTCATCAGAACTTCCCTCCCACTCACCCGTGGGTCGCACTGCGTACAGGATCACTCACGCCACGACGACTGGTGCCCGAAACAGGTGAAGTTGCTGCCCTCGATGTCAGGCCAGAAGTGATCATCTACGCCACCAGATCTCGCGCTAGTGCCTCGTCTTTGAACGTTGATCGTGTAATCCGTCGGTTCTGAGGATCCGTCAGGCAGGCTGTCTCCCAGTGCTTGATGGGAGGTGGTGTCGGGTGGGTCGACGCCCGGAAGTGTTTGTCCGGCAGGTGTCGATGGCCGAGGGCCAGCGGTGGCAGCGGACTACCCGGACCGCGAAGGACGCGGTGAAGCTGCGTCGGGCGATCGTGGTGCTGATGTCCGCGCAGGGGCAGCCGGCCCCGGACTTCGCTCGCCTGCTCAAGACCAGCGAGACTATGTGCGTGACGTGATCCACGCGTTCAACGAGCGGGGGTTCGACGCGCTGGACCCAAAATGGAGCGGGGGCGCACCGAGACGGATTGCTGAGCAGACCCGCGACTGGATCTGCGTCATCGCCCGGTGCGACCCCCGCTTCCTCGGCAAACGTTCTCCTGCTGGTCGCTTGCCAAGCTGCGCGACTACCTCATCGACGCCGGTTATGTCACGACGATCAGCGTCGAGACCCTCCGACGGATCCTGCACGAACGCGGGGTGTCCTGGCAGGCCACCAAGACCTGGAAGACCAGCACCGACCCGACTTCACCACGAAGATGCGCCGGATACTGAACCTCTACGATCACCCGCCCGCGCACGGGCGGGTGATCTGCGTCGACGAGTTCGGGCCGCTGAACCTGCAACCCCGCCCCGGCCGGGCCTGGCGATCCCAGGGACAGCCGGCACGGCTGCGGGCTACCTACACCCGCGGCCAAGGCGTCCGACACATAATCGCCGTCCCCGACCTCGCCACCGGGCGCTTGCACTACCGCATCCGCGACCGCAAACGCTGGCGCGAGTTCCTGGCCTTCCTCAAGACCCTGCGCCGCCGATGGCCCGACCAGCGCCTCTACCTGATCCTGGACAACTTCTCCCCACAAACACCCCGAGGTCCGCGCCTGGTGCGCCGCGCATCAGGTCGAGCTGGTGTTCCTGCCGACCTACGCGTCCTGGCTGAACCGGATCGAGGCCGAGTTCGCCGCCGTGCGCTACTTCGTCCTCAACGGCACCGACCACCGCAGCCACGCCGAGCAAAACGCTGCCATCGGCGACTACATCCGCTGGCGCAACCAGCGAGCCCGACCGAAATCCGCATTCGCCGCCGGCTCCAAGATCCGCCACCCGGATTACCCGTTCAAGGCTGCCCGGACCGGTGCCCCCGACATCGCGGCCCCCTGGCCTACAACTGCGGCCCTGCTGCGCCGAGCGGTACGAGGCCCGGACGAACCCCACGATGGCCCTACCGGTTTTCGAGCAGGTCAGCCTCGGCGGCGAGGGCGAGGGGACGCTGCGCCGCTTCGGCATGGTGGTCGCCTTGTTCTTCGGGACGAAGCGACGCCAGTTCCGGGCGGCAGCGCGGGCAATTACTTAAAACCCCTAACCTTCTGATCCGCAGGGCCGGGAGTTGTATCTGCCCCGCGGCTGGTGCGACGACACCGCCCGCCGCGAGAAGGCAAGCGTCGGTGTGGTCACCAGCTTGGTCGATGGCGTTCTGGGCTCGTCACCAGGCGGTCCAGCCTGATCGCTACGTCGTTTCCGTCGAGACGTAGCCGACGGTCACGCGGGAAGCCCTGAGTCGTGGCGGCCTGGGGGCCGAGTTCGAGGAACACCTCATGGACATGAGGGTCCATGCGCCCGGACCGCCCGCGATTCGTTCCGGCACCGTTGATCACCTCGCCCACCCAGCCGTCGTAGCGCAACCGGATCACGTGATGTGGACTCCGGCGCCGAGTGGCCGTTCGGAAATCCCTCGGTATTCAGCGTTGCTTAGGGCAAGCCGCGAAGCCTCCAGAGGCGAGGAACCCCGACAAGGGTCCGGCCGGAATCGCGGAGGGTAAAGCAGCTGGCCGAGAGTCAGCGCTGGGCAGCGAGGCGGGTAAGGGTCCGGGCGGCGGGTTCTTCACGGGCTTGGCGGTAGCCGGTGCCCGCCCACAGGTGGATCAGGTCGGCGTCGTGCGCTGCGGTGGCTGCCTTGCGCAGCGGGCTGGTCAGGTGGTGGAGGGCGGGGTAGCCGAGCGGCGCGAGCGGTTCGTAGGTGTCGGTGAAGCGGTTGCGCAGGGCGCGGGCCGGGCGGCCGGTGAAGGCGCGGGTAACCGTGGTGTCGGTGAACGCTGGGTCGGCCAGGGCGGTTTTGTGGGGTGCGGACGCGCCGCTTTCGTGGGTGCGCAGGAGGACGGTGCCGACCATGGCGGCGTAGGCGCCAGCGCGTAGGGCGGAGGTGGTGTCGGCCGGGGTGGCGATGCCTCCTGCGGCGATCACGGGCAGCGGGACGGTGTGCCGTACGTCGCTGATCAGGTCGGACAGTTCGATGGAGGTGAGTGGCCGGTCGGGGACGAGGGTGGCGGAGTGGCCGCCGGCGGCCGGGGCCTGGACGATCAGCAGGTCTGCGCCGGTCTCTGCGGCGGCCAGGGCTTCGCTGGGCGTGGTGACGGTCTGGGCGACAAGGCTGCCCGCGTCCTGGAGTGCCCGGACAGTGTCCGGGCGGGAGAGCCCGAAGGTAAAGGACACGAGCGGTACGGGGGCTTTGAGGAGCAGGTTGAGCTTGTCGGCCCAGGCGTCGTCGTCCTCGGTCAGGGTCTCGGTGGGGAGGGTGAGGCCGTAGCGGTCGGCTTCCGGCTGAAGTGCGTGGGCGTAGGCGCGGAAGGCGTCCTGGGTGACGGGGACAGGGTTGGGGGCGAAGAGGTTGACGCCGAATACCGCGCCGCTGGCCCGGACTTGGGCGATCTGGGCGGCGAGGTCGGCGGTGGTCTTGTAGCCGCCGGCGAGGAAGCCGAGTCCTCCGGCCTGGGCTGCGGCCTGGACGAGGGCGGGGGTGCTGGGCCCGCCGGCCATCGGGGCGGCCCACACGGGCAGGTCGGTGCCGAGGATGGTCAGGTCTCCGGGCATGGCGTGATTCTCCAGGTTCAGGGGGTGAGGTGGTTGGGGAACCGTATGCAGCAGGCGGCCGCGGCGCAGGCGGCGGCGAGCACCAGGGCGGCGCCGAGCAGGAGCGCAGAGTGGTAGCCGTGCCGCAGCAGCGGTGCGGCCAGCAGGGGGCCGAGGATCTGGCCTGTAGCCGGTGGTGAGCAGGGCGATGGCTCGCGGGATGCGCAGATGGGTGCCGATGGCGAGGGACATGGTGCTCACACCCATGAAGGTGGCGCCGAACAGGACGGCGGCGGCGAGCGCGGGCACGCTGCCGGCGGACAGGGCGGGCAGGGCGATGCCGACAGCCTGGAGGGACAGGGAAATCGTCAGCAGGGCCGGGCGGGACATGCGCCGGGCCAGGCGCATCCGCAGGGCGCAAGAGGGCAGCGCGGCCAGGCCGACCACGATCCAGGCGCCGCTGCCGATCCAGCCGGGTGCACCCTGTTGGAGGGCGGCGACCAGGAAGGTCCCGGCGATGATGTAGCCGATGCCCTCCAGGAGGTAGCTGGTCAACAGGGCGGTGAACCAGCGCCGGGCCCTGCGCAACCCGAACGTCATCCACCCCGGCTGGACCCTCGACCTGCCCGCCGACGTGGCCGGATCGACGGGACAGCAGATCCCTTGGCGGCGCCAACGGGGTGTCTCTATCCGTTTCGTCAAAGCGGTGACTGATGCCGCTGGTCGCCTGGTAGGGAATCTGTCGCGGGGCATGGCGATCAGGGACGGGCGGCAGCCGGCGAGGCAGATGAGGGCGGCGTTGCGACGTTCGCCTCGATTCGCTACCGCCTGTATTTGCGTGGCGAGGCAGTTTCGGCAATCACGTTGTCGAGGCGGCCGCCCGCGTCATCATCACCGCATAGCCTCCGGGCGGGGAGCGTGCGTGACGGTACGGGCGAGGGGGATGGGCGTGCAGAAAGCGGCGGTCGCGTCGGTGGTCACCGGCGCCACGGTCCCGGTGTTGGCCGACGTGGTGTGGGACAACGCCCGGGAGGCCCCGGAGGCGGTCCAGTTCGTGCGCCCGGATCCAGATCCCCGGTCCTGGCCGGCGCGCCGCTCGGGGCGAGGCGGGGCGCTGCCGGTGACATGCCAGCAGTTCCGCGACGACGTGCACGTGCTCGCGCGGGGCTTCATCGCCGCCGGGATCGGTCATGGCGACCGGGTGGGGTTGATGAGCCGCACCCGTTACGAGTGGACCCTCGCCGACTACGCGCTCTGGTCGATCGGTGCGGTGACGGTTCCGGTGTACGACACCTCCAGCACGGAGCAGTTGAAATGGATCCTGTCCGATTCGGGCGCGGTGGGGTGTGTCGTGGAGACCGCCGAACACGCGGCGATGCTCACCGGCCTACGCGACTACCTGCCGGCGTTGCGCCAGGCGTGGCGGATTGACGCAGGTGACCTGATCGCACTGGCGGGGCAGGGTCGCACCATCGACGACGCCCAGGTCGACGCTCGACGGCGGGCCGTGACAGGCGGTGATGTCGCGACGATCGTGTACACCAGTGGCACCACCGGGCGGCCGAAGGGCTGCGTGTTGACGCATCGCAACATCTACTGCGACATCAGCACCGCCAGCGCGGTGCTGCCGGAGGTGTTGCATCCGGGTGCGTCGACGGTGTTGTTTCTGCCGCTGGCCCACGCGTTCGCTCGGCTGATCCAGGTCGGTATGGTGCAGAACCGCGCGACGATGGTGCACAGTGCCGACATCACCGGGGTGCTCGACCAGCTGGGCCGGTTCCGGCCGACGTTCATCTTGGCAGTGCCACGGGTGTTCGAGAAGATGTACAACCGGGCCCGGCAGAAGGCAGACGAGGCGCACCGGGGATGGCTGTTCAGCCTCGCCGACCAGGTCGCGGTGCGTTACAGCCGCGCCACTGACAGCCCGGGGGGCCCGGGAGCACTGCTACGGCTGGCACACCTGTTGTTCGACGCCCTCGCATACCGGAAACTGCGCGCCGCCCTCGGCGGACGGTGTCGGATGGCGATCGTCGGCGGCGCGCCTCTAGGAGAGCACCTGGGGCACTTCTTCCGCGGGGCCGGCGTCACGGTGCTGGAAGGGTACGGACTGACCGAAACCTCACCTGCGTTGACGGCGAACCTGCCCTCGGCGATGCGGATCGGCACCGTTGGCCGCCCCCTACCTGGGGTGCAGATCCGCATCGCCGACGACCGGGAGGTCCTCGTGCACGGCGAGGTCGTATTCCCCGGGTACTGGAACAACCCCGATGGCACCCGAGCGGCCTTCACCGACGGGTGGTTGCGCACCGGCGACCTCGGCACCCTTGACGACGACGGCTTCCTACGCATCACCGGCCGCAAGAAGGAAATCATCGTGACCGCAGCGGGCAAGAACCTCGCCCCCGCACCCATCGAGGAGAAGATCCGCGCGCATCCCCTGATCAGCCAGTGCATGCTCGTCGGTGACGGCCGCCCCTACGTGGCCGCGCTGGTCACTATCGACCCGCAGGCATGGCCGCATTGGCGGGCGGCGCACGGGCAGCCCGACGTGTCTGTCGCCCAGCTGCGTAACAGTCCAGAGCTGCGTAATGAGATCCAGACCGCGATCGACCGGGCCAACCAGGCAGTGTCCAGGGCAGAACAGGTCAAGACTTTCCGCATCCTGCCCCGGGACTTCACCGAAACCCACGGGGAACTCACCCCCACGCTGAAGATCAAGCGCGAGGCGGTCGAAGCCCACTACGCCGCCGACATCGACGCCCTCTACCGCGGCCACTGACTTCACACCTCTTGGAGAAGGGCTTGGCAAACGCGCTGGACACCACTGCACACCCAATTCGCGACCACGTACACGGCCTCCTCGGCGGCTGCGGCCGCCGCGCCGATCCCGCCTCCCCGCACCCGACCACGGAAACCACCGTCGTACCGGAAACCATCGCATCGCACAGTGACGCGGCCACCACCTCGGCCGCCCGCTGACCCGCGGGCCTCCCTGACGGGCCGCCCGGCTGCCCAACCGCCCGCATCGACACACGGCAGGATCCAGATGGCGACCATCCAGCACGTCCAGCTACGCCCTGCCCGGCTACGCGAACTGCTCGACCCGATCATCCGGCAGGAGCTGGACATGCTCGACATTCGGCCAGCCACCAGGTCCTGGAGATCGGCCCTGGCCATTGGCGGGATCACCGCCTGCCTGGCCCGCCTCGTCGGCCCGTTCGGCATGGTCAGCACGGTCGACAAGGACACGAGTCACCGTCGCGTCGGCCCCACCGGAAGGGCACCGCGCAGCGTGATCCGGTGCATGACGCGGCGCTGGTTGTCGTAGTCCCGGTTGGCGTAGTGCGCGGTGCTCCGGTTGTCCCACATGGCCACGTCACCCTGCTGCCAGCGGTGCCGCACGATGTGCTCGGGCTTCGTCAGATGGGCGTAAAGCAGGTCCAGGATTGCCCGGCTTTCGTGCTCGGAGACGCCCACGATGTGTGAGGTGAAGCCGGGATTGACGAAGAGGCTGCGATCGCCGAGTCAGCACACATGTGACGGCGCTCATCCCCATAGGTTAGGAGGGTTAATGTGGTCGCCATTTCGACCACCGGCCGCCGAAGATGACCCCGCAATGCGCCACCCGCGATGGCGAGGTTGGGTCGCCCGCAAACCGGCGTGCACCGGGTCGGGCGGGTCATTCGCATCGACGACGGACGTTCGGCGGTGCTCGCTCTCGTGGCCCGGCGGCACCCGGCAGCCGGCAGCCGAAGAGTCCAAATCTGCCGGATCCGCGACGCGCCCAACTTCGATCAGCGACATGCTGTGCACGGTCGACCACATTCGGTAGAGTGCGGGCATTGATCATCGGCGATTGCTGGGGTGCCGGGATGACTCGACGGGGCGGGCGGTGGACACGAGTCACGCTGCGCCTCGGTCTCCTGCTCGGCGGGGTCGTCGCGGCGTGGGGCGCCCAGGAGGCCGCCACCACCGCAGCCGCCTACGCCGCCGACCGTCCGCCGGCCGCGCCGGTGAACGCCGCGGTCGACCTCCTCACCGGCGCCCTCCGCCCGATCTTCGACACGACGACACCGCCGGCACCGGACGGCCCCACCGACGAGACGACCCCCGGCACCCCGCCGAGCACAGCCGACCCCCACCCGGCACCGCGCCGTCCGCCCGCCCGGCCCGCGACCCGGCCAGCGAACCAGATCACCCCACCGCCGGCCCACCGCGTCCAGGTCGGCGCGCCGAAGCCCGCCGCCAACGGCACCCGCCGCCCGGCCACCCGGCCCCGCGGCAGGGAGGCGCTGACACCGGTGGGTGACGTTCTCCGTCCGGTCACGGAGCCGCTCCGGGCCGGGGTGCTCACCCCGGCGAGCGAGGCGCTACGACCAGTCACCGACCCGGTGCAGGCCGACACCTTCAGCCCGGCGACTGAGGCACTCGCCCCGATCCTCTCCCCCGTCTGGCGAGAGCTGGAACCGGTGCTCGAGCCGCTGGACCCCGTGCTCGAAACCCTCGACCCGGTGACGGATCTCCTGGACCCGCCCACCAGCCCGCCAGCCACGCCACCACCCGCGCCGGCGCTACCGGTGCCGCCGCTACCGGTGCCGCCGCTACCGGTGCCGCCGCTACCGGTGCCGCCGCTACCCTCGCCGCCACAGACCGGCCCGGCCTGCTGCACCGGGCCCGGCACCGGACCGGTCGGCGAACCGACCTGGCCCACCTCGGCACCCGCCCCCACGAGCGCCTCGTCGCACTGGCATTCGACGACAGAACTGTCGTCCCCACTGCGCCTCGCCCGATCGGACGGGCCGCACCCGCCCCGGCCCGACGCCCATTCCACGCCAACCATGCCCGCCCCCGGCACCAGCGGCGTCGGCGCGTCCGGCGCCGCCCACGGCCACCTCGGCGACGCCCCCACTTCGGCATGGACGCCGCCCAGCCTGACCGGGTACCGCTGCCACCCGGCCGGCAGCGACGCCATCTCGTCCCACTCGCCCCGCCCGGGCACCCGGCCCGCCTGACCGGCGGGCCGATTCATGCCGTCCGCGCGGCATGGCGGCCTCCGCGTACCCGTATGCCTGACAGCCCTTGGCGGCCCGCGGCGGGCCCGCGCCGACGCCGGCATCCTCCCCGCCATACCCATCAGCACGGTGACCAGGAGTTACACATGAAAATGACCATGCCCGTCGTCCGGGCCCGGTGGTGCGACATCGATCTGATCGCCGATCTCGTCACCGACGCCCTCTCCCCCACCGCCCTCGGCGCCTGGCTCGTTCCCGACGAGCGACGCCGACCGGCCGTGCTCGCCGCAGTGGCCCGAATGTGGACCGAACACGCACTGCTCTTCGGCGAGGCCTTCCTGCTCCCAGACGGCACGGCCGCCACCATCTGGTTCCACCGCTACCGACCCATCCCGCCCCCAGTCCGGTACGCCGACCGGCTCGCCGACGCGTGCGGCGAGCACCAGGACAGGTTCCTCCAACTCGACCAGGCCCTCGCCGTCCGGCGTCCGGTCGAGGCGCACAACCACCTGGCGCTGCTCGCCGCACCCGACCCGGCGGACCCAGGTCGCGCCGCGGCGGTCCTCGCCGGAGCGCAGCGCTGGATGGACAGGCTCAGCCTGCCCACGTACGCCGAGGTCTTCACCGAAGCCGACCGCGACCTGTTCCAACGGCACGGCTACACCCACCGGGACACCTTCCGCGTCGGCGGCCACACCACCACACACGCAATGTGGCTGTCATCGCCGTTCCGGACCGGCCGGTCCAGCCGCAACACCCGCTCGCAGGTACAGCGTCCGCTCGTCCCACCCCGCAGCAACCCATCACCCCGGTGGGCGCTGCGCTGATCCACGGACCTGACCGGGCCCGCCACCGCGCCGCCCGGCCAGCGGGCCACAGCACACGCATCAGGGGTTACCGGGGCATACTAGAAAATCAGCCGGCCGTGCGCACCAAGGACCGTCGTCGTGGTCACCGGAGCGTCGGGCGGTATCGGCCGGGCCGCTGCGAAGGCCTTTGCGGCCCAGGGCGCGTCGTGGTTTTCGTCTTTTTCAACGCACGATGCAGAGCGTCGGCATTATATGTTGATATGCGAACAATGCCAGCTCTGGTAGTGCTCATGATCGCAGCTCTCGTGTGCGGCTGCGACGCGCCGGAGAGGGAGACGACAAGCGGGCCGCCCAACTCCTCCCCCGCCACCAGCCCCAGCCCCCGAACCACACTCACCGTGGTGGCAGCCGGTGACCTGCTCGTACACCCCGCGCTCACCGAGCAGGCAGCCGCCGACGCACGCCGAGCAGGACGTGACGGGCACGACTTCACCCAGGTGCTCGCCGCGGTCCGCGCCCGCGTGAGCGCCGCCGACCTGGCCATCTGTCACATGGAGACGCCCCTGGCCGAGCCCACCGGTCCGTTCACCGGCTGGCCGAACTTCAGCGTGCCCCCCGCACTCGCCGACGCCGCCGCCTGGGCAGGCTTCGACACCTGTTCCACCGCCTCCAACCACTCTCTGGACACCGGGGTCGAGGGCATCGCCCGTACTCTCGACAACCTCGACCGGGTGGGCCTGCGGCACACCGGCACGGCCCGCACCGAGGCGGAGCACCAACGCCCGAACGTCATAGACGTGGACGGCGTGAAGATCGGACAACTGTCGTACACCTTGAGCTTTAACGACATCCCACTGCCACCGGAACGACCATGGGCGGCCAACCTAATCGACGCGGACGCCATCCTCGCCGAAGCACGGCGGGCCCGCGTTGCCGGCGCACAGATCGTCATCCTGTCGATGCACTGGGGCACGGAGTACCAGAACCAACCAAACGCCGATCAGGTCGACCTCGCGAGCCGGCTGCTGTCCTCGCCCGACATCGACCTGATCGTCGGCCACCATACGCACGTGGTGCAGCCCTTCGAGAAGATCGGCGCGAAGTGGGTCGCCTACGGCATGGGCAACCTGACGACCCGGTTCGGCGACGGCTCGGCGGAGAACACCCAGGACGCGGTGGTGCCGGAGTTCACCTTCACCCGCACCCCGTCCGGTCAATGGGAGGTCACCGGCGTGACCGTGCTGCCAACCTGGATGGAGTACCGACCGAGGGCTCGCGTCGTCGACCTGACCGCCGCCATGAGTGACCCACTGGTGCCCGCCCTTCAACGAAAGCGTTACGCCGCGATCGCACGGCGGATCAACGGATACGTCGACCTGCAGGGTGCCTCCTCCGCCGGGCTACGGATGCCGCACCAATAGAGAGCTGGCCGGCCGCGGTCAGTCAGCACCTTGCGAAACTGCGTCTCGCCGGGCTGGTGCGCGGTTGGCGCGAGGGGACCTTCGTCTACTACTCCGCCGCCGACGTCCACGTGCAGCGCCTGCTCACCGAGGCGCTCTTTTACGCCGACCACCACGACGGCGGCACCGCCGAGAGCACTCCCGCCCGGTCTACGGGCGAGACAAGCGACGCTCAGGTCCAGCACTGACCGTACGACGGCACCAGCCGTACGCCGACGTGGTCCTCGCCTCCGCGGGCCTTGCAAGCGTCCGCTGTGGTCGGTCACGCACCTGGAGCCTTCCTGCGGTCGGGCCAGAGAGCCGGGTGCCCACCGGCAGGCCGGCCCGTTCCGGGGTGATCTTGGCACGCCGCGAGATGAGGAACTCGCGCACCTGCTCACGGTTGTCCACGCCTACGACCGTAGCCCCGGCCAACGGCAGTAGCGATGCACTCCCAGTACACCCCTAACCAGGAACGATCGCGGAACCGGTTACCTGGTTGCACAGCACCACATCATGCCGCCACCCACCATGGGAACTATGGCAACCGGCGGCGGACCTGCATCACTGACAGGAGACACCATGAGCAACCCGAACGATCGTCCCGCGCACGCCAGCGGAACCTTCACCATCGGCGGCGACCTGCCGGTGTACCGGCTCGGCTACGGCGCCATGCAGCTGACCGGCGAAGGCATCTGGTGAGCCCGCCGACCGCGACGAGGCCATCCGCGTACTGCGCCGGGCCGTCGACCTGGGCGTCACACTCATCGACACCGCTGACGCCTACGGTCCCAACGTCAGCGAGAATCTGATCGCCGAAGCTCTGCACCCCTACCCGGCAGATCTCTTGATCGCGACCAAGGGCGGCCAGACCCGGCCGGGAGCGGGCCAGTGGGTGGAGAACGGCCGTCCCGAATACCTGCGGCAGGCCGTGGATGCCAGCCTCAGCCGTCTCAAGCTCGACCGCATCGACCTCTACCAGCTGCACCGCATCGACCCCAAGGTGCCCGCGGACGAGCAGTTCGGCACGCTCGCCCAGTTGCGCGACGAAGGCAAGATCCGCCGTGTCGGCCTGTCCCAGGTGACGGTCGACGAGCTGGTCCAGGCGCAGAAGCAGGTACCGATCGTCTCGGTGCAGAACCTCTACAACCTCACCGAACGCTCGTCCGAAGCAGTCCTCGAGCACTGCGAGAAGGAAGGCATCGCCTTCATCCCGTGGTTCCCGCTCGCGACCGGCGAACTGGCCAAGCCCGGCGGTGTACTGGCCGAAGCGGCCAAGCGGCACAGCGCGTCTGCAGCGCAACTCGCGCTGGTATGGCTGCTGCACCGCTCGCCCGTGCTGCTGCCGACTCCCGGCACCTCTCGCGTCACCCATCTGGAGGACAACATCGCCGCAGCCGGCATCTCGCTGACCGACGACGAAGTCACGCAACTGAGCAACCTCAGCTGACTGAGGACGGGGCACCGACTCCAGCATCGTCGTCACCATCGTTACCGGAACTGGGAAGCGCGCGACTCTCAAGCAACAGCCGAAGCGAACTGAGCCAGCGAACGCTGGCTGACCACCCAAGTGCTGGGAGACCCGGCAATCGCCCGAGCCGACTCCCGCATGACGCATGAAACTGATCAAACCCGCCGGCTCTGCGAGTCCAGGACCACCGCTGATGGGCTCGCGTTGCGGCCCCGGGCCGTGCGAACCCGTTCCCGCAGCAGATCGTGGATCCGCTGCGTGGTCCCGTCTGCTTCCCACTTGGCGTAGTAGTCGTACACCGTCTTCGCCGGCGGAAAGTCATGCGGCAGGTACTCCCACGCGATCCCCGTCCTGGCCACATACAGGATCGCGTTGACGATCTCCCGGAGATCATGCACCGGCCGGCTGATCCCCAAACCCACCCGCGCTGCCCGCCACGCGGTCAGGACCGACTCGATCAACGCCCACCGCTCATCCGACAAGTCCGACCGATAACCACGCCGCTGCACGCCCACGCCGCGATCAACGAACCAACCCCACCACCACGGCCGAACATGTATCAGCCACGACACGGATCAGATGCCCTCTAAGGGGTTTCGTGTTCGAGGCGACCCCGCCCCTGGTTGGCGGCGGGGAGTCAGGGCTTAGGCATGAGGCCGAAGGCGGCCAGCAGAGTTGGGATGGCCAGCAAGATCACGCCCAGCACCACGGGTGCCCCGAGCACGCCGAGGACGGCGACGCCTTTCCGAAGCCCGAAGCGCCGCGAGTAAGAGATCGTCAGGGCGCCGTAACCAATTGCAAGCACCAGGAAGAAGAGCACGTAACCGACTCCGGCAATATCGATCTGGTCGGCGGTACCCGCCAGGCCCGAGACCATGCCGACCGCTTGCGCCACGCTGCCGACGGCGTACACGCCCAGCATCGCAAACGCTCCCCACAACAACACGCCCAGAAGTGCCGGAGAAAGAACCCTCGGGCGTTCGACGACCGACAACAGTGCCACAGCCGCTCCCACCGCCTTCAGCCCGACGACAAGCCAGTTCATCACGGCGATCGCGGGAGCGTACTCGGCATAGGGGCCGTCGGCGAAGCGGTCGGTCATCTCGAAGACGACGTTGACGACCGCGAACCCGATGCAGCAAAGGGCCATCAGACGAGCTATGACGACGACACCGGTGCCGGGCCGTGCAGGGGCTAGGGGACGATCGCTGGCGAAAGCCGTGGGAGTCATGCCGCCACTCAACACGAATCCTGCAACCGACTCCTCCCTCCCGCGAGGGAGATCGACATCGCGGGTTAGCGCTGGAGGGGGAGTCTCGGGAACGGGCGAAACCCCGAAGCTGCGGCCCCTCGCTTGCAAGTTCTGGGCTCTCCGTCCGCATCCGCAACCTCGGGCGATTGTCACTCCTGGCTGCCCCACACCGTGGTGTTCGCCGAGGAGCTGAGCACCGACTTCGGCCCAGTGTGTAGCCGATCTGGTCTCCCAGGCAGGCCCCGAGCGCCCCGGTGGCGGCCACCGCTCAGAGCGGCAACTCGCCGTCGTGGGCTACCAGTCCGCCGATCAAGATCGCTGTCTCGCCGGGTACGACCAGCCCGATCGGGGTCGAGGACTCCAGGGCCGGCAGCAGAAGCACCAGGGCCAAAACAAGAAGCGGCGGCAGCCCGGTGGGCGCCGTCAGTAACCTATCCACCAACTCATTGTCGTCATTCGGGATGGACCGCGGCCACGAACGCCACCCAACAGCGGCCATAGGCCTCACTGGGCGTTTTGATCTTGTCTGGTCTTGCTTGGCTGGATTCGTTCAACCGAACGCCCCGGCAGTAAGGTGGCCGATTGCGGCTACCGCCACGATTTGCGCCAGCATGATCCGCATCGCGATGATCGACAACCTCGCGAAACGAGTCACCCACGAAACCACCCCAGCCTGGCGAGACACCTAAACGCGCATCAGCCGCAAACTACGTGAATCAGACGCCCTCTAAGGCGCGGCCACCACGACCTCGGCGACGTTCCCGCTGTAGCAGGTGGTGGTGGCGATGTTCGGGGCGGAAACCGTGTGGGCACCGTAAACAACGTAAGTTACGCCGGTCTGGAGGTTGCGGCACTGGATCTTCACCCGGTAGCTACCGGTGTCACACTGGACCCTGCCCCGACCGTAGTAGTGGCTACTGCCCTCGTGGACCCACTCCATCCACGGTGCGCAGCCGGTGACACCGGTGCCCGGCGGATCCTGCACGGCGTACACCTTTTCCGCGACGTTCCCGCTGTAGCACGTGGTGGTGGCGGTACTCGGGGCGTTGACGACCTCGGTGCCGTAGACGACGTAGCCCACGCCAGTCTGAGCGTTGCGGCACTGGATCTTTACCTTGTAGCGCCCGGTCGAGCAGGTCACCTTGCCGCGGCCCTGGTAGTAGCTGTTTCCCTCGACGACCCATTCGATCGAGGTGGTGCAACCGGTAGGTGCGGACAGTGTGGACCCGACAGCGAGGGCGGCAGGCTCCGCTGCCGGGGCCGCCTCGGCGGGAGCCGTCAGAGCAGACAGGCCGAGAAGGGCCGCAGCGAGCGTCGCGAGGGTACGCCTGAACATGACAGTCTCCTGATGGCCGTGGGGTCACAGCTTTCGTCGCGGAATAGCCATGCTAGAGAAACTATCGATGCCCGTCGAGATTCTCGACCGGGTTGACGCGGATCAGGGCCGAGGTGCGCGCACGAACGCCAGGGCCAAAACTCCGATAAGAGGTGGCTGCCCGGGGAACATCAGCCGATCAGCAGGCGAGAGCCTGTTGATGGGTGGTGTCCGCGGGGTTCGATGTATCGATTCGCACTTCCGGCTTTGAGGGAAGGTCACGGCCTCCATCACCCCTGGCCATCACCCCTGGCCAGCACCCCTTCCCGCAACCAAAGCAGAGACCTCTTCCCAAACCGCTCGCCGCCAGCACTGATCGCCACTCCTGCACCCATCCTGCTCCCAAGGAGACGTTCGGTTGCGTCCACCGGAGTGGTGTACGACTTGCCCGTGATGGGCGTCGGCGAGGACCTGGACCCCGAGCGGCGCGTGGAGCAGGAGGTCGACAAGGCCGGCGGTCCGCGCCTGGGTGAGGTCGTGCATCGAGCCCGGCCGAGTCGCGCCGCAGAACAACAGCCGACCAGCCGGATCGCAGATCACCAGGGCCTTCATCGTGTTCAGCCGGGCTTTGCCGGATACAAACATGTCCCTACCCGCCTGGCCCTCGACCGGTCGGCGGACCCGCACCTCGGTGGCGTCCATCAAGGCCCGCGGGTGGTGACCCAGGTACGCCACCACGTCGGCGAGAGTGCGCAGCCTGACTCCGTCGCGCACCCGGCACCCCCGCTCGGCCAGCAGCGGCCGCACCTCGGCAATGGTGTCGGCAGCGCGAAGGGCTGACAGGTCAACTCCAGTAAGCCGACGACAGGGTGTTGCAGGCGTTTGACTCCGCCGTGCCTGATGCCGATGTCGTGTGATGCCCACATCTTTCGGAATTCGGCTGCTCGCCGCAGACGCCACCGTCGCGAGTCATCTTCATATTTCCAAGGATCTCGATTAGGCTCTGATCCGTCCTAGAGTGATCCAAAATGGAGGCGTCTCATGAAGAAGATGACCGTCCGTCGCAAGAGTTCGCTGCGCCTGCTGTCCGGTGCCCGCCGGCTCTGGATCGAGTGGTGCTGGTAACAGCCGACACGGCGGGCGCTCCCGGGCGCCCGCCCCTGCGGCGATCGGCCCGGCCATGACCGACGAGCCGGGCGGCTACGACTGCCACCGCGACCACGGACCGTACGCCGGAGTCGCGGCCTTCCTCGGTCGGATCGCCGCCGACCGCCCCCGCCTGGCGTCCCGCCACAGGATCGAGCTGAACGCCATCGCTCCCCGCCTGGACGGCACGGCCCGACCGGCCGCCGAGGAGGAGCCGATCCGGTTCCATCCCGCCCGACGCACCGCCTACCTGGCCTACGGTGCGGCCGAGTTCGTGGCGGCCTGGGCAGACCGGCTCCGCCGCCCGGTCACGGTGCGGTTCACGAACGTCGGAAGCGCCGACGAAACCACCCGCGAGCTACTGGACGCGCTGACGCGCCGACTCGGCCCGTCCCCCGTGAGTCTCGACCTGCACGACAGCGGCCCCCGCCAGGCGGCAACGGCCGCCCCGACGCCGGAGGCGATGCGCACGGCCCTGGGCGACAGCCTGGCCCGCGGCTTCTACCACCACGCGGCCCGATCCGCCCGCCGCGGGCGCGCCGCGGTGACTCCGGACGGCGATCTGCGGCACTGGTGGGCGTTCACCACCGGCCTGGCCACCGCCCTGGCGGCGCTGGACCGCGCCACCGAAGCCCTCGACCTCTACCACGAAGCCCGCGCCGCCACCGACAACCCCAAGATCGCCATGTCGGCCGCGTACGCCACCGCCATGCTGTACGCCCGGCACCTGCCGGCCACCGCCCAGGACCCGGCGCAGGCACGGCACTGGCTGGAGAAGGCGCTCCACCTCGCCGCCGGGCTGGACGACCTGCGGCAGCGGGTGCTGTCCACCGTCTTCTACGAGCAGGGCCTGGCCCTGCTGGACAGCAGGGAGGGCGATCCCGCCTCCGCGCTACGGCTGATCGACGACGGGCTGGCCCGGCTGGCCGCGGTGCTCGCCCCCGGCGAGCGCCCGCAGGACCTGGCCCGGCTACGCCACAACCGGGCGCAGGTGCATCTCGCCCTGGGCGATCCGGCGCAGGCCCTGACGGACCTCGACACCGTGATCACCCACGACCCCGACAACTGCGAGTACTACGTGGACCGGGCCGCCCTGCACCGGGCGGCGGGGCGGCCACGGGCCGCGATCAGGGACTACGACACCGCGGTCCGCCTGGGACCACACCTGCCGGAGGCGTACTACAACCGGGCCATGCTCCAACAGGAGCGGGGCCGTGCCGAGCGGGCGCGTGACGACCTGGAGCGCGCGCTGACAATCGACCCCCGGCACCTCGACGCCCGGATCGCCCTGGTCAACCTGCACGTCCGACGCAACGCGTTCGATCAGGCCGACACGGACGCGCGGGCCGGGCTGGCGCTGGCCCCGCAGGAGCCCGCGCTGCTGTGCACCCTCGGGCTGATCCGCTCGGAGCGCGGCAGCCTCGCCGAAGCCGACCGCCTGTTCAGCCAGGCGCTGGCCGGTGATCCGGAGCTGGTCGAGGCGTGGACGAACCGTGCCGCGATCCGGTTCGAACGCGGTGACGTGCCCGCCGCCCTGGCCGACCTAGACCAGGCGGTCGCGCTGTCGGCGGCACCTGTCCCCCACTACAACCGCGGCACGGCGCTGATGCGGCTGGGACGGTGGGAAGAAGCCGCCCGCGACTTCACCCACGCGCTCACCCAACCCGATGTGGACCGGTCGCTGCGCCGCGACCTACGCGCGGAACTGGCCCGCTGCCGTCGCGCCATGCCCCGGTGACCGCCGGCCACCGACGCCGGACCGTGCTCGACACGGCCGGTGCACAGCACGAGGACGGCCCCGCAGTTATCTGCTACGCAACGTCGGAGGGCGTCGTCAAGCGCCGGGGCGATGCTCGTCGCGCCGAGGCGGACGCGCGAACCGTCCCGCAGCCGGGAAACAAGAGTGCGCTCTCCGCCGCGTGGTTCGAGCCGGGCGATGCCTTTCCGCGTCGAGGAGGTCCAGCGCGCCGTGTTCAACCCAGTCAACGCCGGAGAGGGCAGCCTCGACGTCGGGGATGAGGTCGGCGCGGGGTGCCTGGCCGATCGTGACGAGACCGAGCGTCGGCCTCACGCGGCGAGCCGCGCCCTCAGCCGCTACGTGCATCACGCCACCTCCTTCTCGGACAAGTCGGCACGCGGCTTCCTCAACGCCGATCCGGTGACCCGGCGCTACAGCCTCGGGCCAACGATGTGGCGGATGGCCGCCGTCTGGGAGCGCACGGGAGGGCTGGCTGCCCTAGCCCAGCGGGTGCTCGAACCGCTCGCCTTCCAGACCGACCGCACCGCCATCTTCGCCGTCCCGGACGGGCTCCACGTCCGCTGCGTCGCGGCCGTCAACGGCGGTGAACCGCTGCGCAGTCATCCGCTCGTCGGCGAGCTGTACCCGGCCAACGCGGGAGCCACCTCCCGCGGCTACTTCGCCTTCCTCGACAGCAACGAACGACGCGCCCTCATCTCCGGTCGTGTCTTCGCAACGTTCACCGGGCTGACGAAGGTCGACGAGCACGAACTCGAACGACTCATCGTCGAGACCGTTGCGCGGGGCTACGCCTACTCAGAAGGCGAATACGACTACGCCACAAGGGCGATCGCCGTTCCCATCATGCTCAGAGGGCGGCCCGTCGGCTCGCTCAGCCTCGGCGAGAGCAAGCATCCGGCGCGTCCAGACGACATCCGGGACCACCTGCCCGCGCTACAGGGCGCCGCGGAGCAACTGTCCGCCCTGCTCGACAACCGGGCGAACTCGGCCGTCGTAGCCCGGCAGACCAAGACGGTCCGAGCCCATTGAACGCCGCGCCGACGAGCCGGACCGGCCACATCGAGGAGACACCATGACCCAGGGCCACCAGAACCTCCTGCTCCTGTCCAACTCCACGGCTCCGGGGCGGGCCTACCTGGAGCATGCGCGCGAGGCGATCCTTGAGGCACTCGACGGCCTACGCTCCATCGTGTTCGTCCCCTTCGCGCTGGCGGACCACGACGGCTACACCGACACCGTCCGTCGGGTCATGGAGCCACTCGGCATCACCGTCCAAGGAGCGCACGAGGGCACGCCACGCGACCTCGTCACCGGCGCCGAGGCAATCTTCGTCGGCGGCGGCAACACCTTCCGTCTCGTCAAGGCGATCCACGAGCTCGGCCTGATCAGCGTCGTACGCGCCCGGGTGTCCGAGGGAATGCCCTACATCGGGTCGAGTGCCGGCACCAACGTCGCGACGCCGAGCCTGCGTACGACGAACGACATGCCCATCGTCCAACCACCGTCTTTCGAGACCTTCGGCCTCGTGCCCTTCCAGATCAACCCCCACTACCTCGACCCGGACCCGGCCTCGACGCACCAGGGTGAAACCCGGGAGGAGCGGCTCACACAGTTCCTCGAGGAGAATGACGTCCCGGTGCTCGCCATGCGTGAGGGCACCTGGCTGCGGGTGAGAGACGGTTCGATGCGACTCGATGGCATGGACACGGGCGCGCGAGTCTTCTGCCGAGCATCCGAGCCGGTCGAGGTCACGAGCAGCGCCGATGTGACCTGGCTCGTCGAAAAGGTGGGTTCGTTCGACGTCCGCTGAGGTCGATTAGTCGGACGTCCTGGGATATACGGACGCGCCTCAGGTCCGCGCCGGCTCCGGCTGGGTCGACCCGTCCACCGACGCTGCTGCGCTCCGGGCTCGTGGCGCGCAGACGCGACCGGCGGGTGGTGCTAATGCCCCACTGGACGTGGTCAAGAGAAACATTGAGAACCAGAAGCGCCCAGGTCCGTGGCGGCGTTCCGACCGTAAACGGCCGGAGATCCCGCCTCATTTACTGCTCAGGGCGAAACGTCGTCGGGGCGCGACACGGACGCCGGGAGCCATGCGTGCGGACGCCGGACGTCCACGGTCAGGCCGACGGCCCGACCAGCTGGTAGACCGCTCGGACGGCGGCCACGGCCCAGCGCATGCGACTGACCGCCTCGACTGGATGGTCGCCGTACTCCTGCGCGACGAGTGCCGCGCAACCGGCCGCCCGGTGCCGGCTGACGCCGTCCAGCACCGCCTGCCGGATCTGTTCGGGCGTCGGATCCTCCGACGGTTGGAGCGCGGAGGCGAAGAGCGCCTCCGCCCTGGCACTGAGCAGTTCCGACGGGCTCATCACCGGCTCCTTTCCGGTAGGTGGCGGCCATGCCTGCGAGGCAGATCCGGCACCGGGCGCACCACCGCCGAGGTCGCACGCACGAGATGCGGGGCTGGCCGATCGTCTCGGGCGTCCGGCGTGCCTCGGGCGGCCGACGGATTCGCCGAACGACGGTGCCCGGGGTGGGATCGGCGGAGTCGGGCCCCACCCCGGTTCCGGTCCCGGGTTCCGGGTGCTGGGGTGCGCGCCCCCTGCGTCGTGCCCGGCGCGCACCCCATGATCCACCTCCCGCTACTTGCCGGACCCGGCGAGGACGCCCTGCACGAAGTAGCGCTGGAAGGCGAAGAAGACCACGAGCGGCACGAGCATGGACAGGAACGCGCCAGGACCGATCGTGTCGAGGTTGGACGAAAAGGACCGCATCTGCTCCCGCAGGGCGTAGGTGATCGGGGCATTGTCGGAGGTGGCGAAGACGAGCGCGACCAGCAGGTCGTTCCAGACCCACAGGAACTGGAAGATGGCCAGCGAGGCGATGGCCGGCCAGCCGATCGGCAGCACCACGCGGGCGAAGATGAGCATTTCCCGGGCGCCGTCAATGCGGGCCGCCTCGAGCAGGTCGCGCGGGATGTTCAGGAAGAAGTTCCGCAACAGGAAGATCGCGAACGGCAACCCGAAGGCCACGTGGAAGGCAACCACCGCCGGGATCTCGCCGTAGATGCCGAGGGCCCGGAAGATCCGTGCGTCCGGCACGATCGCCACCTGGACAGGCACCACGATCAGCGAGACGACCAGCGCGAACAGCCAGTCCCGGCCGGGGAAGTCCATCCAGGCCAGGGCGTACGCGCCGAGTGCGCCGAGCAGCACCACGAGCAGGGTCGACGGCACGGTGATCAGCACCGTGTTCCACAGCGATTCGACGATCCGCTCGTTCTGCAGCACCTGGGCGTAGTTGTCGAGGGTCAGTTGGGCCGGTGCGGTGAAGACCGTCCACCAGCCGGTGGCGCTGTTGTCGGCGCTGCTACGCAGGCTCGCCACGGCCAGACCGAAGGTCGGCAGCAGCCAGAAGACGCCGATCAGGACCACCAGCAGCCGCAGCAGCGCCTTGCCGAACCGCATCATGAACCGGGTCCACGGTCCCGGCTGCGGCCGGCCGCCCCGCGCGGTACCGGCAGGTATCAGTTCCGGTACGGCGTCGATGGTGGCGTGGCTCATCAGCTGTCCCTCCTCAGGCGCCGAATGTTGAACAGCATCGCGGGCAGCACCAGGGCGAACAGCAGAACCGCCAAGGCGCTGCCGAGCCCGTAGTCCAGGCCGCCGCCGAAGGACACCCGGTACATCTCCAGGGCCACCACGGTCGCGTCGTCCTGGGACGACTCGGGTGCGAGCACGTAGACGAGGTCGAAGATCTTCAGGACGTTGATGGTCAGGGTCACCAGCACCACGACGAGCACCGGCCGGACCAGCGGCACGGTCACGTGCCGGAAGGTCTGCCACTCGCTCGCGCCGTCCATCCGGGCCGCTTCTAGTGCCTCCCGGGGCAGGGCGGCCAGCCCGGCCGACACCAGCACCATGGCGAAGCCGGCCCAGATCCAGATGTACGCCCCGATGACGGCGGGAGTGACGAGGGAAGGCCCGAGCCAGGTGACGCCGTTGAACGGCTCGGTGAAGTTGTCGGCGGGCAGCCGGATGACGTATGGGCCGGAGGTGAGTTCGGAGAACGCGAACCGCCCGGTGGCGTCGGTCCGGGTGGTGGCGACCACCCTGCCCCCGTCGGCCACCGCCTCGACGGTCATCTGGGGCAACCCCACCTCGCCGGGGTCGACGGTCCCCGCCTGACCGCCGCCGCCGCGGGTGAAGTCGAGCCACACCACCCCCTGCAGTCCGGGGCCGCCGGTGGGTGCCGTGGCCGGCTTGGCGTCGGTCGGGATCCGGTCCGGCGGCAGACCCACGAGGGCCAGGTGGACTGGTTCACCCGGGTTCGCCGGCCTCTTGGACTCGAAGCCGCCGTTCATCGGCACCAGCTCGCCCTGCTCCCGGGCATCCACGCCGTGGTAACGCGACGGGGACTCAAAGGCGTCGTGCACCGACACGGCGACCGCGTTGAGCACGCCGCGGTCCGGGTTCTCGTCGTAGACCAGCCGGAAGGTGACGCCGGCGGCCAGGAACGAGATGGCCATCGGCATGAACAGGACTGCCTTGAGCACGGCCGACCGGCGCAGCCGCTCGGTCAACACCGCGAAGATCAGCCCAAGGGTGGTGGCCACGGCAGGCGCCACGATCACCCAGACGAGGTTGTTCAAAATGGCTCGCCGGGTGTTCGGCGAGGTGAACATGGTGACGTAGTTGTCGAGGCCGACGAACCTCGATCCGTCACCGCTGCGAAAGCTGAGCCACAGCGTGTAGACGATGGGATAGCAGACCAGCACCAGCAGCAGCACCAGGGCGGGGCCGAGGAAGAGCGCGACCATCAGGCGGGTCTCCCGCGACCGTCGGCGTGCCGCGGTCCCGGCGGCGGTCCCTGGGCCGCCGGGGGCGTCCCGGTGGCCCGGGCCACCGGCGGCGTGCCGTAAGCCGCCGGGGCCATCGGCCACGCTCGCCCGGCCGATCGTTGTTCGGGCAGGGGACGGACGGATGCCCTGGGCCGGGTCGGGCGTGATCGTCATCAGTTGCCTCCGAAGTCCTTCTTCGCGGCGGCCTCGAGCTGCTGGGCCAACGCCTCCGGGGCGATCGGCTTGGCGAGGAAGTCCTGCAGCAGCACCCACAGGTGGGCGCTGGTCCCACCGCCGAACGTCTGCGGCGTGAGGTCCGACAGGTCGAAGCGCAGCGATTCGGCCTTCACCACCGCTTCGGCGAGTTCCCGGGTGGTGTCGTCCGCGTACGTCGCGACGTCCAGTCCCGAGTTCGCCGAGATGAACCCGCCCTTGGCCGCCATGATCTTCGCCGCCTCGGGCGAGGCGAGGAAGGCCATCAGTGCGTTCGCCTCCGGCGTGTCCTTGAAGGCGACCGCCTGGTCGCCCGCCGTCACCACCGCCGGCTTCGAGCCGTCGACCGACGGCCAGTTGAAGAACTTCGCGGACTCGCCGACCTTCAACTCACCCAGCTTGTTGATCTCTGAGGCGACGAAGTCACCCTCGAACAGCATCGCTCCCTTCGGCGACTTGCCGAACACGTCGGCGATCGCCTGCGTGAAGGCGGTCTGCGTCGGGTTGCCGGCCAGGAAGCGCGGCGTACGCCAGTAGTCGGCCAGCAGGGCCAGCGTCTTGACCACGCTGGGATCGGTCCAGGGGATCTCGTGCTTGGCCAGCTTGTCGTACATCTCCGGGCCGGCGACCCGGAGATAGGTGTTCTCGAACCAGTCGGTCAGCACCCACCCGTCGCCACCGGCGGCCACCATGGGCGTCACCCCGGAGTCGGCGAGCGCGGCGGAGACCGTCTTGAGCTCGTCCCAGGTCTTTGGCGGCTGCACCCCTGCGTCGGTAAAGCTGTCGACCCGGTACCAGATCACCGACTTGTTGGCCACCTTGAAGTAGACGCCGTAGAGCTGCCCGTTCACGGTGCCCAGCTCCTGCCAGGCAGAGCTGTAGTTGGCCTTGATCGCGGCGGCCGCGTCACCGGTCAGCGGCTTGATCGCGCCCCGTTTGACGAACTCGGCCACCACCCCGGGCTGCGAGATCAACGCGACATCCGGTGGCGAACCCCCAGCGATCCGGCTGTTGAGCAGCACCGGAAGATCGTTGCCACCGGAGGTGTACTTCACCGTCGCGCCGGTCTTCGCGGCGAAGGCATCCAGCACTGCCTGGAAGTTCGCCTGCTCGGCACCGGACCAAGTGGCGGCCACCTCGACCGTCTTGCCGGCAAGGTTCGCGTCCGGCGAGCCGGACGCCGGGCCGGCATCGCCACCGCACCCTGCGGCGGTGGCGAGGACCGTCGCCGCTACGGCGAGCGGCACCCATCGTCGTACCATGGATCCTCCTGAATCTGGCCTGCGGAACGGGACTGGACCGGAGCGGCGACGACCCGCCGCCCGCTCTGCGTTCGGAGTCGACCGCGGTTGAGTGGCAGCTCAACCGCGGTCGACGGTCGACGGACGCCGAACCGGGTTTCGGATTGGCGGTTGACCGCCCTTATCCGTTCCCATCGGGTCGGCGCTTATCGATCGCATTCAATTCACCGATCGGTGATTGCGCCAAGTCTTCAACACGACCGCGTTTCCCGGAAGTCAGCGGAGTGCTACGTGACAGGACCGACGAACACCTCACAAGATCGACTTGTCGGATCCGGCCTCGACTCGCCGGTAAGTATTCAGCGGTCCACTCTGAACTGGCGAAACGTCGTCCATTTCGGCGCTCCGTCTCAGATTTCGGTAGCGCCGGGTCGGTGAACGAACCGTCACGGTGTTGAGATTGGACACCACTGCTATGTCTGCGCCGTTACGGCGACACTTCTTGCCGACGAAAGAATCCCCGCCGGACTGAGCCCAGCGCCCATCCGGAACCGTGCACCTGTTGAGGCAGGCCGGCGTGACGGGAGGGCAGTGTGGAGGACCTGGCGGGGTACACGGTCGCCGTCCTGTCGGAGCGTCGTCGACACGACCTCGCCACTCTCCTGGAGGCCACCTCGGCACGAACGATCAACGTCCAAGCGGTCCGCTCGGTGGCCCAACCGGTGGCGGAGGCCGTTGCCGTCGCCACCCGCGCCTGCGTCACGAGACCGGTGCACGAGGTCATCGTGTCGTCGGGCCTGGGCCTGCGGGCCTGGCTGCGCGTGGTCCAGCAGACCGGCCATCTCGACGCGCTCACCGACCGGCTGACGCACGCCCGCCTGTTGGTCCGCGACGGGCACGCCGCCGACACGCTGCGGGACCTCGGCCTGAGCCAGATATGGGCAACCGCCTCGGCGACCACCGACGATCTGTTCCGCTATCTCCTCGCCCAGCCGGTGATCGGTCGCCGGGTGGTGGCGCAGATCGAGTCGGAGCCACATCGGGAGTACTGCGAGGCCCTACGCCGCAACGGGGCGACCGTGGTCGAGGTTGTCACCAACCGGTTTCTCCCGCCGCTGCGGACCGACATCCTGCGCCGGCTGTGCGGAGTCATCATCCGGCGGCAGGTCGACGCCGTCGCGCTGACCGGGGCGATCGCCACCGAGAACCTGTTGCGCCAGGCCGAGGCCGATGGCGTACTCGCCGAGGTGCTCAACGCGCTGACCGCCGACATCGTGCCCGCCTGTCTGGGTCACCTGGCGGCGGAGCCACTGCGGGCGTTCGGCCTCAGCGCGTACGTGGCGAACAGCCCCGCCCTGCCGGACCTGGTCAAGGTGTTGGCGAACCAGCTCCCGGGACGGTCGCTCCAGCTCGACGTGCAGGGTCACCGGGTGGAGGTCCGGAGCCAGGCGATGGTGATCGGCCACCAGGTGATTCCGGTCCAGCCCGGCCCGATCTCGGTGTTACGGGCGCTGGCCCGCCGTCCCGGCCGGGTGCTGTCCCCGGCCGAGATCCGGGCAGCCGCGCCGAGCTGGGCAGACGTCGACGACCACGCCGTCGAGATGGCGGTGTCGCGGCTGCGGCGAGCCTTCGACGACACTCCGCTGGACGGCGTAGACCTGATCCAGACCGTGATGAAGCGTGGCTACCGGTTGGCGACCTGACCGTCCACCGGCACACTGCAACCCGACTTGGCTCACGATTGCTGATCTTGGGTCGGGTGTCGGTCGTTGACCTGGGGTTTCGTCGCGCGGACGGTGCGAATGTGCGCACTGAACGGACGCCCTAGGCTTGTCGTTCGTGCGCACCGTGAGGACGGCGTCGGGGGCGAGGGCGGTGCAGATCGTGCACTCCTCGTGCCGCGGGTCGCGGGATATCGAGCACATCGACTCAGCGCACGATGACGCGGAACTGGAGGCGCCGACGAGCAGCCACAGAACCATCGCGACGAGGCTCACGGCGTGAACCGGCATCAACACGTCTTCGCACCCCCGACGGCTGAACGTCCTGGGGGTGTCAGCGCCGATCAGCGCGACCTCCCCGTTCATGAAGGCCCGGCCGTAGCTTCCAGCCCAAGGACAACGCCAAGGAGTTGATGTAGGCGGGCGAGCTGCGCCGCGCGGGAGCGAGGCGGCGCGGGCGCCGGGCCCGAGACAGCGTGCGGCCGGCACCCACCCCCTGGGTGCCGGCCGTGCTGCGCGTCGTCGACGGTGCGGTGCGGCAGAGGTGGCACATGGCCGTCGACGCGCGACCCCTTGCCTTGTGCATCGATCTGGCGCTGGCCGGGGTGACGGGTTCGCGGCGGCGAATGTGTGTGGGTTCTCAGCGAAGGTGATCCGGGGCGGCCAGCCGACCAGCAGCGGATCAAATTCGATGAGAAGCGCCAGGTGTCTTCTTCTCACTGAACATGATCTTTTATTGCCGGAGGAGACCAAGCGGGCTCGCCGGGGCGCCGCGACTGGCCCCACTGCACCCCGGTTACCGGCCCGTCGGTCGCCCTGCGTAGCTATGGCGTGGGATTGTGATGCCCTGCCCATTCGGCAACCTGCGCAGACGCCTGGCGAGGACGGGTTCGTTCCGCGGATTCTGCCCCCCGCTCATGCCCGGAGGGTGAACGGCGTCCCCGCTGCCGAGACGACCGGCGGCGGGGACGCCGAAACGTGTGGTGCTAGACCAGGCCGGTCAAGAGGTCCGCGAAGAGTTGCGGCCGGCTGAAGTAGCCTACGTGTGACGTGGCCAGGGTGTGCACCTCGAAGGGGTTGTCCGGGGTCAGCTCGTCCGCTTTCCGGATCATGTAGTCCTGGACCGCCGGGGAGATGCTGCGGTCCTCGGACAGGCGGACGTAGGTGTGCGGGACGCGACCCCACCCATCGGCCTGGACCAGGGCTCCCGGCTCCAGCACCGAATAGTTCTCGTCCGGGTCCATCGAGTCCAGCAGCACTCGGAACTGGTCGTCGGTGGCGTCGGCCATGATGGCGGTTTTCAGTTGGGCGAACAGGGCCGGATCGGCGTGGGCGCTGCGCCAGTTCAGCCGGGCCACAGCGGGGTCAACCATGTCCGGCACGGTGATCCGCGCCGCCGCCGCGTCCAGCAGGTTGTCGTCCACCACGTCCCATGGCTCGGTGAGCATGGCCGGGGCGCTGAGGCACAGCGCGGAGAGGTAGACGACGCGGTCGAGCAGGTCCGGCACGGCGTTGGCGACGGCGCTGACCGTCAGGCCACCGAGGCTGTTGCCGGCCAGGACGACCGGCCCGTGTTCGGCGAGCCGGCGCACGGCGTCCACCACGTGCTCCACGTTGTCCCGCAACGTGACACCACGCATCGGGGAGGGAGCGGCGGCCAGCGCCGCAATGTCCTGGGGCTGCCGGTAGTAGGCGGCGGGGCTGTCGGCGCGATCACCGTGGCCGGGTAGGTCGACGGCGTACGAACGGTGTCCGAGCAGGGCCAGTTCGTTCTGCAACGGGCCCCAGGCCCGGGAGTTGCTGGAACCGCCGTGCACGAAAACGAAAGTGGGGCGCGAGTTTGCGCTCATGGTGAAGATCCTTGTCATCCGGAAGCGAACGGTGGACGTGGACCCCGATGCCGGCGCGGCCGACACCACGGGTCAGAACGTCGACCGCGTGCGCGTGGCCTTCCAGTTGTGGATGACGGAAATCATGCCGATGATCATAGCAGCGCGTCAGCCGACGGGCCCGTGGGGAAGCTGGAGAACCGGTGCTGTCCGTCCCAGCCGGAGACGTGACCGAGCGCCGGGCTGCGAAGCCCGGCGCTCCATCGGCAATGTCACGCGGTCTCCAGTTCCCTGGCTTGCCGCAGCCAGGTCGCGAACCGATCGCCGTCAACACACAGTTCGTCACGGAATCGCCCCGAAGATACGGGTTCACCCCACGCAGCCACGGAAACCGACTCAGCACCTCCGCCTTTGACAGGTCACCCGGCAACAACTACTTGCCGTGTACCGCACCGGCCACATCCGCCAAAGGATCCGCTTCGACCGGCCGGGTCGGGGTGGTGGTCACCGGAACAGTCGGTGCCTGCTCGCGCATGACATAGAGGCCCCTCTCCACGTCCACGAGCAGGGTGCCGTGTGGACCGTAGATGACAGCAGTGACGTCGTAGCGGTACTGATGGAACGTCCGCTTTGCCTCCACGTTGCGCTCGTTGACCTCGCTCATCTCGGCCGCGTGGGCTTCGCCGTCCTCGCGACCGACACCGAAGCCGTCGCCGTTCCAGCCGAGCTTCTTGATGCCGCCGGTGGGATCGCCGGTCTGCGGGCCGAACGAGAACTCCCAGCCCGAGGAGGAGTCGCCCTTGTTGATCGGGCCCGCCTCGTTCTGCTGGTACCGCCGGGCCTTCTGCTCGAAGGCCAGTGGCTGCCCGTCCTTGTCGACGTAGAACTCCGCCCGCCGGATGTCCAGCCCGAGAGTGACGCCGGTGCCGGGAACCTGGTAACGGTGTTGGAGCAGCGGCTCGAGACGCGATCGCAGCATCATCTCGGACGCGTGGTGCGCCACCAGGCGGTCGAAGTCGCTGCCCCCGTGCACGCCTGGCACCCGCCAGGCGCCGTCTGTGCCCAGGTCCAGGCCCTGCCGCTGCCGCGGCGGTTGGGTGGTCAGCGCCGCCCAGCGTTCGAACTCCCGGGCCACCCGGTGCAGCCGCCACGGATGGAGGTTGCGGTCACCGGCCAGGTCGTCGTTCAACCGGGGCCGGTAAGGCCGGGGTTCCGCCCACCGAGGTGTCGGCCGGCCTGCGCCGGTCGTGGCCGGGATCGGGACAAGGGCCAGCCCCTGCCCCTGCCAGCTCCCCGGCTGTTCGACCGTCGGCCGGGTCAGGTAGCGCGGCACGACGAGCCGGACGTCCCCGGCGACCTGGATCTGCTCCTGCCAGCCGATCCCGGGGAGGTTGTCCCAGAGGTCGCGGACCGACCGTTCCAGGCTCGGCTGCCAGAGGCCGGCGAGCCAGGCGCCACCGAACAGCACGTTGCGCACCGAGTCGAGCACGTACGTGACCGCCTGGGGCATCTCCGTGGTCAGCGTCATGTCGATGGTGAAGTCCAACGGGTACTCGACCTCGTGCGACTTCTTGGGTCCGGTCCGGAAGATGTCTTTGGACTCGGACTGCGTGCCGCGTTCACTGGACTCCGCGCTCTCCCGCCCGTAGTCACCATGCCCGCCGAGGACGCTGCCCTGATCGTTCCACGCGCCCCGGCCAGAGAGGTTGACGAGCCCACCCCACGACGATCCGGAGGTCTCCGTGTTGGACTGGGCGTCGTGCGTCTCCCCCCGCAGGGTGAGGCTGACCTGCTCTCGGGGGCGGTCGCTCGACTGCCCGGCCGACGGGGTGGCGCTGACCCGCACCCACAGGTATTGCGTGGTGTGGTAGGGCGTGGGCACCGGGAACCAGCCGTACACGCCCTGGCCGGACAGTGGGAGGTACTGCGGCTCCAGGTTCCGGGAGGAGAACCGCTTCACCAGGGCGCGCCGCAGGTGGTCGGGGACACCCCCGCCGGAGGCGAACAGGCCACGCTGCTGCAGCCGTTGCAGGATCGTGTCCAGCACGGCGTTGGCCCGCAGCCGTTCGGGGTGCCCCACGGCGGGCAACAGCTCTGGGTCGATGATCTCCCGCGACGACGCCGGGGCGGCCGCCTGCCTCCGGGGACGGTCCAGCCCCAGATCCTCGGCCGCACGATCGGTCGCCAGGAGATCCACCGCGTCGTCGGCGTCCAGGTAGACCGGAGCGGTGGCCGTGGTCTCGCCGCCCCTGGTACGCAGAGCGGTGACCTCGAAGACCACCCGGCCGTGATAGGCGTGGACGACGTCGTTGTAGGTGGCCCGGGTGATGTCGATGGCGCCGTAGTCCCTGCCGTCCGAGCCGCCGAACGACACCCCACCCTCGACGTACAGGCCGCCGCCGGCACGGCCGCGCTCGTAGGCCTTGTCCGGGCCGCCGCTGTCCGGGCCGGCCTTCTTCGCGGTCGTCGCGTGGTTCAGGTACTGGCCCCCGACGCCGGCCTTGCCGCCGAAGCTGAGCTCGTTGCTCGTCCCGGCGGCATGACTGATCGCCGACTGCCGGTACTGCTCGAGTTCGACACCGTCCGCGCTGTCGATGCCGTCGCTGCTGTACTGGTGGTTCAGGCCCGCCGCGAAGAACCGCTCCCGGATCCGGACGGCCTGCTGGTACCCGTCGTGGGCGGGCAGTTGCAGCTCCCACCCGTGCTCCTCGACCGCCTCCGGGAACCCGGCGGCCAGTTCCGAGCCGGCGCCGAGATCGAAGATCGCGTCGGGCCAGTTCATCGGCTCGTCGAACCACCCGTCTGGCAGGCCGTTGACCTGCTGGTACAGCCGCGCCGCAGTGGCGGGCAGCTCGGGCACGTATCGGAAGGCCGCGTACATGCCGGCGCTGCCCTGGACGTCCAACGGCAGGTGCGACGCTCGGCCGGCCGGCGCCCACGCGGAGTCGGGTCGCGGGCTCGTGCGGGTCACGCCCGCGCCGTCGAGCTGCGCCGGCGTGACGGCCCGCTCCTCGCCGGTACGCGGATCACGCGGCACGTGCTCGACCGGCACCGCGATGTGGGTCGCCACCTCGGCGCCGTGTCCGGCACCGACCAACCAGGTCTCGCGGGGTCCCCAGCCGCCGTCCGTCTGCGCACGGATCACCACCTCGAACGCCGTACGGTAGCGATGGTCGACGACGTCTCCGACGGTCTCGGTCCGGCGGTACTCCTGCACCACCTGGCTGAGCTCGTGCTCGTTCGACCGTGAGTGCTCCGCCATGACGCCGAGCCGTGGGAAGAACACCCTCCCCTGGTGTTCCGTCCCGTGCCCGTCCCGGTCGGACTGCTCGATGCCGCGCACCGGGTTCGACACCCGGCCACCCAGCCGGCCGCTGAGGCTGCCCTCGGTCGACCGGGAGGCCGACGTGGTGGCTCCGGTCAGCGCACGGGCGTTCACCGTCATCGGGTATTCCGGACTGTCCAGCAGTTCCCTCCGGTGCTCGGTCACCAGGATCTGGTACCGCTCACCGCCGACCCGCACGGTGAACTTCTTTCCGGCCTGCGTCCGCGTCGGATCGGCCTCCATCGCGGCCCGACCCACCTTCGCCAGGACGGTGCGGCGCGCCACCGCGCCAATGTCGGCGCGCCCCGACTTCTGTCGCAGCACCGACTCCACCAGGTCGGCGACCTGTTCCGCCCCGGGCATGTTCGCCGCGATCCCCAGACCCTGGCCACGCCGCATCGCCAGCGCCAGCGGCTCCCGCGCCGCCGGGCCGGCGGGAGGCACGTACGCCTGCCGCGCCTGCGGCGCCCGGAGCACGCGCGGCGACAACCGGACGGCGATCTCGTCCGCCGGCGTCGGAGGCGGTGCCGGGATGCCCGCGGCCGGCGTGATCACCGCCCGCGGCCGCCCGGTACCCGGCCCACCGAACTCCGGGGTGAAGACCGTCCCGAAGACGCTGCGCTCGAACTGCTGCGCCTCGCTCACCGGCACGCCCAGCTCCGCGACCACCCGCCGGGTCACCGGCGCCACCGGAGAATCGCCGTGCGTGGTCACCGTGAGGTCGAACACCACCCGGTAACGAGCCTGGTCCGCCTTGCGGTTCAGCACCGTGTGGTTCAGGGCCTTGCCCCCCACCTCCAGCGCGGACTCGCGTTCGGACTCGCCGCCGAAGCCGAACGAGAAGCCACCGGCCGTCTTCTCGACGGCCTCCTCCCGGCCAGCCGGGTCGGCCGCCGCGTGGGTCAGTCCGAGGACCACCGCGTCCACGTCGAGGCCGGTGCCGCTGGTGTCCGACACCTCATCGCCGGAGGTCGCGATCACCCCGAGGTCGTCCCGTACCGTGACACCCTCGGTGATCCCCACCAGCTGCAACTCCCGTATGACCGCCTTCGTGTCGACGTAGCCGCGGAACCTGCCGACCGTGAGCCGCTCGTCGATCGTGTCCGTCATGTCCCCGTTCGACAGCACCCAGCGACTACGGTTGCGGGTCGTCCGCTCGTTGAGCAGTTGGCGGGTGACCTTCGCGGCGACGCCCGCCGCGGTGTCGGCCGGCAGGGCGGCCGTCAGTGCCTGGTGCCAGCCGGTCACGAGCGGGGTCAGGTCGATCGCGTTGAGCACGTCCCGGGCCTGCGACGTCGACCGCGCCGGCGGCCCGGGTGGCGACGGCGCGAGCGGGGCGGCCGGGTTCGGCGCGGCGCTGCCGTCGGCGTACAGGGTGGGCAGGGAGATGTCGAGGAGACCGGTCTCGGCCGGCACCGACGGCCGTCCCCACTCGACGCCGTTCACGAAGACCTGGAAGGACACTCCGCTGGTGAACGACGTCGACTGGGTCACGAACATCTTCCGGCCCCAGATGACCCGGGTCTCCCGGGACATCGCCTGCTGGCGCTCGCTCTTGATCGACACGGAGGGGAGGTTCGCGATCAACCTGGACGCGTGCCCGGTCGAGATGTCGAAGGTCTCCTCCAGCCCACCGTCGGTCTTCCGCTCGCTGGACACGGAGGTGTCGTTGCCGACCTTGGTCGAGCCGAACGAGACTCCGTACACCCGCGCGCCTCCGGCGTTCCCGGCGGGCGCCGGTCGCGGACCGTGCGGCACGGGACGGATCCACACCAGTCGCCCGCCCGCGCTGAGGGTCTCCCCGGAGTACAGCATCTGCTCCCAGCGCTCACGGTGTTCCTCGACGGCGCGGGAATCCCCCGGATCCGGTGCCGTCAGCAGCCTGTGCAGCGTGGCCGACACCCGCGCGCGGACGGCTGCCTCCTGGTTGGCGGTGCCCAGGTCCAGCCGGTCGGTCGTGCCCATCTCGATGTCGTCGGCGCCCCCGGTCGGCCACCCGGACGGCAGGTCGTCCATCAACTGCGCGACGGCCTCCGTCACCTGCTGCGGCGTCAGGTGCCGCACCGCCGAGACGCTCAGCTCACCGAGGGCGCCGGCGGCGAAGTACCACGGCGTCGCCGGTTCGACGTCCCTGGCCGTCCCGGTGGCCGCAGCCCGAGCCGCGTCGGCTCGATCCCGCTCCTCGACCGCACGCTCCCAGACCGTACGCGCGGCGGACGCCGCGTTCCTGGCCCGGTCGACCTGCCCCCGGTGGCGGTCGACGTTCCGCTGCAACCGGGTCCGTTCCGCCGTACGCGCCGCCGCGTCGACCGCGTCCCTCAGCTCGGCCTGACGCCACGTCTCCGCCCGGCGCTCCGCGTCGTCGGCGTGCTCCCGCTCCGCCTCGACGCGCTCGCGTTCCTCCTCGACCGCGCGCAGGTCGACCCGCTGCCACTCGTCCTCCTGCCGCCGCGCGTCCTCGTCCGCCCGGACCCGTTCGGCCTCCGCCCGTTCGGCCTCCCGCCGGCCCTCCTCCCACTGCTGCTTCGCCTGCTCGGCCAACTGGTCGTCGGCGTGCTGCTGGTCCTGCCGGGTCCTCGCCGCCCCCTCGGCCAGCTCGCGCTCCCGCGCGCGCCACTGCGCTGCCGCGGTGGCGACCTGCCGTTGCTGCGCACGCTCCGCCGCCAGGTGCTGCTGCCCGGGGTCCTGGTCCGCCACCTGTCGACGCGACTCCTCCGCTGCGGCGTGCGCCTCCTGTTCCTGGCGTCGTTGCTCCTGCCGGTCGGCCTCCGCCCGCGCGGCATCGCGGACCGCCTTCCGAGCCGTCAGTGCCCGCTGTACGCCCTGCCACGTGTCCCACCGCGCCTGCTCGTCCCTCCGGGCCTGTTCGCGTGCCGCCGCCCGCTCGCGTGCCTCCTGACCTGCCACCAGGCGCTGGGCCGCCCGGGTGGCTGCCTCCTGCCGGGCCACCTCCCGCTCACCGGCCCACTGGGCCGCGAGCTGCTCGGCAGCCACCTGCGCCGCGTTCCGCTCCCGGAATCGCTCCGCCGCCCGGTCCGCCGCCGCTGCCCCGCCGGCCTGCAACGCCTGCAGGCCGTCCGTCCACTGCTGTGCCGCCGTCCGCCAGTCCGCCTCCCGGCTGACGGCGTCCTGCTCCAGCGCCTGCCGCGTCCGGTCCGCCGCCCGCACCGCCCGTTCCAGCGACTGTCGCGTCGTCTGGCGCTGCCGTTCCAGCTCGGCCACCCGGTCCTGGGCCCTGGTGAGCCGTTCCCACGCCGCACGCTCCACCGCCTGCGTCTCGCTTCCGTCAGTCAGCGCCTGTGATGCGGGCGCCGGCGGCACGGCCGCGCGGGCAGCGACCTGTCGCGCCACATCCTCCCGAACGGCGGACAGCTCGCTGCGCGCCGCGGCGAGGTCACTCTCGACGGCCGCGGCCGTGCCGCGGATGTCGGCCATCTCCTGGGCCAGCCGTCGGACCTCCAGCGCGTTCCCGGCCAGCGTCCCGTCCCCGGCGTCGACACCGCCACCCGTCGCGGGTGACGCGTGGCCGCCGACCCCGGCCAGGTCCAGCTCTTCCGGGCTTCTCACGATCGCGTTGTCGCCCACCGTCGACGGCGCCCGCGGAACACCCACCCCATGCGTCGTCGCCACGAACCGCAGCCGACGAGGCTGGGCAGGCCCCCAGGCCAGTCCCCCTCGCTGACCGTCGAGGAACACCACCTTTCCGTCATGGGTGCGCATCACGTTCACGGCATGGGAGATCTCGTCGCCCTCATCGGTCGTCACCAGCACACCGCGGGCACCCGGAGCCGCGGCGGTCATGACCTCCACCACCGCCCCGTAGTCGGCCGCCTCCACCAACGGTCGGCCCGCGTACCGCTCCAGCCATGCCACCGGGCTGGCCTTCTCCGGCGGCACCTGGTGCCCAACGCCATCAGCCAACGACAGGTCGGTGCCGATCGCCGCCAACACGCAGTTCGTCTCGAAGTCCCCACCACGGTACGGATTCACCCCGCCCAGCCACGGGAACCGACTCAACGCCTCGGCCTGCGACAACCCACCCGGCAGCAACTCGTCTTCCGTCGCCCGGCCGGCCAACCCGGCGGACGCCGGACGCGGGGACGGGACATGGACGACGACGTCGGCCCGGCGGAGGTCGTCGGCCGCCGTGACTCGGTCAGAGATGGTGTCGCCCAGGTCACGACCTTGAGAGCCCGAGGTGAACACGATGTCGGCCGCCGTCACGTCCTGCCCGCCATCGAGCAGCGTGGTCAGGTCCTGGGCCAAGTGCCGATTGAGGACGTCGCTGACGCTGTTTGCCCGTTCCCACCCGGTGGCCACCGCGCTACCGGGCCACAGGCGGGTGCCGTTGCCGTATCCGGTGACACCGATAGTGGGCATGGGAAGGCCGTTGTCGTGCCGCCATATGGCGAGCTTGCTGGTCTGCCGCGACACCGATCGCAGCTTGTTGAGTTCGACCGGTCCCGGAGTCTTGGACCCTGGATCGAAGCTGATCCGCATCGGCTCGGGAACGGTTGAGCCGCCGACGACGACTGTGGTGAGTGGATTGGATACCGTGGCCGGCACGCCGGCGTCGTAGAGCACCGCCCTCTGCTCGTGGAAGGTCTCGCCGGGGCGCTGGCTGAACATCTTGAAATGCCACATGTCGCTCGCCCGCGGCAGATCCATCAACTTCGCCATCGCGGCGCGAGCGGACTGCCACGCCACCGCGTCAGACCCGGCCGCCTCGGTTCCCGACTTCTCGACGATGGAGAGTGCCTCCGCCAGGTCCAATTTGCGTTGCAGCGCGTCGACGGCTTGGGGGTCGCCGCCACCATCCGCCACCGCCTGCTCGAGCGTCGCCTTGACGGTGTCGAACCGACCGCGATACGCGGCCAGTGTTCGTTCGATCGCCTCGTCGACGGCACGTCTGCGCCCACCGACACGGGCGTAGTTCTCCAAGGTGATCTGGGTCTTTCCGTCGGCGCTCTGCGCGACGACCGCAGCGAAGTGGTAGCCGTAGGCGTTGGCGACCGTACCGCCACGGGCGAAGTCCGTCGTCATCGAGGCTTCGCCGTCGGCACCCTGAGACATGATGGTGCTGGTGGCGTAGGCCTCGCCGATCCTGGGCCAGGCATGTTCGTTGATGCCGATCCGCCTCGCGACCTGGCTGAGTCTGGCGTGCTCGGCGCGGCTCGCCGGATCGTTCCGGAGCGCGGCACCGTACGCGGCACCAGGAAGTGGAGGTTGTGTGACGCCGCCGGTCAACCGCCGGTCGGCCGCGATCCTGGCCGTCGCCCATCCCGGGTCGACGGCGGCGAGGGGAAGGGCGCCGGCAGCGACGGCAGCCACCCCCTCGGCGAGATGATGCACACCCAGCAACTCCCGCCCGTTGCCGGCGTCGGTCGCCGCCAGGAGGGTCTGGCCCTCGGCTCGGAACACCACCCCGTCGGGTACGCCACCGAGGACGACGCCCGCGAATTCGACGCAGACGTCCGGCGGGGGGTTGTCGAAGTCCGCGCTCACCTTGCGGAGCGTCACCTGTCGGCCACCGTGGTCGACAGTGACGGTGACGGCACTGTCCACCGTCAGCCTGACGTTGGCCCCGGCCCTCGCCAGCCCGCGCCGTGCCGCGTCGATGACCTCATCGGTCGCGTAGAACTCCGTCGCCTCGGTCACCGGGCGGGCGCCGCTGACCGAGGCGATGCCGTTGATGGCGAGCGTCCCGTCGTCGGACAGCCGCAGCGGTGGATGCCTGTGGGTGACCACCTGTTGTGCCGGAACGTGCGCGGGAAAGTCCGCCTCGGTGGGCCGGCTGTCCGGGCTCGTGCTGACGACGCTCAGCCGCTGGTACGACCGCAACGGAGCCCTGACCTGACCCGTGCTCGGGCCACCGGACGATGCCTCAAGCTGGTACGCGCTCGTCGTTCTGGGCCTCGGCCGGGGGTGCGGCAAGGGTGTTCTCGTCAGCCGCGGCCGTTCGACCTTCGCCGTGCTTCCGGTCGGCGTCGCGTCCGCCGTCGCGGATGGCGTGGCGCCGCCACCTCCGATCGTGGCGGCCCGACCCTCGGCGTCGACCGGACTGACGGGGTCGGCCGGCGGGGGCCATTCCTCCGGTACGGCATCCAGCCTGGGCGAGTAGTCGGATCCGAACGGGCTCGGATTCGGGTCCTCCGGAAACGGGCCGGGCTCGGCGTCGGTCGGGTCCAGCGCGGTGTTGCGCCGGGTCGGGGGCACGAGAATGCTGGCGATCGAGCTGGACATGCTGCCAGCCGTGCCTGTGTTCGCCCGCGAGAGGCCGGTGGTGAGATCGACGAACGAGGATCCACTATCCCAGGTCTCCTGGTTGTTCTGCGCGTACTCGAGTACGGCCAGCATCTGGTCCAGTTGAGCCAACGGGTTGTCGGCGGTCTGGCTCTCCAGCGCCATCGACCATTTTCTGGTGAGGCTCTCCGGGCTCTCGTCGACCTCGGGTTGGTTCGCGTCCGAGACCACGAAGATGTATTTGCTGTCCTTCCGTTCGATCGGCGGGAGCTCGGGAAGCGAGTCCTGCAGACCGATCCGGTTGTACTCCTCCCGGCGGTAGGTGAGCTGTTCGTAGAGCTGTTGCTGGCGCTTGTCGAACGTCTCCGAGGTCTTGCCCTTTTCGAGCTTCGGGACCCGCTCGTCGTAGGACCCCTGGGAACGGACGACGTACTCACCCGCCTTCTCGATTTTGTTGTCGGCGACGAACTCCCAGGCGACGACCCGCAGGCCCTCGATCTCGCGCCGGTCGACCTTCTCGAAGAGGATCTTCGCCTCGGTGTTGTGCAGGACGCTCGGTACCATCACCCCCCGGTACACGTGCGCGTCGATCATCCCGTCGGTGACGGCCACGAGCTGGTGGGAGAACTGTTCCCACATCCGGTTGAAGCCGGGCGGGTAGTTGAAGAAGCTGCCGGTGCCGAGCATGATGTTGTCGAAGATCTGCCCACCGGGCGTCGCCTCGAGCATCCGGTTGCCGCTCTGCTCGGTGATCCGTTCGGCGACGGCGGGGCCGATCTTGCCCCAGAGGGCGAGCTTCGACCGGAACTGCTGGACGGCTTCTGGGAACTGGACGTCGAAGTCGCTGTCGTGCTGGTGCTTGAACCACCACTTGGCCGGAGCGGAGAACGCGTGGTTGTCCGCCATCAACTGCGCGAACGGGGCGACCCGGTCAGAGCCGAACCGCTTGACGACCTCGGCGTCGATCTCGTCGTTGGTCCGGCCCTCAGCTTTCAGCCGGAGCTCGAGCTTCATCTGTTTCTTGAAGTCCTCGTAGGCGACCATCAGTTCGGGGTTGTTCCACAGCTTGTCGTAGCGGGACATGCGGAACTCGATTTTGTGCCAGTCTTCCTTGGCCTTCCGGAAGTCGATCGTCGAGCCCTGCGCGGGGTGGTCCTCGGACGAGGAACTCTCCGGCGAGGGGATCTGACCGGGGGAATGCGGCGACGCGGGGTCGCCCTCGGCGCCGAGGGTGTCGGGCAGCTCGTCGGGCGACGGCGTGCGGCCCCCATCGGCCGGGAGCCGCGACTCCGACGGAGGCCGGGCAGCTTCGTCCATCCCGGCCAGATCTGCTTCTTCCGGGACGATCACGGTCGTGTCGTCTGCCACCCTCGACGGCGGGCGTGGGGTGCCCACGCCGTCGGTGGTCGCCACGAACCGCAACCGGCCAGGCTCGACCGGCCCCCGAGCCAGCCCGCCCCACTGACCGTCGAGGAACACCACCCTCCCGTCATCGGTGCGCACCACGTTGACCGTGTGTGAGATCCGGTCACCCTCACCGGTCATCACCAGCACACCCCGGGCACCAGGCTCCGCCCCGGCCATCACCTCCACCACCGCGTCGTAGTCAGCCACCTCCACCAACGGCCGACCCTCCGCGTACCGCTGCAACCACACCACCGGCGACGGCACCTCAGGCGGCACCTGCCAAACCACCCCGCCCGCCAACGACATGTCAGTACCGATCGCCGCCAACACACAGTTCGTGGCCGAATCCCGCCACCGCGAATCCGGACTGTCCGGGTCGTCATCACGACCCGGATTCACACTGCCCAGCCACCCGAACCGGGCCAACACCTCATCCTCCGACAGCTGACTCGGCAGCAGCACGTCACCTCGCACCGCCTCACCAGCCACATCCGGTGGGGGTGGCGGCTGGTGTGGCGCGGTCGCCTGGCCGGGCAGCGACGATCCATCCTGGATGCGCGGACGCTTCGGGGCCCGCCGGGCTCCCGACTCAGCTCGCTCTTTGCGCCGGGCGAGCCACGTCTGCCGGTCTTCGAGCTGCCTTATGAGATCATCGTAATCCGTCGCATCCATGCTGAAGAGCCGGAAGCCGTATTCGGGTTCGGACGTCGGCACGTTCGGTCTTGGGACCAACGGCGCCTTGACCACGACGACAACTTCTTTGACGCTCCCGACAGGGACATCCTTTCCGACCGGCCGGTGCCGCTCCCCCACCGCCAACGTGATCGGCGTCCCAGGGGCGAGATTCACCTCCCGCCCATCTGACGTCTTGGACCAGGTTTTGCCGCCGAGAGAAAAACCCAGAGGACTGGGCAATCGGCTAGCCGAGCCAATTGTGTCATCGAATGATTTCACCTGGGAAATGCTCCACCAATGCGGGCGTTCCTCCCACAGCGCCTTTTTGCGCAGCAACTCGATGTCGTCGATGGTGGGGGCAGGATTGACCAGTTGCAGATACAGGTCCTGTCCGGCCCCACTCTTCTCAGCCGGCATTACCACGACCGCGAGGGGTCGAGCATCCGGGCCATACCCGAGCCGGAGAATGACCTCCTTCATGTCCCCCGGGATGACAAATTGACTTCCGTCGGCCGCTTTGACGACTGGGATACGGGCCCTCTGGCCTTTTTCACCTTCGGAGCCCTTGCCGAAGAATCGGGTTAATACACCCGTTTTGGGGTCCAAGCCCGCCGCGATGTGATAGAGGGAACTGACCGACGGCTCGTCGAATTGCCACACATGGCCGGGCGCCCTTTCTCTCAGTTCAGCTAGCTCGGTGTCAGAAAATTTGCGCTCGATCTCCCGGTAGGCAAACTTTTCGGCGCCGTTGACCATGTACGGGACTCTGACAATACCGACACCCGCCCCGTTGACCGACCCGAAGTCGACAGCGACCATATCGCCCGGCAGGACCACGTGGTCGACACGAGTGAGTTGCACGTCGTTGCCGCCCAGCCGGAAGCGCAAGCTCGCGTACGCGCCGCTGTTGGCTTTGACGAAGGCGGCGACACGGAGGGTGAACGGGTCTTCGAGTTTCCATCGGTAGTCACCTTCCCAGGCGACGTCGCTGCTGAGGCCGGTGAGGTACCGGTGGTATGCGTCAAGTCTTTCGGCTTGGCGGCGAGGAGAAAAGGGGCGCTTACCGATGGCCGCGAGGTCGCGGTCAAGGTTGTATCGCAGGAGGGACCGGTGAGGCTCCGGAGAACTCTCTTCCGCCGTGTCGATCCTGGCTTTCAGTAGACCGAGTGCCCCGCTGAAAAGGCTATCCCGCCGCTGCTGTTCGTGGTCGGATATCGACTTCCACTGGTAGCCGCTGGCGATGCGGGCGAGGATGTCAGCATCGGCCGGGTCACGAGGTTTGAGGACGATGTAACCACCCTTCCACCACACGACGGGGCGTGGGATGGCACCGTCATCGGGCGGCGGGCCGATGTCGTCGTACGGGTCGCCGAACGGATGGTGGATCCGCATCGGCTGGTCCAACCCCTTGGCCAGAAGATGGAGAGCGACATGCGTGACCTCGTAACCCACAGATCGGGCGTTTGTCATCTTGTCGAGCCAGACGCGGTGCAGGGCGTCTCGTTGCTGCTCGGACATGTTCTCCGGATCCGGATACGGGAGAAGCTCCCTGAACCTCGACGATCCGCCCAGGGCGAGTTCCTTGGTCAGTTGGCGGGCCAGCCATCCGCTCAATCCAGTCGGGGTGGTGATGCCTTTCTTCCCCAAATCTTCCCGGTAGGTGTTGAACACCGACTCGCTGAAGACGAGGTTCGGTCTCGGGTCAAGATTTGCGGGATCGAAGTCGAACACCTCGCGCGCCCACTTGCCAAATGCCGCCTCGGCAGCGGCTCCAGCGCGCTTCAAGTAGCTGGTGGCTTCCGCCACTTCCTTTTCCCAGTCCGACATCTGCCCGCCCGACGGCGGCCATCCCGAGCCGGCCGCCGGTGTCGTCAGATCGAATCCGGCCAGCGGGTCATCCCACAACGGAAAAAACTCCGGGTCAAGACCGGAGGGGTCACCTTCCACTGGGCCGGACGGCTGCCCGTCTGCCTCAGAGTCGTCCGGGGGGTGCCATTCCATCGCCGCCGGCCGGCCCGGCAGCGAACCGGAGACCGGCTCCGACGACCGCGAGCCCGACTCGGACGACCGAGCCGGCCGGGGCGCGACCGTGGAAGCCACATACGAGGCAGCCGTCTTGCGGATCTCGTCGAGTTCCCACTCGGTGAACCCCGGCTCGTGGAGATGATCGTCACCGCC
>NZ_JBNCKV010000031.1:0-37716 GCF_049841695.1 Micromonospora sp. DT178
CGAGTTCGAGGTGGTGGCCGTTGTTGGTGACTTCGGTGCTGCCGAGTACGGAGAAGTGCATGGGTTTGCTCCGGGGGTGGGTTGTGGCCGGGGTGGTGTGTTTCCGGCGGGGTCCGAGTTTCCCATCGGCGGTCATTGGCGAGGCACCCCTAGGGCACCCCGCAGGAGGTGGGGGTGCATGGTGGGTGTCATTGGGTTGGCAGTGTGGAGTTGCTGGTCAGGCATTGTCGGGTGGTGGTGGGGCATGAGACCGTCACCCGGGTCTGATGATCGGCGCACGCACGGTGTGGGAACGGCGCCCCGCAATTCTGCGAATCGGTAACGGCGTGGACCGGGACCGGGTCTCCCGCCGTCGCGTTCCGGCTGCCCCTGGCCACCGTCACCGGGGCCGGGCGGGGAGGGATCGGCGTCCCACGGAAGGCCGCGCCCCGGCGTGCGCGACGATTCCACGGTCCGCGCGAGGCATTGACGCGAGTCGCCGGCCGGCGAATGTGGCGGGGCGGGCGGCCCGGGGTCCGCGGAATGGTCGACCCTCGCGCCGGAGACGAATGGCGTCCCCGCGGGGAATCGCACCGATCGGTCAGGTGCGAATGGTGCCATGCCCCGCCGCGGGGCGGAACACCGCGGTCGGGGAACCCGGGCCGGGCCGCGCGGCGCCGGTCGGCGGCGGCGCGGCGGGGGCGGTCGGCGGCTGCGTGGCGGCGGGGGCTGCGTGACGCGCCGGGGGCCTGCGCGGCGCCGGACGGGGACTGCGCGGGCGGGTGTCGTCGCCGGTGGGCGGCGTCCGCGGGGCGGGACACGGACGCGGTGGTGCGGCTGCCGCGTTCCGGCGCCGATCACCACCGCGTCCCACGGTCCGTCGTCGACGAGCCGGTCCGTGCGTACGGACCCGGCGTCGACCTTCCGGGCGGGCCGTCAGTTGCCGCTGTTGAGCACGTTCCCGTCGTGCGGGCGCAGGGCCCGGGAGCGCCGGAAGTCGCGGTGCACGAAGATCCGCTGGAGCCACCGGTCGCGGCCGTCGTAGCGGGGCGTGAACTCGGTCCGGCCGTGCAGGGCCAGCCGGTTGTCGACGAACGCGAGGTCACCGGGTTCCAGGATGAACGTCCGGCGGACGGTGCGCAGCGCGTCGCCGAGCATCGACAGCGCCTGCGCCGCCTCGGGGTCGAGGGGGAACGAGCTCTCGAAGTCGACCTGGACGTCCGGGTCCTCGAAGCTGCCGCTGAGGATGCCGTGCGGTTCCGGCGCGCTGCGCAGGTCGCCGAACGACGCCGGCGGTTCGGTGACGAACCGTGGCTCGTGCAGCACCTTGCGGACCTGCTCGGACAGCAGCGGCAGGGCGTTGCGGATCGACGTCACCTGCAACCCGGCCACGTTGTCGTGGTCGTTGCGCAGGCAGTGCAGCCCGACGTAGTCCGGGCGGTAGACGTGGAAGGCGTTCTCCACGTGCATGGACAGCGTCACCGAGCCCGCGTTGCCCTGGAACTTCTCCATGCCCGGCACCGGCACGACGTCCTGTACCAGCGCGCCGGCCTTCTCCTCCTTGAAGGCGATGAGCTCCCCGAGTTGCAGCCCCAGCAGCACCTGCGCGGCGGCGGGCACGGTGGACTCCCGCTGCGCCGAGCCGGCCACTGTGGGTGTGTCGGGCAGCTCGGCGGCGTCCACGGGCAGGTTCCGCACCAGCAGCACGGCGTCGGGCCCGGGATCCCAGGCGAAGCGCCGCACCATCTGGCGCAGGCGTACGGGCAGGTTGCTGGAGAGTTCGCGGGCCGTTTCGAGCCAGGCGGCCGAGTCCACCAGGCGCGGCGGTCGGCCCGCCAGGTAGCGGGCGATCGTGTCGACCTCGATGTTCTCCTCGCGGGTCAGGACGATCGAACGGTCGGTACTGCGTGTGGGCTGGACGTCGACGGTCACGCCGAGCCTCCTCTGCTGAGGTTCGAGACGGTGTGGGGGTTGAGCGAACGGTCAGTCGTCGTCCTCGTCGTCGTCCCAGAACGCGTCCTGCAGGTGCTCCGCGAGCTGCCGTGGCGTCGGGTTGGCGAACAGGTCGGCGAGCTGTACCGGCATCGACAGTTCGGTCCGCACCCGCTGCACGAGCTGGGCGCCCAGCAGCGAGTGGCCACCGCTGGCGAAGAAGTTCGAGTCCGCGTGCAGGCCCGGCCGGTCGAGCATCTCGGTCCAGATCCCCACCAGGGCGACGGTCGTCTCGTCCGGCGGGTCGGCCTCGGCCGACGCCCTCGCCGCGGCGAGCGCGACGAGGGCCGCGCGGTCCACGGTGCCCGCCACGGTGACCGGCAGCTGGTTCAGCACGACCAGGTCGGGGGTGAGCGGCAGGGCGGCGCGGGCGTGCTCGCGCAGCCGCTCCGCCACGTCGGGCTTGCGGGACTCGACGAACGCGACGACCGGGCCGTCCTGCGCGTCACCGGTGGACCCGACGGCGGCGACCGCCTCCACGTCCGGGTGGGCGGCGAGGACGGACTCGATGTCGCGGAGGTGGATCCGCTGGCCGGCGACGCGTACCTGGGCCGCCAGGGGGCCGACGACGTCGATCCGGCCGTCCGGCAGCAGGCGCGCGAGGTCGCCGGTGCGGTGGAACCGCCCGTACGTGGGGTGCTCGCCGAACCGGGCGGCGGTCAGCTCCGGCCGGCCGTGGTAGCCGGCGGCCAGCGTGTCGCCCGCGACGCACAGCTCCCCGCGTACGCCGATGCCCAGCTCGTGCCCGGTGCCGGGCTCGGTGACGAAGACGCGGGCGGTCGGGAGGACACCCGTGGAGTCCCGTCCGCCGTCGAACGCGGCGTACCCGGCGACGCCGTGCGTGGTGTAGCCGTGGTGCGGCGTGCATCCGGTGGCGTGCAACTGCGCGGCGAGCGGTCGGGGGAGCGGTTCGTGTGTCACCAGGACGGCGCGGCCCGCGAGCCGGGCACCCGCGTGCTCGACCACCTGGCGCCACACCGCCGGCGGCGCCTGCACCACGGTCACCCCGTGCCGCTCCACCAGCTCGCCGAGCGCGTGGCCGTCGGCGCGGGCCGCGTCGGGGGCGACGACGACCCGGCCGCCGGTGGTCAGGGCGACCAGCAGCTCTGTCAGCGCCGCGTCGGTGGCGGCGCTGCCCAGCCAGGCGGTGACGGCCGGCCCGGTGGCGGCGACCCGGTCGGCGAGCCGCGCGACGGCGCGGGCCAGGGCCCGGTGGGTGACCGTCACCGCGAGCGGGGCGGGCGCGTCGAGGTGGTACTCCAGGTAGGCCACCGCGTCGAGGCCGGGACCGGACGGCGCGTCGGTGCGGACCGCGTCGGTGGCGCCGGGAACGGCGGGGATGCGCACCGCGCCGGGCACGGGGAGGCCCTCGGCGGCCAGCACCGGGTCGGCACCCGAGTCGGCCAGCCGCGCGGCGAGGTCGGGGATCGGCTGGGTCGGGTCGAGCAGGACGCAGCGCTTGCCCGCCAGCCACACGCCGAGCCACGCGGCGGCCAGCTCCGCGCCGCGCGGCGCCAGCACGGCGACCGTGCTCCCGTCCGAGGCCGCGACCAGGTCCCGGGTGGCGATCGCCGCCGACCACAGCCGGCCGTACGACACGGCGTCCGTGCCGTCCTGCACCGCGACGAGGTCCGGGTTCGCGGCGACCGTCGCGTGCACGGCGTCCAGCACCGACGCCGTGGTGGCCGACTCCGGCGGCGACGCCGGCAGGGCGAGGTCGCCCGCGCCCCGGCGGGACAGCTGCGCCACCGGCCGGTCCAGGTCGTCGCCCAGCTGCACGAGCAGCGCGTCGTACCGTTCCAGCAGCAGCCCGACGTCGGCCGCGTCGAAGGCGTCGACGCAGAACGCCGCGCGCACGGTGGTCGCCTCCTCGCCCGGCATGATGAAGAACTCCAGGTCGAAGCGGCTGTAGCCGTTCTCCACCATGACGTGGCGCACCGGCATCCCGGTCAGCGTGGCGGAGGCGTCGACGGTGCCGGGCACGTAGTTGAACAGGTGCCGGAAGAACGAGCTGCGCCACGACGACGGCGCGTCGCCGAGCACGGCGGGGGACACGTGCTCCAGCGGTACGTCGGCGTGGCTGATCGCCTCGAGGAAGGTGCTGCGCGTCTGCTTCACGACGGCGCGGAAGTCGGCGTCCGGGTCGACCCGGACCCGCAGCGGCACCAGGTTCGCGTGGTAGCCGATGGCGCTCATGCTGCGCTGGTCGCGGACGTTCACCGGGGTGCCGATGACCACGTCGGAGCCCGCGCCGTGCTGGGCGAGCAGCACCGAGTACGCCGCGAGCAGCACGACGGCCTCGGAGGCGCGCAGTTCGCGCTGGAAGCGGCGCACCACGGCGCGGGCCGGCGCGGAGAGTTCGTGGTGGATGGTCCGGGCGCGCAGGGACGGCGCCCCGACGGGCGGCCGGGCGCACCACAGGCCCGCCTCGGCGGCCCGCAGCCCGTCGAGGTTCTTGCGCCAGTACGCGACGCTGCGCTCGTCCGGCGCGCGCTCCACGAGCGCGGCCACCGGGGCGTCGTCCGGCCGGCGTCCCGCCGCGAGCGCCTCGTAGCCGGCGAGCAGCTCGCGGAGCAGGATCGTGGTCGACATGGCGTCGAAGTTCAGGTGGTGCACGACGACGCAGCACACGTCGGCGTCCGCGCCCGCGCGGATCCCCGCCCGCAGCAGGGGGCGGCCGTCGATGGCGAAGGGCTCGGCGGCGAACGCGGTCAGGTCGGCGTCCCTCCCGTCGTCGCCCGCCCCGATCTCCACCACGGGCACGTCGACCTCGTCCGGACCGAGCACCTCCCGGGTGAGCGTGGCGTCGTCGGAGCGGAACACCGTGCGCAACACCTCGTGGCGGGCCAGGACCGCCCGCAGCGCCGCCGTGAGCAGCCCGCGGTCGATCCGGCCGGCCACCTCGAAGGCGACCGCCACGTTGTTGACCCCGGTGTCCGGCACCAGCCGCTCGAGCAGCCACATGGCTGCTTCCTTCCTGCTGGCTGCGATGGTCATGCTCACTCGTCCCCTCGGTCGGTGTCGGCGCAGACCTCGGCGAGTCGCGCCACGGTCCGGTTTTCCAGCACGTCGCGCAGCGACAGCGTGAGCCCGCGTCTGCGTGCCTCGTTGACGAGTTGGGCGGCGCCGAGGCTGGTGCCGCCCCGGACGAAGAAGTCGTCGTCGACGCCGATCGAGGAGACGGCCGTGTAGGTGGCGAAGAGCTCGCACAGCAGCGCCTGCAACTCGTCGGCGGGCGCCCGCCCGCCCGGCGTCGCCGCGACCTCCGGCGCCGGCAGGGCCGCCGTGTCGAGCTTGCCGTTGACGGTCAGCGGCAGCGCCGCGAGGCTCACCACGGCGCTCGGCACCATGTAGTCCGGCAGGGTCTCGGCGAGGTCCTTGCGCACCTGCTGGGGGTCGACCTTCGCGTCCGCCCCGGGCACGACGTACGCGACGAGCTGCTTGACCTCCGGGGCGTCGGTGCGGATCACCGCCGCCGCGTGGCGCACCTCCGGGCGGCGCAGCAGCGCCGCCTCGATCTCGCCGAGCTCGATGCGGTAGCCGCGGATCTTCGCCTGGTTGTCGACCCGCCCGCAGAACTCGTACTCGCCGTCCTCGGTGGGCCGGACCCGGTCGCCCGAGCGGTACATGCGCGAGCCGGGCGGGCCGTACGGGTCGGGCAGGAAGCGCTCGGCGGTCAGTGCCGGCCGGCCCAGGTAGCCCCGGGCCAACTGGCCGCCCGCGATGTGCAGCTCGCCGATCTCGCCGATCGGCACCGGGCGCAGCTCGTCGTCCAGCACGTGGTAGCGCACGTCGGGCATGGGCTGGCCGATGGGCAGCGGCCCCGGCGGCACCGGCTGGTCGGGCTCGATCACCACGGTGCTGCACCCGACGGTCGTCTCCGTCGGGCCGTACTCGTTGATCACCCGCGCGCCGGGGTGCCGGCGGCGCCACGCGTCGACGGTCTCGCCGAGCAGCAGCTCGCCACCGGCCATCAGCTCCCCGGTCGGGGACGCCTCGGCGGGCAGCGCGGTGAGCAGCGGGATGTGCGACGGCGTCACCTTGACGAACGTGGGCCGCTGCTGCCCGGACGGTCCCGCGGCGGGCGTGCCCATCTCCTCCAGGGCGCCGACGTGCACGCAGCCGCCCGTCATCAGCGGCGCGTAGAACGCGGTGACCGTCAGGTCGAAGGCGAACGAGGAGTGCAGCAGCGCCCGGCCGCGTACGCCCGGGTAGGACGCCACGACGTGGCGCAGGTACGTGCCGAGCTGGCGGTGCTCGATCATCACACCCTTCGGGCTGCCGGTGGAGCCGGAGGTGTAGATGACGTACGCGACGTTGGCGGGCCGCAGCGGGGCGAGCCGGTCGGCGTCGGTGACGTCGGTGTCCGGCTGGCCCGCGTACGCGTCCGGTTCGTCGAGCAGGACCCGCGGCACGTCGTAGGCCGGCACCGCGTGCTGGTCGTCGCCGGTGGTCAGCAGCAGCATGGGCCGCGCGTCGGTGAGCATGTGCTCCAGCCGCTGCGGTGGGTAGCTCAGGTCCAGCGGCAGGTAGGCCGCCCCGGCCTTGAGGGTGGCCAGCGCGGCCACCACCAGGTGCGCGGAGCGGATCCCGATCGCGACGAGCCGGTCCGGGCCCGCGCCGAGCGACACCAGCCGGTGCGCGAGCCGGTTCGCCTCGGCGTCCAGCTCGGCGTATGTCCTGCGGTTCTCGCCCCACACGACGGCCGTGGCGTCCGGGGTGCGTCGCACCTGCTGCGCGAACAGGTCGGTGAAGAGCGCGGGCTCACCGCCCGCCGGGCCCGGTGCCACCGCGCTACCCCGCGATCCGCAGACCGGCGTCCGTGCCGGTCATCAGGCCGGAGACCGTCGCGGCGACGTCGGGGTGGCGCAGCATCTGGTCGTGGTCGACGTCGAGCGGGATGGTGCGCCCGAAGCCCTGCCCGCGCTGGGTCGAGTGCGCGGAGGTGATCGCCGTCGCCGTCGCCCACTGCGGGGCGGGGTCGATCTCCGTCGCCGCCCGCAGGTAGCCCACGAAGGACGCGAAGCTGCCGCCCAGTTCGCCCCGGACGTCGTCGTCCAGGCCGAGCCGGCGCCCCGCCACGTCGATCGCGTCACGGAAGATGCCGGCGAGCGCGGGACCGATGAGGGTGAGGTCCTCGAGCCCGTACTTCTCCTGCACCGCCTGGCCGTCGGCGTGGAACGCGGCGATCTCCTCCGGGGTGAGGATGGTCCGCAGCGCGTCCGCGGCGGCGTGGAAGTCCCGGTACAGCCCGACGATGTTCGGCAGCTCCGGGTCCAGCAGGACCAGCCGGGGCGCCTCGTCCTGCGACTCGGCCAGCCGGGCCGCGAGGGGGGCGGCGAACACCGCACCCACGCAGTAGCCGATCACGGTGTCGACGGTGCGTTCCCGCCGACGTACGCCCTTCGCCCACCGCTCGACGTAGTCGGCGCCGGACATGGTGTCCTCGGCGCCGGAGGCGGGTGCCACGGTCTCCCAGATCTCGCCGGGCGCGCTCAACAGGGGGACCAGGTCGCGGAAGCACGCCTGGGTGCGGCCGGTGCTGGTGAAGTCGACGGTGAGCGTGAGGCCGCCCTGCCCGCCCTTGCGCAGTATCTGCCAGGAGTTCTTCTTCACGATGGGATCCCTCGTCGTAGCGGTGCGTACGTTCGTCGTTAAGGGGGTGCGGGCCCGTGCGCTCCCGGTCGCGGGCGCTCAGACGCGGGCGCTGTCCTTCAGGTACCGCAGGGTCACGGCGCCGCCGAGCACGACGGTCCAGCCCGCGAGCACCAGGGCCGCGAGCCCGAGCCGGGCGCTGTCCTCGAACGGGCTGTGGCCGACCTCGGCCAGCCAGTGGCTCGGCATGATCGCGGACACGGTCTGCATCCAGTCGGGGAACGCGACCGACGGGACCAGCGCGCCGCCGAGCACGCCGAGCAGCATGTGCGAGACGGAGGTGAGCACCTGCACGCTCTCGGCCGTGGCGACCTGGCCGATGAAGACGCCCAGCAGCGCGAACGGCAGCGTGCCGAGCCATACCCCGAGCACCAGTTGGAGCCAGCCGCCCACCGGCAGCCGGACGCCCTGCAACAGCGCGCCGGTGAGCGCGACCGCCGTGATCGCCGGCAGCGCCACCACCATCGCCGCGGCCAGCTTCGCCGCCAGGTAGGAGGTCGGCGACAGGGGGGTGATGCGCAGCTGGCGCTGCCAGCCCGTGGACCGCTCGATGGCCACCCTGGTGCCGACGTTCAGCGCGACGAAGAGCGCGCCGAAGGCGGCGAGACTGCCCAGCAGGTGCTCGCTGAAGTTGATGGCGGCGCCTCCGCCGGTCAGGTTGGCCTGCATCATGTCGAACAGGTTGGCCTGCATCAGGTAGAGCAGCGTCGGGAACAGGAACGCGACGATCCAGAACTTGCGGGCCCGGATCACCCGCTTCACTTCGAGCTTGAGGAAACCGGCGCTCATCAGGCGGCCCCGCCCTTCGTCGCGGTGAGGGCCAGGAACGCCTGTTCCAGGCCGAGGGCGCCGATCTCGACGTCGTACGCGCGGGGGAAGCGCGCGAACAGCTCCCGGGCGGTGGCGTCGGAGTCGGAACTGACGAGTTCGACGCGCTGGCCACGGGCCTCGACGGTCATCACGCCGGGCAGCAGGCGCAGCTGCTCGACCGTCGCGTCCGGAACGGTGGCCGACAGCGAGCGCCCCGCCACCACGCTGCGGATATCGGCGACGGTGCCGTCGGCGATGACCACCCCGGACTGGACGAGCACCACCCGATCGGCGAACTCCTCCGCCTCCTCCATGTAGTGGGAGGCGAACACCACGGTGCGTCCGGAGTCGGTGAACTCCCGCATCGCGGCCCAGAACACGTGGCGGGACTCGACGTCCATCGCCACCGTCGGCTCGTCCAGCACCAGCAGCCGCGGGTCGGACACGAGGGTGAGCGCCAGCCGCAGCCGCTGGCGCTGACCGCCGGAGAGCCGGCTGCGGCGGTCGGCGATGTCGGTGAGGTCGGTGCGGCGCAGCACCTCGGCGATCGGCAGCGGGGCGGCGTGCAGCGACGACACCATCGTGAGCAGCTCGCGGACCGACACGTCGTCGAGCAGCGCGCCATCCTGGAGCGTCGCACCGATGACGCCCCGCGTGATGGCCTCCCGTGGGGTGTGCCCGAAGACCCGGATCTCGCCCCGGTCGGGGCGGGTGAGCCCCAGGATCATGTCGACGAGCGTCGACTTCCCCGCGCCGTTGGGCCCGAGCAGCGCGACCACCTCGCCGGGAGCGATCCGCAGGTTGATGCCGTTGACGGCCCGCACGTCGCCGTAGCTCTTGTGCACGTCCGCCACGTCGATCGCCTGTGGGTCCACCGCACCGAGCGTGGGTGTGGCCACGAGGTTCCCGATTGCGTTGCTCATTGATTTCCCCATTTAGATCGGTGCGGGTATGCGAATAGTATTTAGCAGCGCTACGGAGCGGGAGCCAGGAATTCCGGGGCCGCCGCCGCGAGAATTGGCGTCCGAGGTGTCTTATTCCGGGGTGGTGAGGGGTGACCGTAGGGGTTACCCCGCGATGGCGGTACCCGCCATCGTCGGACCTGTCGTGGTCCTGGGCTGCGCATTCGTGGCCCGTGCGGGGAGGTGTTCGTGACACGTCAGAAGCGGAACGGTGACGGTCATTCGTCGACCGTCGACGCGAGAACGGATGTCATCGGTCGTGACGACGCCACGACTGAGCTGTTCGCTTTTCCACACAGCGACTTTTTCCGGGAAACCGTGACGGGCACCGAACGGGAATTGGCCGGTAATCGGTCCGTCGTTTCCGCCGCCCCGCGGACCGTCGCGACCGGCCGGCCCGATCACCCGGGGGTGGGCTGACATGGACCGCCTCGCCGCCGCGGCCGAGCGGGCCGACCGGCTCGGACCGATGCTCGGCACCTTCCTGCACCGCTTCCCGATCGACGACCCCGGTACGGACGGGCCGCTGCGCGGCACGCTGATCGGCGTCAAGGACGTCGTCGCCGTCGCCGGTGCGCCGAGCACCTGCCAGAGCGTCGTGCACGACGCGGGCTGGTGGGCCGACCGCGACGCGACAGTGGTGGCCCGGCTGCGCGCGGCGGGCGCCGTGATCGTGGGCAAGACCACGATGGCGGAGCACGCGCTGTCCCGGCCGGACCCGGACGCGTCCTTCCCGGTGCCGCGCAACCCGTGGGACCCCCACCGATGGACCGGCGGGTCGAGCTGCGGCAGCGCCAACGGCATCCCCGCCGGGTTCTTCGACGCGGGTGTCGGCACCGACAGCAACGGCAGCATCCGGATCCCGGCCGCGCTGTGCGGCGTGACCGGGCTGAAGCCGACGCAGGGTCTCCTGCCGGCGGCGGGCGTCCGCCCGCTGGCGCGGTCGGTCGAGACGGCGGGTCCGCTGGCCCGCACGGCCCGGGAGTGCGCGCGGCTGCTCGCCGTGATGGCGGACCGGCCCGCGGAGCTCTCCCGGCCGGCGCTCGCCGACCTCGCGGGCGTCCGCGTCGGCGTCCCGGGCGACCTCGTGCGGTACGCCGCCGGGCTGACCGACGACACCGCCGCCGCCTTCGACGCCGCGCTCGACGAGCTGCGGGCCGCCGGGGCGGAGGTCGTCGACGTGCCCTTCGACGAGGCGTTCCCGCTCTTCGCCGCGCAGCTCGTGACGATGCTGGTGGAGGCGTTCGAGGTGCACGGGGCGCAGTTCCGGGCGCGCTGGAACGACTACGGCCGGCCGTTCCGGTGGAACGTCGCGCTCGGTGGCGTGCTCCCGGCGGAGACGTACCTGCGGGCCCAGCGGGTACGCGGGTGGGGTGCCGAGGCCCTACGGGCGCGGTTGCGCGACGTCGACGTCATCGCCACGCCCGCCTGGCCGTCCGCCGCCCCCCGCTACGACGACCAGGCCAGCCTCCAGACGATCTCCTTCCTGCCCAGCATCTGGAGCGCGGTCGGCTTCCCCGCGCTGGCGCTGCCGATGGGGGCCGACGGCGACGGGCTGCCGCTGTCGCTGCAGCTGGCGGCCGCCCCCGGCCGCGACTTCGACCTGGCCGCCGTCGCCGACGTCTACCAGCGGCGCACGGGCTGGCACGAGCGCGAGCCGAAGCTGGAGGTCGTGACGGACCTCGCGGGAGTCTGCGCCCCGGAGGCGCCCACCGACGGCGTCGACCCCGTCCGGCGGCAGCGGTTGGCCGAGGCGTTCGGCGAGCTCGGCGTCCCGCTGGGCGAGGGGGACCTCGACCAGGTGACCATGACGTGGTCGAAGGTGCAGGCCCTCGCCGGGGTGTTGCCGGAACTCCCGGTGGACGTGCCGCCGTTCGTCGCCACCGGCGGGTGAGCGCGACTGCGACCGCGCGGGCGTCGCACACGTGGGGGACGCACGGGTGAGGCATGCGTACGACACGGTCGGAACGTGACGCGGCGGGGGTTGGTTCTGTCGCCGGTCGACGGCAGCCTGTGAAGCATGGATGACGTCGTGATCGAAGTGGACGGGCTGCGCCGCAGCTACGGGGAGTTCGAGGCGGTGCGCGGGATCTCGCTGCGGATCCGCCGGGGCGAGCTGTTCGCCCTACTGGGCACCAACGGTGCCGGCAAGACCACCACCATCGAGGTCCTGGAGGGACTGCAACCGGCCACCTCCGGCCGGGTCCGGGTGCTCGGGCTGGATCCGGTGCGCGACCGGGCCGCGCTGCGTCCCCGGACGGGGGTGATGCTCCAGCACGGCGGTTTCACCGGTGCGCTGACCGTCCGGGAGACGGTGGAGATCTGGCGCTCCCTCACCGTCCGGCCGCAGACCACCGCGGAGGTGCTGGACCTGGTCGACCTCGGCGACCGGATGAACGTGGCGGTCGAGCAGCTCTCCGGCGGCGAGGGCCGGCGGCTGGAGCTGGCGCTGGCCGTGCTCGGCCGCCCGGAGGTGCTCTTCCTCGACGAGCCCACCACCGGCATGGACCCGGCCTCCCGGCGCCGCACCTGGGACGTCGTCCGCGAGCTCCAGAAGGGTGGGACCACCGTCCTGCTCACCACGCACTACCTGGAGGAGGCGGAGGTCCTCGCCGACCGGGTGGCCATCATGCGGGGCGGGAGCATCGTCGCCACGGGCGCCCCGGAGGACGTCGTGCGCACCCTGCCCGCCCGGATCAGCTTCCGGCTGCCGGCGACGGACGCCCTTCCCGACCTGCCGCACGCCGCCCGCATGGTCGACGGCGACCGGGTCACGTACGAGTCCCGCCAGCTCCAGAGCGACCTCACCCGGCTGCTCGAATGGGCCAACGCGGCCGACATCCGGCTGGCGTCCCTGTCGGCCCGACCGGCCACCCTGGAGGATGTCTTCCTGGACATCGCCGCCGACCACGACCTGACCGACCAGCACGCGGAACCGGAGGCCGCCCGATGAGCGGGACGATGACGACGCCGAGCCCCACCACCACCGCCACCCCGCGCGACCGGGCGACCCGGCCGATCTGGCAGATGGCCGCGATGCTCAAGATGGAACTGCTGGCGCTGCGTCGCAACTGGACGGCCACGGCCATGTCCGTGGTGACCCCGCTGATGATCGCCATCCTGCTCGTCAGCGAGTACGGGGGCGAGGCGGTGCCCGGCGTCCGCCGGGTCGTCAGCATCACCACCCTGATCATGGTCTTCCTGGTGCACCACCACCTGACCACCGTGTACGCGTCGCGCCGCCAGGAGCTGGTGCTCAAGCGGCTGCGGGCGGGGCTCGCCTCGGACCGCACCATCCTGCTCGGCACGGCCAGCAGCACCGTGGCGATCTTCCTCGCCCAGTTCGTCGTGCTGGTCGGCTACGCCCTCCTGGTGCTGGGCCTGCCGATGCCGAAGAACCCGCTGGTCATGGCGCTGGCGCTGCTGATCGGGTCCGCGATCATGGCGGCCTTCTCGGCGGCGCTCTCCGCGATCACCCGCAGCTCCGAGGCGGCCATGCTGACCACCCTGCCGACCCTGGTGATCTTCCTGGCCACGCCGGGTGCGCTGCTGCCGCTCGGCGCGCTGCCGGAGTCGCTGGAACGGATCCTCTGGTTCCTGCCCATGGGGCCGTTCACCGAGATCATGCGCGTCGGCTGGCTCGCCCGCACCGACGAGGGCCAGGCCCTGAGCTTCGCCGGGACGCTGGTCGAGACGCTGCCCTCCTTCGGGGTGCTGCTGGTCTGGCTGGCGGTGTCGCTGTTCATGGCCGCCCGGTACTTCCGATGGGAGCCCCGGCACGGATGATCGAGGTCATCGCGCCACCTGGCATCGGGAGCGTGAGCATGGAGCGGGCGCAGGTCGAGCGTGACGTCGGCCTGCGCCGCGCCCGTGCCGTCACGTTGAGCACCGTCGGCAGCGGCGTCCTGGGCACGTTGCTGCTGGCCGCCGTCGGACTGTCGCGGGAGGAGGATCCCCGCTGGGCGGTGGCCGGGGCGGTGGGCGTCGTCCTGTTCGTCGCCGCGCAGAGCGGAGCGCTGTACGGGGCGATCACCCCGTGGCTGGCCGAGTCGACGCGGCGCCGCCTGCTCGCCGGGTTCGTCTGCGCCGCCGTGCTCTCCGTACCGCTGGTCGGGCCCGTGGGCGGGCCGGAGTGGGCGACCTGGGGGTTCCTGGGCGCGTCGGTGATCGGCTCGGTGTCCCTGCTGCGGCAGTGGTGGGTCGCCGTTCCGGCGGTGCTGCTGTCCCTGGCGACGGCCGCCGGGGTGGCGGCCTGGAACGGGGCCCCGGTCCGCGGCCAGGTCACCATCGTGCTGGTCGCCGGCCTCTCCATGGCCGCGTGGAACGCCCTGCAGCTCTGGCTGTGGGGGCTGCTCGTCCAGGCGCAGCGGGGGCGGGCCGCCCAGGGCCGGCTCGCCGCCACCGAGGAGCGGCTGCGGTTCGCCCGCGACGTGCACGACCTGCTGGGGCACAGCCTCTCGGTCATCGCGCTGAAGGCCGAGCTGGCGTCCCGGCTGGCGGCCACGGACGCCGGGCGGGCCAGCCGGGAGGCCGCCGAGGTGCAGCGGCTGGCCGCGTCGGCGCTGGTCGAGCTGCGCGAGGTGGTGCACGGGTACCGTGCGGTGGACCTCGGGGACCAGATCGCCGCGGTGGAGCAGGTGCTGCGTTCCTCCGGCATCCGCTGCGCGGTCGCGCTGCCGCCGGACGACGTACCGTCGGAGATCGCCCGGCAGCTCGTCGCGGTGCTGCGGGAGGCCAGCACCAACGTGTTGCGGCACAGCCGGGCCACCTGGTGCACCATCGAGATCAGCCAGGACGAGGACGAGGTACGGATGACCATGACGAACGACGGCGCCGAGGGGGCGTCGCCGGACCGGCACAGCTTCGGGCTGCGCGGGCTGGCCGAGCGGCTGGCCGAGGCAGGGGGGACCCTGCGCCACCGGATCGACGACGGGGTGTTCCGCCTCGACGTGACGGTACGGACCCGCCCGTGATCAGGGTGCTGCTCGCCGACGACGAGGACCTGATCCGGGCGGCGCTGGCCGCCCTGCTCGGCCTGGAGTCCGATCTGGAGGTGGTGACCGAGGCGCCGGACGGGCGGGCCGCCGTGACCGCCGCGCTCGCCCACCGGCCGGACGTCGCCGTGGTGGACCTGCAGATGCCGGCCCTGGACGGGCTGGAGGTGACCGCCGAGCTGGCGCGCGTCCTGCCCGCCTGCAAGGTGGTGATCCTGACCGGGCACGGCCGGCCGCCGCACCTGCAACGCGCGCTGGCGGCCGGTGCCAAGGGGTTCCTGCCCAAGGGCGCGCCGGGCGGGACGCTCGCCGACGTCATCCGCCGGGTGCACGCCGGCGGCCGGTACGTCGACCCGGCGCTGGCCGCCGACGCGCTCACCGCGCCCGAGTGCCCGCTCACGCCGCGCGAGCTGGACGTGCTCCGGCTGGCCGAGTACGACACGCCGGTGGCGGAGGTGGCCCGCCGTACCCACCTGTCGGCGGGCACGGTCCGCAACCACCTCTCCGCGGCGGTCAGCAAGCTCGGGGTGGCCAACCGGGCGGAGGCGTTCCGCACCGCCCGGGACAACGGCTGGCTCTGACGGTGCCCGTCAGATGAGCACGCTCCAGGTCACCGGGCCGACGAGGCCGTCGGCGACGAGGCCGTTGCGGCTCTGGAAGCCGCGGACCGCGGTGGTGGTGACCGACCCGAAGCCGCCGTCCACCAGCAGGCTCGCCCCCCGGGCGTTGAGCGCGGTCTGCAGGCCGCGCACCAGGTCGCCGGAGTTGCCCTCGCGCAGGGGCAGCACGAGCGCGGTCCAGGTGATCGGGCCGACCAGGCCGTCGGCGTAGAGGCCCCGGCTGCTCTGGAAGCTGCGCACCGCGCCGGCGGTGACGGCCCCGTAGTTGCCGTCCACCACGACGGAGATGCCGCGCGCCCGCACCAGGTACTGGATCACCCGGGGCACCCACCCCGACGCGCCCTGGCCGACGCTCGGGTAGCCGGTGCTGCCGACGGGAGCCGTCGAGCCGAGGGTGATGCCGCGGTTGGCCAGGAAGACCCGGGGGTCGAGCGAGGTCAGCCGGGGATTGTGGATCTCGAAGTGCAGGTGCGGGCCGGTCGAGTTGCCGGTGGTGCCCATCAGGCCGACCAGCTGGCCGCAGCTGATCTGCTGGCCGTCGCTGACCAGCACCCGGTGCAGGTGGCCGTAGTAGGAGAAGTAGCCGTCGGCGTGGTTGATGTGGACGCTGTTGCCGGTGCGGCCGGCCAGTGGGCCACTCGCCGTGTCGCCGGGGTACGAGTTGGTCTTGATGTCCCGGACGGTCCCGGCGGCGGTGGCGTAGACCGGCGTGCCCTGGCTGTTGGCCACGTCCCAGCCCGTGTGCGTCGGCCGGCTGGGGGTCTTGTAGCCGGAGGTCAGCGTGCCACGCGTCGGGTTGCTCCAGGCGCCGACGGCGGCCTGCGCGGGGCTGGGCAGGCCGACGACCCCGATCCCCACGCCGACGCCGAGCGCCGTGAGAAGGGTGCGGCGCCGGGCCGGTACGTGGCTCAGGCCGGCTGTCTCCGGTGCGTCACACATGTTGCCTCCGATGTTCGTCCCGTAGGGGGCGGTTGGACGATGGAGACCGGATCGTAAATCTTCTATATCGGCCGGGGCAATGGTGAAACTTTCCTACGACCCGTCACGCACCGTCATCCGCCCGGGGTCGGCGAGCCGGAGGTGCTGTGGACCGTATCGTCAACTTGGGGTTGACGGTCGAATGCCGTCAACTTATGGTTGACGCATGACGGAACCAGTGCAGATGAACAACCCGGTACGTCTGGACGACCTGATCCAGGCGATCAAGAAGGCGCACACCGACGCGCTCGACCAGCTCACCGACGCGGTCATCGCGGCCGACCACCTCGGGGAGGTCGCCGACCACCTGATCGGCCACTTCGTCGACCAGGCGCGCCGCTCCGGCGCGTCCTGGACCGAGATCGGCCGCAGCATGGGCGTCAGCAAGCAGGCGGCGCAGAAGCGCTTCGTGCCGAAGGCCGACGAGACGCCGCCCGACCCGCAGCAGGGCTTCTCCCGGTTCACCCCCCGCGCGCGCAACGTGGTCATGGCCTCGCAGAACGAGGCCAGGGCCACCGGGCACGCCGAGATCCGCCCCGAGCACCTGGTGCTGGGGCTGCTCAACGAGCCGGAGGCCCTGGCCGCGAAGGCGATCGTCGCCCAGGGGGTGCCGCTGGAGCGCGTACGCGAGGCCGCGACGGCCGCGCTGCCGCCCTCGACCGCCGAGGTGCCCGACCTGATCCCGTACGACGCCCAGGGCAAGAAGGCGCTGGAGCTGACCTTCCGGGAGGCCCTGCGGCTGGGGCACAACTACATCGGCACCGAGCACATCCTGCTCGCGCTGCTGGAGCACGAGAACGGCGCCGGGGTCCTCAGCGGGCTCGGCGTGGGCAAGACCGCGACCGAGGAGTGGGTGGCGGCGGCCCTGCGGGCCGTGCAGATGCGGGAATGACCGGCCTCAGGGCGCGGCCGGGAAGCCGTAGCGGGCGGCGTGCTCGGGATCCGTCGGGTCGACCTGGCGGATCCCGGCGTCGGCGAGCCGCTTGTTGACCTCGTCGAGCCGCTCGCGGACCAACCGGGCCTCCTCCTCGGTGACCCGGCCCCGGTGCGGCCGGCCGGCGTGCTCGATGGTGCCGTAGTCGACCCGCTCCGCACCCTTGCGGGCCTTCGGCGGGCGGACCCGCTCGGCGGTCTTCAGCAGCTGCGCCATCGGCACGTCGGTCGCCATCGCGTCGAACTCGCTCGCGGTGAGCACCACCCGGCGCGGCTCACCGTCGCCGTGCCGGTCGTGGATCTCGACCACCGCGACGTCCAGCGCGGCGTCGTCGATGCCCTCCACCTCGACCGGGGTGGCGTCCAACCGCACGGGCCCCGCGACCAGGTCAGGGTGCTCCAGGACGACGACGCGGACCACCTCGTCGTCGGGCTGGATGACCGTGCCGCTGAAGTCGGAGACGTGGATCGTCTTCTTGCCCATGCGCGGAGCTTCTCCTGTCGTAGGCCGGGATGCCGGACCAGAAGAAATTACCCGACAGGTGTGCGAAAGCCGCCGGTGGACCGTCCGGGTGTGTCGCGGAGCCCCCCGCCGCGCGCAGCGGTCAGCGGGTGTTCAGGCCGCCGCGCGAGGAGGCGCCGGCGGGCTGCTTGTTCACCTCGCTCCACGGGAGCGCCTCGGTCCCGGCGCGGCGGCCCCGGTACGCCGACTGGGCCGGGAACCGCCCGCCGGCCTCGGTGGCCCGCCAGAGTCGCTCGGGGTCCTGGTGGTACCGGTCGTTCGGCTGATTCGGCATGACCATACCGTCCCAAACAAAGTTGTCCATGTATGAAAGTGAATATGACGACCGATCGATGCGTCCGGTTCCCGTGATCTGCCGCCGTCCCACGAATTCGTGGCCATCGGCGTTCCGGTACGTCTACCCGCTCGCCGCGGCACCCAATCCTCGCGCCGGCGCGCGTCCCCCGGGGCCGGCCCGTCGGGTCGCGGGACGCCCGGTCGCCCGCCCCCGACGGGTTCCGTCACGCGGGGCCGCCGCGCCCGCGTACGGTGATCGTCGGCGAGGCGGGCCGGGCGTCGGCGGTCCGGCCGCCGGGTGACCACCGACGGCCGCGGGGAGGTGACCGGCGATGTCCGACCGGCGGCTGCACCTGCACCTGGCGAGCTGGCTCGGCCAGTGGCCGGCGGGTCCCGGGCTGCACGTGGTCGGCTCGCACCGACGGGCCCGACCGGCCTGGGACGGCCGGCTCCGGCCGGCCGTCGCGGTGACCGCCGGCGCGAGCACCGTGCTCTCGGTGCCCCCCGACCGGGTCGCGGCGGTGCGCGAATGGGCACGGCGGCCGGGCGGGCCGCCGCTTCCGCAACTGCCCGCCGTGGTGGCGGGAGCCGGCTGGGCGGTGCACGACAGCGTGTTCCGGTGGAGCGTGGCGCCGGCCCCACTGCCGGACGTGGGGGAGTGGACACCCCCGAGCGCCGCCGGGCTGCCGTCCTGGCTCCGCGTGTTCGACCGCCCGGTGCTGGTGGTGCGCGACGTCCGGGGGCACTACCTGGCCGGGGTCGGGATCAAGCGGCACGACGCGTACGGCCACGAACTGGCCGTCGGCACCGTGCCGACGGCCCGGGGGCGGGGACTGGCCCGGCGGCTGGTCGCCCAGGCGGCGCGTCGGGTGCTCGCCGAGGGGGCCGTCCCGACGTACCTGCACGACCCCGCCAACACCGCCTCCGCCCGGGTGGCGACCGCCGCCGGCTTCCCCGACCGGGGCTGGCGCTCGTTCGGCGTCTACCCGCCCTGAGCGCGAGCGGGCGGCGGGCGCGGACCGTGGATCCCGGGCCGGATCCACGGTCCGCAGTCTCCCCCAGGTCCGCAGGTGACGTGCGCACCAATCACGCTACGTAACGGTGGTGGTGAAGACAAGGCGCCATGGGTGCGATCCGGGTGTCGAATAGCGGACTTGACCTGCGACTATCCGGAGGATGGCGTCGTGCGGGTCAGTGACGCAGCGTACGAATGAGGTCGAGCACCTGCCGGGTCACCGGGCGCAGCACGCGCAACCGGGACAGCCCCACCAGCCGGTCGACCAACGGCACCGCGCCGTCGATCAGCTGCCGGGTGCGGGCCTGGCCGGGCGAGCGGTCGTAGACCCAGTAGAGCACCACCCCCATGTACGCCAACCAGAGCAGCTCCGGCAGGTGCGGGCGCAACTCCGGGTCGACCCGGGCGGTGGAGCCGTCGAGCGCCTCGGCGAAGAGGCCGATCGCCGCCTCGCGCGGGCCGGACGACTCCGCCGAGAAGGGGCTCAGCGGGGAGGTCGGCTCCGCCGCCGTCTTGAAGAAGCTGGCGGCGAAGGCGTGCGACGGGGTGAGCACGTCGATCCCGGCGTGCATCACCCCGGCCAGCCGGGCGGCGAGGTCGGGTTCCCGGGCGAGCACCGGGCCGGCCGCCGCCCGGTGCTCCGTCTGGGCGCGGGCGTAGAACTCCTGGATCAGGTGTTCCTTGGAACCGAAGTAGTAGTAGGCGTTGCCCACCGCCACCCCGGCCTCCTGGGCGATGGCGCGCATGGTGGTCCGGGCGTACCCGCGCTCGCGGAACAGCCGCATGGCGGTGTCCAGGATGAGCTGCCGGGTCTGCTCGCCGCGCGCGGTCGCCGGCTCACCCGCAGCGGTCGTCGGCGCAGTCTGCTCGGTCATCGGGGTCACCGTATCCCGCCAGGTGGTCGCCCGGCTCCGCCCACGGGTCGCGAACGCGTTCGCGGACCGAGGCGGCGGCGGCGACCACCCGCCGGGCGAGGGGGAGCAGGTGCGGCCGGGCCAGCCGCTCGGCGGTGCCCCGGTGGTCGACCAGGGCCCAGAGGCAGGCGAACCAGGCGCCGTCGCCCGCGTACACCTCGCCGGTGTCCGCGACCACGGTGAGGTCGCGCAGCGTGGCGTCGTGGTCCAGGCCGGGGAAGCGCCGCCGGGCCTCGGCCGAGCCGGCCGGCACGAACTCCAGGGGTACGAGCTGGGCGCGGGACGCCAGCCAGCGCCGGGCGGACCGGCAGAGTGGGCAGTGCGCGTCGTAGAGGACCGTGAAGCCCCGGACGCCACCGCCCCCGTGCGCGGTGGCGTCCGGGAATCCGCCCGACCCGCCGGTGGGCCGGGTGGTCATCGGACCGGCGGGCTGCCGGCCGGCCCCGTCTCCGCCCCCGGACCGGCGGGGCGCTGACCGGTGGGGTGCGGGCCGGCCGGGTGCGGCCCGGTGGGGTGCGGGCCGGCGGGGTGCGGCCCGGCGGAGTGCGGCCCGGTGGGGTGCGGGCCGGCGGGGTGCGCGCCGGCCGGGTGCGGGCCGGCGGGGTGCGCGCCGGCCGGGTGCGGGCCGGCGGGGTGCGCGCCGCGCGGCGCGGGCGGCATCGGCAGCCGGCCGACCGGCGCGAGCGGCGGGTGGGTGGCGAACTGGCGCAGCCGGCCACGGCGGTACCGGCCGAGCGCGAAGACGTTGAAGAAGTGCAGCGCGCCGAGCACCAGCAGCACCAGGCCGATCTTGAGGGAGAGCTCCTCCATGGCCTGGGCGGTGGACCCGACCGGGTCGGGGTGCTTCATCGCCACCGTGACGTAGCCGAGGTTGAGCAGGTAGAAGCCGACGACGAGCAGGCTGTTCACGGCCCTGGCCAGCCGTTCGTCGGCGAAGACCTCCTCCAGGAAGACCAGCCCGTTGCGCGACAGCGCCCGGGCCACCCAGACGGTCAGCCCGATGCTGATCGCCAGGTAGACCAGGTACATCCAGACCTTCGTGTCCATCGCCGACGCCTCTCTTGAACGTGTTCAAATCTTGTCGCCTCAGCGTAGGCGACTTCTTGAACGCGTTCAAGTGGCTCTCGTGGCCGTCGGCGTGGCCCGGCCGGGCGGGGATCGGTATGGTCGAGTCGCGCCGGTGCCGGCGCGTCCTTCGACGGTGAGGCGGTCATGGACCGGGGCGAGCGGAACGCGGAGCCGGGGCGGGCGGTCCTGCGCCCGGCCGGTGAGATCGACATGGCCACCGCCGGCGAGTTCGAGGCGACGCTCACCGAGGCGCTGCACCGGCCGGGTGTCCGGGAGGTCGTCGTCGACCTCGCCGACGTGCGGTTCCTGGACTCCAGCGGCGTACGCGTCCTGGTGCACGGCGTCTCCGTCGGCCGCGCGCGCGACGTGACGCTGCGGGTGACCGGCCCGCAGCCGGGCGTGGCGCGGGTCCTGCGGATCACCGGGGTCAGTACCCTGCTCGGGTTCGCCGACTCCGACGCCGGTCGGCCCGTCGCGCGCGGGTGGCGCGGGCTGGACTGACCGGCTCAGGGCTCCGAGTTCGCCGACGCGGCGGCGGACCACTCGACCAGCAGCAGGGTCGCGTCGTCCTGCTGCGCCCCGCCCTGGTGTTCCCTCACCGCGTGACCGAGGCGGCGCAGCGTCTCCGCGGCCGGCAGCCCGGAACCGATGTGCCGTTCGGCGAGGTCCGCGAGGCGGGACAGCCCGAACATCTCGCCCGCCGCGTCGCGTGCCTCGGTCATCCCGTCGGTGTGCAGCAGCAGCCGGTCACCGGGCTCCAGCCGGGTCTGTGCCACCTCGACGCGGCCGTCGGGCAGGCCGAGCGGAAGCCGGCGGCCCCCGGCCAGCTCCCGCACGGCCCGCCCCCGGCGCAGCAGCACCGGCGGCGGGTGCCCCGCGTTGACGTACCGCAGCAGTCCGGAGCCGGTGTCGAACTCGGCGAGCACCGCGGTGACGAACCGCGCGTCGTGCCACTGGCCGGCGATCGCGGCGTCCACCGCCCGGACCAGGCCGGGCAGGTCCGAGCCGGCGCGCCGGGCCGCCCGCAGCGCCGCCAGCGCCACCGAGGTGGTGAGCACCGCCGGCAGGCCGTGCCCGACCCCGTCGAGGATCGCCAGTGTCACCCTCCCGTCCTGCACCGCGTAGTCGAAGGCGTCCCCGCCGACCTCGTAGCAGGGCTCGAGCAGGGCGCTGAGCACCACCTCCGAGGTGGCGAAGGTCAGCGGCGGGAGCAGGTGCCAGAGCAGCTCGGCGGAGACCCCCATCGGCCGGCTGCGCCGCGCCCGGTGCAGAACGTCCCCGTAGTCCCTCTTGCTGGTGACCAGATGACCGACCAGGCCGGCGATGAGCCGGCAGCCGTCGCGGAGCGCCTCGTCGGCGAGGTCGGCGTCGACGGGCGGGAACACCTCCAGCAGCCCGAGCCGGTCGGTGCCGTTGACGATCGGCACCCACAGCCGGGGCGGCGGCCCCTGCCCCGCGTGCACCTCGACCTGGGTGAAGGCGCGCCCGGCCAGGCTGGTGTCGATCGGCAGCAGCTCCGCCGCCGCCCGCCCCGTGCCGGGCAGCGGGCGCAGGCCGTGCTGCTCGGCGTCGACCAGGTGCACGGTCGCCGTCACACCCAACGGCCGGAGCACGGCGTCGACCGTGGCCGCGAGCTCGTCCGGGGGCAGCCGGTGGGACCGGGACACCAGGTCGGCCAGGGCCCGGTGCCACGGGTCGGTGGCGGTCATGCTGTCGCATACCCCGGCCGGGCCCGGTCGAAGCCGGCCGGGCCCGGCCGGGAGCGAACCGCCACCCGACGGCGCGTACCCGTTGGCCTCAGCCGGCCAGGCCGAGCACCTCGGCGGCCGCGCGGCCGCAGGCGTGGCTCGCGCCGTACGTGGTGACGAACGCCCGCACGCCGGCCGGGCGCCACCGCGAGGGCCAGCCCATCTCGACCACGGTCACCGGGTGCTCGGCGGCCAGCGCGGTCACCAGCTCCGCCCCGCCCGGCAGCCGGTGCAGGTGGCGGCCGACCAGCACGATCGGCCGGTCCCCGGCGAGCTGGCGCAGGGCGGCCGGCCCGGTCTCGGTGGCAACCACCCGCAGCTCCTCCGCGCCGTCCAGGTGCGGCCCGAGGCCCCACGGCACCCGCCCCTCGGCGATGGTCGACGCGGCGTGCAGTTGGACGATCAGCGGGCGGTCCAGGCCGGTCAGCTCCCCCTCCACCCGGACGGCGCGGCGCGCCGCCGCGTACCCGAGTCCGTCGGGGGCGGTCGACGTCGCGCCGGCGGCCCGGGTCCAGGCGGCGAGCGCGGCGGCGCGGCCGGCCGCCTCCTCCACCCGCGCCCGGTCCAGGCGGCCGTCGCCGAGCGCGCCGACGATCTCCGCGACCACCCGCTCGACCAGCTCGGCGTCGACCTGGGCGCCGATGCACAGCAGGTCGGCGCCGGCCGCGAGGGCCCGGACGGCGGCCGGACCGACCCCGCCGGCCGCCACCGCGGCGCCCTTCATCTCCAGCGCGTCGGTGATGACCGTGCCGGTGAAGCCGTACTCGCCGCGCAGCAGGTCGACCAGGACCGCCCGGCTGAACGTGGCGGGGCCGTCGCCGGTCAGTGCGGGCACCCGGATGTGCGCGGTCATCACGGCTCGCGCGCCGGCCGCGACGACCGCGGCGAACGGCGGCAGGTCGCGCCGGCGCAGCACGTCGAGCGGCACGTCCACGGTGGGCAGCTCGTAGTGGGAGTCGGCGACCGTCGCGCCGTGCCCCGGGAAGTGCTTGGCGCAGGCGGCGACCCCGGCGGCCTGGAGGCCGGTCACGGCGGCGGCGGAGTGCGCGGCGACCCGGGCCGGGTCGGCGCCGAACGAGCGGGTGCCGATCACCGGGTTCTCGTCGGCGGTGTTGACGTCCACGGTCGGCGCGAGGTTGACGGTGACGCCGAGGGCGGCCAGCTCCGCGCCGATGGCCTCGTAGACCCGGCGGGTCAGCGCCACCTCGTCGATCGCGCCGAGCGCCGCGTTGCCCGGGTACGGGCTGCCGGTGGCGTGCGCCAGCCGGGTGACGTCGCCGCCCTCCTCGTCGATCGCGATCAGCACGTCCGGGCGGCCGGCCCGCAGGGCGGCGGTGCTCGCCGCCACCTGCCCCGGGTCGTGGACGTTGGTGCCGAACAGGGTGTGCCCCGCGAGCCCCTCGGCGACCAGGTCGACCGCCCAGCCCGGGGGAACCGGCCCCGGGTACGCGGCGAGCAGCGTGCCGAGCGCGAGCCGGCGCAGTCCTGGATCCAGCCCCACGTGATCTTCCCCTTTCGTCCCCGCGGCACGGAAGTCGTACCGGCGGGGGTCGGTGACGTACCGGGTCGGCCGACCACCCCGCTCCCGGGCGGCCGATACGCTGTCGGCTACCCGCTCGCAGGTCGGTTTACAGTTAGCAAGGTTTACCAAAACTAGAGGACGTGGCATGAGTGCGACCCGGCTGCCCGGCACCCCCCGCCTGTTGCGGGCGCTGAACGACCGCGCGGCGTTGGAGCTGCTGCTGGAGCGGGGGCCGCTGACCCGGGCCCGGCTCGGCGAGCTCACCGGGTTGTCCAAGGTCACCGCCTCGCAGCTCGTCGAGCGGCTGGAGGAGCGGGGCCTGGTCACCCGGGTCGGCGAGCAGGCCGGCGGGCGGGGGCCCAACGCCCAGCTCTACGCCGTGCGGCCCGGCAGCGCGCACGTGGTCGGGGTGGACGTGGGCGCCGACCGGGTGGTGGCCGCCTGCGCGGACATCACCGGGGCGGTGATCGGCCGCGTCGAGCAGTCGACCCACGACACCGACGACCCCGTCGGGGTCGTGCACAACGCAGTCGTCCAGGCCGCGAGCAGCGCCGGGGCGCAGCTGTCGAGCGTACGGCGGATCGTGCTGGGCACCCCGGGCCTCGTCGACCCCGGCACGGGCGACATCACGTTCGCCTTCAACCTGCCCCGCTGGCACACCGGTCTGCTCGCCGCGCTCCGGGACGACCTGCACACCCCGGTGGTCTTCGAGAACGACGTGAACCTGGCCGCCGTCGCCGAGGCGCAGTCGGGCGCGGCCCAGGGGCTGACGGACTTCGTGCTGGTCTGGGTCGGCGCCGGCGTCGGCCTGGCGATCGTGCTGGGCGGGCGGCTGCACCACGGCAGCAGCGGCGCCGCCGGCGAGATCGGCTACCTGCCGGTGCCCGGCGCGCCCATCCCGCGCGACGTGTCCCGCCGGGCGAAGCCGGCGTTCCAGCAGCTGATCGGCGCGGACGCGGTCCGCGACCTGGCCCGCGCGCACGGCTACCCGGACGACAGCGGGGCCGCGGCGGTACGGGCGGCGGTGGCCGACGGCACGGCGGGCGGTCCCATGCTCGACGAGGTGGCCCGCCGGCTGGCGCTGGGCGTGGCGAGCACCTGCGTGGTGCTGGACCCGCCGCTGGTGGTGCTCGCCGGCGAGGTCGGCCAGGCCGGCGGGGCGGCGCTGGCCGAGCGCGTGCAGCACGAGGTCGCGGCGATCACGCTGGTCCGACCCCGGGTCGTGCCGACGGGGCTGACCGAGGAGCCGATCCTGCGGGGGGCGCTGCGTACCGCCCTGGACGCCGTCCGCGACGAGGTCTTCGGCTCGACCGTCGGCTGACCGGGGCCGGCCGCCCACCGGCGCGGACCGCGCGCCGGCTCGCCCCGCCGACCGGGGTCGGCGGGGTCGGCGGCGTCCGGGCGTCATGTGAAGGAATATTTCATCGCCGGCCCGGATACTGCAAGGACTTGCCGCACCCCCGGCCGGGCGTCACATCAGGTCGCGGCGGCGGAACGCCGCGAAGGCGGCGGCGGCCAGCGCGCCGGTCAACCCGAGCAGCAACAGCAGCGCCGGCTGCCAGGTCACCACGTAGAGGCCGTCGCAGGAGGCGGTCGACCCGGTGGCGCACGCCCGGTAGTCCCAGAACTCGACCCGGCCGTTGAGCAGGGCCGCCGCGTAGCTGGAGAGCATGTACCGGTCCACCTTGACGACTTCCAGGATCTCCATCACCAGCCGGGCGCCCAGCTCCCACACCACCAGGTAGCCGGCGATCGCGCCGAGCGCCGCCGAGGTGTGCCGGCCCAGGGTGGCGACGGCGAAGCCGACCACGGTGAGCAGCAGCACCAGCAGCATGCCGCGGCCCCAGGTCGCGCCCAGCGAGCCCCAGAACTCCCCGTTCAGCCGCCCCGGCCGCCCGGCGAACGCGGCGATCAGCCAGAACGTCCCGAGGTACGCCGCCGAGGCCAGCACGGACAGCAGCGCCGTCCCGCCGAGCAGCGTGCCCAGCTTGGTGCCGAGCACGGTCATCCGCCGGGGACGCCAGAGCAGCAGGTTGACCACGCCGCCGGAGTTCAGGTCGGCGCCGATGTAGGAGGCGCCGACCAGGAACCCGAAGAGCGCGAGGAAGGCGATGAGGAAGTAGAGCAACGCCCCGGCCTCCTCGGCGAAGGTGAACACCCCGAGGAGGAAGTCGGCCGCCACGGGCGCCCGCTCCATCTGGGCCGGGTCGACCTCGCTGCAGTCGTCGGGGACGTACTCCCGCACGTCGTCCGGCTGCACGGCACCGCGCTGCCGGTCCAGGCAGAGCTGGTGGGTGCGTTCCAGGTCGGCGCGCGCGGCGGCGGCGGCCCGCTGGGCGTCGAAGACCTCCTGGGCGGTGGGCCGGTGGGAACTCGCCAGGGTGGTCGCCGCGGTGACGCCGAACGCGAGCACCAGCAGGACGAGCATGAGCTGCACGAAGCGCCGGGCGCCGAGACGCTCCAGTTCGGCACGGACCAGGTTCACGCGTCCACTCCCCGCACGTCGAGGTCGATCACCGGTTCGGCGGGCCCGCCGTCGGGCGACACCGAGTCGTCCACCTGCCGGGGCAGCGTCGGGTGCGCCGCCGTGCCGGTCAGTTCGAGGAAGACGCTCTCCAGGTCGGGCCGCAGCGGGGTCAGCTCGCGTACCCACAGGCCCGCCTCGCCGAGAGTGCGGCTGACCTCGGTGGCGTCGTCCACGTCGCCCACCACCAGGTGGTCGTCGTGCCCGGTCGCCGCCAGCCCGGCCGCCGTCAGCAGCTCCACGGCCCGCTGCGGATCGTCCACCCGCACCAGCAGCTCGTGCCGGTCGAAGCCGGCCAGCACCTCGTCGACGCGCCCGGCCGCCACCCGCCGGCCCCGCGAGATGATCGTCACGTGGTCGCAGATCAGCTGGATCTCGGCCAGGATGTGGCTGGAGACCAGCACGGTCACGCCGGCCTGCGCCAGCGAGCGCATCAGGTCCCGCATCTCCCGGATGCCGGCCGGGTCCAGCCCGTTCGCCGGCTCGTCCAGGATCAGCAGCTCCGGGTCCTTGAGCAGGGCGGAGGCCACCGCCAGCCGCTGCTTCATGCCCAGCGAGTAGCCCTTGACCCGCTCGTCGCCCCGGTCCCGCAGGCCCACCTGCTCCAGCACCTCGTCGACCCGGGCGGTCGGCACGCCGCCGGCCCGGGCGAGCAGGCGCAGGGTCCGGTGACCGGTGAAGTTGCCGAAGAACTGCGGGCTCTCCACGATGGCCCCGACCCGCCCGGCCACCAGGGGCAGCCCGTCCGGCGAGGGGACGCCCAGCACCGTCATCCGGCCCGCGTCGGCCCGCACCAGCCCGAGCAGGGCGCGCAGCGTGGTGGTCTTGCCCGACCCGTTGGGGCCGAGGAAACCGTGGATCTGGCCGGCCTCCACCAACAGGTCGAAGCCGTCGACCGCCACCCGGCGGCCCTGCCGCACGCTGTGGAAGGTCTTGCGCAGACCCTCGATCTCGATGACCGCGCTCATCCGCGCGGCTCCGTGCTGCGACCGGGCATGGACCGTCCTCCGGTTGTGGTGACCAACGACACGGCGCCCCACCCTATGGCCGGAGCGCCGCCCGTGGGGGGAGCCCCGGCGTTGCGTGGTTGGATGGTCGGGTGACTGGGGACGAGGATCTGGTGGTCAGCCTCGACGGCGTCGGCGTACGCCGGGCTGGCACGGCACTGCTGCACGACGTCGACTGGCGGGTCGAGCTGGACGAGCGCTGGGTGGTGCTCGGGCCGAACGGCGCGGGAAAGACGACCCTGCTCAACCTCGCCGCCGGCCGGCTGCACCCGACCACCGGCACCGCCCACGTGCTCGGCGAGCGGATCGGCCGCACCGACGTCAACGAGCTGCGCACCCGCATCGGGCTCTCCACCGCCGCGCTCGCCGAGCGGGTGCCCGCCGACGAGCGGGTCAGCGACGTCGTCGTCACGGCCGCCTGGTCGGTGGTTGGTCGCTGGCGGGAGAGCTACGACAGCAGCGACGAGGCCCGGGCCCGCGCCCTGCTGGGCCAGCTCGGCATCGGGGGCCTCGCCGAGCGCACCTACGGCACCCTCTCCGAGGGGGAACGCAAGCGGGTGCAGATCGCCCGCGCGCTGATGACGGACCCGGAGCTGCTGCTGCTCGACGAGCCGGCCGCCGGGCTCGACCTGGGCGGGCGCGAGGACCTGGTCGCCCGGCTGGCCGAGCTGGCGTACGACCCCGACGCCCCGGCGCTGGTGCTGGTGACCCACCACGTCGAGGAGATCCCGCCCGGCTTCACCCACGCGCTGCTGCTGCGCGAGGGTGGCGTGGTGGCGCAGGGGCTCCTCGACGACACGCTGACCGGGGACAACCTCTCCAAGACCTTCGGGCTGCCGCTGGTGGTGCAGCGCTCCGGCGACCGGTTCACCGCCCGCGCCGCCTGACGGGGAGCTTGCGATGCGGCAGACCCGGGTCGTCGTGGTGGGCAGCGCCAACATGGACCTGGTGGGCACCGCCCCCGCCCTGCCCCGCCCGGGGGAGACCCTGCTCGGCACCGACTTCGTCATGGTGCCCGGCGGCAAGGGCGCCAACCAGGCCGTCGCCGCGGCCCGGGCCGGCGCCTCCTGCGCCTTCCTCGGGGCGATCGGCTCCGACTCGTTCGGCGTCACCCTGCGGGCGCGGATCACCGCCGCCGGGGTCGACACCGGCCAGCTCCGCACGACGTACGGCACGTCGGGGGTGGCGCTGGTGATGGTGAACGCCGAGGGCGAGAACGCGATCCTGGTCAGCCCGGGCGCCAACGCCTCGATGACCGGCCTGACCGAACCGGAGCTGACCGCCGTACGCGGGGCGGACGTGCTGCTCGCGCAGCTGGAGATCCCGGTCGCGACGGTGACCGAGGCGGCCCTTGCCGCCCGGGCGGCCGGCACCCGGGTGGTGCTCAACGCCGCCCCGGCCGTGCCGGTGCCGCCGGAGCTGCTGGCGGCGACGGACCTGCTGGTGGTCAACGAGACCGAGGCGCAGGCGCTCACCGGGCGCGGCCGGGACGAGCCGTCGGCCCTGCTCGACCTGGCGCCCCGGGCGGTGCTCACCCTCGGCGCGGAGGGTGCCTGGTACGGGGACCGGGACGGCACCGCCGTGCACGTGCCGGCGGTCAAGGTCGACGTGGTGGACTCCACGGCCGCCGGGGACGCCTTCACCGCCGCGCTCGCGGTGGCCTGGGGCGAGGGCCGGGACGTGGTCGACGCGGTGCGCTGGGCGGCGGCGGCCGGGGCGGCCTGCGCCCGCCGGCTCGGCGCCTCCGTGGCGCTGCCCACCCGGGCCGAGATCGACGAGCTGTACGTCCCCGCCTGATCCGGCCGACCGGCCACGGGCCGTAAGTCCCAGGGCGCCGTAAGTCCCAGGGTGCCGTACGTCCAGGGTCAGGCCTCGGCGTCGTCGGTGAGCTTCTCGCCCCGGCGGCGGAGCATGCCCAGCCCGGGGATGCCGGCGACGGCGAGCTTCAGGTCGCGGGTGACGTCGAGCAGGTCGTGCAGGTCCGGGCCGACCCGGTCCAGGGTGGCCAGGATCGGCAGGATGTCCGCCGTCAGGTGCTGCTTGAGCTTCGGCAGCTCGTCGACGAGCCGGATCGCGGCGTTCACCTCCTCGTGACTGAGCTGCTCGACGAAGCGGTTCGCCATCGGGGCGCCCCGGCGCAGTGCCGGCTCGTACGCCGTCAGCAGCTCGGCGGCGGTGGCCGCCGCCTCCGCCGCGGTGCCCACGGTGCCGGCGGCCCGTACGGCCACCGCGTCGGCCTCGGCGACCACCGCACCGGCCGTGCGGGACACCTTCTCCGCCTCGCCGACGACGACGGCCGCGGCGGCGGCCACCTCGGTGGCCGTCTCGATCGCGGTGGTCGCGGCGGCGCTGATGACCGCCACCTCCCGCACCGCGCCCTCGGCGTCGGTGAGCACCCGGTCGGTGCGGTCGAGGGTCTGCTCGATCCGGTCCACCACGCCGTCGATGCGGTCCACCATGCCGTCGACCCGCTTCAGCAGGGCCTCCACCGAGTCCAGCACGGCGAACGCGCGGGCCGGCACGGCGGCGAACGAGGCCGCCGAGCCGAGGGCCTGGTCGAGGACGGAGCGGGTCAGACCGACGACCGCGGCGGGCCGGGGGAGGGGAATCACCATGGCATCCAGTGTGCGTCGCCCGCGCCCGTGCCGCCGGACAGGGCGGCGGGCCCCGGGGTCAGGAGTCCGTGTACTGCTCCACCGCGCGCTGCACCGCCCGGTAGATCTGCCCGAACCGCAGCGCGTCCGGGGTGCGCAGCAGCAGCACCTCCCGGCCGTGGTGCTGGACCCAGAGCTCGTGCACCTTGCTGCCCCGCTCGTAGGAGCGGTCGAGCCAGCCGAGGGGGATCTCCAGGAAGGGGGCCAGGGCCAGCGCGCCGACGACGCACGCGGCGAGGATGACCAGCGCCAGCTGCCACTCGCCCCGGTCCTGCGCCGACCAGGCCAGCGAGAGCACGCAGACCACCGCGACCAGCGGAGGCAGTGAGAGGAGCAGGACCAGGACGCCGCGACCCAGCACCCGTCCCCGTACCGCCAGCGTCTTCGGGCCCTGCGCGTGCCAGACGTACGTCACGTCGGCGATCGCCACGGCGTGGCCCCCGGCCCGGATCGACTCCGACGTCACCTGCACCGCGTCGTCCCGGTAATAGATGGTCATCACTAAGCCTAACCACTGCCGGCCGGGTCGCGCCGCTCGCGCGGCCCGCTCCGGCGGGGGTGGCGCAGGGCGCGGCGGTGCCAGGCGGGGCAGTGTCGCGCGGAGGTGCAGGTCGGGCGGGCCGTGCCGGACCGGGTGGTGTCGCGTCGGCCCCTTTGGAGCTGAATCGTTCATGACATCGCCCTGTTGGTCGCTGGCGCTCGTCGGTAGGCCGGAGTGGCTGAATCGTCTACGTCATCAGCTTCAAAGGGCGCGCGAGGCGTACTGCCGCTGCCGTGCGACGGGTGCACCCCGTCCGCCTCCGGACCGGCGCTCACCGCAACCGCAACGGTGTCGGAGCGGCGTCAGAGCGCCGCCGCAACGGCGTCGGAACGACCCCGGAGCGGCTCCCGGGAGCCCGCCAGGGCGGCTGTCGAGCTGCCCCGTTCATGGGACCGCTCGGGGCGTGCGAGCCAGGGGCGACCGGCGCGCCTGCCCCGTCGGGCGGGGCAGTTCGACAGCGCGGGCGGTAGGCCACCTTGCCCGACGAGGGCCTCAAGGCCCGCGTCGCCAGCGCGTCGTCCGGCCGGTCCGGGGCGGGTCCGAGTCGGTCCGGGCCGGGTCCGAGTCGATCCGGGGCGCTAACGTGACCGGTCATGACGGAGCAGGAGCGCAACGTCGAGGTGGTCCGCCGCTACCTGCGGACCTTCGTCACCAAGGACCTGGCGGAGTTGCGCGCGGTGGTCGACGAGGACGTGCTGATCTACGGCTCCGGTGCCGGGGTCCGGGGGCGGCACCACGTCGAGGGGGCCGTCGCGTCGCCGGGGCTGACCGTGCTCGACCAGGAGATCGTCGAGATCTTCGCGGCCGGCGACCGCGTGGTGGTGTCGTTGGCGCAGACCTACCGGCGGGACGCCACCGGCGCGACGGCGGTGCAGAGCGCGTGCAAGATGTACCGGCTGGCCGGCGGCCGGATCGTGCAGTTCTGGGGCGAGCAGGACCTCTTCGGACTGCTGCGCGGCCTGGGCATGCTGCCGGACGGGCCGATCGGGTTCTAGCGGCGGCGGGGCGACACCGGCTGGCCGGCCTCGACGGCCCGCTGCACCGCCCGGTAGATCTGGCCGAAGCGCAGCGCGTCACCGGTGCACAGCAGGCGCACCGGCTGGCCGCGCCAGCGGGCCCAGATCTCCAGCTGCCGGCTGCCCCTGGCGTACGAGCGGTCGAGGTGCTCGAAGAGGAAGTCGGCGACCGGGCCGACCGCGAGCCCGATCAGCACCGAGGCGCCGACGATGGCGATGGTGACGGTCAGGGAGCGGTCCAGCCAGAGCGCGAACGCGATGCCGAGCGCGGCGGCGACCAGGGGGCCGGCGAGCGCCGCGCCGATCGCGCCGCGGCCGACGAGTACCCGCCAGGACCGGCTGCCGCGCCGGTGCCAGACCATGCTGATGTCGGCCAGCCGGAAGGTCCGGCCGTCCACCCGGACGGCGGTCGAGGTGACCTGCACGGACCTGTCGTCGTAGTACGTGATCATGGCGGTACTCCCGGTGGCGGGCCTGACACCACACTACTTACCCCAACGATCCGGGCCGTAAGGTTGGCACGCGACTTCGACGAGGAAGTGAGGGCCAGCGTGGGCGAGTTCGTGCGGTTGGAGACCAAGGACGGCATCGGCACCATCCGGCTGGAGCGGCCGCCGATGAACGCCCTGAACACCCAGGTGCAGGAGGAGCTGCGCGCCGCCGCCGCGGCGGCCACCGCCGACCCGGGCGTCCGCGCCGTCATCGTGTACGGCGGGGAGAAGGTCTTCGCGGCCGGCGCGGACATCAAGGAGATGGCCGACATGTCCTACGTGGACATGGCGGACCGGGCTGCCGGCCTGTCCAGCGCGCTCGGCGCGATCTCCCGGATCCCGAAGCCGGTCGTGGCCGCGATCACCGGCTACGCCCTCGGCGGCGGCTGCGAGCTGGCGCTGGCGTGCGACTGGCGGGTGGTGGCCGAGGACGCCAAGCTCGGGCAGCCGGAGATCAAGCTCGGCATCATCCCCGGCGCCGGCGGCACCCAGCGGCTGGCCCGCCTGGTCGGCCCGGCCCGCGCCAAGGACCTGATCATGTCCGGCCGGATGGTCGACGCCCAGGAGGCCCTGCGGATCGGCCTGGCCGACCGGGTCGCCCCGGCGGCCGAGGTCTACGACACCGCGGTCGAGCTGGTCCGCCCGTACCTCACCGGTCCGGCGCAGGCCCTGCGCGCCGCCAAGCTCGCCGTCGACGCCGGTCTGGACATGGACCTGAACTCCGGCCTGGCCTGGGAGAGCCAGCTCTTCGCGGCGCTGTTCGCCACCGACGACCGGCGCGAGGGCATGGCGGCGTTCGTGGCGAAGCGCAAGCCGGACTTCACCGGTCGTTGACCGGTCCGGGCCGGCGGGGCGACCCGCCGGCCCAGGCACCGAGCCGAGAAGTGTTCACATTGCGCCTACCGGTGAGTAGCGTGTGACTCCGGCCATGCGGACGAAGGGAAGAGCGGGATGACGGAGCGGATCGAAGGTCACGGCGGGGAGCTCGCGCTCGCGGCGCTGCGCGCGTACGGGGTGCGGGAGATGTTCACCCTCTCCGGCGGGCACGTCTTTCCGCTCTACGACGCCGCGCACAAGACCGGCTTCCCCATCTACGACGTGCGGCACGAGCAGTCGGCGGTCTTCGCCGCCGAGGCGGTGGCGAAGCTCCAGCGCCGACCCGGCCTCGCCGTGCTCACCGCCGGCCCCGGCGTCACCAACGGCATCTCCGGGCTGACCAGCGCGTACTTCAACGCCTCGCCGGTGCTGGTGCTGGGCGGCCGGGCCCCGCAGTTCCGCTGGGGCTCGGGCAGCCTCCAGGAGATGGACCACCTGCCGCTGGTCGCCCCGGTCACCAAGCACGCCGAGACGGTGTTCAGCCCCGACGACATCCCGCGCGCGGTGACCGCGGCGCTGACCACCGCGCTCACCCCGCACCGGGGCCCGGTCTTCCTCGACTTCCCGCTGGAGGCGGTCTTCTCGGTCTCCGACGCCGAGCTGCCCGCGCTGCCGGGCATCGCGCCGGTCGAGCCCGACCCCGACGAGGTGACGAAGGCGGCCGGCCTGATCGCCGCCGCGAGCCGCCCGGTGATCATCGCCGGCTCCGACGTCTACGCCGGGGACGCGGTCGACGCCCTGCGGGCCGCCGCCGAGTCGCTCCAGGTGCCGGTCTTCACCAACGGGATGGGCCGGGGCGCGCTGCCGCCGGAGCACCCGCTCGCCTTCGCCAAGGCCCGTCGCGTCGCGCTGAGGGGCGCCGACGTGGTCGTGGTGATCGGCACTCCGCTCGACTTCCGGCTCAGCTTCGGCGACTTCGGCGACGCCCAGGTGGTGCACGTCGTCGACGCGCCCAGCCAGCGGGCCGCGCACGTGCAGCCGGCCGCCGCCCCCGCCGGCGACCTCCGGCTGATCCTCACCGCGCTGGCCGACCACCCGGGCGACCGGGCCGACCACGCCGACTGGATCGCCGAGCTGCGTACCGCCGAGGACGCCGCGAAGGCCCGCGACGCCGAGGAGATGTCCGCCGAGACGGACCCGATCCGGCCCGCCCGGGTCTACGGCGAGCTGCGCAAGGTCCTGGCCCGCGACGCCATCACCATCGGCGACGGCGGCGACTTCGTCTCGTACGCCGGCCGCTACCTGGAGCCCGCGCAGCCCGGCACCTGGCTCGACCCCGGCCCGTACGGCTGCCTCGGCACCGGCATGGGCTACGCGATGGGCGCCCGCGTCAGCCACCCCGACCGGCAGATCTGCGTCCTCATGGGCGACGGCGCGGCCGGCTTCTCGCTGATGGACGTGGAGTCCCTGGCCCGGCAGAAGCTGCCGGTGGTGATCGTGGTCGGCAACAACGGCATCTGGGGCCTGGAGAAGCACCCCATGCGCGCCATGTACGGCTACGACGTCGCCGCCGACCTCCAGCCGGAGCTGCGCTACGACCACGTCGTGAGCGCCCTGGGCGGGGCCGGCGAGACGGTGGCGAAGGCCGGCGACCTCGGCCCGGCCCTGCGGCGGGCGTTCGACGCCGGCGTGCCGTACCTGGTCAACGTGCTCACCGACCCGGCGGACGCGTACCCCCGCTCGTCGAACCTGGCCTGAGCCCGGCCCGCCGCCGTCGCCGGGAGGCCGGCGACGGCGGTGTGGGTTCAGGCGCCGGGCGTGGACCCCTCGGGGCGGTCCTCCTCGCGCGGCGGCTCGCCGTCGCGCCGGCGCATCTCGTCCTCGCGGCGGCGCAGGTCCTCCTCCCAGCGGCGGAACAGCTCCCCGTCCTCCTGCCGGGAGCGCTCGCCCAGCGAGCGGAGGAACTCGGGGTCGTCGTCGGGGGCGACCGGGCGGGGCCGCTCCCGGGGCGGCAGGATCCGGCCCTTCGGCGTTCCGCCGGCGGGTCGCCCGGGGACGCGCTCGCGACCGGCGGCGAACCAGGCGAGGGAGCCGAGCAGGGGGAAGAACAGGATGATCAGCACCCAGGCGATCCGGGGCAGGGCTTTGATCTCGCCCTCCTCGGCGGAGAGGCAGCTGATCAGCGCGCAGACGGCGAGGACGATCTGCACGACGAAGAAGAGGACGTAGAGCCGGGCCATGGGTCAATGATGGCCCACCGGCTCCCGTCAACCCAGTCCGCGCGCCGCCAGGAGGGTGCCGAGCAGCGCGAAGCCGGCGGTGGCGAGGGCGACCAGGGGCAGCGACCGTCCGTAGCCGGGAGGCGGACCGCTGCCGGTGGCCCGCCGCCAGCAGACCGTCAGCGCCGCGCCCCAGCCCAGCACAGCGACCCCGGCGACCAGCGCGCCGAGCGTCCCGCCGGCGGGCGGGCCGGTGAGCGCGAGCCGCACGGTCAGCACCATGATCACGGTGAGCGCCAGCGCCGTACGCCGCCAGGCCAGCCGGGTCCGCTCGGGTTGCAGTCCCGGGTCACGCGCCGGCCCGTCCCGCCGTGGCGGCTCCGCCTGGTGGCTCACGGGCCGCCGACCGCCCGGGCCAGCACCGCCGCCACCAGCAGCAGCGCGCCGAGACCGACGGCGAGGGCGAGCACCGCCGGGAAGCGGGAGGCGGGCAGCTCCTCGCCGAGCCGGATGGCCCGCTCCGTACGCGCCCAGTGGTCGACCGCCCGCACGGCGACCGCGCCGCCGAGCAGCAGCAGCGCGACGGCGATCACCTCGCGCAGGTGCGCCAGCGGCAGGGGCGGCAGGAACTGCGCGGCGGCCAGTCCGCCCGCGACCAGCGCCAGCCCGGTACGCAGCCAGGCCAGGAAGGTCCGCTCGTTGGCCAGCGAGAAGCGGTAGTCGGGGGTGCTGCCGACCGAGCGCAGTTCGCGCGGGTCGAACCATCGCCTGATCGCCTGCCACACGTGGCTATTATCCGTTTCCGTCCGGTCGTAGCCTGGAGCGGTGACGGATCTTGACGTGACCACGCTGCGGAACGCGTACGACGAGCAGTTGCGGGCGCTGGTGCCCGACCCGTTGCCGGCCGGGGTGGCGGTGGAACGGGACGGCCCGCTGATCCGCGTCCTCGGCCTCGACCACGGCGGCTTCCTCACCTACCGCGACCTCGGCGGGCTGACCGGCGCGGCGCTGGACGGGCTGATCGCCCGGCAGGTGGAGACCTTCCGGGCACGCGGCGAGTCGGTCGAGTGGAAGCTGCACGGCCACGACGAGCCAGCGGACCTGCCGGACCGGCTGCGCGCGGCGGGATTCGTCCCGGAGGAGCGGGAGACCGTGATGATCGGGCCGGTCGCGCCGCTCGCCGCCGCGCTCCCGGTCGTCCCCGAGGGCGTACGCCTGCGCGAGGTGACCGCCCGGGCGGACCTGGACCGGATCGTGGCGATGGAGGAGGCGGTCTGGAACTCCGACCGCGGCCACCTGGCGACCGGTCTGGAGAAGGAGATCGCCGCCGACCCGCAGTCGATCACCGTGGTGGTGGCCGAGGCGGGCGACGAGGTGGTCAGCGCGGGTTGGGTGCGGTACGTGCCGGGGACGGGGTTCGCCACGCTGTGGGGCGGGTCGACGCTGGCGCCGTGGCGCCGCCGGGGCATCTACCGGGCGCTGGTTAACCATCGGGCCCGGCTGGCGGCCCAGCGCGACCGCACGCTGCTCCAGGTGGACGCCTCCGACGACAGCCGGCCGATCCTTCAGCGGCTCGGTCTCGTCCCGGTCACGACCACCACCCCGTACGTCTACACTCCGTGATCATGGAGCAGCGGTTGACGGAAGACGAGCGGCTGACCCTCAAGACGGGCGCGTTCGGGGCGGTGTTCCTGGTGGCCAACGCGGACCCGGGGATGCTCGCCCTGTTCCGGGAGAGCTTCGCCGCCTCCGGCGCGATGGCCGACAGCAGCGGGGTGGTGAAGGAGGCGCTGACCAGCGGTCCGTTGCCGAAGCTGCCCAAGGACTCGGCGCTGGAGATCGAGTCGGTGGTGCTGCCGGCGTTGGGGCGGTCCGTGCGGATCCTGCGCGACAAGTCGCCCGGGGACGTGGCGGGCTACCGCGAGGTGGTGCTGTCCGCGGCCGAGCGGGTGGCCGGCGCGCACCGGGGGGTGGCCCCGGCGGAGGCGGCCGCCATCGCGCGGATCAGGGACGCGCTGGATCAGCCGGCGTGAGCCGCTCCGGCGACCAGAGCGCCCGGACGGTGGCCCGCACGCACCGGTCGCGGAGCCGGCCGCAGGCGCACCGGTACGCCTCGGGTCGGGTCCGGCGGCAGCGGTGCCGCGGGATGTCGGGACGGCCGAATTTGGCTTTTTCTGACATTTCGTGACACCTCCTGTTTCGCCAGATTACCCGCCCGCAGGGCCGTCGGTGAGCTGTGTCACCCTGAGGGCGCCGGAGGCGGATGCTACTGGCAGGTAACATTGCGCCGTGGGCAACTGCACAGCACCGCGCGGTTGACCGGCGTCAACGGAAGCGCGAGGCTGCGCCCCAGACCGGGCGAGCGATCGCAACACCAACAGGAGGGTCGTCGAAGCGCGATGAACATCGTCGTACTCGTCAAGCAGGTGCCTGATTCGGGCGCGGACCGCAGCCTGCGT
>NZ_JBNCKV010000032.1:0-26229 GCF_049841695.1 Micromonospora sp. DT178
TGACACAGACTTTCCACCACAAGGGGGATCGCCGGCCGGCACCGTTGACTCGGTGCCGGCCGGCGGCACATCCACCGGTCGCCGTTGCGCGAAGGGCTTGACTTCAAGTTCGGATGAGGTTCGAGGATCCCAGTCGGGATCCACGGCCTCTGACAAGTCCGAAACGGGAGCACGCATGAGCGCTGACACCAGCTTCTACTCGATCATCGACTACACCGTTGACGGGCCCGACACGCAGCGGGAACTAGTGGCCGCCTTCGCGGACGTCCAGGAGCGGTGGGTCCGCTTCCATCCCGGCTACCGGTCGGCCCGGTTCCACGTCAGCACCGACGGAACCCGCGTCTACAACATCGTGCGCCTATCACACCGAGGGACTGGACATCGCCGCCCCGGACACCCTGGAACGGTGGGGAGTCGAGGCCGGGCTGGACGTCGCCGACGTCCGCACCCTGCTGGCCGGTGACGCCTACGCGGACCGGGTCCGGGCCGACGAGCGCCGCGCCGTGGAGTGCGGCGTCACCGGCGTCCCCTCGCTGGTGATCGACGGTCGGCCCCCGATCTCCGGGGTCCAGGCCCCCGAACGGCTCCGCCGCCTGCTCAGCGGCCGTCCGGCCGTACCCGTGGAATAGGACCGCAGGCGGCGACGGCGGCGGGCAGCGTGGCCAGCCGGGTCGCCGGCGCGCCGAGCGGCTCGATCCAGCCCGGGCCGGCGCCGTACACCCGGATCGCCGGGAAGTCGCGGGCGAAGCGCACCAGGCGGTACGCGCGCCCGGTGACCGGCGTCTGCGCCCAGACCACGACGGTGCGCGGACGGACGCGACGGGCGGCACTGGCCAGCGCCGTCCACGGCAGCGCCGGCCCGAGCAGCAGGCTGCCCCGGGACCGCTCGCGCAGCGCGGCGGCCAGCGCGTGCAGGCCGAGGCAGTGCGTCTCCTGCTCGGCCCCGGCCAGCAGCACGCCGCCGGTGGGCAGCGGACGGCCCGGTACGCGCCGGAACACGTCCAGGCCGACGCGGAGGCCCTCGGCGAGGGCGTGCTCGACGGCGACCTCGATGGCGGTGTGCCCGGGCAGCGCGGCCAGCATCGGCACGCAGACCTGTTCCCACAGCGCCGCCGCGCCCCACTCGTCGGCCACCTCGACGACGAGCGCGGCGACCCGGTTGGCGTCGAGGTCCTCGGCGGCCAGCGAGAGCTGCTTGCGCGCGGTCTCGACGGCCCCGACCGGCATGGGATCTGTCAGCACCAGACGTACCCCCGGGTAGACGTTCACTACCCGGGGGTTCGTCGGGAGGGGCGCGGATGGATGCGCCCGGGTGCGACTACCGGCGGCGGGACGCCGCCCAGCGCGTCGCCAGGGCCGCGGCGCTGCCCCAGATGCCGCGCCGGAACACCAGCACGACGAGGACGAAGATCCCGCCGGTGACCAGGCCGATCGCCTCGAAGCCGGAGAACGACAGCCAGTCCTCCAGGCGGACCAGGATGCCCGCGCCGAGCACCCCGCCCCAGAGCGTGCCGATGCCGCCGAGCACCACGACGATGACCGCCTTGCCGGAGGTGGTCCAGTGCAGCACGTCGAGGGAGACGAAGCGGTGGCCGACGGCGAACAGCCCGCCGCCGAGCCCGGCGATGAAGCCCGACAGCACGAACGCGGTCAGCTTGTAGCGGTGCACCGGGTAGCCGAGCGCGCGGGCGCGGGCCGGGTTGTCGCGGATGCCGACGAGCACCCGCCCGAAGGGCGAGTGCACGATCCGCCAGGCGGCGGCCAGCCCGAGCAGCACGATCGGCAGGATCGCGTAGTAGAAGTAGTAGTCGTCGGTCAGGTCCAGCCCGAACAGCTCGCGGGGCACGCCCTGCAGGCCGTTCTCGCCGCGGGTGACCGAGCGCCACTCGTTGGCGACGTAGTAGACCATCTGCGCGAACGCCAGGGTGACCATGGCGAAGTAGATGCCCGTCCGCTTTACGGCCAGGTAGCCGATCGGCACCGCGAGCACGGCCGCCGCGAGCGCCCCGGCCAGCACCGCCGCCGGGAACGGCAGGCCGAGGTGGATGGCCGTCAACCCGGTGACGTACGCGGAGGCGCCCCAGAACGCCGCGTGCCCGAAGGACATCAGCCCGGTGAAGCCGAGCAGCAGGTCCACGGCGACGGCGAACAGCGCCCAGCAGAGGATGTCCACCGCCACCGCCGGGTAGAGCCCGTTGGGCAGCCAGAACGCCACCAGCAGCCCGACGGCGAGCAGCGCGTACCGGACCCAGCCGGGGGCCCGGGTCACGGCAACCAGCCCGGACCTCGGCGCCGGGCGACCGGCGTCGGTCTCGGTGTCGACGGTGCTCGTCATGCCGGTGCCTCCTCACGGCCGAACAGCCCGGCCGGGCGCCAGAGCAGCACGACGGCCATCACGATGAAGACGATCGTCTGCGACACGATCGGGAAGTCGGACAGGTACGCCTCGCCCCACGCCTGCACGAGGCCGATGCCGAAGCCGGCGGCGACGGAGCCGAAGATCGAGCCCAGCCCGCCGATCACCACCACCGCGAAGACCACGATGATCAGGTCGGCGCCCATCAGCGGGTTCACGGCCCGCATCGGCGCGGCCAGCACCCCGGCGAGCCCGGCGAGGCCGATGCCGAAGCCGAAGACCGGGGTGACCCAGCGTCCGACGTCGATGCCGAACGCCCGGGTCAGCTCGGGCCGCTCGGTCGACGCCCGGACCACCATGCCGATCCGGGTGCGGGTGAGCACCCACCAGACGCCGACGCAGACGGCGACCGCGAAGCCGAGGATGAAGACCCGGTAGGTGGGGAAGTCGAAGAGCCCGAAGTCGACCGACCCGCTGAGCGCGGACGGGGTCTCGTATGGGCTGGACTGCACGCCGTAGCGGAGCTTCACCAGGTCCTGGAGGATGAGCGTCAGGCCGAAGGTGAGCAGGAAGTTGTAGAGCGGGTCGAGCCGGGTGAGCCGGTGGATGAAGGCCCGCTCCAGTGCCATGCCCACCAGGGCCAGCCCCACCGGCATGATCACCAACGCCGCCCAGAACGGCACGCCCGCCTCGGAGAGCAGCACGTACGCGCCGAAGGCGCCCAGCATGTAGAACGCGCCGTGGGCGAAGTTGACCACCCGCAGCATGCCGAAGATGACCGCGAGCCCGAGGGCGAGCAGGGCGTAGAACGCCCCGCTCACCAGCCCGTTGAACGTGTTCTGCAGGAAGCCCGTCACAGCTTGCATTCCGAGGACGGGGCGGCGAACGCCTCGGCCGCCGGGATGGTCTTGAGCACCTTGACGTAGTCCCACGGCTCGGTGACCTCGGACTGCGGCTTCACCTGGGCCAGGTACGCGTCGTGCACGACCCGGTGGTCCTCGGCGCGGATCTTGCCGTTGCGCAGGAAGACGTCCTCGACGGTCTTGCCCTCCAGCGCGTCGACGATGGTGTCGGCGTCGTCGGTGCCGGCGGCCTGCGCGGCCTCCAGGTACTGGGTGGCGGCGGAGTAGTTGGCCGCGTGCGCGAAGGACGGTCGGGTGCCGGTCTCCTTTTGGAACCGGTCGGCGAACTCCCGGTTCTTCGCGTCGAAGTTCCAGTACCAGGCGTCGGTGTACGTGGTGCCGGCGAGCGCGGCCGGGGTCAGCGAGTGGATGTCGGTGATGAACATCAGGCCGACCGCCAGCCCGACGCCCTTTTCCCGCAGCTTGAACTCGTTGTACTGCTTGACCACGTTGACCAGCTCGGCGCCGGCCTGCATGGTGCCGAGCACCTGCGGCTTCGGGTTGAGCGTCGGCGCCTTGAGCAGGAAGGTGGAGAAGTCGCCGCTGGTGTTCGGGAACGGCGCCCCGTCCTTGCCGACGACCTGCCCGCCGGCGGCGGTGATGGCGGTGGAGAAGCTCTTCTCCATGTCCTGGCCGAAGGCGTAGTTCGGGTAGAGGATGTACCAGTTCTTGCCGACCTGCTCGGTGGTGACCTTGCCCGTTCCGTTGGCCAGCATGTACGTGTCGTACGCGTAGTGGAACGTGTACCTGTTGCAGCTCTTGCCGGTCAGATCGGTGGTCGCGGCGCCGATGTTGAAGTAGAGCTTCTTCTTCTCCTTCGCCACGTCGGCCACCCGCAGCGCCGCCGACGAGGTGGGCACGTCGAGGATCAGGTCGACGCCCTGGCGGTCGTACATCTCCTGGGCCTTGGTGTTGGCGATGTCGGGCTTGTTCTGGTGGTCGGCGGTCTCCACGGTGATGTCCTTCGTCACCGCCTTGTCGCCGTGCTTCGCCTTGAAGTCGGCGATGGCCATCTCGACGGCCTTGACCGAGTTCCTGCCGGACAGCTCGGAGTACGCACCGGACTGGTCGTTCAGCACGCCCAGCACGATCTTGCCGCCGGTCAGCTTCTGGTCCCCGCCCGACTGCGGACCACCGCCGCCGCAGCCCGCGACCAGCACCATCGCCGCCGCCGAAGCGGCGGCCACACCCACCGTCCTACGCATGCCCATCCCTCCACCCCGCGCGCCGCGCGGGTCGTCGAATCGGAATTCAGATGCCGAGGTACGACAGCAGCTCCCGCTCCCGGGAGCGCACCTCGGAGTTGTCCATCGCCTCCACGACGCGTCCCTCGGCCAGCAGGTAGTGCCGGTCGGCGACGCCGGTGGCGAAGTGCAGGTTCTGTTCGACCAGCAGCACGGTCACCCCGTGCCGCTTGGCCTCGCGCAGGAGGTCGCCGACCTGCTGCACGAGCAGCGGCGAGAGTCCCTCGGTCGGTTCGTCGCAGAGCAGCAGCCGGGCGCCCATCCGCAGCACCCGGGCCAGCGCGAGCATCTGCTGCTCGCCGCCGGAGAGCATGGTGGCGGCCGAGTCCCGCCGCTGGTGCAGGGCGGGGAACGCCTCGTACACGCGCTCCAGCGGCCACGGGTCGGGCCCGACGGTCGGCGGCAGGGTGAGGTTCTCCGTCACGCTCAGCGTGGCGTAGCTGCCCCGGTCGTCGGGGACCCAGCCGAGCCCCAGCCGCGCCCGCCGGTACGCGGCCAGCTTCCCGACGTCCCGCCCGTCCAGCTCGATCCTGCCGCGCTGGCCGGCGTGCAGACCCATCACGCAGCGCAGCAGGGTGGACTTGCCGGCGCCGTTGCGCCCGACGAGGGTGACCACCTCGCCGGCGGCGACGTCCAGGCTGACCTCCCGCAGCACCTGCGCCTCGCCGTACCAGGCGGACAGGTTCTCAATGCGCAGCATCAGCGGCTCCCAGGTAGGCGGTGATCACGCGCTCGTCGGCGCGCACCTGCTCGTACGGGCCCTCGACGAGGACCTTGCCGGCCTGCAGGACGGTGACGGTGTCGGCGAGCCGCCCGACGACGCTCATGTTGTGCTCGACCAGCACCACCGTCCGGCCCCGCCGGACCCGCGCGACCAGCTCGACGGTGCGGTCGACGTCCTCCAGGCCCATCCCGGCGGTCGGCTCGTCGAGCAGCAGCACCTTCGGGTCCAGGGCGAGGGCGATGGCCAGCTCCAGCGCCCGCTTGCGCCCGTACGCCAGCGCCTCGGCGGGGGCCTCGGCCAGCTCGGCCAGCCCGACCATGTCGAGCAGTTCGCCGGCCCGGTCGGTGTAGCGGCGCATCAGCTTCGCCGAGCGCCAGAACCGCCAGCCCAGCCCGCTCGGGCTCTGCAACGCCAACTCGACGTGCTCCCGCGCGGAGAGCTGCGGGAAGAGGCTGGTGATCTGGAACGACCGGGCCACGCCGAGCCGGGCGACCCGCTCCGGGGGCAGCCCGGTCACGTCGCGGCCGTCCAGCTCGATGCGCCCACCGCTGGGCCGCAGGAAGCCGGTGAGCAGGTTGAACAGGGTGGTCTTCCCGGCGCCGTTGGGGCCGACGAGCGCGTGGACGCTGTCCGCCGCGATGTCGAGGTCGACCCCGTCGACCGCCCGGAAACCCCGGAAGTCACGGGTCAGCCCGCGGGCCGACAGGAGCGCTTGCCCGGCCATCGCCTACTCCTTCGTAGGTCCGGCGACGGCCTGATCGGTGACCGGGGTCACATGGCCGTCGTGTGCTGGAAACCTACGGCGGCGCCGGGATCTCGAACTATGTCGATGGCAGCCACATTCCGGGACGCCGGACCGTGCGGGAACTCCACCCCGTCGCCCGGCCACCTCGCCCGCCGGCATCGACAATGGTGGTTGCCGGGTCGTTCCGTACCACGCCCATGTGGGCGCGCCACGCCGCGCCCCACCTGCGCTCCGCCTTGACGGATGCCCCTAGGGTGATGGCCCCCTCCCCCGAAAGGTGCCGAGCGAATGCCCTTCGGCTTCACTGTTGCGATCATCTTCGCCGTCGGCCTGGCGATCTCCGGCCTGCTCGCCCTCGCCGCTCCGAACAGGTCGACCAAGCGGACCGCCACCCTGGCGGCGCTCGCCTGCCTCGTCGGGACGGTCGTGTTCACCGTCGGCTCCAGCGCCCACTCCGTGCCGATCCGCTCGGTCGGCATCGTCACCAGCTTCGGCAAGCCGACGGGCAAGGTCACCGGCTCCGGCCTGAAGTGGGTCGCCCCCTGGCAGAAGGTGGGCGAGTGGGACGCGGGCCGGCAGAAGTACGACCACATCGGCGGCGACCACTGCGTCCGGGTCCGCACCGGCACGCTCGCCGACGCCTGCGTCGAGGTGCTCGTCGAGTGGCAGGTCAAGCCGGAGAACGCGCCGAAGCAGTTCATGGACTACAAGGGCGACTTCGACAGCTTCCGGGGTCAGCGGGTGGGCGTGCAGCTCGACAGCGCCGTCAACGACGCCTTCGCCACGTACAACCCGCTGGAGAAGATCGACTCGAACACCGGCAGCCTGAACGTGGACCTGAAGCCCTTCGCCGAGAGCATCAAGACCAGCGCGGAGTCGCGGCTCGCCAGCGACGTCGACATCCTGTCGGTCACGATCACCCGGGTCAACCACGACGACAAGACCGAGGGCAACATCAAGGCCTTCCAGGACAAGCTCGCCCAGACCCGCAACCTGGAGCAGGACCGCAAGAACGCCGCCATCCAGAAGCAGATCACCGAGACCAACGCGAAGGTCGACAAGGTGTCGCGGTGCCTGGAGATCGCCGAACGCAACGGCAGCAACCCCGGCCTCTGCATCAACCCCGGGATCATCACCGGCGCCAAGTGACGGCCGGCCGGCGTCGACCCCGCCCCCGACCGCGCCCCGGCGTCAGCCGGTGAGCGCGTCCAGGGCGAGGTCGACGTCGTCCTCGGTGGAGTAGATGTGGAAGGACGCCCGCACCCGGCCGGCCCGGACCGCCGCCCGGACGCCGGCCCGCTCCAGGCGCTCCGCCGCGCCGGGCACCTCCACCGCGACGATCGCGCTCTCCCCCGGCGGCCGGCCCAGCCCGGCGAGGAACCGGTTGGCCAGGGCGACGTCGTGCGCGTGCACGGCCGGCACGCCGATCTCGGCGAGCAGTTCCAGTGCGGGGGCCGTGCCGACCCAGCTGAACCAGGCCGGCGAGATGTCGAAGCGGCGGGCGTCGGCGGCCAGGCGCAGCGGCAGGCCGTAGTAGGAGGCGTGCGGGTCGTCCCCCGCGTACCAGCCGGCGGCGTCGGGGCGCAGCCGCTCCCGCAGCGCGGGCGCCAGGTAGGCGAACGCGGAGCCGCGCGGGGCCATCAGCCACTTGTACGCCCCGACCGCCACCACGTCGGCGAGGCTCCCGTCGAAGGGCAGCCAGCCGCACGCCTGCGTGGCGTCGACCGCGACGAACGCGCCGTGCGCCCGGGCCGCCGCGACCACCTCGGCGTACGGGGCGACCGCGCCGTCGGCCGACTGCACCAGACTGAACGCGACCAGGTCGGTGTCGGCGTCGATCGCGTCGACGAGCCCGGCCAGCGGCACGGTGCGCACCCGCACGCCCCGCTCGGCCTGCACCAGCCACGGGAAGAGGTTGGAGGTGAACTCGACCTCCGGCACCACGACGGTCGCGCCGGCGGGCAGGGCGGCGGCGACCGGGGCCAGCAACTGCGAGACCGTGCTGCCGACCGCGACGTCGGCGACCGGCACCCCGACCAGACCGGCGAAGGCGGAACGCGACCGCTCGGTGGCCCGGCCCCAGCCCTCCCACGACGTGCGCCCGGCCCGCCAGTCGGCCAACGCCTCCTGCACCGCGTCCCACGTCGGCTCGGGCGGGAGCCCGTAGCTGGCGGTGTTCAGCCAACCCGGCTGCGGCTGCCACAACTTCTGCGCCTGTGTGATGTCCACCCCGTCGACGCTAGCCACCCGCGCCGGGCACCGGGATGGCCAATCCCGCGCTCGCGGCCCCGGGGGTGGGGCGCGCTCAGGCCGCCGCCCGCAGGGCGTGCAGACCTCGTCGCACCTCGTCGAGTCCCCGGTCGAGGCTCCAGGAGGCGATCTCGTGCAGCGGATGGCGCTTGCCGAGGAGTCGGACCACCTCCAGGCCGACCAGGTAGCCGCAGCGGCGCGGCAGGTCGCCCCGGTGGGCGCTGTCGCGCATGAGGAACCAGGCGGCGTACCGGTCGAGGTCGGTGGCGTCCACGTCGGCGGCGATCCGGTCCAGGATCTCCGGCCAGCGACGCCGGCAGTCGGCGAGCCACCGCCGGTGCGTGGCGCCCATCCAGAGGTACTCGTCATCCGGTCGTCGCGGGTCCAGCTCGGCCGTCACCCGGGTGGCCAGCCCTTCCACGAGTAGCGCGTTGGCGACCCCGTGCTCCGGCCAGTCCCGGATGTGGGCCAGCCGGTCGTGCACCACGTGCGCCACCTCGTGCTGGACCAGCAGCCCGTCGTGCTCCGGCTCGCCGAGCCGCTCGACGGCGAGGAACAGGGCGAGCCGGCCCCGGAACTCGTCGGCCCAGCCGTTGGCCTGTTCCAGCCCGACCAGCAGGACACAGTCGAGCGGTTCCCCGTCGCCCGGCCAGCCCATCGCCCGACCCACCCCGGCGACGGTGGCGGGCAGCAGCGCGGCCAGCCGCTCCGCGCGCGCGGCGAACACCGCCTCCCGCCCGTGCAGCCGTTCCAGGACACCTTCGAGATCGCTCACCCCGGACCAGTCGCCCCGGCGGTCCAGGGCCGCGTACAGGTCGCGGTGGGGTGCCAGGTAGTGCGTCCGCCACAGCTCCGCCCACCGCTGCCGGGGGACGTGCGCGGCGCGGCGCGCGTACGCCAGGAAGTCCGGCACCAGGTCGCGGACCCGCAGCGGGCTCGCGGCGGCCTCCCCGGCGGGCACGGTCATGCCCGCGATCATGCCGCATCCGCCGCGGCCCCGCTTGATCGCTCGTGGGGATGCTGGTGCGGTGGTCAGTCGAGGCGGTCGGCGCGGTGGAGCAGGTACCGCCGCTCGACCTGGTTGTCCGTCAGGGCGGCGGCCTCGCGGTACAGGGTGGCCGCGCCGGCCGCGTCGCCGGTCGTCTCGAGCAGGTGGGCCCGCACCGCGCGTTCCCGTCGCCGGGTCAGGGGTTCCCGATCCAGCCGGAAGCGCCCGTTGAGGTCGTCGAGCAGGGCCAACCCCCGGGCGGGCCCGTACGCCCGCGCCACCGCGACCACCCGACTCAGCCGTACCGGCGCGGTGGGGTGCAGTCGTTCGAGCCACAGGTAGAGCGCCGCGATCTGCGGCCAGTCGGTGTTCTCCGGCGACCCGGCGCCGGCGTGCACGGCCGCGATCGCCGCCTGCAACTGGTACGGGCCCACCTCGCGCCGGCTCCAGACGCTGTCGATCATCGCGGTGCCCTCGCGGACGAGGTCGGGGTTCCACCGGGTCCGGTCCTGCTCGTCCAGTGGCACCAACTCGTCGTCGCGGCCGGTGCGGGCGGCCCGCCGAGACTCGGTGAGCAGCATCAGCGCGAGCAGCCCGGTGACCTCGGCGTCGCCCGGCAGGCTGGCGTGGAGCATCCGGGTCAGCCGGATCGCCTCGCGGGTCAGGTCGACGCGGGCGAGTTCGGCACCGGCGGAGGCCGTGTAGCCCTCGTTGAAGACCAGGTAGAGAACCCGCGTCACCGCGATCATCCGGTCGTGCCAGTCGGCGTCGGCCGGCGGGGTGAAGCGGGCGCCGGCACGGGCCAGTTGCTGTTTGGCGCGACTGATCCGGGTGCCCATGGTGCCCTCGGTCGTCCCGTGGGCGTGTGCGATCTCGGCGGTCGTCAGGCCCCCCACCGCGCGCAGCGTGAGCGCGACCTGGGAGGTGGTGCTCAGCGCCGGATGGCAGCAGAGCAGCAGCAGGGTGAGGCTGTCGTCGGTCGCCGGCGGAGGGTGGGCCCGGCGGGCCGGCTCGCGCATGGCCAGCTCGGCCGCCGCGGCCTCCTGCTCGCGCCGGCGCCGGGCCCCCTCGGAACGGAGCAGGTCGACCATCCGCCGGTAGCCGATCCGGATCAGCCAGCTACGCGGGTTCTCCGGCACGCCGTCGACCGGCCACGCCCGGCTCGCGGTGAGCAGCGCCTCCTGCACCGCGTCCTCGGCGACGTCGAAGTGACCGAAGCGCCGCACCAACGCGCCGAGCACCTGCGGCGCCTCGGTGCGCAGCAGGTGCTCGACGTCGGCGGTCACGCCGGCGCCCCCGTTCGTACCCTCTCCAGGACCTCCGCTCGCGGGCCCGCGCGGGTGGGTCACGCCGTGAAGTCCTCGCCCATGATGGGTCGGATCTCGATCGGCTCACCCAGCACCTCGACGATCCGCGAGGCGATCTCGACGGCCCGTTCCCGACTCGCCACGTCGATCACGGCGAAGCTGGCCAGGACCTCCTTCAGCTCGGCGAACGGCCCGTCGGTGGCGACCGTGCCGGCCGGGGTCGGGCGGACGGTGGCGCTGACCACGGGGTGGCCGAGACCTTCGCTGCCGACGAACTCGCCGGTCTCGGTCAGCTCCCGCTCGAACCTCTGGTACGCGGCGAACGCGGCCATCGCCTCCTCGGACGGGACGTCGGCGGTCGCGGCGTCCCAGGCGGCGGCCGGCGTGTAGCTGAGCAGCAGGTACTTCACGGTTCCTCTTCCTGGTCGGGCCTGGGCCGACGGTACGTGGGGTCAGGCGGGGCGGCGCAGGGACAGGGCGAGGACGGTCGTCCAGGTGAAGGCGACGAGCCCGTTCACGGCGATCTGGATGCTCATCCGGTCCGGCGACATGGGCAGCAGCAGGACGAGCGCGGCGACGCCGTTCAGCACGGCCGGCAGCACCGCCCGGCGGCGCACGTGCCGGACCGCCAGCACGATCGCGGCGACGGCCAGCGCGGTGAAGGCGACGGCTGCCGAGGCCGAGTGCGCGACGCCGTGCCAGGACATCCGCGCGACCGGCCCGTCCGGGGTGCCGACCGGGAAGCCGTACTCCGGGTCCATGGTGAACAGGCCGGCGGCGACCAGCCCGGCGCCGAAGATCCCGACGAGGATCGGCAGCGCCCGCCGGCCGACCCCCGCGGTGAGGGTGCGCCGGATCCCGGCGGCCAGCGCCAGCCCGCCGAGGCCGGCGAGCACGAACGTCGCGATCTGGATCCAGCCGAGGTTGCCGGTGGCGAACTGGCTGATCGGGTGTCGGGTGATGTCGAAGCCCTCCCGGGTCAACATCTGGACGACGGCCGAGGCGAAGAAGACCGGTCCGGCGATGGCACCGGCGAGCAACAGGTGGTCGGGCGAGCGGCGGACAGTGGGGACGGCGAGGGTGGCCATGGGTTCCTCCTTGGTGGGTTCCTGCCGCTACCTCGTGGCTGGCCCCGGGATCTCGACACGACCAAAGAGTGATCGGGGTCACATCAGGCGCGTGTCGAGACCCGCCGGCCGCCTCCGAGGTACCGGCAACAACCCATCAAGGAGGACGAGATGTCTGAGACCCACCAGCCGAGTGCCGACCTGACGGCCCTGGACCGCCTGGTCGGCACCTGGACGGTCACCGGCGGCGCCGAGGGGACCGTGACGTACGAGTGGATGGAGGGCCGGTTCTTCCTGCTCCAGCGCGTCGCGCTCACCCAGTTCGGCCAGCCCGTCAGCGGCCTGGAGGTGATCGGCAACCTGCGCCCGTTCGGCGAGCCGGCGGGCGCGGACGTGGTGTCGCGGTTCTACGACTCGACCGGCAACACCCTCGACTACGTCTACGAGCTGACCGGCGACAAACTGACGATCTGGGGCGGCGCGAAGGGCAGCCCGGCGTACTACGAGGGCACGTTCAGCGCCGACGACACCACGGTCACCGGCGAGTGGGTCTACCCCGGCGGGGGCGGCTACCCCTCGACCATGACGCGGGTGTGACCCCGGCCCGGCCCCGCCGGCGTCAGCTGACGTTGGCTGGGCCGAGGACGCTCTTCAGGTCACCCATCAGCGCGGTGGTCGCCGCCACCCGGAACGGCCCCAGCCGCAGGGTGGTGGTCCGGCCGCCGTTGAGCAGCTTGACGTGCACCTCGGTGTCGCCCGGGTGCAGCACCAGGGTCTCCTTGAGTCGCTCCACCAGCGGCGGGGTGCACCGGTGCACCGGGATGGTCAGGGTGACCGGCTTGTTCGCCGGGTTGCTGCTGACGTCCGGCATGGACATGTCCATCGCCATGATCCGGGGGGTGTCGTCGCGCCGGTCCACCCGGCCCTTGACGACCACGATGGCGTCCTCGGCGATGTACTGCCCGATCACCTCGTAGGTGTTGGGGAAGAAGAGGGCCTCCACGCCGCCGGCGAGGTCCTCCAGGGTGGCCGACGCCCAGGCCCGGCCCTGCTTGGTGACCCGCCGCTGCACCCCGGAGAGGATGCCGGCGAGGGTGACCACGGCCCCGTCCGGGACGGTGCCCTCCTCCGACAGGGCGGCGATGGTGCAGTCCGCCGCCGCGCCGAGCACGTGCTCCAGGCCGAAGAGCGGGTGGTCGGAGACGTAGAGGCCGAGCATCTCGCGTTCGAAGGCGAGCTTGTCGCGCTTGTCCCACTCCCCGTCGCCGATCACGGGCATCACCGTGGTGCTGTTGGTCTCCGCGTCGCCGAAGCCGGCGCCGAAGAGGTCGTACTGGCCGACGGCCTCCTTGCGCTTGACGTCGGCGTACGCGTCGATCGCCTCGGCGTGCACCGTGAGCAGCGCCTTGCGGGAGTGCCCGAGCGAGTCGAACGCCCCGGCCTTGATCAGCGATTCGATGGTCTTCTTGTTGCAGACCACGGCGTCGACCTTCGACAGGAAGTCGTAGAAGTCGGCGTACTCGCCCTTCTCGTCCCGGCAGCGCATGATCGCGGCGACGACGTTGGCGCCGACGTTGCGCACCGCGCCGAGGCCGAAGCGGATCTCCTTGCCGACCGGGGTGAACGGCCCCGCGGAGGTGTTCACGTCCGGCGGCAGCACCTGGATGCGCATCCGGCGGCACTCCGACAGGTAGAGCGCCATCTTGTCCTTGTCGTCGCCGACGGAGGTGAGCAGCGCCGCCATGTACTCGGCCGGGTAGTGCGCCTTCAGGTACGCGGTCCAGTACGACACCAGCCCGTACGCCGCCGAGTGCGCCTTGTTGAAGGCATAGCCGGCGAACGGGACCAGCACGTCCCAGACCTTCTGGATCGCCTCGTCCGAGTAGCCGCGCTCCCGGCACCCGTCCCGGAAGGGGATGAACTCCTTGTCGAGGATCTCCTTCTTCTTCTTGCCCATCGCCCGGCGGAGCAGGTCGGCCTGGCCGAGGGTGTAGCCGGCGAGGATCTGCGCGGCGCGCTGCACCTGCTCCTGGTAGACGATCAGGCCGTAGGTGGGGGCGAGGATCTCCCGCAGCGGCTCCTCCAGCTCCGGGTGGATCGGGGTGATCTCCTGGAGGCCGTTCTTGCGCAGCGCGTAGTTGGTGTGCGAGTCCACGCCCATAGGACCGGGGCGGTAGAGCGCGAGGACGGCGGAGATGTCCTCGAAGTTGTCCGGCTTCATCATCCGCAGCAGGGAGCGCATCGGCCCGCCGTCGAGCTGGAACACGCCCAGGGTGTCGCCCCGGGCCAGCAGCTCGTACGCGGGCTTGTCGTCCAGCGGCAACGCCAGCAGGTCCAGCTCCTTGCCGTGGTTGAGCTGGATGTTCTTCACCGCGTCGTCGATGATCGTCAGGTTGCGCAGGCCGAGGAAGTCCATCTTCAACAGCCCGAGCGACTCGCACGTCGGGTAGTCGAACTGGGTGATGATGACCCCGTCGGAGTCCCGGCGCATCAGGGGGATGTGGTCGACGATCGGCTCGGCGGACATGATGACGCCGGCGGCGTGCACGCCAGTCTGCCGGATCAGCCCCTCGATGCCCCGGGCGGTGTCGATGACCTTCTTGACGTCCGACTCGGCCTCGTACATGCCCCGGAGCTCGCCGGCCTCGGCGTAGCGGGGGTGCTTGGGGTCGAAGATCCCCTCCAGGGGGATGTCCTTGCCCATCACGGCCGGCGGCATCGCCTTGGTGATCCGGTCGCCGACCGCGTACGGGTAGCCGAGCACCCGGGCCGAGTCCTTGATCGCGGCCTTCGCCTTGATGGTGCCGAAGGTGGCGATCTGGGCGACCTTGTCCTCGCCCCACTTGTCGGTGACGTACTTGATGACCTCGCCGCGCCGACGCTCGTCGAAGTCGATGTCGACATCCGGCATCGAGACGCGCTCGGGGTTGAGGAAGCGCTCGAAGATCAGCCCGTGCTGGATCGGGTCGAGGTCGGTGATGCCCAGCGCGTACGCCACCAGCGAGCCGGCGGCCGAGCCCCGGCCGGGGCCCACCGCGATGCCCTGGTTCTTGGCCCACTGGATGAAGTCGGCGACCACGAGGAAGTACGACGGGAAGCCCATCTGGGTGATGACGCCCAGCTCGTACTCGGCCTGCCGGACGTGCCCCTCGGGGATGCCGCCGGGGTAGCGCCGGGCCAGCCCGGCGAAGGTCTCCTTGCGGAACCAGGACTCCTCGGTCTCCCCCTCCGGGACGGGGAAGCGGGGCATCAGGTTGTGGAACTCGAACATCCCGGTGGGGTCGACCTTCTCGGCCACCAGCAGGGTGTTGCGGCAGCCCTCCAGCCAGAGGTCGGAGTTGTCGACGGCGCGCATCTCGTCGGCGGACTTGATGTAGTAGCCGCTGCCGTCGAACCGGAACCGGTTCGGGTCGGCGACGTTCGCCGCCGTCTGCACGCAGAGCAGCACGTCGTGCGCCTCGGCCTGGGACTCGTGCGTGTAGTGCGAGTCGTTGGTGACCACCGGCGGGATGTCCAGCTTACGGGAGATGTCGTGCAGCTCCTGCCGGACCCGGCGCTCGATGCTGATGCCGTGGTCCATGACCTCCAGGAAGTAGTTCTCCTTGCCGAAGATCTCCTGGTACCGCGCCGCGGCCTTGAGCGCCTCGTCGTACTGGCCCAGGCGCAGCCGGGTCTGCACCTCGCCGGAGGGGCAGCCGGTGGTCGCCATCAACCCGTCGGAGTTCGCGGCGAGCAGCTCCGCGTCCATCCGCGGCCACTTGACGAAGAACCCCTCGGTGTACGACCGGCTGGTGAGCTTGAAGAGGTTGTGCAGGCCGGTCTTGTTCTTCGCCCAGATGGTCATGTGGGTGTAGCCGCCGCTGCCGGAGACGTCGTCGCTCTTCTGCTCCGGTCGGCCCCAGCGCACCCGCTGCTTGTGGAACCGCGACTCGGGCGCCACGTACGCCTCGATGCCGAGGATCGGGGTGACGCCGGCGGCCATCGCCTGCTTGTAGAAGTCGTTCGCGCCGTGCATGTTGCCGTGGTCGGTCATCGCCACCGCCGGCATGCCCTGCCGCTTGACCTCGGCGAAGAGGTCCTTCAGCCGGGCCGCCCCGTCGAGCATCGAGTACTCCGTGTGCACGTGCAGATGCGCGAACGAATCGCCCATGCGTGGCGCCCCCCCGGGTCGGATCATGGGATGGTCGAGCTCGGACGGCCTACCCTATCGCCGCCGCGAAACGCGGCTCCAGACGCCGCGCGGACAGGGACGGGCCGGGTGGCGGGGATCTCTCCGACCGCCCCGCCACGCGCCGGCCGCCGGCACTCGCCGGGGGCCCGCGACGGCTTCCGGCAGTCGGTTCCCGGACTCGGGGCGCCCCGTCCGGCGGTGGCGGCCGTAGCCTGGGCGGACGGTATCCGGCGAGCATTGGACGACCTGATGCCCCTCCCGGACGGTGTCGAGGATCTGGTCGAGTCGGCGGCGCGCGGCGATCCCGCGGCGCTCGACGCGCTGCTGGTCGCGGTCCGCCCCGAGGTGCTGCGTCTCTGCGCCCGCCTGCTGCCCCACCGCGAGGACGCCGAGGAGGCGTGCCAGGACGCGCTACTCGCGCTGGCCCGGGGCATCGGCCGGTTCGAGGGCCGGTCGTCGTTCCACACCTGGCTGTACCGGCTGACGGCCAACCGGGCCCGCTCCACGTACCGGGTGCTGCGGCGGCGCTGGCGGGTGGAGGCCGGCGGCGTGCCGCTGCCGGAACCGGTGGACCCGCGCCGGACGAGCGTGGTCGCCGGCACCCGGCTGGACCTGCTCGACGCGCTCGACGCGCTGCGCCCCGAACTCGCCGAGGCGGTGATCCTGCGCGACGTCCTCGGGCTGGGCTACCGGGAGATCGCCGGCCTGCTCGGCCTGCCCGAGGGCACCGTCAAGTCGCGCATCCACGAGGCCCGCCGGCAGTTGCGGCACCGGCTGTCCGGGGAGCCCGCCGCCGGCGAGGGGCGGCGGTGAGCGCGCCGGGCCGCCGGCGGAGGGCGACGGTGACCGGGGCGGGCGGGCCGCCGGAGTGCGCCGGCGGGGACGACGTCCGCCGGGGCGCGTCGCGCGGCTCCGGCGGCTCCGGCGGCTCACGGTTCGCCGCGCCGCGGCTCGCCAGGATCGCGATGGTCGCCGTGGCCGTGGCCGTGCCGGTCGCGGGGTGCGGCGGCGGGGACGCGCCCGTCTCGCCGCTGCCCGTGCAGGCGCCGGCCTCCCGCTCCCCCGGCCCGGCCTCGCCCTCCCCGTCGGCCCTACCGTCGTCGGCCTTGCCGTCGTCGGCCTTCCCGCCGTCGCCGAGCACGCCGGGTCGTCCGCCGGGCCCGCCGGCCGCCGTCCCCCCGGCCAGGCGGCCCCCGCCGGCCGCGCCCCCGACGACCGCCGCCGGGCGTACGCCGGGCGCGACGCAGTCGCCGAGCGGGCCGCCCGGCACCTGCTTCGGGGCGGTGCGTCACGACGTGGTGCTGGCCGAGACCGAACTGGCGCTGCTCCCCTCGCTCTGCTTCGCCACCGGCGGGGTACTGCGGATCATCGGCATCGGGCCGGGCGAGGTGACCGTGGACCGGGAGGACCTGGTCTCCCGCAGCTACGAGGCGGGGGTGGTCGACATCCGGTTCGTCCGCCCCGGCACGGTGGACGTGCTGATCCCGCAGGGCGGTACGACGCACACGGTCACCGTGGTCGTGCGCTAGCACCGACGCGCGGGCGGCGGCGCGACGGCCAGGCATGCGCCTTCGCCGATGGGTGTCCCCCTTGAGGTCGGGCTGACCAGCCCTTTCCCTAGGCTGGACCGTCATGACAGAGCGGAAGACGATTCTCGTGACCGGCGCGACAGGCAACCAGGGCGGCGCCACGGCCCACCGGTTGCTCGAGTACGGCTGGCAGGTGCGGGCACTCGTCCGCGATCGGGCCAAGCCGGCCGCGCGCCTCCTCGAGGAGCAGGGCGCCACCCTCGTCGAGGGGGACATGGACGATGCCACCTCGCTCCGCGCGGCGATGCGCGGTGTGCACGGTGTCTTCAGCGTCCAGGCCCTCGCACTCAGTCCCGACGCCCTCGCGGCCGAGATCAGGCAGGGCAAGACCGTCGCCGATGCGGCCAGGGAGACCGGCGTCGCGCACCTGGTCTACAGCTCGGTGGGCGGCGCGGAGCGTCGGACCGGCATCGACCACTTCGAGACCAAGGCCGAGATCGAGCGGCACATCCAGGCTCTGGACCTGCCCGCGACCATCCTGCGGCCGGCGTTCTTCATGAACAATCTCCTCCACTACGCCGACGCCCAGGGAGAACGGGTCCTGAGGCTGCAGGTCCTTCCCGACCGGCCGCTCCAGCTGATCGCCTCCGACGACGTCGGCCGCGTCGCCGCGCACGCCTTCACCCACCCCTCCGACTTCCTCGGCACCCAGATCGAGATCGCCGGGGACGAGCTGACCCTCACGCGAGTCGCCGAGATCTACGAGGCGCTCACCGGCACCCCCACCCGCCTGGAACCGCAACCCATCGAGCACCGCATGTACGGGTGGTTCGCCGAGAGCGGATACCAGGCCGACATCGCCGGCCTGCGGGACCGGTTCCCCTGGTTGCTGACGTTCGAGGAGTTTCTGCGGGGCCGCCTCGGCCAGGCGGCGGCGTCCGCACCGCAGGGTGACCGGGCCGGGAAGCCCACGGCACGGGGCGGGCCCCAGAAGGGCTAGCTCACCGTCACGCCGGCGAGCAGCGTGTCGACGAAGTCGGCCCGACTGCCGGCCGGGGGCGTGATCTGCACGTAGACCAGGCCGGCGCGGCCAGGCGCGAGCCCGGCGGCCTCGACGACCTCGGGACGGCCCCGGTCGCAGGTGAACCGCGCCACCACCCAGTCCACGCCCGCCTGCCGGATGCGGCGTACCGGCAGGGCGGCACACGCCGTATGGACACGCTCGGCAACGAATCCCGCCGGGCTGGTGCGCGCGGCGATGCTGGCCGACAGTCCGACGAAGGCACCCGGCACGGTGGGGTCGGCGGCCCACCGGTGCGGGTCGGGCGACATCACCAGGGCCGGTTCGAGCCGGCCGTCGGGGCCGTACCGGCCGGCCCAGCCGGTGCCGGTGGCCTGCCATCCGGGCGGCAGCCGGACCGTCAGCGGCCCGCTCGTCCCGGTCCCGGCGTCCCACCCGGCGGTCGCGGCGTCGCCCGCCGTGGTCCCGACCGCGAACACCGCCGCGACGCCCAGAGCCACGGCCCCGAACCGCCGTCGGCCCGGCCGCCGGTCCCCCGCGCGCGCCGGTCCGCCCGCGAACGAGCGCGGCGGTGGGGCGGCGGCCCGGCCGGACGGGACGGGACCCGCGCGGGTAGGCGCGGTGGCGGCGCTCCGCAGGGCGGCGCGGAAGGCGGTGGCGTCCGGGTACCGGTCCACCGGCCGGGGTGCGGTGGCCCGGCGCAGCACGGCCGCCACCTGCGGCGGCACGCCCTGCCGCAGCCGGACCGCCCCGCCCGGGTGCGGCTGGTCACCCGCCACGCGCTCCGCGTCCGCGCCGAGCAGCCGCAGCCCGAGCCGGCCCAGGCCGTACACGTCGGCGCGGGTGTCGACGACGGCGAGCGGGTCGTCCTGCTCGGGGGCCATGTAGCCGGGGGTGCCGGCCCGGGCGGTGAGACCGGAGGCGGCGGCGAGGGCCTTGGCCAGCCCGAGATCGGCGATCAGCACCCGCTCGCCGTCCGCGCCGGAGCGGAACAGGACGTTGCCCGGGGTCAGGTCGCGGTGCACCACGCCGTGGCGGTGCAGGACGGCGACCCCGGCGGCGATCTCGGTCAGCAGGGCCAGGGCGGCGGTCGGGGGCATCGGGCCGGCCGCCAGCCGGTCGTGCAGGCTGCCGCCGTCGGCCCAGGCCATGACCGAGTACGGCCGACCGTCGGCCAGCTCGCCGGCGGCGTGGACGCGGATCAGCCGCTCGTCGTCGAGCCGGCGCAGCAGGCGGGCCTCGTCGAGGAACCGCTCGCGTACCCGCAGGTCGTGGTGCCAGTTCTCGGCCAGCACCTTGATCGCCACCCGGGAGTCGAGCACCGGGTCGTGGCCGAGCCAGACCGTCGCGAACGACCCCGTGCCCAGCAGCCGCTCGATCCGATAGGGCCCGATCCGCTCCGGACTGGTCACCGCACCACCCCCGACACCGGCACCGCCGGCCGCCGTTCCGCCTCGACAGTAGACGGCGCGTCGGTGCGACGGCAGCCCTCGGCGGCGCGCCCGGGCCGGCCCGCAGCGCGTCGGTCGGAAACCCGACGAACCGATCCGGTCGGCGGGGAGACCAAGAGGACAAGGACATCCGCACCACCGAGGAGGAGATCCCCGTGCACCGTCTCTCGTACACCCTCGTCACCGCCCTGCTGGCCACGGCCGGGCTCGTGCCGATCGCCCTGGCGGCCCCGGCCGCCGCCGCGCCCCGGCCGGCCGCCGCCGTCGGGCACCCCACCGACCGCCCCGGCGTCGACCCCGGCCCTGCCGCCGCCGGGCGGGACGAGGTCGAGGTCATCAGCGTCCGGGGCGCCGGGCCGTTCCGGATCGGGGCCGACCTGGCACGCCTGTCGGCGGCCGGCCTCATCGACTGGGTGGCTCCCGACTGCGACGGCACGGTCCACACCGGCGTCACCGGGGCCTGGGCGGGGAAGATCCTGCTGACCTTCCTCGACGGGCGGCTGGTGGGGGTGGGCACCGCCACCGCCCCGCCGCGCACCCCCGCCGGCGCGGCGGTGGGCATGTCCTTCGCCGCCCTGGAGGAGATCTACGGCCCGCGGGGCTCGATGATCCGCAACGACGCGGGCGACGCCTCGGCGTACCTGGTGCGCGTCGGCTCCCGGGTGGAGCTGTTCACCGGTCACCCGATCCGCCCGGGGGTCGGCTACCTCCAGGTCGGACCGGCGTCCGTCGTCGAGCGCGGCTTCCGGGAGGGCCGGTCCTGCTGAGCGGCCGACGCACGCGGCGGCGGATCCCTCCGGGGTCCGCCGCCGTCCGTTTCGCCCGGACACACTGATGTTGGCGGACGCGATGATGTATCGCTGGACGATAGTGTGTGCCACACAGTATGGTGTGACACATGGTGAGCGATGAGATCCTGCGAACGCACCTCCAGGAGTTGCGTCGGGGCACCGTGGTGGTGGCGAGCCTCGTCGCGCTGCGCCGTCCCGACTACGGCTACGCGTTGCTGCAACGCCTCTCCGACCACGGCTTTCCGGTCGACGCCAACACGCTCTACCCGCTGCTGCGGCGGCTGGAGGAGCAGGGGCTGCTGACCAGCGAGTGGAACACCGAGGAGAGCCGGCCACGCAAGTTCTACCGGACCAGCGAGGAGGGCGAGTCGGTGCTGGGCCGGCTCCTCACCGACCTCGCCACAGTGCAGACCTCCCTGACCGGGCTGATCGAAGGAGCCGACCGATGAACACCCTGACCGACCGATACCTCGCCGCGACCCTGCGCTCGGTGCCGGTCGCGCGCCGCGAGGAGATCGCCACCGAGCTGCGCGCCTCGATCGAGGACATGGTCGAGGGCCGCACGGCCGGCGGGCAGGACGCCGCCGCCGCCGAGCGGGAGGTGCTCACGGAGCTGGGCGACCCGGACAAGCTCGCCGCCCGCTACGCCGACCGCCGGTTGCAGCTGATCGGCCCGGCCTACTACCTGGCCTGGTCGCGGCTGATGAAGCTGCTGCTCAGCTTCATCCCGGCGATGGCGGGCGTGCTGGTCGGCCTGCTGAAGGTCGCCGACGGCGGCGACGCGGGTGAGGGGATCGGCGCCGGCATCTCCGCCGCCATCCAGGTGGCGGTCCAGATCGCCTTCTGGGTGACCGTGGTCTTCGCGGTGCTGGAGCGCACCAAGACCCCCCTGCACCTGCCCGAGTGGAACGTCGACCAGCTCCCGGAGGACACGACCGGCCGGCAGATCACCCTGACCGACATCGCCGCCTCGGTCACCTTCCTGGCACTGATCATCATCTACCTGCCGATGCAGCACTTCCGCTCGTTCGTTCCCACCGACGGTGAGAACCTGCCGATCCTCGACCCGGCGCTGTGGAGCTTCTGGCTGCCGTTCCTGATCGCGGTGCTGGTGGCCACCATCGGCCTGGAGATCGCCAAGTACCGGACGGGACGCTGGACCTGGCCGCTGGTCGCGGTCAACGCGGTGCTCGGCCTGGCGTTCGCGGTGCCGGTGATCTGGCTGATGTCGACCGACCGGCTGCTCAACCCCGAGTTCGTGGCCCGCTTCGAGTGGCTCGGCGAGGGCGACAACCTGAACCTGGTCGCGACCGCCGTGATCGCCGGCACGGTGCTGGTGACGCTCTGGGACATCCTCGACAGCGCCGTCAAGACGTACCGCAACCGCACCTGATCCCACCACGGCCACGGCCCGGCGCGCCCCCACGTGCCGGGCCGTGGCGCGTGCCGGCGCCGGCCACCCGACGGGGCGCGGCGCGCCGGTGGCGGCCGCGGCGAGGAAGCCGGCCGGGTGCCGGACCGGCGGCGGCCGGCGGGATGAGATCCTGACCTGGATGAACAGCGACACCGACCAGGGCTGGCGGCGCCCGGGGCCCACCCCGGAGCAGCGCCGGCTGGACGTCTACATCGGGTTGGCCGCCACCGTTCTGGCGCTGTTCAGCCTGACCCTGGCCCGCAGCGCCGGCGCGTTCCTGCTCGGCCCGCCGCCGTCCGGCCCGGAGCAGATCTTCTGGACCGTCGCGGTGACCCTGCCGCTGATCTGGCGACGCCGGTTCCCCGCCGCCGTCACGCTGGTGGTCTCGGTCGCGTTCGTCGCCGCGCAGGCCCGCTCCGCCCCGGAGACGCAGCTCGCCTCGTGGGCGCTGTTCGCCGCCCTCTACACGCTGGGCGCGTGGGGCCGGGACCGGCGGCTGTCCCGGCGGCTGCGGATCGGCGTCATCGCCACCATGTTCCTGTGGCTCGGGATCTACTACGCGACCACCTACACCAACATCCCCGCCGACGCGTTCGCCCGCGCGGTCGGGCCCGTGCCGCCGGTGCTCGCGGCGATGGTGAACGGGGTGCTGGTCAACGGCCTCTACTTCGGGTTCGCGTACTTCTTCGGGGAGACCGCGTGGCTGGCCGCCCGGCGTCAGCACGAGGTGCAGGCGCGGGCCGAGGAGCTGCGCCGTTCGCAGGCCGAGATCCGCGAGCACGCGGTGGTGGGCGAGCGGGTCCGCATCGCCCGCGAGCTGCACGACGTGGTCGCCCACCACGTGTCGGTGATGGGGGTGCAGGCGGCCGCCGCCCGCCGGGTGTTCGACAAGGACCCGGTCAAGGCCCGCGCGGCGCTGAGCGCGATCGAGGAGACCGCCCGCACGGCCGTCGACGAGCTGCGCCGGATGCTTGGCCTGCTCCGCGCCCGCGACGGCGGCCCGGACCGCCCCGACCAGCCGGGGCCCGCCGGGATAGACCGGATCACGGCCGTGGTCGAGCGTGCCCGCGAGGCCGGGCTGCGGGCCACCATGGGGGTGTACGGGGACCCGACGCCGCTGCCGGAGTCGGTCTCGCAGGCCGCGTACCGGGTGGCCCAGGAGGCCGTGACGAACGCGCTCAAGCACGCCGAGGGCGCGACCGCGCTCGACGTGCGGATCCGCTACCTGGCACACGAGGTGGAGGTCGACGTGACCGATGACGGACGGGCCACCCGCCCGCCGAACGCCGACGGGCTCGGCCTGGTCGGGATGCGCGAGCGGGTCGCCACCCACGGCGGCGCGCTGGAGGTCGGCCCGCGCGCCGGCGGCGGCTGGCGGGTACGGGCCCGGTTCCCGCTGCCGCTGCCGGTGGGGCGGCCCGCGTGAGCGCCGGGGACGAGGTGCCCGGGATCGACCGTCCGGTCCGGGTGCTGCTCGCCGACGACCAGCACCTGGTCCGCACCGGCTTCCGGGTCATCCTGGAGGTGGAGGACGACATCGAGGTCGTCGGGGAGGCCGCCGACGGGGAGCGCGCCGCCAGCATGACCCGGGCGCTGCGTCCGGACGTCGTGCTGATGGACGTGGAGATGCCCGGGGTCGACGGGCTGGAGGCCACCCGGCGGATCACCGCCGAGGAGGACGGGCCGGGCGGACCGGCCGTGCTGATCCTCACCACGTTCGACCGGGACGACTACCTGTTCGCCGCGCTGCGCGCCGGGGCCAGCGGCTTCCTGCTCAAGAACGGCACCCCGGAGGCCCTGATCGAGGCGATCCGGGTGCTCGCCCGGGGCGACGGTCTGCTCGCCCCGGAACTCACCCGGCGGGTGATCGCCACCTTCGCCCGCCCCGGCGAGCCCGTCACGCCGGGCGGCCCGAGGACGGCTCCCGAGGCGGCGCTGCGGGATCTCACCCCCCGCGAGCGGGAGGTCCTGGTCCTGGTCGCCGGCGGCGCCAGCAACGCCGAGATCGCCGCCGAGCTGCACCTGGGCGAGGCGACGGTGAAGACGCACGTCAGCCGGGTGCTCGCCAAGCTGGGCCTGCGCGACCGGGTGCAGGCGGTGGTCTTCGCGTACGAGCACGGGGTGGTGCGCCCCGGCGGCTGACCCGGCTCCGCCACGAGGGGGACGTCCTGCTCGATCTCGGGACGGACGGCGGGCGGCGGCCGACGATCTAGCGTGGACGCCGTGACCAATGTGCTCCGCCTCGACGGCGTCGACCGCAGCTTCGGCGACCGGCGGGTGCTCCAGAACGTGTCCTTCGACGTGGTCGCCGGCCGGATGACCGGCTTCGTGGGCGGCAACGGCGCCGGCAAGACCACCACCATGCGGATCATCCTCGGGGTGCTCGCCCCGGACGCCGGCGAGATCACCTGGCGGGGAGCGCCGCTGAGCCGGCAGGCCCGCCGGCGCTTCGGCTACATGCCGGAGGAACGCGGCCTCTACCCGAAGATGAGCGTCCGGGACCAGGTGGCCTACCTGGGTCGGTTGCACGGGATGAGCGCCGCCGCCGCGCGCCGCAACACGGACGCGCTGCTGGAGCGGGTCGGGCTCGCCGAGCGCGGCGACGACCTGCTGGAGACGCTGTCGCTGGGCAACCAGCAGCGCGCGCAGATCGCCGCCGCCCTGGTGCACGACCCCGAGGTGCTGGTGCTCGACGAGCCCTTCTCCGGGCTCGACCCGTTGGCCGTGGACACGGTCGTGGCGGTCCTGCGGGAGCGGGCCGCCGCGGGCGCGCCGGTGCTCTTCTCCAGCCACCAGCTGGACGTCGTCGAGCGGCTCTGCGACGACCTGGTGATCATCGGGGGCGGCGTGATCCGGGCCGCCGGCAGCCGGGAGGAGCTGCGCGCGACGTACACCGTGCCCCGGTACGAGCTGGTGGTGGAGACCGACGCCGGCTGGCTGCGGGACCAGCCGGGGGTGACCCTCGTCGACCTGGACGGCGCGCACGCCGTGTTCGACCTCGCGCCCGGCACGGACGAGCAGCCGGTGCTGCACGCGGCGCTGGCGCGCGGCCCCGTCCGCGCGTTCCGCCCGGTCAGCCCCTCCCTCACCGAGATCTTCCGAGAGGTCGCCCAGTGAACACCACGCAGGCCACCCGGCTGGTCGCCGCCCGGGAGATCCGGGTCAAGCTGCGCGACCGCACCTTCCTGTTCAGCACCCTGTTCTTCCTGCTGATCGCCGCCGCCGCGACCATCCTGCCGCCGCTGCTCTCCGGCGGCCCGTCGAGCGTGGCGGTGACCGCGGCGGCGGCCGGCCCGCTGCGCGAGGCCGGGCTCCAGGTGCGTACGGTCGCCGACGACCGCGCCGCCGAGCGGGCCGTACGCGACGGCGACGTCGACGCCGCGGTGGTCTCCGGACCGGCGGTGCTCGCCATGGACGAGGCCCCCGACGACGTGGTGGCGGCGCTGAGCACGCAGCCCGCGGTCCGGCTGCTGGACCCCGACGCGGTGGACCCGGTGGTGGCCTTCCTGGTGCCGTTCGCCTTCGCGTTCATCTTCTTCGTCACCTCGCAGACCTTCGGCGTGCAGATCGCGCAGAGCATCGTCGAGGAGAAGCAGACGAGGATCGTGGAGATCCTGGTGGCCGCGGTGCCGGTACGGGCGTTGCTGGCCGGCAAGATGATCGCCGGCACGGTGCTGGCCCTCGGGCAGATCGCGCTGGTCGCCCTGGTCGCCCTGGTCGGGGTGCAGTTCGGCGACAGCGGCGGGCTGCTCTCCCTGCTGGCCCCGGCGATCGGTTGGTTCCTGCCGTTCTTCCTGCTCGGCTTCGTGCTGGTCGCGGCCATGTGGGCGGCGGCCGGCGCACTGGTGAACCGCCAGGAGGACATCGCGGGCGTGTCGACGCCGGTGCAGCTCGCGGTGATGCTGCCGTTCTTCGCGGTGATCTTCCTGAACGACAACGCGACGGCCATGCGGCTGCTGTCCTATCTGCCGTTCTCCGCGCCGACGGCGATGCCGTTGCGGCTGTTCACCGGGGACGCGGCCGGCTGGGAGCCGCTGGTGTCCCTGGCCCTGCTGCTGGTCGCGGCCGCCGCGTTCGTGGCCGCCGGGGCCCGGGTGTACGAGGGCTCGCTGCTGCGCACCAACGGCCGCACCTCGGTGCGGACGGCGTGGCGGTCGCGGGAGAAGACGCTGGGCTGAGCGCCGGCGCCGGCGGGGCCCCCGCCCCCCCGCGCCCCCGGGGGCACCCCCGGCAGGGCGACGGCGGCTGCCCCCGCGCCCGGCGGCGGCG
>NZ_JBNCKV010000033.1:0-18019 GCF_049841695.1 Micromonospora sp. DT178
AGGAATGATCGATCAAGGGCTGTCCCCATGATCAGCCGGGGTCGATGCCACCGCCCAGCAGGTTAAAGATCAAGCTAGGCCGTGTTTCGTAACACGGCCTAGCCTAGTAGCCGGGGACCACGCCGGAGTCCTGACCGCGTCAGCCGTTGAAGTCAGCCATCAGCCAGATCCGGTCGAAGGCGCGCTCGGCCAGATCCGCATGCTTGATCATGAAGTTGACTACAATCAGCGTCTCGCCGAACGCGTCACCCACCCGCCCCTCGTCCAGCCAGACGGTGGCTAGCACGGTGTGCTCGTTTGCGTTGAGGATGGGGTTGTCCGCGCCGCCGGTGCTGGCGCCGCCGTAACCGCCGAGAGAAAACTCGTAATTGTTGTCCTCGAGGTCCCACATCACCTCTCCGATCACATCCTCGAGATCGTCGTCCAAGCGAAGGTCGAACGGCACCTCGTGCTCGTTCTCCGGAAGGCTCCAGCCGGCACGAGCGTGCAGCAGAATCGGACCGAAGACTGGCACCCCGGGGTTCGGGTGCTCGGTTACCGGAGTGCCGGCCGGCACATGAACGATCCGGCAGTCGTTGGGGGTGAAGTCCGGCTCGACGAAGAACAGCAGCGACCCGTCGGCCGGCAGGTCAAGGTCGTGCCCGTGCGAGGGGATGGCGGCAAGGTCGAGCGTCAATACGAGACACTGCCCGGGAGGCCACTCCTCGCCCTCCGGCAACGCCGCGAGACCGCCGAACCGGCCGGCCACAGGCAGGCCGTCGCCCTCCGGAACCAGCTCCGTCTGTGGTCGGGCTAGCCGCACCCAGCGCTCGATCTCGTGCACCGGCACGCCCTTTTCCCGGGCTGCGCCCCGAAACTCCTGTCGTACATCCATGGCCGGGCATGGTGCCTGAAGGGGCCGACAAACATCAAAAGGCCGGTTCGCGGCAGGCGCCGAGGCGCAGGCCACCAGGCGGAACGGTGGAGGTGAGACCGGTCAAGCTGCCGTCGGGGACGTTGCAGCTGATCGACAAGCTGGAACCGCGCGACAAGTCGGCGTACGACGAAACACGGCCTAGGGCACGGGTCCGGCGCGGTCCCGGCCACCCGCGCGGGACGGTGACGCGCGGACGCGGTCACACGCGGGCGCGTGGGCGGTCACGCGGGCGCCCGGAGCGGGCGTGGAGCCGGCGCTGCTATGCCACCGCCCGCTCCGGACGGTCCTGCCTGCCGCCTGCCGCCGGCCGCTCACGCCACCATGCGCTCCTCGGCCAGTTCCGTCAGCCGGACGGTGCACAGGCCGTTGCGTTCCACCTTCACGTCGGTCACCCTGAGCTGCGTGCCGGGCGCCAGGATGACCTCCTCCTCGCCCGTGAAGGCCGAGAACCGCCGGATGCCCACGGCCCTTACGGGCAGCACCTCGAAGAGCGTCCGCTTGCCGCGACCGCCGAGAAACGCCTGGGCCACGCCGAGCTTCGACGTGCACGACGAGACGCCCCACCACGTCACGGTCTGCCCGAGCGGGTACTGCGCCCGCAGGTCCAGCGACACCCCGCGCCACAGCGGCTCCGTGCGGGCCGGGAGCCGTGACACGGCCGAGAACAACAGCCGCAGGTACGGCAGGTACGGGACGATCCGGCTGCGGTCCGGGTTGCGCAGCGTGGCGTTGATCTGCCGGTAGAACGCCGACTCGCAGGTGTAGAGGTAGAGGGCCGCGACCTCGTCGGCGGAGAGGCCGTCGGCCGCGCCGTCCACCTGCTTCTCGCCGAACCGGTGTGACTGCTCGACGTGCCAGTCGAGCCCGGGCAGCAGCGCGGCCACCGGGGCGACGGCCGCACGGAAGTCCATCAGCGGGGTGTCGGACACGCCGGTGATCGCGGGAAGGGCCAGTCCCTCGTCCTTGACACTGGCGAGCCGTTCGAGGTAGAGCTTGTGCAGCTCCATCGTGGAGGCGATGAACGCCCCCATGCGCTCGGCCGTGTCCGCGTCGGTGCCGCCCCCGTGCGCCGTAGACCGGCTCCATCCCCTGCGGGGCAGCCAGTCGATCTCGTCGGCGCCCAGCGTCCTGAGCGCCTTGTTGACGTCGGCGAAGTGGTTCCCGTCGCAGAAGATGTCGCCCTGCGCCGCCGGGTTGGGGTGGTCGATGTGGCGGACCTCGACGTCCGGGTACTTCTTCTCGAGCCGCTGCACCACCCGCTTGAGGCTGCGCGCGTGCGCACCCCACCACGCGAACACCACGCCCCGGTCCTCCTCGTCGGCGTGCTGCTTGGCCTTCAGGATCTCCTCGACCAGGGCCTCGACGACCGGCCGCCAGAACGCGGTGTGCCGGTCGGTGGCCAGCGCCCCGTCGCCGCTGGCGGTGAGCGCCGCGTTCAACAGCAGCACGCCCTGGGTGAGCATCGCCTGGAACCACTCCGGCGGCTGCACCGTGTCGTGCTCCCGCAACAGGGCACGGATGTCGGCGATCGGCGTCTTCTTGGCGATGCCGTGCTTCCACATCGCCGCCGCCTTGATGATGCAGCGGATGGTGACGACCCTGCCGAACTGGCTGTCGTCCCAGTTGTGGAAGGTGTTGTCGAACATGGCGATGCCGGTGGCGCTCTCGCTGCGCGGGTACGGGTTCTGCCCGAAGACGACGACCTTCCACTTGTGCGGCGGGTTGGGCTTGAGCGCCTGGAAGGTCAGTTCCCGCACGGGCACGACCATCGGGCTGCGGCCCGGGCCGATGAACGTGGCGGCGTCCGGCTGCGCCTCGATGACCGGCTTGACCAGCGGCAGCCACGGCTCGCCGCCGCCGGTGAACAGGTCGGCGAGGGCCAGCGGGTCGTTCGGGTCGGGCGGGGTGGGGGCGGTGGTGTCGCTCATCGCGGGCTCCCGGAGTGGCGGGCCGTGCCGGTCCGACGGCACGGGTGATCGAGGTGGGGGCATTCTGCCGGCTGCGGGCGACAGTTACGGCGCCGGCGACGACCCGCCCCGGCGCCCGCAGTCCCGGGGCCGGGCGCCGTGCGTGGCGCGACGCGAAAGGTTGTCGGTGGGCGGCGATAGCGTGCTCCACGTCGGAGAGAACCCCTTCCCCACCGGAGTGAGCCATGACCGTCGACCGCGAGAAGCCGCTGCTCAGGGTGGTGCTGACAGACGTCAACGCGAAGGTGGTGCAGGCGTGGCGCGCGGCGTTCGCCGACACCCCCGAGGTCGAGATCCACCGGGGGTCGATCCTCACCCGGCAGGCCGACGCCTGGGTCAGCCCGACCAACTCCCGGGGGCGGATGGACGGCGGCGTCGACGCGGTCGTCAAGCGGCACCTCGGGGCGGGGATCCAGTTGCGCGTCCAGCGGGCGATCCGCGACCGGTTCGGCGGAGCGATGCCGGTGGGCAGCGCCGTCTGCGTGCCGTCGGGGGCCATCAACCCCAGGTTCCTGATCTCGACGCCGACCATGGAGCAGTCGGCGCAGGACGTGAGCGAGACGCTGAACGTGGCGCTGGCGTGCGCCGCCGCGTTCCAGGCCATCCACGCGCAGAACGAGCAGGAGCCGGGCAGCATCGCGTCGGTGGCGCTGGTCGGCATGGGCGCGGCGACCGGCCGGGTGCCGGCGCGGGTCTGCGCCAACCTGATGTGGACCGGCTACACGCTGTTCAACGACTACCACTTCCGCGACTACGACGAGCTGCGGAGGACCATCTGCGAGCAGCTCGACGACATCGGCAGCCGCCCGGAGGAGGAGCGGGTGCGGGTGACGGTGCCGGCGGCGTCCGGCTCCCGCCGGTCACGAGGCTGACGCGTCCCGGCGGCGGGGGGAGCGCCCCCGGCCTCGGCGCGTCCGCCGAGGTGGGCCCGCCTCCTGCCCCGGCGGTTCCGGCCGTTCGACGCGGGTGGGGTCGCCGCGGACGAGTTCGTCGTGGATGCGCCATCGGGCGGTGACGACGGCGCGCTCAGCGGCCTCGTCGTCGTGTGCGATCCGCTGCCGCAGCAACTGGATGGCGAGGCGGCGGTTGAGGCTGAACTGCCGTTCGGTGTCGACCACGACGACGATGCCCGACGGGCGGTGGGTCGCCCGTACCGCCGTGCTGGCCTTGTTCCGGTGCTGGCCGCCGGGGCCGCCGGTGCGGCAGGCCACGATGTCGACGTCCGCCTCCGCGAACGCAGTGGTCGGGCTGTCGAGCTGGCACGGTCGGGCGACGACGTACCAGTTCTTCCGGCCGGTGCTCGCCCGGTAGGGGCTGGGGGCCTGCCAGCACAGGGTGCCGGTCCACGCGGCGGCGAACGCCTCGGCGCCGCCGCCGGTGATCCGGATCAGGGCCGACCGGTAGGTGTCGGGCCGCTCGCCGGGCACGGTCCGGACCCGGTGGGTCGTCAGGCCCTGCCTGGCGGCCTCGGCTTCCAGCCGGTGCAGCAGCCGGGCCAGCGCCCAGGCGCACTCCTGCGGGCCACGCCCGGCGGACATGAGCAGGTGCAGGCTCATGCCCGACCCCGCCTGCGGCGGTCGTCGCGACGGTCGGGTCGGGTGGTGGATCCGGCGTCGGGCGTCTTGTAGGTGACCAGGGGGACCGTGGTGGCCACGGGGGTGGCCAGGTCGTGGTCGACGAGATCCGCGATCACGCGCTCGATGCGCTTGTAGGCCGTCGGCGCCTCCTCGAAGAGCAGTTGGCGGTCGCCGCACACCACCAGCGACCCCACCGGGGTGCGCCGCAGTTCCTCGACGGTGTGCTTGGCCCGGCTGCGCCGCAGGGCGTCGGCGCGGGACATCTTGCGGCCCGCGCCGTGCGCCACCGAGTGGTTGGCGTCCGGACCGGCGTGGGCGGCCACGAGGTAGGAGGCGGTGCCCCGGGTGCCGGCGACGAGCACGTCGCGGCCGTCGCCCGGCGCCGCGCCCTTGCGGTGCAGGTAGACCCCGTCGTGGACCTCCACCAGGTTGTGGCACTGGTCGACGACGGGCTCGGTGGGCTCGGCCCCCAGGGCGTGGGCGACCCGGGCGGCCAGCAGCCGCCGGTTGAGCGAGCCCCACCGTACGGCGTCGTCGTGCGCCGCCAGATAGGCGGCGGGATCAGGGGCGGCGCCCGCGCCGTGGACCTCGGTGTGCGCCCGCAGGATGCGCTCGCCCAGACCCCGGGAGCCGGTGTGGACGACGAGCACGAGATCGCCGGCGTCGAGCCCGAGACGACTCGTGTGACCCGGCTCGAAGACCGTGTCGACGCGCGCCAGCTCGACGAAGTGGTTGCCCCGACCGACCGTCCCGAGCCCGTCGACGTGGCCGGCGGGGATGTCGCCCGCCACGACGGCCCAGGCGGGGTCGTCGGCGTCCCGCTCGGGGTCGAGCGGGCAGTCGAGGTCGGGGAACCGGGCGGCGAGCCGCTCCGGCACGGCACGCTTGAGCCTGATGGGGAACACGGCGATGCCGCAGCCGATGTCGGAGCCCACCAGGAAGGGGTACAGCACGGTCGACGCCATGGCGGCGCCGATGGGGGCACCCTTGCCCGGGTGCAGGTCCGGCATGGCGGCGACATGGATCATGCCGGGGAGGGTGGCCACCTGCCGGCACTGCGTCAGGGCCTCGGACTCGATCCAGCTCGTGGGCGAGGCGAAGACGGTGACGGTGGCCGGGGTGGACGGCGGCAGGGACTGGTGCTGAGACAAGGACGCTCGCTTTTCGCGGAAACGGGAATGGACGGACGGCACCACGACACCGGTCGGTGCCGCGCGCCTCGGCGATGGGGATGCTGCCCGTCAGAACGTCATGGACGACACCATTGCGGAGCCGGCCGCCCGCGGCAACCGACTTTCCGCCGCGCCGGCGACCTGTGCGACGCCCCGCCGGGAGCCCCTGGCCGTCCCGACGGCGCGCGGCGGTCAGGGGGCGGGCAGTGCGCCGAGGCGGTGCAGCAGCTGCCGGCCCAGCGGCAGGCGCTTGTCGGCGTCGCGGTCCGCGCGGACGTCCACGTTCAGCGCGAAGCAGTACAGCCGGTCACCGCGCTCGACCCAGCCGACCCACCATCCCGTGCCCGGGTCGGTGGCGTCCGTCCAGCCGGTCTTGCCGTACAGGGCGTACCCGGCGGTGCGCTCTAGGCGCAGGATGTCCCGGACGGTGGCCTGGTGCCCCCGGTCGGCCGGCAGCTCGCCCCGGGCCAGCCGGGCCAGCCACCGCGCCTGCTCGTCGGCCGAGATCTCCAGCGGCCCGGTCAACCAGAACCGGTCCACGGCCGGCCCGACCTCGCCGTTGCCGTAGCCGAGCCGGTGCAGCCACTCCCGCTCCCGGTCCGGCCCGATGCGGCGGGCCAGCTCCTGGAACACCGGCACGTTGGAGACCCGGACCGCGTCGCGCAGCCCCATGTCCCGCTCCCAGGCGGCGACGCGCTGCGGCCCGCCGCCGTACGGGATCTTCTCCCGCTCGTCGCGCACCACGCCGGTCTCCAACGCGATCAGGCTGTGCGCGACCTTGAACGTCGAGGCGGGGACGAAGCGCCGCTCGGCCCGCTCCCGGTCGACCATGACGACGCGTCCGGCCGTCACGTCGTACATCACGAAGGTGCCCCGGAGGCCGGCCTGCCGGAACAGGCCCGCCAGGTCGTCGCGGACCTCGACGGCCGGCGCGGTCGGCGTGGGGGACGGGCCCGTGGCGGCGGTGGCGGACGCGGCGTCGGCCGGCGGTGGCTGCGAACGCCCGCTGCCGGTGCAACCGGTCGCGCCGGCCAGCAGGAGCAGGGCGGCCGCGGCGCCCGCGACCCGCCGCCGGGGGCGGGCGCCCGGGCCGACCGCCGTCGGCGGCGCGGCCAGGTTCCGCGCCCGTGTCTCGAAGACCATCCGTCACCGCCCCCGTCCGTGCCGGTACCGACACCCCAGTCAAGCACGTGCCAGGGGGTACGGCGGCCGCCCGACCGCCCCGCGCCGCCGGTCGGCTCACGGCCTCGCCGGGGCGTCCGGTTCCGACACCCGCAGGTGCCGGTCCAGGTTCGCGACCAGCTCGTCCGCGCCTGCGGGAACGACGTCGTCGGCCCAGCTCCGCAGCGCCCGCAGGAAGCCGGCCAGGTCCGTCCGGACGCCGTCGACGAGCCCCGTCAGCTCGTCGACGTGGGCGTCCACCCAGGAACTGCCCTCCTCGTCCGCCCACACCCGGACCGTGCCGTCGGGGCGCCGCTCCACCCAGGGGTCGGGGTCGTGGCCCAGGTTCGGTGAGCGGCCCACCGGGATCTCGTACCACTCGCGCCAGTCGTTGAGGTCACTGCAGCAGCCCGGGTCGACCCGCGCCCCCGTCGCCGGATCGGTGAGGCGCAGGCCGCCGGGCACCAGCAGGGAACCGGGCTCCGGGCCGGCCGCCACCAGCGGCAGCACGGCCGTCAGCGGATCGTCGTCCCCGGGCCACACCGTGCGGTCGTCGAGGTGGTTGTACGCCGCGATCCGGGCCACGGCGGCACCCACCTCGGCGGCGGTCAGGGCCTCGGAGAGCGCCAGCCACGGCCCGACGTCGGCCACCGGCCAGAGCGGGAAGTCGTCGAGGCGACCCACCTCGAGCACCGGCTGGAGCCGTGGCGCGCGGCGGGTGGAGGCGGACCGGCGCCCGCCGCGGGCACGGGGTCCGGTCACGGCGCGGACGCGCCGATCACGGCGGCCACGTCGGGCGGCAGCGGGTACGGGCGCTCCGGGGGCAGCAGCGCCCCGGCGGCGGTGTCGTCGCCGGCGTCGAGCGCCGCGCGCACCGCGTGGGCGGTCGGGGTCACGTCGGTGAGACCGACCAGCCACTCGTCGACGTACCGGCGCACCGCCTCGCCGGAGAGCCCCACCTGTAGGGACCGGTGCGGCAGCGGGGCCAGGCGCAGCGACCGTTCCGGGTCCCACTGCACCCGCACGGGGCTGGCCCGCAGCCGTCGCGACCAGTCCTCCCGGTCCGCGTGGCGGTCGCGGTCGAAGCCGCTCAGGCACGAGTTGACCAGCGCCCACTCGAAGCCGGCGCGGGTGATCTCGACGGCCAGCACCCGCTCCTGCCCGGGCTTCGCGCCCCAGCCGCAGCGGTACATCATCCACCGGAACGACGGCTTGATCCACGTCATCCGTTCCCGCTTGAAGGGCGGGACGAAGCGGCCGGCGGCCAGCGCCGGGCGGGCGATCTCCGGCGGGTACGCCTGGTACACGGTCACGGTGTCGGCGGTGAAGTGGGCGCGAACCTGGTGGGCGGGGACCGGCATGGCGCCGATCCTGACCGATCGTCCGGGCCAGGTCCACCGGATTGTCCCGCCCGGGCCGGCGGCCCCGACGGGGGATAGGCTGCCGGTCGTGGCAGGTCTTCTCAGGAGTGTGGCGGCCCGTATCGGCGGGGTGATCCCGTCGCCGCGTCGGCCCCGGCCGGGCCCGGCGCAGGTCGCCCGCCCCCGCCAGGTCGCCGCGTTGCAGCGCCGGCAACTGGCGTACGCCCCGGAGCTCGACGGGCACGCCGATCCGGGCGAGATCGTCTGGACCTGGGTGCCGTACGAGGACGACCCGCGCCAGGGCAAGGACCGCCCCGTGCTGGTGGTGGGCCGGCACAGCCGGACGCTGTTCGGGCTGATGCTGTCCAGCCAGGCCGAGCGCGACGGGCAGCGGCACTGGCTCGCGCTCGGCCCGGGCGAGTGGGACCGGGACAACCGGCCGAGCTGGGTGCGGCTGGACCGGGTGCTGACCATGCGCGAGGACGGCATCCGCCGGGAGGGCGCGGTGTTGGACCGGGCCCGTTTCGACCGGGTCGGGCGGGCCCTGCGCGCCGGCTACGGCTGGCGCTGACCGTCAGGCCGGCTCGCGGCTCGGCCCGATCCCGGCGCCGTGGGCGTCCGGCGGCGGGTACGGCTGCTCGGCCAGCAGCCGGGCCAGGTGCGCGCTGTTGAGCGCCAGCGCCTTCGTGGTGCGTCCCGTGGTGTCGGGCTTGGGCCGGGCGTCGATGTAGTCCACCTTGTGCAGCGCCTCGCCGACCCAGTAGGTGGCGCCCGCCGCGGGGCAGGTGAAACCGACCTCGTTGAGGGCCTGCTGGACCTCGCCGATGGTGTGGTGCGCGCCGTCCTCGTTGCCGACGACCGCGACCCCGCCCACCTTGCCGTAGGTGAGCAACCGGCCCTCGGCGTCGGTCTCGGAGAGCTCGGCGTCGAGCCGTTCGAGGACCATCTTGCACACGGCGGACGGCTGACCGAGCCAGATCGGCGTGGCGATGACGAGGATCTGCGCGGCCATCAGCCGGGACCGGATGACCGGCCAGCCGTCGCCGTCGCCCTCGTCGGTGGAGACGCCGAAGCGCACGTCGTGGTCGACGACCCGGATCAGGTCGCCCGCCACGCCCTGCTCGGCGAGAGCGTCGAGCACCTCGCGCCCGAGCACCTCGGCGCTCGACGGGGCGGGGGAGCGCTTGAGGGTGCAGTTCAGGACCAGGGCCCGGATGCTCGCCACGGTGGTTTCTCCCTCGGCCGGTGCGGCGCTGACCCCGCCGGCATACCCGGCAACCGGCGCGAGACACGTCGAAACGCCTCGTGTCCCGACCGGCGGTCCGGTGGCGTGGATTGCGCGCTCAGCACTCCGCCAGGTGGGCGGTGTCGACGAGTTGCCGGGGCGGGCGGGCCACACCGAGGCTCTTGGCCCGGTACATCGCGGCGTCGGCGCGGTCGAGCGCCTCGGTGAGCTGCCCCGGCCCGGTGACGGGGGCGAGCCCGACGGAGGCGGTCACCCGGACGCTGAGCCCGCCCAGCGGGATCGGCGCGGCGAGGCTGTCACAGAGCCGCCGGGTGGCGTGCTCGATCCACCGCCGGTCGATCGTCGGGCTGGCCAGCAGCCCGGCGAACTCGTCGCCGCCGAGCCGGGCGACCAGGTTGTCCCCGGCGAAGGCGGCGAGCCGTTGGGCGACGCTGACCAGCACCTGGTCGCCGGCGGCGTGACCGTAGCGGTCGTTGATCTGCTTGAAGTCGTCGAGATCGAGCACCACGGCGATCAGCGGCTGCCCGGCCGCGTCGGTGAGCAGCGTGGCGGCCAGGCGGTAGAACGCGCGGCGGTTGGGCAGGCCGGTCAGGGCGTCGTGGCTGGCGGCGTGCCGCTCGGCGGCGAGCTCGGCCTGGAGGTGCCTGATCTCGACCTCGGCCTGGATCGCGCGGCGGCGCAGCTGCCAGGAGGTGACGAGAGCCCCGGCGGCACAGATGCCGGACGCGATGGTCAACGGATCCGGCACGAGACCTCCCATCAGCACGATGCCGCGAGCCCCCGCGCGCGGCGGCCCGCGCCCGCGCGTCGGGCCCCGTCCTTCCTGGTGGCAGCCCAGGTCAGGTGACTCTCAGTGAACAGATGGGCACTGTTCACGTGCGTTATCATGCTCGCTGTCCGATGCAGATGCAATAGCAGATGCACGTGCAGGAAGCCCTTCGTCGATATCGTGCCCCCTTTGCCAGGCACCGCTGCCCGGCGTCGCCGGGGGGCTCGCGAGAGAAAGACGTCCATGCAGCAGCCTCCGAACGGCGTTCCCACCACCCAGCTGCCCCCGCTCGCCTGGCAGAAGAGCCGCCGGAGCAATCCCAGCGGCAACTGCGTCGAGCTGGCCGAACTGCCCGGCGGTGCCGGCATCGCACTGCGCAACTCCCGGCACCCGGAGGGGCCGGCGTTGATCTACACGGTGGACGAGATCGCCGCCTTCGTGCTCGGCGCCCGCGACGGGGACTTCGACAACCTGATCGCCTGACGCTCGCCTGCCGGCGGCGAGCGCGTCGCCGAGCGCGTCCCGATGACCGGGACGGATTGTCCGCACCGAGGAAGTTCACCTCACTCACGGTTCATGGCATGCTTACACGTCGGCCGCGGGAGGGCACCTGGTCGGCACGAACCGGCATGTGGAGGTCGGCTGTGACGATGGGTCCCGCCGAGGGCGGTCCGGGGACCGGCCCGACCGTGCTGCGCATGTTGCTCGGCGCCCAGTTGCGCCGGCTGCGCGAGTCCAGCGGCGTGACCCGGGAGGGCGCCGGCTGGGAGATCCGCGCCTCCGAGTCGAAGATCAGCCGGATGGAGCTGGGCCGGGTCGGCTTCAAGGAACGCGACGTGGCGGACCTGCTCACCCTCTACGGCGTCACCGCGCCCGAGGAGCGGGAGGCGCTGCTCAAGCTCGCCCGCGACGCCAACAGCCCGGGCTGGTGGCACCGCTACGGTGACGTGCTGCCGAACTGGTTCCAGTCGTACCTCGGGCTGGAGGCGGCCGCCGCGCTCATCCGCAGCTACGAGGTCCAGTTCGTTCCCGGCCTGCTCCAGACCCGGGAGTACGCCCGGGCGGTGGTGCTGCTCGGGCACGGCCGGGCCGCCCCGGCGGAGATCGAGCGTCGGGTCGCGTTGCGCATGCAGCGCCAGCGGTTGCTGCACCGCGAGAACCCGCCGCAGCTCTGGGCGGTGGTGGACGAGGCCGCGCTGCGCCGGCCGATCGGCGGCCCACGGGTGATGCGTGAGCAGGTGGCGGCGTTGATCGAGACCACCAAGTCGCCGAACATCCGGCTCCAGGTCATCCCGTTCGCCGCCGGTGGGCACGCCGCCGCGGGCGGGGCCTTCACCATCCTGCGCTTCGGTGACCGGGAGCTGCCCGACATCGTCTACATCGAACAGCTCACCAGCGCGCTCTACCTCGACAAACGCGACGACCTCGACTACTACGCGGTGGCGATGGAACGTCTCTGCGTGGAGGCCGAGCCGCCGGAGCGTACGCCGGAGATCCTCGGCGCGATCCTGGACGACCTCTACCCGGGGTGACCACGGCGGGGCCTCGCCCGGGTGGCGGTGCGGCTAGCATGGTCGCCGACCGGCGACAGTGGACGGACGCCCCCGGTCGCGGGTGGCGCAGAGTCGTGGAGGCTGCCTTGACCACCGATGCCCCGGGTACGACGACCGGCCCCGCCCACCCGAGCGACCGCATCGACACCTCGGTGGCCCACCCCGCGCGCCGGTACAACTACTGGCTCGGCGGCAAGGACAACTTCCAGGCCGACCGGGACTCCGGCGACATCGTGGCGGCGTCCTTCCCGACCATCCGCACCGCCGCCCTGGAGAACCGCCGTTTCCTCCAGCGGGCCGTGCGTCACCTCGCCCGGGAGGCGGGCATCCGCCAGTTCCTCGACATCGGCACCGGCATCCCGACCGCCGACAACACCCACGAGGTCGCGCAGGCGATCGCCCCCGAGTCGCGGGTGGTCTACGTCGACAACGACCCGATCGTGCTCGCGCACGCCCGGGCGCTGCTGACCAGCTCGCCCGAGGGCGCCACCGCCTACATCGACGCCGACCTGCGCGACCCGGAGCGGATCCTGCGCCACCCCGACCTGCTGCGCACCATCGACCTGTCCCGGCCGGTCGGCCTGATGCTGGTCGCGATCCTGCACTTCGTCGGCGACGAGGACGACCCGTACGCCGTCGTCACGCGGCTGCTCGACGCGCTGCCGCCGGGCAGCTACCTGGCGGCCTCGCACGCCACCCACGACTACCTGCCCCCACATGTGGCGCAGGAGGCAAAGGCGGCGGCCCGGGGCGGCAGCCCGCACGGCCTGATCAACCTGCGCACCCGGGCCGAGTTCACCCGGTTCTTCGACGGGCTGGAGCTGATGGAGCCCGGCGTCGCCTCGGTCGCCGAGTGGCGTGCCGAGGACGCGCCGCAGCCCCGCCCGGCGGCGGCCGAGGTCAGCATGTACGGCGGGGTGGCCCGCAAGGGCTGACTGTCCACTCCGACCACCCCGTCCGGCTGACCGGGCGGGGTGGATTCGTTGCGCCCACCGTACGGCGTTGACGGAGGCGGCCCGCTCCGCCTAATCTCTGTATCGATCCAGTCTGAATCGATACAGAGGAGGCGCGGTGAAGCCGACCCTGCAAGCCGTCGCGGACGCCGTCGGCGTGTCCCGCAGCACCGTCTCCAACGCCTACAGCCGACCCGACCAGCTCTCCGCCACCCTGCGCCAGCGGATCCTGGACGCCGCACGGCAGCTCGGCTACCCCGGCCCCAACCCCACCGCCCGGTCGCTGCGGCGCGGGTACGTGGGCGCCATCGGAGTGCTCTTCGAGTCGCGGCTGTCGTACGCCTTCACCGACCCCTTCGCGGTCCGCTTCCTGGCCGGTGTCGCCGAGGCGGCCGAGCGGCACGGCACCAGCCTGCTGCTCGTGCCGCTGCCGGCCGACGAGCCCGCCGCGCGGCGGGCGGTGGAGAACGCCGCCGTCGACGGCTTCTGCGTCTACTGCGTCGGCGACGAGGGCTGGGTCGTCGACGTGCTCCGCGAGCGCGGTCTGCCCGTCGTCACGACCGCCCCCCGCGACGACGCCGGCCCCGACGACCGCTACGTCGGCATCGACGAGCGGGCCGCCGCCCGGGCCGTCGCCGCCCACGTGGCGGGGCTCGGGCACCGGCGGGTCGCCCTGCTCGGCGACGCCGTGCGCCCCGGCGCGGCCCCGGGCGAACTGCGCCTCGCCGACGTGGCCGACGTCGCCCACCCGACGACCCGGGCGCGGCTGGCCGGGTTCGCCGACGCCTTCGCCGAGGTCGGCGTCGCCTGGTCCGAGCTGACCGTGCTCGCCGCCACCGACAACAGCCGGTCGGCGGGCGCCACGGCCGTCGCCGCCGCCCTCGCCGCCCCCGAACCGCCCACGGCGGTACTGGCCTGCGCGGACGTGCTCGCCCTCGGCGTCCTCGACGCGCTCGTCGAGGCCGGACGCCCGCCCGTGTCGGTCACCGGCTTCGACGACATCGCCGAGGCCGCCACCGCCGGCCTCACCACCGTGCGGCAACCAGCCGAGGAGAAGGGGCGCATCGCCGCCCGACTCCTGCTCGACCCGCCCGCCGACCCGGCGGCCGGCCACGTCCTGCTACCCACCGCACTCGTCGTCCGGTCCTCCACCGGACCCGTCCCAGGGAGCTGACCATGGAACAGCCCACCGGCTTCGTCCTCGCCGTCGACGCGGTGACCCGACACGTCAACTCCGCCCGGCCGGACGCCCCCGTCCGCCCGGAGCGGCCCCGCGTCGCGCGACTCACCCCCACCCGGCTGGCCGCCGCCGGCGTCCTGCGCCGGCTCGCCGACCGCATCCAGCCGCCGCCGGTCGCCGCCGCGCCGCGCTGCTCCTGACCGTCGGTGCGGGCCGGTCGTCGCCGCCCGAACCGCGACGACCGGCCCGCGACCGGGCACCACGCTGGTGGCCGACCCCGCCGGCAGGGCAGACTGAACGGCTATGTCGCCGTTCTCGCCCACCCTGCGGTTGCACGACCGTTACGTCCTGCGCGAGCGCATCGGCCTCGGCGGGATGTCCGAGGTGTGGCGCGCCGACGACGAGGTGCTGCACCGCCCCGTCGCCGTCAAGGCCCTCACCCGGGAGTTCGCCACCGACCCGCAACTGCGGGCCACCATCCAGCGCGAGGCCCGCGCCGCCGCGCGGCTGACCCACCCGCACGTCACCCAGGTGTACGACTACGGCGAGGCGGCCCTGGACAGTGGCATCGTCGTGCCGTACCTGGTGATGGAGCTGGTGGAGGGGCGCAGCCTCGCCGACCGGCTCGCCGCCGGGCCGCTGCCCTGGCCGGAGGCGGTCCGGATGGCCGGCCAGATCGCCGCGGCGCTCGCCGCCGCCCACCGCATCGGCGTGGTGCACCGCGACGTCAAGCCCGGCAACGTCATGCTCACCGAGACCGGCGCCAAGGTGCTCGACTTCGGCATCGCCGCGCTCGCCGGGCCGCACCACCCCCGGGCGGGGCAGACCGGCGAGCTGCTGATGGGCACGCCCGCGTACTTCGCCCCGGAGCGGATGCGGCACGGGCCGCCGAACCCGGCCAGCGACGTCTACGCCCTCGGTGCGCTGCTCTACCGCACCCTCACCGGCCGGGCCCCGCTGCCCGTGCAGACCTGGGAGGACGCGCTGGAGGTGCACGCCGGGCACCCGCCGGTGCCGCCCCCACGGGTCCCGGGGCTGCCGCCCGACATCGCCGAGCTGACCCTGGCCTGCCTGGCCACCGATCCGGCGCGGCGGCCGAGCGCGGCCCAGCTCGCCGCCCGCTTCGCTTCGGGGGCGGTGCACCCGCCCACGGTCGTCCTGCCGACCCCGTCCGCCGGCGCATCGTCTGCGACGTCCCCTTCGTCGGCAAGCGCCGAGCACCCGCCGACCCTGATCGACCGCTCACCGCCGTCCCCGAACCCCACCGGCACCGGCCGCGCGGGAGTGCCGTACCCCGCCCCGCCGGGCGGGCGCCATCCCGTGGTCGCCCGCACCGGCCGTCGCGCCCCGGCCGGCGGCGCGGGGGCCCCGCGCAACAGGCCCGTCACCGCGTTGGTCGCCGTCGGCGTCGCGCTGCTCGTCGGGCTCGTCGGGGCGCTCGTCATCGGCGACGGCGGAAGTCCGCCCCCGGCGGCGGCACCCGCCACCGGCACGCCGGCCGGCAAGCCGACCTCGGCCAGGCCGACGCCGGCGCCGACCAGGACCTCCGCCCCGCCGCCGGTGACCGCCCGGCCCGACCCGGTCGGCCTGCCGCAGTTCGTCGCCGAGTTCGCCGCGGTGCTCGCCTGGGCGCAGGCCCGCGGCGAGATCGACCGCAAGACGGTCGAGGGGCTACGGGACAAGCTCGCGGACCTGAGCCGAGGCAAGCAGAAGGACCGGGCCAAGCGGGTCGAGCAGTTGCGTGAGCGCCTCGCCGAGGCGGCCGAGGAGGGGCAGATCCCGCCCGACACGGCGGCCCGACTCGACGCCCTGCTCGACCGGGTCGCCACGCCGTCGCAGGACGACGACGAGGACGACTGAACCGGCTCAGCCGACCTCGACCACGGACCCCTGTTCCACCCGACCGCCTCGCACCACCTGCGCGTACGTGCCCACGCACGGCTGCGGACCGAGCTGCGGCAGCGGCGCGACCCGGTTGAGGCGGGCCGGGACGCGCAACGCCTCGGTCTGCCGGGGGAGCGACCCGTGCGCCAGGGTCGGCACCGCGCACCGCGGGGTCGGGGCGATCACCCGCAGCACCAGCTCGGGGCCGATCCGCAGCTCGCGGCCGACCCAGTCGTTCTCGGCGAAGCCGTCCACGTCGACGTCGAGCACGAGGTTGGGCCGGTAGCGGACCGCCTCGACGGCGCCGCCCGGAAGCTCGGCGGCCACCCGGGCCAGGGTGGCCGTCGTGACCAGGTGCACCGGGGCGAAGTCGAAGAAGGTGCCCGGCGCCGCCGCCCCGAGCGGGTTGGCGTCGATCGGCACCTCGGCGGCGAGACCGGCCGCCAGCACCGCGTCCGGGTCGGCCCGGTCCAGCACCGCCCCGGCGGGCGGCCGGTCGACCAGCGTCACCGGGACATCGAGCACCCGGGACAGCACGCCGTCGACGTCGGCGTCCAAGCTGGACAGCGACCGCCCGTCGGGCAGCGTGATCCGTACCGGGTCGGGTGCGGCGCCGGCCGCGCGGAGCGTGAGCAGGTCGCGCCAGAGCCGGGGATGCTTCGCGCTGGCCACCCGCCCGGTGTCCCGGTGCCGCAGGGCCAGCCGCCGGTCGCCCGCCACGCCCGCCGGGCCGACGTCGGCGGCGGGCAGCCGCTCACCCAGCATCGACTTCACCGGGTACCGCCACAGCTGCGCCAGCCGGCCGGTCATCGTGCCGCGGTCCCGGTGCGGGGCGCCGCGACCCGGATCGGGGCCGCGTCGGCGATCGTGGTGCGCGTCGTCACGGGGCCACCCTAGTGCGACCCCCCCCGATCCGGACCGCCCCGACGGGCGCACCCACCTCGCCGACGGCGCGGCCGGCGCCGGGCCGCCCGACGAGACCCACCGCGTGCCGTCGGGCCGTGCGGCGGGGCTGTCGTGTGTCGGTGGGTCGTGCGGCGGGGTTGTCGTGTTCCGGTGGGTCGTGCGGCGAGGTCGTCGCGTACCGTCGGATCGCCCGACGAGGTCGCCGCGCGGGCGGCCCGCCGGACCCGGACGGCCCCTGTGGTCTGCCGCCTCCCGCCGCTGTGGACCGTCCGCGGGACGCAAGGGCCGGCCCATTGGCGGGCTCCCAGGATCGGTTCGTAGCGTGTGAGCCATGATTCGTACCGCGCACGCCCTGCTCGCCTCCGGCTCCACCACCGGGGAGGCCGCGCCGCCCGAGGACGGACTGGTCGGCTTCGTCATCGGCCTGGTCGAGCGGCTCGGCGGCCCCGGCGCGGGTCTGGCCGTGGCACTGGAGAACCTCTTCCCGCCGATCCCCAGCGAGGTGATCCTGCCGCTGGCCGGCTTTGTCGCCGGTCAGGGCCGGATGAGCGTGGTCAGCGCGATCTTCTGGACCACCCTCGGCTCGCTGATCGGCGCCCTCGCCCTGTACTGGATCGGCGCCGCGCTGGGCCGGGAACGGATCCGCGCGATCGCGCAGCGGCTGCCGCTGGTAAAGCTCAGCGACGTGGACCGCACCGAGGAGTGGTTCCTGCGGCACGGGGTGAAGGCCGTTTTCTTCGGCCGGATGATCCCCATCTTCCGTAGCCTGATCTCCATCCCGGCCGGCGTGGAGCGGATGCCGGTGCTGACCTTCGCGGTCTACACGACGCTCGGCAGCCTGATCTGGAACACCACCTTCGTGATGGCCGGCTACCTGCTCGGCGACAACTGGCACCTGGTCGAGGGGTACGCCGGCGTGCTCCAGAAGGTGGTCATCGTCGCGTGTGTGGCGGCCGCCGGCTGGTTCGTGGTCTCCCGGATCATCCGGGCCCGGCGCGGCGCGGCGGCGGACGTCGAACCCGTCCCGCCCGTCGACCCCGCCCCGCTGCCCTACCAGCCGGACCCGACGGGGCGGGGCACGATCTACCGCAGCGCGTACTCGGACGGGCAGGCACCCGACCGCGACCTGTCCCACTGAGCCGGTAGCGCGCCGCTCGTTGGGTCGATCATGCAGTTGTGGTGGGCGTCGTGCCCTGAATTGCGCCGTCTGTGGGGCACCGCAACTGCATGATCGACGCCCGCCTGCCCGAGTGCTCGCCTGCTCGGGTGCTCCGGTGCTCGGGGTGCTTGGGTGCTTGGTGCTCGGGAGATCTTGGTAGGTAAGCGCCCTTTGGGGGGCCGTTACCTACCAAGATCTCGGACGTGCGGGCGGAT
>NZ_JBNCKV010000034.1:0-10769 GCF_049841695.1 Micromonospora sp. DT178
GGTGTCGGTCATCGGGCCGGCGGCCACACCACCGGCGAACGCCAGACCGGCGATACCAAGAACGCTGTTACGAATGATCGTGTTCATCAGAGATGCTCCATTCGGGGGTTGGCACCCGCACCGAGGGGGATCGGCTACGCGGATGCAAGCACCGTCCGGCGCCCATGAACTCAAGGGGGAAACTCCAGCGGAACTGGAGGGATCTCCGGCGTCGTACCGGAGGAAAGATCAGATCAGCCCTACCGGCCGGGTGTCCGACCTGTGGTGGCCGGAAGAGGCCGGCTGTTTCGCGGGGCAGGGGGATGCCCTCATGTCGGCTCGTGCGGGGCGGGGGATGCCCTCACGTCGGCCGGACCATGTGTAACGACCGCCGGCCCGCCATCATTCCGCGGGCCCGCACCATCCCATCGGGGCGGCCTGGCCTTGGCGGCGGTGGGTCTTGCTCGGTCGTACGCAGGGTGTAACGACCCCGCCCCCGCCACGATTCCGCCCCCACGATGCCCCCGATCACACGCCGAAACCCGGCACCCACGCCGTCAAGCGACCCGACGACGATCGGGGCACCTGCTCGACCAGGGCCGCACGGGACAGCCGTCACGAAACCGGACACCCAACCCAGGTGGAATGGCGGGGTGAGCCGTGGAGATCTTGGTAGGAAACGGCCCGTGGAGGGGCCGTTTCCTACCAAGATCTGAAAGGGGGAGGCCGGCGGGCGGACGGCCTGAGCGGGGCCCGGCCGGTTGCGGGCGCGAGAGTGGGCACCGACGGGGTGTGGCCCGCCGTGCCCGAACCACGACGACCACGTCGAACCCAGCCAGGGCGACCTGCACGAACCGACGCCGAGGAACGCGAAAACCGTCCCGACCGCGCCCGCCACGCCGCGACACCGGCGAAACCGCGAACCCCAGCGGCCCGACCTGGGGTTACCCTGACAACATGCAGGCCCTCTCCCCCGCTCCGACCCGCGCGGCCCACCTGGCCCGTCCGGGCCGGCCCGCCGTGGTGGCCCGCACCCTCACCGAGCTGACCGGCCCCACCCGTGGCGTGGTGGAGCTGCCGGTGCGGCTGATGTGGAACGCCGACCGCACCTTCGACCTGGGCGACCCGGACGAGCTGCTCTGGATGTACGAGAACGTGCTGCGGGAGACCACCCGCGCGGAGGATCTCCGGCTGCTCATCAACGGGCGCACGCTGCGCCGGGTGTGGCGGCTGCTCAACCTGCCCCGGGGCGTACGCCAGGCGTGGGAGAGCCGCCACCGGGGGCTGCGCACGGCGTGAGCACCGCGCACCCGCACGAGTTCTATCGCGAGGTGGCCCGGGTGGCCCTGTCGGCTGCCGGGCCGTACCGGTTCGTGCTCGGCGGCGGGGTGGCCTGGGCCGCGCACGGGCTGGTGACCCGCCCGACGGAGGACGTGGACCTGTTCGCGGACGTGGAGGGGGCTGCCGCCGCGGCGGCGGACGGGGTGCGGACGGCACTGGAGCGGGCCGGGTTCGAGGTGACCGACGCCGATCCCGACAGCGAACTGGCCGAGCTGTTCGACGGCTTCGACCGGGACCTGAGGGACTTCGTGGTGAGCCGGGACGGGCGGCTCATCCGGCTCAGCCTGGCCCGCCTCGACCGGCACCGTAGCCCGGTGGTGATGGACCTCGGCCCGGTGATGGACGTGCGGGACCTGATGGCGAACAAGACCGCCGCCCTGGTCAACCGGCGGGAGGTCCGGGACTACATCGACGTCGCGGCGGCCCTGGAGCACCACGACGTGGCGGAGCTGCTGGAACTGGCCCGCCAGCTCGACCCGGCCCTGGACGAGGACGACGTCCGCGCCGCCGGCCGCTACCTGGACCGGCTGCCCGACCGCCGGTTCGCCCGCTACGGCCTGGACCCCGCCGCCATCGCCCGGGTCCGCACCCGCCTGACCCCCTGGCCCCGCTGACCACCCCCACACCCCATCTCCCGCGTCGATCATGCACTTTCGATGGGCGGAAAGTGGCGATCCTTCCCTTTCGCGGGGCACCACAAGTGCATGATCGACGCGGGCCAAGGGCGCGGGCCAAGGGCGCGGGGCAGGGGCGCGGGGGCAGGGGCGCGGCGGTGGGGCCAGGGCGCGGGGGCGGGTCACTTTGTGGGGCGGCCGCCCGTGACGCCGAGGATCTCGCCCGTGACGTAGCTGGACTCCTGGGAGGCGAAGAAGACGTACGCCGGGGCCAGCTCCGCCGGCTGGCCGGGGCGTCCCTCCGGGGTGTCCTGGCCGAACTTCTCGACCTTCTCGTTCGGCATCGTCGCCGGGATCAGCGGCGTCCAGATCGGGCCCGGCGCCACCGCGTTCACCCGGATCCCCCGCTCGGCCAGGTCGGCGGCGAGTGCCTTGGTGAAGTTGGCGATCCCCGCCTTGGTGGTGGCGTAGTCCAGCAGCTGCGGCGACGGGTCGAACGCCTGGATCGACGAGGTGTTGATGATCGCCGAACCCTCGGCCATGTGCGGCACGGCCGTCCGGCAGAGCCAGAACATCGCGTACAGGTTGGTCTTCAGCACCCGGTCGAACTGCTCGTCACTGATGCCGAGGATGCCCTTGTCCTGTGCCATCTGGTAGGCCGCGTTGTTGACCAGGACGTCGATCCCGCCGAGGTCACGCACGGCCCGATCGATCAGCTCCTGGCAGTGCCCCTCGTCGGTGATGTCGCCGCGTACCGCGATGCCCTTGCGGCCGGCCTCCTCGACCAGCCGGACGGTCTCCCGGGCGTCGGCGTCCTCCTCCTCGCTGAGGTAGGAGATGAGCACGTCGGCGCCCTCCCGGGCGTACGCGATGGCGATCGCGCGGCCGATGCCGGAGTCGCCACCGGTGATCACCGCCCGCCGGCCGTCGAGCTTGCCGCTGCCGCGGTACGACTCCTCGCCGTGGTCCGGCTTCGGGGTCATCTCCTGAGTCGAGCCGGGTGGCGTCTGCTGCTGCTTCGGTTGTCCCTCCTGCTGGCCGTACTGGCTGGTGGGGTCCTGCTGGGTGTGCTGGTCCTCGCTCACCGACGTCTCCTCGCGCACCGGTCGGGTCTGGGTCTCCACCGCCGTACCCTGCGGCGGCAAGCGGAAACGGCCGGCGCGGTGTTACACGGACAGGTCCGGGTGGGCCGGTGTGATGAAACACCTCGGGCTGCTGTGGCAGGAGTGACCGCCGCTCGTTTATGGTGCGCTCGGCGCTCATCGGGCGCCCAGAACCCCATGGAAGGGCACCTCATGACCTCTCCCTCCGGCCCGTCGCGTCGGACGGTGCTCGCCGCCGCGGCCGCGGCGGCGAGCGTCCCGCTGATCGCCGCCACCCCCGCCCAGGCGGCCGGCGCGGCCCGGTCGCGGACCTGGGACCTCACGATCCTCGGCACCTCGGACACCCACGGCAACGTCTACAACTGGGACTACTACTCCGACGCCGAGTACGACGACAGCAAGCACAACGACGTGGGCGTCGCCAAGCTGGCCGCGCTGGTCAAGCAGATCCGCGCCGAGCGGCGGGGCCGGGCGACGCTGGTGCTGGACGCCGGCGACACGATCCAGGGCACGCCGCTGGCCACCTTCTACGCCAAGCAGGAGCCGATCACCACCACCGGTGCGACGCACCCGATGGCCAACGCGATGAACGTGCTCGGCTACGACGCCGTGACGCTGGGCAACCACGAGTTCAACTACGGCCTGCCGCTGCTGGCGAAGTGGATCTCGCAGCTGGGCTTCCCGGCGCTGGCCGCGAACGCCGTCAACGTCGCCACCGGCAAGCCGGCCTTCCTGCCGTTCATCATCAAGAAGGTCTCCGTCGGCTTCGCCGCACCGCCGCTGCGGGTCGGCATCCTCGGCCTGACCAACCCGGGCAGCGCGATCTGGGACAGGGCCAACGTCGAGGGCAAACTGCGGTTCGACGACATGATCGCCACCGCCGCGAAGTACGTGCCGATCATGCGGGCGCGCGGCGCCGACATCGTGCTGATCTCCGCCCACGGCGGCGACAGCGGCACCTCCAGCTACGGCCCGGAGCTGCCGATCGAGAACCCGACGGCGCTGATCGCCCAGCAGGTCCCCGGCATCGACGCGATCCTGTTCGGCCACGCCCACGCCGAGGTCGCGGAGAAGTTCGTGACCAACGAGCGGACCGGCGAGCAGGTGCTGCTCACCGAGCCGTCGAAGTGGGGCCAGCGGCTGAGCCGGATGGACTTCACCCTGGCCCGCGAGCGCGGCAGCTGGAAGATCACCAAGAAGACCGCCGCCCTGTTGAACACCAACACCGTGGCCGAGGACCCGAAGGTCCTCGCCGCCGTGCGGGCGCAGCACCAGAAGACCGTGGCGTACGTCAACCAGGTCGTGGCCCGCTCCACGGTGGAGCTCTCGGCGGCGGAGAGCCGCTACCGGGACACCCCGATCCTGGACTTCATCAACCACGTGCAGACCGAGGTCGTCGGCCAGGCGCTGGCCGGCACCTCGTACGCGGACCTGCCGGTGCTGTCGATCGCGGCGCCGTTCAGCCGGACCGCGGTCTTCCCCGCCGGCGACGTGAAGATCCGCGACGTGGCCGGGCTGTACGTCTTCGACAACACCCTCGAGGCGGTCGTGCTCAGCGGCGCCGAGGTGCGCGCCTACCTGGAGTACTCGGCGAAGTACTTCCGGACCCTCGCCCCCGGCGCCCCGGTCGACCCGGCCGCGATCAGCGACCCGGCCGTGCCGGACTACAACTACGACGTCTTCTCCGGCCTGGAGTACGACATCGACATCTCCAAGCCGGTGGGCCAGCGAGTCACCCGCCTGGTGCTGCCCGGCACCGACACGCCGGTGGCGGACAACGCGCAGTTCGTGGTGGCGGTGAACAACTACCGGCGCAGCGGCGGCGGCAACTTCCCCGGCATCGTGAAGACCCAGGTCTACAACGAGCAGCAGGAGATCCGTCAGCTGCTGATCGACTGGGCGCAGGCCAAGGGCACCATCGACCCGGCGGACTTCTACCAGCCGAACTGGCGGCTCGTACGCGAGGGCGTGCCGGTCTTCTGATCCCCGATCACCGGACGGGCCGTGGGCGGATCGCCCTGCGGCCCGCCCGGTGCCCGCCGCGGCCGCGCCGGCCCGGCCCGTACGCGGGCCGCGCCGGCCCGGCCCGTACGCGGGCCGCGCCGGCGCGGCGAGCCGGGTCACCGGCGTTCGTGGCCGGCGGCCCGACCCCCGATCTCCAGACGCGGCCAGTCGGCGAGGTCCCGCAGCAGCTGCCGGTCGTGCGTGGCGACCACGACGGCGGCGCTCGTGGCGCGGATCGCGTCGGTCAGCTCGTCGACCAGCGCCGACGACAGGTGGTTGGTCGGCTCGTCGAGCAGGACCAGCCCGGGCCGCCCGGCCAGCGCCAACGCCAGGTCGAGGCGCCGCTGCTGCCCCTGCGACATCCGCCCGACCGGCGTGCGCATCGCGTCGGAGTCCAGCAGCCCGAGCGCCCCGAGCGGGACGGCGTCGGCGTCGCGGAGCGCCCCGCCGCCCACCAGCAGCCCCACGTGACGGGCGTGGACCTCCCGGGCGGTGAGGCCGGGGTCGTGCCCGGCGGTCTCCTGGTCGATCAGGGCGATCCGGGCCTCCTTCGCCGTCCAGACGCGTCCCTGCGTGGGCCGGAGCGCACCGACCAGCACCGCGAGCAGCGTGGACTTCCCGGCACCGTTCGCCCCGGTGACCAGCAGCCGGTCGCCGCCGTCGAGGGTGAGGTCGACCGGTCCGGCCAGGCGCCCGTCGACGGCGACGCCGTACGCCCGCAACTGTGGCGCGCCCGGCCGGACGCTCAGGTCGGGCCACCGCAGGGTCGGCGGCGGCTCGGGCACGTCGATCCGGTGCGCCCGCAGGGCGTCCTGCTGCCGGCGCAGAGCCTGCACGACGCCCGGCGCGCGGGACTGGCGCTGGTGCTTACCGGTCCCCTTGTCCGGCCGCCAGCCGGTGGAGAGCCGGTCGCGAGCCTTGGACACCGCGCTCTGCAGCCGCTGGTGCTCGGCCTGCTGCTCCTCGTAGTCCTGCTCCCAGGACTCACGTTCGCGGCGCCGGGCGTCCTGCCAGGCGGCATGGCCGCCGGCGTACAGGCGCGGCGTCCCGTCGCGGGTCGGGTCGAGGTCGAGGAACCGGTCCGCGACGTCGCGCAGCAGCGCCCGGTCGTGGCTGACGACGGCGAGGCCGCCCTCGTGCTCACGCAGCCGGCGGGTCAGGAAGTCCAGCCCGTCGGCGTCGAGGTGGTTGGTCGGCTCGTCGAGCAGCAGCACGTCGTGCCGCGCGCCGAGCAGGCAGGCCAGCCGTACCCGGTAGCGCTGCCCGACCGAGAGCTGCGACAACGCCCGGTCGCGGTCCGTGCACGCGCCGAGGGCCTCGAGGGCGACCTCGATGCGGCGCTCGGCGTCCCACGCGTCGAGCCCGGTGGCGGCCTCGAGCGCGGCGGCATAGCGGTCGTCGGCGCCGGGCTCGCCCGCGGCCACGGCGAGCGACGCCTCGTCCAGCGCGGCGAGGGCCGCGAGCGACGCGGCCAGCGCCGCGGACGTCAGGGTGCCGACGGTCTCACCCTCGCGCGCGGGCAACTCCTGACGGGCCAGGCCGATCGTGCCGGCCCGCTGCACGGTGCCCTCGTCGGGCGAGATCAGGCCGGCGAGGACGTGCAGCAGCGTCGTCTTGCCGCGGCCGTTCTCGCCGACGACGGCGACCCGGGACCGGGCGGAGACGGTCACCGACACGTCGTTCAGGACGCGCCGGGAGCCGCGGACGACGGTGACGCCGTGGGCGCGGACGTGCGCGGCACCGCCCGCCGTGGCGGGCAGGGACATGGTTTCGGAGGTCGGGGTGAGGTTCAAGGGTGCTCCGCAGCTCGTGGTGGAGCCGGGCAGCAGCAAGCGGCCGCCCGGCGGGAACCGGGACGGCGAGCGCGGATTCAGCAGAGAGCAGGCGCCGCCGTCAGCGGACGGAGCGGACCTTCTGCGACCAGATACCTCGTGCCATGACGGCAAGGTTAACAGCGCCGGCGCGCCCGCTCCTCCGGATTTCGCTCCGTCGGACGCGCCGCACGAAGAGCCGGCGGAACCGTCGGGGAGCTGCGCCGCAGCTCCCCGAGCACGGCGTCAGGCCCCGTGCCGCAGGTCCCACCGGTCCCGCTCGTCACCCGGATCCGGCTGGTCCCGCCGCGGATCGGTCTCGGTCAGCGCGGTCCGCTCCTCCGGGCGGACCGCGGGCGGCAGCTCGCCGAAGCGCACGTGCCGCAGGAAGCGGTACTCGTCGTCGGTGAACGACGGTTCGGAGCGGTCCTCTGCCATCACTTCTCTCCTTCGACGTCCCTCATTGTCCGCGGTGGTGACGGCGGACACCACCGCTAAGGCATCCTAGGATCCTGGGCGAAAGGTCGAGCCCGACGCGCGCGTCGGGGGAGACCTCCTCGGCGCGCCGGCCGGGGTTCAGCCGCCCGGCGGCCGGTCCAGCAGCGCCAGCGCCGCCCGCACGGGAACACGGCGCAACGTCTCGTCGAAGCTCGCCCGGCCCTGGCAGAACCGCACGAACATCCGCCAGCCCGGCGGCGTGGCCAACAACGCGTGGAAGACTCCCGGCCGCCGGGCGAACACGTCGAGCAGCCGGTGCCCGGCGCGCATCGACGGCACCAGGTCCCGGGCGACCGCGCCGTCGTAGCCCGCCAGGTCACCCGCGGCGACCGCCGCACCCGCCAGTTCGCCGGAGCGCAGCGCGTAGCTGATCCCCTCCCGGCTCCACGGCTCCAGCAGCCCCGCCGCGTCGCCCGCGACCAGCACCCGGCCCCGACGCAGCGGCGAATCCTCGGCCCGGCAGCGGGTCAGGTGGCCGGAGTCGTGCGCCGGCTCCACCCCGGACAGGCCCAGCCGGTCGACGAACCCGCGCAGATAGGCCCTGGTCCGCTCCCCCTCACCCCGGGCGGCGATCACCCCGACCGTCAGCCGGTCGCCCTTCGGGAAGACCCAGGCGTACGAGCCGGGCAGCGGACCCCAGTCCAGCAGGAGGCGGCCCCGCCAGCGGGCCTGCTCCTCCGGCGGCACGGGCAGCTCCAGCTCCAGCCCCAGGTCCACCTGCCGGTGGCGCACCCCCACGTGCCGGGCGGTCACTCCCGAGGAGCCGTCCGCCCCGACCACCGCCCGCGCGTGGACCGTGTCCCCGTCGGCGAGTCTGAGGCGTACGACGTCGGGGTCCTGCTCGACCGCGCGGACCGCGACGCGCTCGCGCACCTCGGCACCGGCGGCGACCGCGGCGGCGCGCAGCCGGTCGTCGAACTCCTCCCGGCGCACCATGCTCACCAGCGGACCGCTCCGATGGCGGCGGGTGAACCGGCGTCGCCCGTCCCGGGTGAACGTCACCCGGTCGACCCGATCGTGCGCGGGCACCTCGATCCGACCGGCCACCGCCGCGAGCGAGGTGCCGATCAGACCGCCCCCGCAGGTCTTGTAACGCGGATGCGCGGCGCGCTCCACGACCAGCGTGCGGACACCGGCGCGGGCGGCGGCGTGGGCGGCGGAGAGCCCGGCGGGGCCGGCGCCGACGACGGCCAGATCCCAGACGATCACGGGTGCAGCCTAGGGCAAGCCGCGGCCTCCGGCGCCGACGGCGCGGCCACGCGGCACCGCCCGATCGGGTGGGCATCTTCGCCCGTCCACCGGGTAATCGCGCGGCGCGACCGCCCGCGCAGGGGCGGGACAGGCGAAGGGGGAAAGGCCATGCGGCAGGTGCAACTGTCGGATGTCGAGGAGAAGGTGTACGACGCGGTCGCGGCGCTGGAGGCCCGGGGACAGGTGCCGTACCCGGACCTGATCGCCGAGGAGGCCGGGCTCACCGAGGAGCAGTTGCGGGCGCCGCTGCACCAGCTCACCGAGAAGAACCTGTTGCACCGGGAGGACTCGCCGATGGCCGGGCTGGACTTCGGGCCCCGGTTCTGCGCCCGCCAGATGGCGTGAGCCCTCGGGCGCCTCGCGATGGTTCGCCTCCCGGGGACCGGGGTAGCGCTCGACGATGCCCGATCACCGGTTCACGGGAGGCACGATGAGCCTGGCGGGTACGCCGCCACCGGCCGACGCCGCCGCGCCGCCGGACGACCGGCGCCGCTGGCAGGCACTCGGGGTCGGGCTGGTCGCCGCCTTCATGACGCTGCTCGACGTGAGCATCGTCAACGTCGCCGTCCCGTCGATCGACCGCGCCCTCGAGGCCTCCCCCAGCGACCTGCAGTGGGTGCTCTCCGGGTACGCCCTGACGTTCGGGCTGGTGCTGGTCTCGGCCGGCCGCTTCGGCGACGCGCGCGGCCGGCGAAGCGCGTTCGTCTTCGGGATCGCCCTGTTCACGCTGGCCAGCGCGCTGGCCGGGCTGGCCGCCTCGCCCGGGTGGCTGATCGCGGCCCGGCTGCTCCAGGGTGCCGCCGCCGGGGTGGTCAACCCGCAGGTCACCGGGCTGATCCAGGAACTCTTCCAGGGGCCGGAGCGGGGTCGCCCGTTCGGGCTGCTCGGCGCCACCATCGGCATCTCCACGGCCGTCGGCCCGCTGCTCGGCGGCCTGCTGATCGCCATCGGCGGCGAGGCGCACGGCTGGCGGTGGGTGTTCTTCGTCAACGTGCCGGTCGGCGTTCTCGCGGTGGTCCTCGGCTGGCGGCTGCTCCCCGGCCGACCGGTCGGCCCACGGGACCACCGACGGCTGGACCCCGTCGGGGTGCTGCTGCTCGGCGTCGGAGTGCTGCTCGTGCTGTTGCCGCTGGTGCAGCAGGAGTGGCGGGGCCCGGCGAAGTGGCTGCTCGTTCCGGCGGGGCTGCTCACCCTGGCCGGCTTCGGGGCGTGGGAGCGGTGGTACGGCCGGCGCCAGGAACCGCTGTTCGACCTGCGGCTGTTCGGCTTCCGGTCGTACACCCTCGGGTCGCTGATCGCGCTCGTCTACTTCGGCGGGTTCACCGCGATCTTCTTCATCTTCACGCTCTACCTGCAGAACGGCCTCGGCTACAGCGCGCTGGTCGCCGGCCTGGCCATCACCCCGTTCGCGCTCGGCTCGGCCGCGGCGTCCGCGCTCGGTGGCCGGATCGTCAACCGTTTCGGGCGCCCCCTGGTCGCGGTCGGGCTGCTCACCGTGGTGGTCGGGCTCGTCGCGGTGGTCGTCGTGCTCGAACTGGCCCCGAGAGGCGCCGCCGTGCCGTGGCTGACCGCGGCCCCCCTGCTGGTGGCCGGGCTGGGCAGCGGCCTGGTGATCGCGCCGAACCAGACGCTGACCCTGTCCCAGGTGCCGGTGCGGCAGGCGGGCAGCGGGGCGGGCATGCTCCAGACCGGCCAGCGAATCGGTTCCGCCGCCGGGATCGCTGCCGTCGGCTCGATCTTCTTCTCCTCGCTGGCCGCCAGCGGTGGGGACTTCTCGCTCGCCTTCCGGCACTCGCTGCTGCTGGCCGCCGGGGTGATCGCGCTCGCGCTGGTCGCGGCCCTGGTCGACGTCGCCCTCGGCCACCGCCGGTGATGATCAGCGGCTCGCCGTGCTGATCGAGCCGCGATGGCCGCCGTCCCCGGTCCGCCACCGACATGCTGCTGGCCGGCACCCCGGGTGGGGGTGCCGGCCAGCGGCGTTCATTCATTCATTGTTGTCAGCTGTTCCAGTGCTCGGCGACGAGGTCAGCGGCCTGCTGCTCCCACTGGGCGTAGTGGTCCGGGTACGCCGACACCTGCACCGTCTGCGCCGCCTTCGTCAGCGGCATGTCCTGCCAGCCGTCGACCTGCTTGAGGCCCTTCAGGAACGCCGTCGTCGAGTACTCCGG
>NZ_JBNCKV010000035.1:0-5244 GCF_049841695.1 Micromonospora sp. DT178
TCGGTGAGCCATCGGCGTTGCCAGGCGGCGTAGTCGGCGTACTGCACGGGCAGGGGCGGCAGGGGGTCGGGCCGGCCGTGGTGGTGCGCGGCGTAGAGCACCCCCAGCTCGCGGGTCAGGACGCCGATGGACCAGCCGTCGGATACGACGTGGTGCATCGTGACGAGCAGGACGTGCCGGTCCGGGGCGAGGGTGACCAGGCGGCCCCGGATCAGGGGACCGGTCGTCAGGTCGAACGGGGCGGTGAACTCCTCGTCCTGGAGCCGGGCCAGGCGGGCGGCGGCGTCGGGCGCGCCGGTGAGGTCGTGCGTGTGCAGGGTGAAGCCGGCCCCGGGCGGGTCGACGCGCTGGTGCACGTCGGCGCCGTCGGGGACGAGGCGGCTGCGCAGGGCCTCGTGCCGGTCCACCAGGGCGTCCAGGGCCGCCCGCAGCGCGTCGTGGTCGAGCCAGCCGGCCAACTCCAGGGCCAGGGGCATGTGGTACGCGTGGCCCAGGCCGCCGAGGCGTTCCAGGAACCACAACCGCCGCTGCGCGAAGGAGAGCTCCAGCGCACCGGCCCGGTCGACCGGGCGGATCGGGGGCAGCACGTCGCGGCCGTCCGGCGTCAGCCGGGCGACGAAGGCGGCGAGGACCGGCGCCGCGAAGAGCGCCGCCGGGGAGACCTCCCGCCCCAGCACCTGCCGGATCCTGGACACCAGCCGCATGGCGAGCAGCGAGTGCCCGCCCAGGGCGAAGAAGTCGTCGTGCCGGCCGACCCGCTCGATGCCCAGCACCTCGGCCCAGACGCCGGCGACCATGGCCTCCAGCAGGCCGACCGGCTCGACGTGCCCGCGCTGGCCGAAGGCCTCCCCGTCCGGTGCGGGCAGCGCCGCCCGGTCGAGCTTGCCGTTGGGCGTCAGCGGCCACGCGGCCAGCCGGACGTACGCGGCGGGCACCATGTAGTCGGGCAGTTCGCCGGCGAGCCGGTCCCGCAGCCGCGCGGCGTCCGGCGCCTCCTTCGCCCCGGCCAGCACGTACGCGATGAGCCGCTGGTGGCCGCCGGCGTCCGGGCGTGCCACGACGACCGCCTCCCGGACGCCCTCGGTCGCCGCCAGCCGCGCCTCGATCTCGCCCAGCTCGACGCGGAAGCCCCGGATCTTCACCTGGAAGTCGTCGCGGCCCAGGAACTCCAGTTCCCCGCCCGGCAGCCGGCGACCCAGGTCACCGGTGCGGTAGATCCGCTCGCCCGGCACGAACGGGTTGGCGCGGAAGCGCTGCGCGGTCAGCTCGGGCCGGTTCAGGTAGCCGCGTGCCACGCCCGCGCCGCCGATGTGGATCTCCCCGACCACCCCGTCCGGCACCGGCTCGCCCTCGGCGTCCAGCAGGTAGACGCGCACGTTGGGCAGGGGCCGGCCGATCGGCAGACAGGTCGCCCCGGCGAGGCCGTCCGCCGGGAGCAGGTGGCAGGTGCTGTCGACGGCCGCCTCGGTCACGCCGTACGCGTTGACGATCCGCACCCGCGGGCCGCACAGCGCCCGGAGCCGGGCGGCGTTCGCGGCGGTCCAGGCGTCCGAGCCGCAGACCACCGTCTCCAGCCCGGCGAGGCTCCCGCCGGTGGACTCCAGGTGGTCCAGCAGCGGGTTGAGCACCGCCGGCACGAAGTCGGCGAAGTCCACGTCGTGGTGGCGCAGCAGGGCGTACAGGCCCGCGCTGTCGAGCAGCAGCTCACGCGGGCAGAGCACCAGCCGCCCGCCGAAGCCGAGCGCCCGCACCACGTCGGCGGTGAAGACGTCGAAGGAGAAACTCGCCATCTGCAGGTGCACCAGGCCGGGACGCAGGTCGAGGACGCGTTCCCAGGCGGCGGCGACGGCCGCCAGCTGCCGGTGCTCCACCAGCACCCCGTTGGCGGTGCCCGAGGTGCCGGACGTGTAGATGACGTACGCCAGGTGGTGCGCGCCCAGCCCGTCGACGACCGGGTCGGTCGACGGCAGCTCCGCCCAGGCCGCCGCGTCGAGGTCCAGGTCGACCACCGGGGTGTCGAGCCCGGCCAGCGCGGCGTGCAGCCGCTCGCGGGCCGGGCCGTGGGTCAGCGCCGCCACCGGCGTGCTGTCGCGCAGCATGGCGGCGAGCCGGTCGACCGGGTAGGCCGGGTCCAGCGGGAGGTAGGCGCCACCCGCCTTGAGGACGGCCAGCAGGCCCACCACGGTGTCCAGCGACCGCTCGACGCAGATCGCCACCAACTGGTCCGGCCCGACGCCCCGGGCGCGCAGGTGGCGGGCCAGCCGGTTGGCCCGCGTGTTCAACTCGCCGTAGGTGAGCCGCTCGTCGCCGAGGACGAGGGCCACCGCCTCCGGGGCGCGGGCCGCCTGGGCCTCGACGAGGTGGTGCACGCAGCGCCCCGGCGGGTACGCCACCGTGGCGTCGTTGCCCTCCTCGACGAGCCGGCGGCGCTCGGCGGGGGGCAGCACGTCGAGCCCGCCCACCGGCGCGTCCGGTGCCCGCTCCAGCGCGTCGGCCAGCGTCTCCAGGGCCCGCTCAACCATCGCGCAGACCCGGTCGGGCGCCACCCCGGCCGCGGCGGCGACGGTCAGCACGACGTCGTCGCGCAGGTCGTCGACGTCCAGCGCGAGCGGGTAGTTGCCGTGCTCCTGCGCGGCCAGGTAGGTCAGGTCGTCCGCGCCGGGGTCCGGCGCGGGGGCGTCCGACTCGGCCAGCACCTCGGCGTGCCGGTAGTTCAGCAGGGCGGTGAAGAGCGGCGCCGGCGGCGCCACCCCGCTGCACGACTGGGCCAGCGCCAGCGACGCGTGCTCGTGCCGGATCAGCCCGGTCAGCGCCTCGTGGGTGCGGAGCACGCACTCCGTGACGCCGGTGTCGTCGAGGGTGACCCGCAGGGGGAGCGTGTTGAGGAAGGGCCCGAGGACGCGGTCGTTGCCCGCGCCGCCGTCCATCCGGCCGGAGAGCACGGTGCCGAAGACGACGTCCCGGCGGCCGCCGGCCCGGGCGAGCACCTGCCCCCAGGCGACGTGGAAGAGGCTGGTCACGCCGACCCGGAGGGCCTGGGCCCGCTGCCGCAGCCGCAGCGTCAGCTCCGGACCGAGCCACACCCGGGCGTCCCGCATGCTGTGCCCGTCACCGTGGATGTCGCGCAGGCCGAAGGGCACGGTCGGGCTGTCGACGTCGGAGAGCATCCGGCGGAAGAAGCTCTCCTGTTCGGCCCGGTCCGCGCCGCGCCGGATCCGCGCCACGAAGTCACGGAAGGGCAGCGGCGGCGGCAGCCGGTCGCCCTCGCCGGCCAGGTACGCGCGGACCTCGGCCCGCAGCTGCTTGAGCGAGGTGTTGTCGTCGACGATGTGGTGGATCAGCTCCACGGCCAGCCACGCGCCGTCGCGCGGGTCCCGCGCGACCAGCAGCCGCAACAGCGGTGCCCGGTCGAGGGGGAGGCGGGCGTACCGCCGGTCGACGTGCTCGCGGAGCTGCCGGAGCGGGTCGTCGCCCGCCGGATCGAGCGGGACCTCCTCCACCGGCAGGGGCGCGCGGCGCCACACCACCTGCACCGGCTCGTTGATCCCGTGCCACACGACCCCGGTGCGCAGCACGTCGTGCCGGGCGATCACCGCCTCCAGCGCGGTGCGGTAGCGGTCCAACCGGTGCCGGTCGGCGAAGCGGAGGACGGTGGTGACCAGGTAGGGGTCGCGGTCGCGGGCCATCAGGTGGTGGAAGAGCATCCCCTCCTGCACCGGGGCCAAGGGGTAGACGTCCTGCACGTTCGGCGCCCCGCCGGGCACGGTGGCGACGACCGCGTCGATCTCCGGCTGGCTCAGCTCCACCAGCGGCAGCAGGTCCGGGGTGATCCGGTCGCAGCCGACCGGGATCGGGTCCGGGGTCGCCTCGGCCCGGTCCGCGCCGGCACCCACCGCGCGGGCCAGGTCGGCCAGGACCGGCGAGGAGAAGAGCGCGCGTACGTCGGCGGGCATGCCCTGGCGGCGCATCCGCTCCAGCACCCGCAGGGCCAGCAGCGAGTGCCCGCCCAGCGCGAAGAAGTTGTCGTGCCGGCCGACCCGCTCGACGCCGAGCACCTCGGCCCAGATGGCGGCGAGGGCGGTCTCCGCCGGACCGACCGGCTCGGTGTAGTGCCGGGTGGCGAAGGCGGACCCGTCGGGTGCGGGCAGCGCCCGGTGGTCGAGCTTGCCGTTGGGCGTGAGCGGCCACTCGGCGACCCGCACGTACGCGGCCGGGACCATGTGCTCCGGCAGGACACCGGCCAGCCGGGTCCGCAGCGCCTCGGCGGTCAGCCGGCGCACCGAGGCGGTGTAGTAGCCGACCAGGCGCGGCTCGCCCGTGGCGTCGGTCGTGACCGTCACCACCGCGTCGCGTACGCCGGGACAGGCGGCCAGCCGGGCCTCGATCTCGCCCAGCTCGACGCGGTAGCCACGGATCTGCACCTGGGAGTCGTTGCGGCCCAGGTACTCGAGACCGCCGTCGGGGCGGTGGCGCACCAGGTCACCGGTGGCGTAGAGCCGGTCCCCGGCGACGAACGGGCTGGGCCGGAAGCGTTCCGCGGTCAGCGCGGGCCGGTTGAGGTAGCCGCGCGCGACCCCCGCGCCACCGACGTGCAGCTCACCGACGACCCCGGGCGGCACCGGTTCCCCCCGCCCGTCGAGCACGTAGAGCCGCAGGTCCCCGATGGGCCGCCCGATCGGACTGACGCCCGGTCGCTCGGCGTCGGCCGGGGTCAACGGCCGGTGGGTCACGTGCACGGTGGTCTCGGTGATGCCGTACATGTTGACCAGCTCGGTGCGTCCGTTGCGCGGGTCCGCGTACCACGGCCGCAGCATCGTCGGGTCCAGCGCCTCGCCCCCGAAGACCACCGTACGCAGCCGGTGCGCCCGCGCGCTGTCGGCCTGCGCGGCGATCAGGCTGCGGAACGCGCCGGGGGTCTGGTTGAGGACGGTGACGCCCTCGTCGCAGAGGAGCCGGTGGAAGTCGGCGGGGGAGCGGCTGACCAGGCGGGGGACGACCACCAGCCGGCCGCCGTGCAGCAGCGCCCCCCAGATCTCCCAGACGGAGAAGTCGAACGCGAAGGAGTGGAAGAGGCTCCACACGTCCGTCGGACCGAAGCCGAACCACCCGGCCGTGGCGGAGAAGAGCCGCACCACGTTGGCGTGCTCGACCATGACGCCCTTGGGCCGGCCGGTGGAGCCGGAGGTGTGGATGACGTAGGCGAGGTGGTCGGGTCGGGTGCCGGGGTCGGGGTCGGTGGTGGGG
>NZ_JBNCKV010000036.1:0-3449 GCF_049841695.1 Micromonospora sp. DT178
GTGGTCTGTTGTTCGTTTATCGAGAGTTGCACAGTGGACGCGTAGCAGCTTAGTAGTCAAGTCCTCGGCCTATTAGTACCGGTCAACTGAACCCGTTACCGGGCTTACATTTCCGGCCTATCAACCCAGTCGTCTAGCTGGGGGCCTTACCCATCCGAAGATGGTGGGATACCTCATCTTGAAGCGAGCTTCCCGCTTAGATGCTTTCAGCGGTTATCCCTTCCGAACGTAGCTAACCAGCCGTGCCCCTGGCGGGACAACTGGCACACCAGAGGTTCGTCCGTCCCGGTCCTCTCGTACTAGGGACAGCCCTTCTCAAGTATCCTACGCGCACGGCGGATAGGGACCGAACTGTCTCACGACGTTCTAAACCCAGCTCGCGTACCGCTTTAATGGGCGAACAGCCCAACCCTTGGGACCTGCTACAGCCCCAGGATGCGACGAGCCGACATCGAGGTGCCAAACCATCCCGTCGATATGGACTCTTGGGGAAGATCAGCCTGTTATCCCCGGGGTACCTTTTATCCGTTGAGCGACACCGCTTCCACTCGCAAGTGCCGGATCACTAGTCCCGACTTTCGTCCCTGCTCGACCTGTCAGTCTCACAGTCAAGCTCCCTTGTGTACTTGCACTCAACACCTGATTGCCAACCAGGCTGAGGGAACCTTTGGGCGCCTCCGTTACCCTTTAGGAGGCAACCGCCCCAGTTAAACTACCCACCAGACACTGTCCCTGAACCGGATAACGGTCCGAAGTTAGATACCCAAATCAACCAGAGTGGTATTTCAAGATTGCCTCCACCCATACTGGCGTATGGACTTCACCGGCTCCCACCTATCCTACACAAGCTAATTCGGATACCAATGTCAAGCTATAGTAAAGGTCCCGGGGTCTTTCCGTCCTGCCGCGCGTAACGAGCATCTTTACTCGTAATGCAATTTCGCCGGGCCTGTGGTTGAGACAGTGGGGAAGTCGTTACGCCATTCGTGCAGGTCGGAACTTACCCGACAAGGAATTTCGCTACCTTAGGATGGTTATAGTTACCACCGCCGTTTACTGGCGCTTAAGTTCTCCGCTTCGCCCCGAAGAGCTAACAGGTCCCCTTAACGTTCCAGCACCGGGCAGGCGTCAGTCCATATACATCGAATTACTTCTTCGCATGGACCTGTGTTTTTAGTAAACAGTCGCTTCCCCCTGCTCTCTGCGGCCATACAACGCTCCACCCGCGTGGGGCTTCACGTCTCCGGCCCCCCTTCTCCCTAAGTTACGGGGGCAATTTGCCGAGTTCCTTAACCACAGTTCGCCCGATCGCCTCGGTATTCTCTACCTGACCACCTGTGTCGGTTTGGGGTACGGGCCGCTAAGAACTCGCTAGAGGCTTTTCTCGGCAGCATAGGATCACTGACTTCACCTGAATCGGCTCGGCATCACGTCTCAGCCTTCATGTGTTGCGGATTTGCCTACAACACGGCCTACACGCTTACCCCGGCACAACCACCGGCCGGGCTCAGCTACCTTCCTGCGTCACCCCATCGCTTGACTACTACCCGCCAGGTTCCCACGCTCCCCCGGTTTGGTCCGAAGACCGCCCCAAGTTCGGGTGGTTAGCACAACGAGGTTCATCAGGGACGCTCTTTCGCGGGTACGGGAATATCAACCCGTTGTCCATCGACTACGCCTCTCGGCCTCGCCTTAGGTCCCGACTCACCCAGGGCGGATTAGCCTGGCCCTGGAACCCTTGGTCATCCGGCGGAAGGGTTTCTCACCCTTCTTTCGCTACTCATGCCTGCATTCTCACTCGTGCCGCGTCCACAACTGGGTCACCCCGCTGCTTCACCCCCGGCACGACGCTCCCCTACCCATCCACACACCTGCACAAGGAATCAAGTCCAAGCGAGGTAAAAATGTGAATGCCACAGCTTCGGCGGTGTGCTTGAGCCCCGCTACATTGTCGGCGCGGAACCACTTGACCAGTGAGCTATTACGCACTCTTTAAAGGGTGGCTGCTTCTAAGCCAACCTCCTGGTTGTCTATGCGACCCCACATCCTTTTCCACTTAGCACACGCTTAGGGGCCTTAGCTGGTGATCTGGGCTGTTTCCCTCTCGACTACGAAGCTTATCCCCCGCAGTCTCACTGCCGCGCTCTCACTTACCGGCATTCGGAGTTTGGCTGATTTCGGTAAGCTTGTGGGCCCCCTAGACCATCCAGTGCTCTACCTCCGGCAAGAAACACGCGACGCTGCACCTAAATGCATTTCGGGGAGAACCAGCTATCACGGAGTTTGATTGGCCTTTCACCCCTAACCACAGGTCATCCCCCAACTTTTCAACGTTGGTGGGTTCGGCCCTCCACGCGGTCTTACCCGCGCTTCAGCCTGCCCATGGCTAGATCACTCCGCTTCGGGTCTAGGACACGCGACTGAACGCCCTATTCAGACTCGCTTTCGCTACGGCTCCCCCACACGGGTTAACCTCGCCACATGCCACTAACTCGCAGGCTCATTCTTCAAAAGGCACGCCGTCACCCCGCAAGGCTCCGACGGATTGTAGGCGAACGGTTTCAGGTACTATTTCACTCCCCTCCCGGGGTACTTTTCACCATTCCCTCACGGTACTCGTCCGCTATCGGTCACCAGGAAGTATTTAGGCTTACCAGGTGGTCCTGGCAGATTCACGGCAGATTACAGGGGTCCGCCGCTACTCGGGAACACCCACAGAAGACCAGCCACTTTCACCTACCGGACTCTCACCGCCTACGGTCAGCCTTTCCAGACTGTTCGGCTAGCAACTGGCTTTGTAACTTCTCGAACAAGTGTCAGCTTGTTCAGCAGGGTCCCACAACCCCAACCACGCAACCCCTGACAGGTATCACACGCAGCCGGTTTAGCCTCAATCCGCTTTCGCTCGCCACTACTCACGGAATCACTATTTGTTTTCTCTTCCTACGGGTACTGAGATGTTTCACTTCCCCGCGTTCCCCCCACACACCCTATGTGTTCAGGTGTGGGTGACTGGACATGACTCCAGCCAGGTTTCCCCATTCGGACACCCTGGGATCACAGCTTGGTTGACAGCTCCCCCAGGCCTATCGCGGCCTCCCACGTCCTTCATCGGCTCCTGGTGCCAAGGCATCCACCGTTCGCCCTTGACAACTTGACCACAAAGATGCTCGCGTCCACTGTGCAATTCTCAACAAACGACCAACCCACAACCCCACAGCCCCACACCAAACCCGACAACCGCCGGCGGTATGCGAGACCAGGCCATGCCTGGCAGCCCACGGAACACACGGTTCCGCTCAAGGCTCCGAAAGAAACAACCAACGGTTGTTCTTTCAGGACCCAACAGGGTGCTTTGCGCCGAACCCCAGCCGCACCAGGAGGAACCGTTCCACACCACCACAAGGGTGGCCGTACTAGGTATCCCGGCCGTTGCCGGCATCCAACTA
>NZ_JBNCKV010000037.1:0-3257 GCF_049841695.1 Micromonospora sp. DT178
AGGGCCATCGAACACTCACCCGACCGCAACGCCTGCGCCGCCAAATGCACCGCCACCAACGACGACGAACACGCCGTATCCACCGACACCGCCGGGCCTTCCAGGCCCAAGGTGTACGCCACCCGCCCCGACATGACACTCGCAGCGTTGCCAGTAAGGAGGTGTCCCTCGCTCCCGGTCTGCGCGTCGCCGATCATCGAGATGTAGTCCTGCCCGGTGGTGCCCACATACACGCCGGTGTCCGACCCGCGTAGCCCCGACGGGTCGATCCCGGCCCGCTCCAACGCCTCCCAGGAAACCTCCAACAACAGCCGCTGCTGCGGATCCATCGCCACAGCCTCCCGCGGACTGATCCCGAAGAACCCCGCGTCGAACAACGCCGCATCCGCCAGGAACCCACCCTCGCGGACATAACTGGTCCCCGACCGCGCCGGATCCGGGTCATACAACGACCCGACATCCCAACCCCGATCCACGGGGAACCCGTCCACCGCGTCAACACCCTCGATGAGCAACTGCCAAAACGCCTCCGGGTCACCAACCCCACCCGGATACCGACACCCCATCCCCACAATCGCCACCGGCTCATCGACACCCGCACCGACCGCCACCGGCGCGAGGACATCGGTCTGCTCACCGAGCAGTTCGGTCAGCAGGTACCGGGCCAACACCACCGGGGTGGGATGGTCGAAGACCAGCGTGGCTGGCAGCGGCAGCCCGGTGGCGGTGGCGAGCCGGTTACGTAGTTCCACCGCGGTCAGCGAGTCGAAGCCGAGCTCGCGGAACGCTCGATCGGGTGCGATCGCCTGAGCACTGTCGTGACCGAGGGCTGTGGCCGCGTGGGTACGTATCAGTTCGAGCATCTTCTGCTGGCGCTGCGGGCCGGTCAACGCTCGCAGTTGAGTGGCCAGTCCTGAATCGTCGAGTGGGCCGGGCTCGGCGTCGGCGACGGCGGCTTGTACCTCGGGCAGCCTGGCCAGTAGCGCACTCGGGCGTGCCGAGGTGAACGTCCGGGTGAACTGGGCCCAGTCCACGTCAGCGACCGCGAGGAAGTCCTCGTCCTGACCGACCGCCTCGGCCAATGCCTGCACCGCCCGCTGCGGATCCATGCTCCGTACTCCACGCCGCTGCAACTGCTCGGCGTCGGCCTGCTCGGCCATTCCCTCGCCGGCCCACAAGCCCCACGCCACGCTGGTCACTGCCCGTCCCAGGGCACGCTGCTGGGTGGCGTAGGCGTCCAGGAACGCGTTGGCGGCGGCGTATACCCCCTGCCCGCCACTGCCCCATACACCGGCGTTCGAGGAGAACAGCACCATCGCGTCCAGCGGGTGCTCGGAACCCTCGACCAGCAACTCGTGCAGGTTACGGGTACCTGCGACCTTCGCCGCCAAGATTTGGTCTGCCAACCGCGGATCGACGTCATCGATGGCCGCGAGCTGACCGACTCCGGCCGCGTGCACCACCGCATCGATCGGTCCTACCTCGGTCAGGGCCGCGGCCAACCCGTCACGATCTGCCACGTCGCAACCCAGCACGCTCACCCGTACCCGGTCTGCAGCGGTCAGCTCACCGATCAGCTCGACCACGCCCGGCCCGTCCATGCCCCGGCGGGAGATCAACACCACATGCTCTGCACCATGCCTGGCCACCCAGCGAGCCACGTGTCCGCCCAGACCACCGGTGCCACCGGTGATCAGCACCGTGCCCCGTGGCTTCCACACCCGCGGCGACTCATCCGGCCTGGCATGCACCAACCTGCGCCCGTACACGCCACTCGCGCGTACCGCGACCTGGTCCTGGCCGTCCCACCCGGCCAGTACCGCGGCACAACGACGCGCTGTCGCAGCCGCGTCCCGCGCCGTGTCAGGCCAGAGCGTGGGCAGATCAACCAGACCACCCCAGCGGCGGGGGTACTCCAGCGCCGCGACCAGACCCAAACCCCACGCTTGAGCCTGGACCGGGTCAGCGGGAGCGTCGAACCGACCGGTACCGACCGCGCCACGGGTGAGCACCCACACCCGCCCCGACAGGCCCGCGTCGCTGCCCGTGTCGGTGTCGTTCAGGCCCTGCAGCAGCGCCAGTAGCTCATGCACCGGCGCCCGGCCGGGCAGGAACACCACCCCGCCCAACCCGGCCGCGTCCAGCCCGGCCATCACTGCCCGCAGCGCCGCAGCCACCCCCACCCGGGTGCCATCAACAGCTACCGGCAACACCCGCGCGCCATGTCCGACCAGGATCTGCTCGACCAGCCCGATCCACCCCGACTCGGCGTGATCGGCCGCCAGATCCGCGCCATACAGCAGAAGCCAGGTGCCGTTCAACACCGCCTCAGGGCCACCGGTCAATGGCTCCCAGACGACCCGGTACCGCCACGTGTCAATGGACCGCCGGTCCTGACGGGCCCGCTGCCAGGCCGCCAACCCCGGCAGAACCGTGGCCAGACCCTGCTCATCCACCCGCAAGGTAGTAGCCAAGGCCGCTGCGTCGCCGCGCTGCACCACCTGCCAAAACTCCGCATCGAACCCACCGTCCACACCCCGCACCGGCAAACCCCGCGGCGTCGGCCAGTACCGCTGGTGCTGGAACGGGTAGGTAGGCAGTTCCAGAGCCCGCCGATTGGTGTTTGTGTCGAGCAGTGTCGGCCAGTTCACCGTCGCGCCGTGTACGTGGACACCGGCGAGGGCGGTCAGTAACGTCTGCGGCTCGTCGCGCTCGGCACGCAGCGCTGGCAGCCACACGTCTGTTTCGGGGGTTTCGGCGTCGGCCATCGAGGTCAGCGTGCCGTCCGGGCCCAGTTCGAGGAAGACACCCACGCCTTGCTCGCGTAGCGCGTTTACCGCGTCGTGGTACCGCACCGCCTGGCGGGCGTGCGCCAACCAGTATCCCGGTTCGGTCACTTCCGCGCCGGGGGTGCCAGAGACCACCGGGATGGTCGGCTCTCGCCAGGCCACCTCGGCCAACACGTGTGCGAACTCGGCCAGCATCGGCTCCATCAACGGCGAATGGAACGCGTGACTGACCCGCAGCCGCCGCGCCTTGCCGCCCTTGTCTCGCCACTGCCGCGCCAGGTCCAGCACCACGTCCTGGTCACCGGAGATGACCGTCGAGTGGGGGCCGTTGACCGCCGCCACGCCTACCAGGTCGGTGTGCCCGGCGATCAGCTCGTGGGCTTGGGCGTCGCTGGCGGTCAACGCCACCATGGCTCCACCCGCAGGTAGCGCCTGCATCAACCTGCCCCGCGCGGCTACCACCGCCAC
>NZ_JBNCKV010000038.1:0-1689 GCF_049841695.1 Micromonospora sp. DT178
ATGGGGCCTGGTCCGCTCCGCGCAGTCCGAACACCCCAACCGATTCATCCTGCTCGACCTCGACGATGACACCGACCGCAGCGGCGAACTGCTTGACCTGGACGATGACACCGACCGCGGTGGCGAACTGGGCAGGATCCTGACCGCGGTGCTCGACAGCGGCGAACCGGAGATCGCGGTACGCGCTGGTGAGCTGTATACCCGGCGGTTGACCCGGGCCGGTGGTACTGGCCGGCTGCCCCTGCCCGGCTCTGACCGGTTGCCGTCCGGGTTGGATTCGCGTGGCACGGTGGTGATCACTGGCGGGACCGGGGTGTTGGGTGGGTTGTTGGCCCGGCATCTGGTCGCCACGCACGGGGTCAGGCATCTGTTGTTGTTGTCCCGGCGGGGCCCGGCCGCGGCGGGAGCGACGGAGCTGGTCGCTGATCTGACTGAGCTGGGCGCGCGGGTGCAGGTGGCGGCGTGTGATGTCGCTGACCGGAACGCCCTGGCTGAGGTGTTGGCGGCGGTACCGGCCGAGCATCCGGTGGTCGGGGTGGTGCACACCGCCGGAGTCCTCGACGACGGGGTGATCGAGGCGTTGACGCCGCAGCGGCTGGAGACGGTACTGCGGGCCAAGGCCGACGCGGCGTGGTGGCTACACGAACTGACCCAGGATATGGATCTCGCGTTGTTCGTGGTGTATTCCTCGGCCGCGGCCACCCTCGGGTCACCGGGGCAGGGCAACTACGCCGCGGCGAACGCGGTTCTGGACGCCCTGGCGCTACGGCGGCAGGCCGCCGGTCTGGTCGGGCAGTCGCTGGCGTGGGGGCTGTGGGCCGAGCAGTCGGCGATGACCGGGCATCTCGACGAGGTCGACCTGGACCGGATGCGACGCGGCGGTGTTCTTGCCATGTCCTCCGAGGAGGGCCTGGCGTTGTTCGACGCGGCGGTGCGTACCGACCAGCCGCAGCTGGTGCCGATCCGGTTGGACGTGGCCGCGCTGCGTCGTGCCGGCGCCGGCGCCGGTAGCGTGCCGCCGTTGTGGCGGGTGTTGGCTGGTGGCTCGACCCGCCGGGCGGCGACCACAGCCGATACGCCGGTGGATCTGGCCGCCAGGCTGGCCGCTATGGGAGTCGAGGAACGCCAGCGGACAGTCCTGGAACTGGTACGGGCTCAGGCCGCGGTCGTGCTCGGCCATGCCGGCCCAGCGACGATCGATCCGGACAGCGCGTTCCGCGAACTCGGCTTCGACTCGTTGACCGCGGTGGAACTACGTAACCGGCTGGCTACCGCGACCGGGCTGTCGTTGCCGGCCACGCTGGTCTTCGACTACCCCAGTGCGGTGGTGTTGGCCCGGTATCTGCTGACCGAACTGCTCGGTGAGCAGACCGACGTCCTTGCGCCGGTGGCGGTGGGTGCGGGTGTCGATGAGCCGGTGGCGATTGTGGGGATGGGGTGTCGGTATCCGGGTGGGGTTGATGGCCCGGAGGCGTTTTGGCAGTTGCTGGTCGAGGGTGTTGACGCGGTGGGTGGGTTCCCCGCGGATCGGGGTTGGGATGACGGGTCGTCGTATGACTCGGATCCGGCGCGGCCGGGGACCAGTTATGTCCGCCAGGGTGGGTTCCTGACTGATGCGGCGTTGTTCGACGCGGGGTTCTTCGGGATCAGTCCGCGGGAGGCTGTGGCGATGGATCCGCAGCAGCGGCT
>NZ_JBNCKV010000039.1:0-1597 GCF_049841695.1 Micromonospora sp. DT178
TAGCTTGATCTTTAACCTGCTGGGCGGTGGCATCGACCCCGGCTGATCATGGGGACAGCCCTTGATCGATCATTCCTCTTGTCTAGGGAAGAAGATCAAGCACCAAGGGCTGTCTGGTGATCAGTGTGCACGATGTCGGGTCGGCCGATGGGGTCGGGCGGCTGGCCGCGTTCCGGCGTGAGTTCCACGCCTGTCTGACCGCTCGTGGAGATGCGTTGTTCGAGCTGGCAGATGCGCTGTTGTGCGCCGACGGGCCGGTGCGGTCGCTGGTGGAGTTGTCGCTGGTGGGTGAGCACCGCCGCGGTCACGGCTCGCTGTACGCGGCGTTGAACCGCGGCCGGATCGACATCGCGCGGCTGCGGACCGCGGTGGTGGCGGTGCCGCTGCCGCGGGCCGCGGACGGGCGGATCGTCCTGGCGGTGGATGTGACGTGCTGGCTGCGGCCGGAGGCGCACACCTGCCCGCAGCGGGTGCTGTGCCACACCTACGGGCGTGGCAAGGACACCCACATCGGGGTTCCGGGCTGGCCGTACTCGTTCGTTACGGCTCTGGAGGCCGGGCGCACCTCGTGGACCGCGCCGTTGGACGCCCGTCGGTTGGCGCCCGGCGACGACGCTGCCACGGTCACCGCCGGGCAGTTGCGCGACGTGGTCCAGCGGCTGATCGCTGCCGGGCAGTGGCAGCCTGGTGATCCGGACGTGTGGATCGTCGCGGATGCCGGCTACGACGGGCCCCGGCTGGCATTCCTGCTGGCCGATCTACCGGTGAAGGTTCTGGTGCGGATGCGTTCCGACCGGGTGCTGCGCCGGCCCGCGCCACCCCGGCTGCCCGGCACCACCGGCCGCCCACGACGGCATGGCGGCGAGTTCATCTTCGGTGCCCCGGGCAGCTGGGGCGACCCGGACGTGGCCACGACCACCAACACCCGTCTCTACGGCACCGCGATCGCACGGGCCTGGCACCGACTGCACCCCAGGCTCACCCACCGCACCGCCTGGACCGCCCAGCACGGCCCGCTGCCGATCATCGAGGGCACCGTGATCCTGCTGCAGGTCGACCGGCTGCCATCAGGGGCTATCGCGAAACCGGTCTGGCTGTGGTGGTCACAGGCCACCGCCACTGACGCCGAGGCTGACCTGCTCTGGCAGGTGTTCCTGCGCCGATTCGACATCGAGCACACCTTCCGCATGCTCAAACAGACCCTCGGCTGGACCAGCCCGAAGCTGCGCGACCCGCATGCCGCCGACCGCTGGACCTGGCTGGTGCTGGCCGCCTACACCCAGCTGCGCCTTGCCCGCACCGCCGCTGGCGACCTCCGCCGGCCCTGGGAACGCCCCGCACCACCCGAACGGCTTTCACCTGCCCGCGTCCGCCGCGCGTTTCGGCACCTACGCGCCAAAGCCGGCTGCCCCGCCGCCGCACCGAAACCGAGCCGACCAGGACCTGGACGACCACCCGGACACCCCAACCGCCACCGAGCCGCCCGCCACGACGTCCACATCGTCACAGCCACTACCAGCAACAAGCCGAACAGCAGCACCAAGAAAACGAAAGCCGCGAATAGTCCCAGGCCACGACGCACAGGTTAAAGATCAAG
>NZ_JBNCKV010000040.1:0-1140 GCF_049841695.1 Micromonospora sp. DT178
GACGACGGCGGACGTGACCGCTGGCTACGCTCGATGGCCACCCTGCACGTGGCCGGCATCAACATCGACTGGACCCCCGCACTGGGTACCGGCCCGACCCCGCCGGTTGCCCTGCCTACCTACCCGTTCCAGCATCAGCGGTACTGGCCACAGACGGCGGTGGCCGGTGTGGGGGACGCTCGGGTGTTGGGGCAGGGTTCGGCCGATCATCCGTTGTTGCGTGCGGCGGTGTCGTTGGCCGATGGGGACGGGGTGTTGTTGACCGGCCGGTTGTCGCTGTCTGCGCAGCCGTGGCTGGCCGATCACGCGGTGTTGGGCTCGGTGCTGCTGGCGGGCACGGCGTACGTGGAGTTGGTGATGTATGCCGGCGACCAGGTGGGCTGTGCCTTGGTGCAGGAGTTGACGCTGCAGACACCGTTGGTGTTGCCCGAGCAGGGTGGGGTGCAGGTGCAGGTATGGGTCGGCGATCCCGACCAGGACGGTCGACGGCCGGTCAACGTGTACTCCCGGGTGGAGGGTGTGGAGGGTTCATGGACTCGGCATGCCACTGGTGTGCTGAGCCCGCAGGCTGCTCGGGTCCCGGCCGGGTTGGGGCAGTGGCCGCCGGCCGGTGCCCGGCCGGTGGCTGTTGACGGCTTGTACGAACGGTTGGCCGACAGCGGGTACGTGTACGGGCCGGTGTTTCAGGGGCTACGGGCGGTGTGGCGTGCCGAGCGGGATGTGTACGCCGAGGTGACACTGTCCGAGCAGGTCGAAGCGGACGGGTTCGGGTTGCATCCGGCGGCGCTGGACGCGGCGCTGCACCCGATCGGGTTGGCCGGGCTGCTCGACGACGACGGCGCGGTGTTGCCGTTCGCGTGGAGCGGGGTACGGCTGCACGCGACCGGAGCGACCACGCTACGGGTCCGGCTGACACCGGCCGACGACGGCGGTATCGCGGTGGCCGTGTTCGACACCGCCGGCCAGCCGGTGCTGACCGCGGACTCGTTGGTGTTGCGGCCGGTGACCGCCGACCGGCTAGGCGCCGCAGCGCCGGACGCGGCGCAGTCACTGTTCACGGTGCAGTGGATGCCGCTACCGGGTGCGCAGCCCGACACCGCGTCGGTGGCTGCCGAATCGGTCTGGGGATGGCACGGGCAG
>NZ_JBNCKV010000041.1:0-1026 GCF_049841695.1 Micromonospora sp. DT178
GCCACCAGGTAGCCGTCGATCTCCTCGCTCTCGGCCGCGTAGATCTTCTCCGCGCCGTACTCGCCCAGCCTGGCGCTCAACGCCTCGGCGGCGCCGGGACCGCCGAGCACGACCGCGCTCGGGGTGCCCAGCTCGCGGGCCAGGGTGAGCATCTCCAGGGTGACCTTCTTGACGCCGAACTCCCGGGTGGCTTCGACGACGACGAGAACCTCAGACATGTCCAGACCCCTCACACGAACTTCTCGGTGGCGAGGAACTCGACCAGCTTCACGCCGCCGTCGCCCTCGTCGGTGACCTTCGCGCCGCCGGAACGCGGCGGACGCTTCGAATGCTCCAGCACGGCACTGGTCGCGCCCTCGAAACCCACCTCCGCCGCAGCCACCCCGAGATCGGCCAGGGACAGCGTCTGCACCGGCTTCTTCTTCGCGGCCATGATGCCCTTGAACGACGGGTACCGCGGCTCGTTGATGGTGTCCCAGACCGACACCACGGCGGGCGTGGCGGCGGTGACCACCTCGTAGCCCTCCTCCGTCTGCCGCTCCACCGTCAAAGTCGCACCGTCGACGGTGAGCTTGCGGGCACCCGTCAGCGCCGCGATGCCCAACCGCTCGGCGAGCATGTGCGGCATCACCTGCACCCGACCGTCGGTCGACTCGCTGCCACACAGCACCAGATCGGCGTTCAACTGACCGAGCGCGGCGGCGAGGACCTTCGACGTGGCCACGGCGCAGGAGCCGTGCAGGGCGTCGTCCAGCACGTGCACCGCCTTGTCCGGACCCATCGACAGCGCCTTACGGATCGACTCGGACGCCCGGTCCGGACCCATCGTCAGGACCGTCACCTCACCCCCGTGCGCCTCCTTGATCTTCAACGCCTCCTCGATGGCGTACTCGTCCATCTCGTTGATCACGTTGTTCGCCGAACCGCGGTCGACGGTGTTGTCGTCAGCACGCAGGCTGCGGTCCGCGCCCGAATCAGGCACCTGCTTGACGAGTACGACGATGTTCATCGCGCTTCGACGACCCT
>NZ_JBNCKV010000042.1:0-949 GCF_049841695.1 Micromonospora sp. DT178
ACAGTCCTGGAGCTGGTGCGGGCTCAGGCCGCGGTCGTGCTCGGCCATGCCGGCCCAGCGACGATCGATCCGGACAGTGCGTTTCGCGAGCTCGGCTTCGACTCGTTGACCGCGGTGGAGCTGCGTAACCGGCTGGCTACCGCGACCGGGCTGTCGCTGCCGGCCACGCTGATCTTCGACTACCCCACCCCCGCCGAACTCGGCCGCGAACTGTGGACGCGAGTTGTGCCAGAGGAGAAGACGCCCGCAAATGCTCTGGAGTCCGACTTGGACCGGATCGAGCAGGCTATACGCACGTTGGCCCCGGGAGATGGCAGAGATCCAACGAAGCTGGCGGACCGCCTGCGTGAGCTGGTGCGCAGGCTCGAGGTCCAGACGGGCGGCCACGGGGCAATCCCGGTGATCGACACCTATGCGGCCTCCGATGACGAGCTGTTCGACGTTCTCGACAAGATCGTAAGCTCCGAGGGAGGGCGAACGGCGTGAGCAACGATGAGAAGCTGCGGACATATCTGCGACAGGCCACGGACAACCTGCTGGAGACCCGGCGACGCCTGCATGAGCTTCAGGATCGGGGGACTGAGCCCATCGCCGTGGTCTCGATGGCCTGCCGGTTCTCGGCCGGCATAGATACCCCGGAACAGTTCTGGGATCTCATTGCCTCGGGTGGCGACGCCATCGGGCCATGGCCGATGGATCGGGGTTGGGATGTCGGGTCGTTGTATGACCCGGATTCGGCGCGGTCGGGGACCAGTTATGTCCGCGAGGGTGGGTTCCTGGCGGATGCGGCGTTGTTCGACGCGGCGTTCTTCGGGATCAGCCCGCGGGAGGCTGTGGCGATGGATCCGCAGCAGCGGCTGTTGTTGGAGGTCTCCTGGGAGGCGTTGGAGCGGGCCGGGATCGACCCGTCGGGGCTACGCGGGTCGGACACCGGCGTGTATGTGGGCAC
>NZ_JBNCKV010000043.1:0-945 GCF_049841695.1 Micromonospora sp. DT178
CGAGCCGGATCCGGTCCCGGCCCTACCGGCCGGTGTGGCGTCGTCGGGTCGGGTGTTGTCGTTCGCCCAACAACGCCTGTGGTTCCTGCACACCCTCGACCCGAAATCCACCGCCTACAACACCCAGACCGCCTGGCACATCGACGGCGAACTCGACCTCGACCACCTCGACACCGCCATCACCGAGATCATCCGCCGACACGAAGTCCTCCGCACCACCTTCACCGAACACGACGGCATCCCCGTCCAGATCATCCACCCCCACCCCACCTACCACCGCACCCACCACGACCTCACCCACATCGACCCCCAACACCACGACCACCACATCCACGACATCCTGCGCACCGAACTCGACCAACCATTCGACCTCACCACCGGCCCACTCCTACGCAGCCGAACCCTACGACTCTCCGACACCACCCACGTGCTCTGCCTCACCTGGCACCACATCGTCCTCGACGGCTGGTCCGTCGGCCTGTTCCACAACGAACTCCACCACCTCTACACCGACCTCACCCACCACCGAACCCCCTCACTACCACCCCTCAACACCCAGTACGCCGACATCGCCCAACGCCAACACCACCACTGGCAGACCACCGACGCACAACACCACCTCGAACAACTCGCCGCACGACTACGCGACGCCCCACCCGTCTGCCACCCACCCACCGACCGGCCCCGCCCCGACACCAACCCCGGTCCCACCGCCATCCACCACAGCCAACTACCCCCCGACACCACCACCACCCTCACCACCCTCGCCACCCAAACCGGCTCCACCCCCTTCGGCATCCTCCTCGCCGCATTCCAACTCCTCATCCACCGCTACACCACCCAAAACCCCGTCGTCATCGGCACCCCCCTCACCGGCCGCACCGACCCCGACGCCGAAAAACTCATCGGCTTCTTCGTCAACACCCTCCCCCTCGCCGTCGACAT
>NZ_JBNCKV010000044.1:0-878 GCF_049841695.1 Micromonospora sp. DT178
ACCGGCCCGCAGCGCCAGCAGAAGATGCTCGAACTGATACGTACCCACGCGGCCACAGCCCTCGGTCACGACAGTGCTCAAGCGATCGCACCCGATCGAGCGTTCCGCGAGCTCGGCTTCGACTCGCTGACCGCGGTGGAACTACGTAACCGGCTGGCCACCGCCACCGGGCTGCCGTTGCCAGCCACGCTGGTCTTCGACCATCCGACACCGGCCGCCCTGGCCGACCATCTTCGGGCCCAGCTGTGGCCGGCCGAGCCGGCCGAGGCACCGGCCGTCGCCGAGCTCGACCGGTTGGAACGCGCGCTCGCCGAACCGGCCGTGGACGCGGACACGCGCGCCCAGCTCGCCCGGCGCCTCCAGGCGCTGGTCGCCCGGCTCACCACGCCGCCGCCCGCAGACTCGACCGCCGGGCCCGACACCGACCTGGACGAGGTCACCGACGACGAGCTGTTCGAACTTGTCGACAACGAGCTCGGCTCGGCCTGAACGCCCGTACCCGCTCCGGAGGGACACCCGTGACCAACGACGACAAGCTGCGCGAGTACCTCAAGCGGACCGTAGCCGAACTGCGCCAGGCCAACCGCCGGGTACAGGCCCTGGAGACCGCCAGCGCCGAGCCGGTGGCGATTGTGGGGATGGGGTGTCGGTATCCGGGTGGGGTTGGTGACCCGGAGGGGTTTTGGCAGTTGCTGGTCGAGGGTGTTGACGCGGTGGGTGGGTTCCCCGTGGATCGGGGTTGGGATGTCGGGTCGTTGGATGACCCGGATTCGGAGCGGTCGGGGACCAGTTATGCCCGGGAGGGTGGGTTCCTGACTGATGCGGCGTTGTTCGACGCGGGGTTCTTCGGGATCAGTCCGCGGGAGGCTGTGGCGATG
>NZ_JBNCKV010000045.1:0-847 GCF_049841695.1 Micromonospora sp. DT178
TCCGTCAGGTGATGTGCGACGGGTGGTCTAGGAAACTGAGGTAGCGATCCGCGGTCGCTGGCCTTTGATGCTACGGACTGGCTGGGTGGTGGTGCGTCGGACGACCTTGGTGTCGCCGTCGGTGAGTTCGATGGCCAGCGTCGTTTCGGAGACGGTCACGGTGACTGTCTGGTGTCGGTGCAGCCGACCGAGGGCGACCTTCTGGCCGGCGACCATGATGATGCCGCTGATGGAGGCTCGCCGTCGCACTCGGACGGGTTCGACCGAGGGTCGTGGTGGTGGTCCGGCTGGTCGGGCTCCGCGTAGGCGTTTTACCTGCTCGGGACGTAGCGGGTTGGTGCGGGTGCGTAACAGTTCGCGGGTGTCCAGGTCGTAGAACATGAGGGTGGTGGGCTCGACGCGGCGGCCGACGCGGCGGCCGGCGAGGATCTCGGCGGCCAGGACGATGTGTTGGCCCAGCGAGACTCCGCCGCCGCGGTTGACGCAGCGTTCGACCTCGACGGCGTCGCCGTCCTCGATCGGGGGCAGGGGTGACGGGCCGGCCGGCGTGGCGCCCTGCCGGACGAGGGTGGCCAGGTCGTTGACGCTCAGGTGAGACCGGACGGTCTTGATCCGGATGCCGGCGACGAGGACGTGGATGAGGTCGCAGTCGGCCCAGATCCGGGCCACCATTCCGGCTCGGTGGGTGCCCATCCAGAACTGGCGTTGACACACCATCAGGTTGCCCGACGCCGGCACTACCCGATCGAACTCCACCGGCCCACCAGTCCATGCTGGCGGTGACTCGGCCGGTTGAGCTGGTCCGGTGTCGGTGACGGTATGCCGGCCGGGGCGGGGACGGGGTCCA
>NZ_JBNCKV010000046.1:0-831 GCF_049841695.1 Micromonospora sp. DT178
AGGTCGCCGGTGCGGTAGAGGCGGCTGCCGGGGGTGGTGGCGTACGGGTCGGGCAGGAACCGCTCCGCCGTCTGCCCGGGCTTGTTCAGGTAGCCGCGGGTGACCACGTCGCCGCCGACGCAGACCTCGCCGGGCGCGCCGGGCGGGACGAGCTGGAGTTCGGCGTCGAGGAGGTAGATGCGGGCGCCGGCGATCGGGACGCCGAGATCGGGCCGGTGGACCCCGTCGGTGCTGACGGCCCCGACGGTGACGGCGACGGTGGTCTCGGTCGGCCCGTAGATGTTGAACAGCGTGTACGGCGCCTGCGCGGACGGTCGGGTGGTGAGGGCGTCCCCACCGGTGAAGATCGTCCGCAGGTGGCTGGTGGACGGGGTGGGCAACCGGAGGACGGCCTCCGCGACCGGGGTCGGCAGGAACGTCCTCGTGACGTCTTCCCGGACCAGCCAGTCGTGCAGCGCGGTGGGGTCGAGGCGGTCGGCCGGGTCGGCGATGTGCAGGGTGGCGCCGCTGACCAGCGCGGGCCAGATCTCCCAGATCGCGGCGTCGAAGCCGAGGCTGGCCACCTGGCCGTGGCGCTGGTCGGGGCTGGAGGGGTGGGTGTCCAGGTGCCAGTGGACCAGGTTGGTCAGCGCCCGGTGGGGGACCATGACGCCCTTGGGCGTGCCGGTGGACCCGGAGGTGTGGATGACGTACGCCACCTGCTCCGGGTGGATGTCGACCGGGGGCGGCGCGGACGTGGCCGTGGCCGGTGCCGGGTGCGGGGTGAGGGTGACGACGCCGGGGGGTGTGTCGGTGTCGTGGGGGTGTGCGGTGATGAGGATGGTGACGCCG
>NZ_JBNCKV010000047.1:0-817 GCF_049841695.1 Micromonospora sp. DT178
CGTGGCTGGTGTGGGGGTGGGTCAGTGGGTCAGTGCGGGGATTTGGATTTTGGCGTCGTGTTCGAGGATGCGTTGTTGGAGTTCTTGGAGGCTGCGGCCGGGTTCGAGGCCGAGGCCGTCGACGAGGGCTTCGCGGGTGCGTCGGTAGACGCGCAGGGCGTCGACTTGGCGGCCGCTGCGGTAGAGGGCGAGCATGAATTGGTGGCAGAGGCGTTCGCGCATGGGTTCGGTGGCGGTGAGGATTTCGAGTTCGGGGGTGATTTCGCGGTGTCGGCCGCAGGCGAGTTCGGCGTCGAGGCGGTCTTCGAGTGCGGAGAGGCGTTCGTCTTCGATGGCGGCGAGTTCTGACCAGCAGGTGCCGGTTTCGACGAGGTCGGCGAGGGCGCGTCCGCGCCAGAGGGTGAGTCCTTCGTTGAGGAGTTGGGCGGCGCGGTGGGGGTTGCCGTTGGTGGTGGCGTTGCGGCCTTCGCGGACGAGTCGGCGGAAGCGGTAGAGGTCGATGGTTTCGGTGTCGATGCGCAGTTGGTAGCCGGGTGGGTGGGTGCGCAGGGTGGGGTTGGTGGTGGGGTCGGTGTTGTGGGTGAGCATGCGGCGGATGCCGGAGACGGCGTTCTGGACCATTTTGCGGGCGGTGGGGGGTGGGTTGCCGTCCCACATGGCGTGCAGGATTTGGCTGGTGGCGACGACTTTGTTGGCGTTGAGGAGGAGGTAGCCGAGGATTGCGCGTTGTCTGATTCCGCCGAGTTCGAGGTGGTGGCCGTTGTTGGTGACTTCGGTGCTGCCGAGTACGGAGAAGTGCATGGGTTTGCTCCGGGGG
>NZ_JBNCKV010000048.1:0-802 GCF_049841695.1 Micromonospora sp. DT178
CAGGACGGCGCTTCCAACGGGTTGAGCGCCCCGAACGGGCCGTCGCAGCAGCGGGTGATCCGTCAGGCTCTGGCCAACGCGCGGCTGTCACCGGGCGAGGTGGATGTGGTGGAGGCGCACGGCACGGGCACCACGTTGGGTGATCCGATCGAGGCGCAGGCGCTGATCGCCGCTTACGGCCAGGACCGGCCCGCGGAACAACCGCTGCGGTTGGGGTCGGTGAAGTCGAACATCGGCCACACCCAGGCAGCCGCGGGGGTCGCCGGGATCATCAAAATGGTCCTGGCGATGCGACACGGGCTGATGCCCAGAACGCTGCACGTGGACGCCCCGTCAACACACGTGGACTGGTCAGCCGGATCGGTGCGACTACTCACCGAGGCCACACCATGGCCGGGCAACGGCCGACCACGACGCGCCGGGGTGTCCTCGTTCGGGATCAGCGGCACCAACGCCCACCTCATCCTGGAAGAGGCCCAACCGTTCGAGTCGTCGCAGGACACGCCGGCCGACCCGGCGGCCTCGGGCCAGGAGCCGCCGGTACTGCCGGGCGGGGTGGTGCCGTGGCTGCTGTCGGCTAAGACCGAGGTGGCGTTGCGGGCGCAGGCGCAGCGGCTGGCCGGGTTCGTGGCCGACCGGCCCGAGGTCGGGCCGGTTGCGGTGGGGCGGGCGTTGGTGGACAGCCGGGCGACCGGGTTCACCCATCGGGGTGTGGTGCTTGGCCGGCATCGGTCGGTGTTGATGGACGGGCTGCAGGCGCTGGCCGCGGGTGATCAGGCACCGGGGGTGGTGACCGGGATCG
>NZ_JBNCKV010000049.1:0-719 GCF_049841695.1 Micromonospora sp. DT178
AGCTTCCTGACCACGACCGGGGGGGAGGGTGTGGATGTGGTCCTCAACGCCCTGGCCGGGGAATTCGTGGACGCGTCGCTGCAGCTGCTGCCCCGTGGCGGTCGGTTTGTGGAGATGGGTAAAACCGACGTGCGGGATCCGGCCGGGGTTGCCGCAGACCTTCCCGGGGTGGTGTATCAGGCGTTCGACCTGTCCGACGCCGGTGTTGACCGGATCGGGCAGATGCTGGGCGAGATCCTGGACATGTTCGCCGCTGACATCCTCCAGCCACTGCCGGTGAGCGTATTCGAGTCAGCTCAAGCAGTGCAGGCCTTGCGCTACCTGCAAGCGGCCCGCCATGTGGGCAAGGTGGTGCTGCGGTTGCCGGCTGGGTTGGATTCGCGTGGCACGGTGGTGATCACTGGTGGGACCGGGGTGTTGGGTGGGTTGGTGGCCCGGCATCTGGTCGCCACGCATGGGGTCAGGCATCTGTTGTTGTTGTCCCGGCGGGGCCCGGCCGCGGCGGAGGCGGCGGAGCTGGTCGCTGATCTGACTGAGCTGGGTGCGCGGGTGCAGGTGGCGGCGTGTGATGTCGCTGACCGGGATGCCCTGGCTGAGGTGTTGGCGGCGGTGCCGGCCGAGCATCCGGTGGTCGGGGTGGTGCACACCGCCGGAGTGCTCGACGACGGGGTGATCGAGGCGTTGACGCCGCAGCGGCTGGAGACGGTGCTGCGGGCCAA
>NZ_JBNCKV010000050.1:0-689 GCF_049841695.1 Micromonospora sp. DT178
GAGCGGGGCTGCTCGCGCGACGGGGTGCTGCCCGGCGGGCTGAAGGTCCGCCGCCGTGCCGCCGAGCTGCGCCGCAGCCTGGAGACGGAGTCCGACCCCACCGACCCGCTGCGGGCGATGGACTGGGTGACCCTCTTCGCCCTCGCCGTCAACGAGGAGAACGCCGCCGGCGGCCGGGTCGTCACCGCGCCGACCAACGGGGCGGCCGGCATCATCCCGGCGGTGCTGCACTACTACACCCGGTTCTCCCCGGGCGCCTCGGAGGAGGGGGTGGTGCGGTTCCTGCTGGCGGCGGGCGCGATCGGCGTGCTGTTCAAGGAGAACGCGTCGATCTCCGGCGCCGAGGTGGGCTGCCAGGGCGAGGTGGGCTCGGCCTGCTCGATGGCCGCCGCCGGGCTGGCCGAGGCCCTGGGCGGCACCCCGGAGCAGGTGGAGAACGCCGCCGAGATCGGCATGGAGCACAACCTGGGCCTGACCTGCGACCCGGTCGGTGGTCTGGTGCAGATCCCCTGCATCGAGCGCAACGCGGTGGCTAGCATCAAGGCGATCACGGCCGCCCGGCTGGCGCTGCGCGGCGACGGGGTGCACCACGTCTCGCTGGACAAGGTCATCAAGACCATGCGCGAGACCGGCGCGGACATGAAGGTGAAATACAAGGAGACGGCGCGCGGCGGACTGGCCGTCAACGT
>NZ_JBNCKV010000051.1:0-589 GCF_049841695.1 Micromonospora sp. DT178
TGTTCTGCCAGGCGAACATGACCTGGAAGAGGGGGGTGTGGGCGAGGTTGCGGGTGGGGTTGACGGCTTCGACGACTTGTTCGAAGGGGAGGTCCTGGTGGTCGAGGGTGGTGAGGGTGAGGTCGCGGACGCGGTGTAGGAGTTGGGTGGTGGTGGGGTTGTCGGTGAGGTCGATGCGCAGCGCGAGGGTGTTGACGAAGAAGCCGATGAGGTTTTCGAGTTCGGCGCGGCGGCGGTTGGCGGTGGGGGTGCCGATGATGAGGTCGTGGTGTCCGGAGAGGCGGGACAGGACGATGGCCCAGGCGGTGAGCAGGGTCATGTAGAGGGTGCCGCCGTGTTGGGTGGTGAGGGTTTTCAGGGCGGTGGTGAGGTGGGTGTCGAGGGTGACGGGTAGGTGGGCGCCGTGGTGGTCCTGTTCGGTGGGGCGGGGGCGGTCGGTGGGTAGTTCGAGCAGGGTGGGTGCGTCGGCGAGGGTGTGTCGCCAGTGGTTTTCCTGGCGTTGCAGGGTGCCGTCGGTGAGCCATCGGCGTTGCCAGGCGGCGTAGTCGGCGTACTGCACGGGCAGGGGCGGCAGGGGGTCGGGCCGGCC
>NZ_JBNCKV010000052.1:0-510 GCF_049841695.1 Micromonospora sp. DT178
TCCGGATCCGACCGCGGTGATGGGTAGCGAGGCAGCCGGAGTGGTGATCGAGACTGCCCCGGATGTGACCGAGGTGGTGGTCGGCGACCGGGTGTTCGGAATGTTCAACGGGGCGTTCGGGCCGGTGGCGGTCACCGATCATCGTCTACTGGCCCGGGTCCCGCAGGGGTGGTCGTTTACCCAGGCGGCGTCGGTGCCGATCGTGTATCTGACCGCGTTTTACGCGTTGCGGGATCTGGCCGATGTGCAGCCAGGGCAACGGATCCTGATCCACGCCGCGGCCGGCGGCGTGGGCATGGCCGCGGTGCAACTGGCCCAGGCCTGGGGATTGCAGATATACGCCACCGCCAGTGCCGGCAAGTGGGACACCCTACGCGGGATGGGTCTGGACGATACGCACCTGGCCTCCTCCCGCGATCTGGACTTCCGCCAGAGCTTCCTGACCACGACCGGGGGGGAGGGTGTGGATGTGGTCCTCAACGCCCTGGCCGGGGAATTCGTGGACGCGTC
>NZ_JBNCKV010000053.1:0-495 GCF_049841695.1 Micromonospora sp. DT178
CTGGCGGTCAACGCCACCATGGCTCCACCCGCAGGTAGCGCCTGCATCAACCTGCCCCGCGCGGCTACCACCGCCACCGCATCGGGCAGGTCCCACACCCCGGCCACATGCGCCGCGCTCAACTCACCGATCGAGTGTCCGGCCAGATACTGCGGAACCACCCCCCACGAGCCAACCAACCGGTACAACGCCACCTGCACCGCGAACAGCCCCGCCTGGGTGTACATCGTCTGGTCCAGCAGCTGCGGCTCGCCCGCGACCACTTCCCGCAACGGCCGCTCGAGGTGTTGGTCGAAGTATGCGCAGACCTGATCGAACGCCTCAGCGAATACCGGATACGCCTCATACAGGCCCTGGCCCATCCCGACCCGCTGGCTACCCTGCCCGGAAAACACCACCGCCAGCCGACCGGACCCGACGATCCCGGTCACCACCCCCGGTGCCTGATCACCCGCGGCCAGCGCCTGCAGCCCGTCCATCAACACCGACCGATGC
>NZ_JBNCKV010000054.1:0-479 GCF_049841695.1 Micromonospora sp. DT178
CCCTTCGACAAACTCGTCGAACACACCCAACCCACCCGCGACCGCCACACCCCACCCCTCATCCAAACCGTCTTCACGACCATGGACGGCACCGATCCGGCACCGCTGCACACCGCCACGATGAGGCCGCTGCCGATCGACGAGGGGGTCGCGAAGTTCGACCTCACCGTCCAGGTGCAGCTGGAGCCGGACGTCATCCGGGTGCTCTTCGACTACGCCTGCGACCTGTACGAGCCTGCGACGATGGCCGAGCTGGCCGACAGCTACCGGGCCCTGGTGGCCGCCGTGCTGGCCGAGCCGGACCGCCCGCTGTCCACCATGGTCGCGGTCACGGCCGCCCAGCGGGAGCGGCTCGCCGACGCGTTGACCGCCAGCCCGGTTCCGGTCCCGCCCGGTGATGCGGGGTGTGTGCCGCGGCTGGTGACGGAGACGGCCCGACGCCAACCCGACGCCGTGGCGATCGTCGACGGGAACGGCGC
>NZ_JBNCKV010000055.1:0-464 GCF_049841695.1 Micromonospora sp. DT178
GGCCAGGACCGGCCCGCAGACCAGCCGCTGCGGTTGGGATCGGTGAAGTCGAACATCGGCCACACCCAGGCAGCCGCAGGAGTCGCCGGGATCATCAAAATGGTCCTGGCGATGCGGCACGGGCTGATGCCCAGAACGCTGCACGTGGACGCCCCCTCATCACACGTGGACTGGTCGGCCGGATCGGTGCGACTGCTGACCGAGGCCATACCATGGCCGGGCAACGGCCGACCACGACGCGCCGGAGTGTCCTCATTCGGAGTCAGCGGCACCAACGCCCACCTCATCCTCGAAGAGGCCGAACCGCTCGAGATCCTGCAGGAGCCCGAACCGTTCGAACCGCCGCAGGACACACCGGCGGGCTCGGGCCAGGAGCCGCCGGTACTACCGGGCGGGGTGGTGCCGTGGCTGCTGTCGGCTAAGACCGAGGTGGCGTTGCGGGCGCAGGCGCAGCGGCTGGCCGG
>NZ_JBNCKV010000056.1:0-461 GCF_049841695.1 Micromonospora sp. DT178
GGCGTTGTTGGGCGAACGACAACACCCGACCCGACGACGCCACACCGGCCGGTAGGGCCGGGACCGGATCCGGCTCGCTCGGTTCCTCCGCGCCGGACACGACCGGACCGTCCTCGCCGCCGATGGCCGACGGATCGGCCGCCACCTCGTCCCGCAGGCTGTCGGCCATCGCGGCCACGGTCTGCGCCTCGAACACGATCGCCGCCGAGACCGGCACGCCGAGGGTTTCGCGTAGCCGGGCGGCGATCATGGTGGCCTGCATGGAGTGCCCGCCGAAGGCGAAGAAGTTGTCGTCGCGGCCGGGCGACCGACCGATCACGTCGGCCCACACCTGCGCCACCTGCCGCTCCAGGGCGTCACGGGGCGGCTCGCCGCGCGCGGTGAGATCCGGTGCGGGGAGTGCGTTGCGGTCGATCTTGCCGTTGCGGGTGAGGGGGAAGTGGGGCAGGGCGATGATGCTG
>NZ_JBNCKV010000057.1:0-415 GCF_049841695.1 Micromonospora sp. DT178
AGGATGAATCGGTTGGGGTGTTCGGACTGCGCGGAGCGGACCAGGCCCCATACCGCGGCCGCGGCCAGGTCGCTGCCGTCGGTGGCGCCGCGGGTCATCACCACCAGCCGGGAACCGTCCGTGGCCGCATCGGCCAGCCATTCCTGGATCCAACCCAACACCAGCGTGCTCGCCGCGTGTGTGGCCTCGACAACGCCGACAGCATCGTCCGCAGCTGGTAGCTCGGCCACCACGACCGTGGGCAGCTCGCCACCAAGCCGGCCTGGCGGGTGGGGCAGCAGTAGAGGTTGCGGCCGCTGCCCGTGCCATGCCCAGACCGATTCGGCAGCCACCGACGCGTCGGGGTCCGCGTCTGGTAGTGGCATCCACTGCACCTCGAACAGTGACTGCGCCGCGTCCGGCATTGCGGTGTCCA
>NZ_JBNCKV010000058.1:0-387 GCF_049841695.1 Micromonospora sp. DT178
CGGAGGTGTGGATGACGTAGGCGAGGTGGTCGGGTCGGGTGCCGGGGTCGGGGTCGGTGGTGGGGCGGTCGGCCCAGTGGTGTGCGTCGGCGTCGAGGTCGACGAGGGGCGCGGTGGTCAGGCCGTCGAGGGTGGCGCGGGTCGCGGCGTGGGCAAGGACGGCGACCGGGGCGCTGTCGCGGAGCAGCTCGGTGAGGCGCTCCGCCGGATGGCTGGGGTCGAGCGGCACGTACGCGCCGCCGGCCTTGAGGACGGCCAGCAGCGCGACGACCAGCTCCGGTGAGCGGTCCAGGCAGACCGCGACGAGGGTGTCGGGGCCGACGCCGTGCTCGCGCAGGTGGTGGGCCAGCCGGTTGGCGCGCGCGTCGAGGTCGCGGTAGGTGAGCG
>NZ_JBNCKV010000059.1:0-387 GCF_049841695.1 Micromonospora sp. DT178
CTGCGTCGCCGCGCTGCACCACCTGCCAAAACTCCGCATCGAACCCACCGTCCACACCCCGCACCGGCAAACCCCGCAGCGTCGGCCAGTACCGCCGGTGTTGGAACGGGTAGGTAGGCAGGGCAACCGGCGGGGTCGGGCCGGTGCCCAGTGCGGGGGTCCAGTCGATGTTGATGCCGGCCACGTGGAGGGTGGCCATCGAGCGTAGCCAGCGGTCACGTCCGCCGTCGTCACGGCGTAGGGTGCCGGTCACTACCAGGTGCTCGCCGGCCTGTTCTACCGCCATGGTCAGTACCGGGTGCGGGCTGATTTCCACGAACGTCTGGTGGCCGGCTTCGGTCAGTGTCTGGATCACCTCGGCGAACCGGACCGTGTGTCGCAGGTTGC
>NZ_JBNCKV010000060.1:0-377 GCF_049841695.1 Micromonospora sp. DT178
GGCCTGGTCCGCTCCGCGCAGTCCGAACACCCCAACCGATTCATCCTGCTCGACCTCGACGATGACACCGACCACGGCAACGAACTAGGCAGGACCCTGACGGCGGTGCTCGACAGCGGCGAACCAGAGATCACGGTACGCGCCGGTGAACTGGGCAGGATCCTGACCGCGGTGCTCGACAGCGGCGAACCGGAGATCGCGGTACGGGCTGGTGAACTGTATATCCGCCGGTTGACCCGGGCTGGTGATATTGGCCGGCTGCTCCTGCCTGGCCCTGACCGGTTGCCGTGGCGTATCGATGTGTCAGAGCCAGGCAGCCTGGACAACCTTACGGTGCGGGACTGTCCGGAGGCGATGGCGCCGTTGGCGGCTGGGCA
>NZ_JBNCKV010000061.1:0-366 GCF_049841695.1 Micromonospora sp. DT178
GGTCAGCGAGTCGAAGCCGAGCTCGCGGAACGCTCGATCGGGTGCGATCGCCTGAGCACTGTCGTGACCAAGGGCTGTAGCCGCGTGGGTACGCACCAACTCCAGGACTGTCCGCTGGCGTTCCTCGGCTCCCATAGCGGCCAACCTGGCGGCCAGATCCACCCGCGTATCGGCTGTGGTCGCCGCCCGGCGGGTCGAGCCACCAGCCAACACCCGCCACAACGGCGGCACGCTACCGGCCCCGGCACGACGCAGCGCGGCCATGTCCACCCGGATCGGCACGAGCTGTGGCCGGTCAGTACGCACCGCCGCGTCGAACAACGCCAGGCCCTGCTCGGAGGACATGGCAAGAACACCGCCGCGTCG
>NZ_JBNCKV010000062.1:0-348 GCF_049841695.1 Micromonospora sp. DT178
ATCCGGGCCATCGTGGACGGCAGAGACGCCGTACTGGACCGCTCAGCGGATTCGGGGAACCGGCACAGCGGCCGGTGGGATCGAGAGCCGGCGGGACATGGCCCGCATCAGCGGCAGGAAGGCCGCTCGGAATCTCCGACGCCGAGTCCAGCGGTCCGGCCAGAGGGCCGCGCTGGCGTGCTTGACGAGCGTGAGAGTAGCACCGGGTGCCGACACGTCAACCCGCCGTGACCCCGCAGCCGGGGCGGACCGGCCGGCTGCCGACCTGTGATCCGTCAGGTGATGTGCGACGGGTGGTCTAGGAAACTGAGGTAGCGATCCGCGGTCGCTGGCCTTTGATGCTACGGA
>NZ_JBNCKV010000063.1:0-346 GCF_049841695.1 Micromonospora sp. DT178
AGTGGATGCCGCTACCGGGTGCGCAGCCCGACACCGCGTCGGTGGCTGCCGAATCGGTCTGGGGATGGCACGGGCAGATCGATGGCGAACTACCCACGCTCGTGGTGGCCGAGCTACCGGCTACGGGCGATCTACCAGCTGCGGACGATGCTGTCGGCGTTGTCGAGGCCACGCACGCGGCGAGCACGCTGGTGTTGGGTTGGGTCCAGGAATGGCTGGCCGATGCGGCCACGGACGGTTCCCGGTTGGTGGTGATGACCCGCGGCGCTACCGATGGCAGCGACCTGGCCGCGGCCGCGGTATGGGGCCTGGTCCGCTCCGCGCAGTCCGAACACCCCAACCGATT
>NZ_JBNCKV010000064.1:0-346 GCF_049841695.1 Micromonospora sp. DT178
ACAGTCCTGGAGCTGGTGCGGGCTCAGGCCGCGGTCGTGCTCGGCCATGCCGGCCCAGCGACGATCGATCCGGACAGCGCGTTCCGCGAGCTCGGCTTCGACTCGTTGACCGCGGTGGAACTACGTAACCGGCTGGCTACCGCCACCGGGCTGTCGTTGCCGGCCACGCTGGTCTTCGACTATCCCAGTGCGGTGGTGTTGGCCCGGTATCTGCTGACCGAACTGCTCGGTGAGCAGACCGACGTCCTCGCGCCGGTGGCGGTCGGTGTGGGTGTCGATGAGCCGGTGGCGATTGTGGGGATGGGGTGTCGGTATCCGGGTGGGGTTGGTGACCCGGAGGGGTTTT
>NZ_JBNCKV010000065.1:0-344 GCF_049841695.1 Micromonospora sp. DT178
CACGAACTGACCCAGGATATGGATCTCGCGTTGTTCGTGGTGTATTCCTCGGCCGCGGCCACCCTCGGGTCACCGGGACAGGGCAACTACGCCGCGGCCAACGCGGTCCTGGACGCCCTGGCGCTACGACGGCAGAGCGCGGGTCTGGTCGGACAGTCACTGGCGTGGGGACTGTGGGCCCAGCAGTCGGCGATGACCGGACATCTCGACGAGGTCGACCTCGACCGGATGCGACGCGGCGGCATCCTTGCCATGTCCCCCGAGGAAGGCCTGGCATTGTTCGACGCGGCGGTGCGTACCGACCAGCCACAGCTCGTGCCGATCCGGGTGGACGTGGCCGCGCT
>NZ_JBNCKV010000066.1:0-338 GCF_049841695.1 Micromonospora sp. DT178
GGCCTGGTCCGCTCCGCGCAGTCCGAACACCCCAACCGATTCATCCTGCTCGACCTCGACGATGACACCGACCACGGTGGCGAACTGGGCAGGATCCTGACCGCGGTGCTCGACAGCGGCGAACCGGAGATCGCGGTACGCGCTGGTGAACTGTATACCCGGCGGTTGACCCGGGCCGGTGGTACTGGCCGGCTGCTCCTGCCCGGCTCTGACCGGTTGCCGGCTGGGTTGGATTCGCGTGGCACGGTGGTGATCACTGGTGGGACCGGGGTGTTGGGTGGGTTGTTGGCCCGGCATCTGGTCGCCACGCATGGGGTCAGGCATCTGTTGTTGTTGTC
>NZ_JBNCKV010000067.1:0-337 GCF_049841695.1 Micromonospora sp. DT178
GTCGTGGCCGAACTGGTGTCGCGGGTGCGGCCGGCCGCGGTGCTGCTGGCTTCGTCGCAGGAGGGCAAGGAGATCGCGGCCCGGCTGGCGGTGAAGCTGGACAACGGCATCCTGACCGACGTGGTCGGTTTGGCCGCCGACGGCACCGCCACGCAGGTGGCGTTCGCCGGCTCCACGATCGTCACGTCGAAGGTCACCCGCGGTCTGCCGCTGGTCACGGTGCGGCCGAACTCGGTCAACCCGACGCCGGCGGCGGCCGCCCCGGCGGTGGAGCAGCTCACCGTCGCGGTCACCGACACCGACAAGCTGGCGAAGGTCGTGGACCGGGTGGCCGAGC
>NZ_JBNCKV010000068.1:0-335 GCF_049841695.1 Micromonospora sp. DT178
TTGGCCAGGGCCTGACGGATCACCCGCTGCTGCGACGGCCCGTTCGGGGCGCTCAACCCGTTGGAAGCGCCGTCCTGATTGACCGCGCTGCCCCGCAGCACCGCCAACACCTGATGCCCCCGCCGGCGGGCATCCGACAACCGCTCCAACACCAGAACCCCGACACCCTCACCCCAACCCGTGCCGTCGGCCGCGTCCGCGAACGGTTTACACCGCCCGTCAGCGGCCAACCCGCCCTGCCGGGAAAACTCCACGAACGCTCCCGGAGTGGCCATCACCGTCACACCACCGGCCAGGGCCATCGAACACTCACCCGACCGCAACGCCTGCGCCGC
>NZ_JBNCKV010000069.1:0-335 GCF_049841695.1 Micromonospora sp. DT178
CAGCTCCAGGACTGTCCGCTGGCGTTCCTCGACTCCCATAGCGGCCAACCTGGCGGCCAGATCCACCCGCGCGTCGGCTGTGGTCGCCGCCCGGCGGGTCGAGCCACCGGCCAACGTCCGCCACAGCGGCGGCACGCTACCGGCGCCGACTCGACGAAGCGCGGCCACGTCCACCCGTATCGGTACCAGCTGCGGCTGGTCGGTACGCACCGCCGCGTCGAACAACGCCAGGCCCTGCTCAGGGGACATGGCAAGGATGCCGCCGCGTCGCATCCGGTCCAGGTCGACCTCGTCGAGATGCCCGGTCATCGCCGACTGCTGGGCCCACAGTCCCC
>NZ_JBNCKV010000070.1:0-335 GCF_049841695.1 Micromonospora sp. DT178
GCCAGCCGCTGCGCCTGCGCCTGCAACGCCACCTCGGTCTTGGCCGACAGCAGCCACGGCACCACCCCGCCCGGCAGCGGGGCCGCCGGCGACTGTTGGCCCGAGCCCGCCGGGTCGGCCGGTGTGTCCTGCGGCGGCTCGAACGGTTCTGTTTCTTCCGGGATCTGGAGCGGTTCGGCCTCTTCGAGGATGAGGTGGGCGTTGGTGCCGCTGATCCCGAATGAGGACACCCCGGCGCGTCGTGGCCGGTCGTTGTCTGGCCATGGTGTGGCTTCGGTGAGTAGTCGTACCGATCCGGCTGACCAGTCCACGTGTGTTGACGGGGCGTCCACGTG
>NZ_JBNCKV010000071.1:0-330 GCF_049841695.1 Micromonospora sp. DT178
GTCGGGGCCGACGCCGTGCTCGCGCAGGTGGTGGGCCAGCCGGTTGGCGCGCGCGTCGAGGTCGCGGTAGGTGAGCGCGGTTCCCTCGAACGTCACGGCCACCGCGTCGGGGGTCGCGGCGACCCGCTGCGCGAACAGCGCCGGGATCGTCCGCCCGACCGGGTACGCGGTCGCGTCGTCCCAGGCCGCGAGGAGTTCGCGGCGCTCCGCCGGGTCGAGCAGGGTCAGCTGGTCGATCGGCTGGTCGGGGTGTGCGACGAGTTGGGTGAGGACGTGGCGCAGGTAGCGGATGTGCCGCTGGGCGGTGGCGGTGTCGAACAGGGCGGTGGC
>NZ_JBNCKV010000072.1:0-320 GCF_049841695.1 Micromonospora sp. DT178
GACAGGTCGATACGCGACTGCGCACCCTGCACACCATGCGGCACCAGCACGCCCATGTCCGGCTTGTCCGCCTGCACCGCCACAGCAGTGATCGGAGCCGCCGACTGCACCACGGCGCTGCTGTCACTGTGGTTCAGCGGACCGGCAGCCAGACCACCGGCAAACGCCAGACCAGCAACACCAAGAACGCTCTTACGCAGAATCGTGTTCATCAAAGATGCTCCATTCGGGGGTTGGCACCCACACCGAGGGGGATCGGCTACGCGGATGCAAGCACCGTCCGGCGCCCATGAACTCAAGGGGAACCTCCAGCAGGAACT
>NZ_JBNCKV010000073.1:0-302 GCF_049841695.1 Micromonospora sp. DT178
GCCAGCCGCTGCGCCTGCGCCTGCAACGCCACCTCGGTCTTGGCCGACAGCAGCCACGGCACCACCCCGCCCGGCAGTACCGGCGACTGCTGGCCCGAGGCCGCCGGGTCGGCCGGCGTGTCCTGCGACGACTCGAACGGTTGGGCCTCTTCGAGGATGAGGTGGGCGTTGGTGCCGCTGATCCCGAATGAGGACACTCCGGCGCGTCGTGGTCGGTCGTTGTCCGGCCATGGTGTGGCTTCGGTGAGTAGTCGTACCGATCCGGCTGACCAGTCCACGTGTGTTGACGGGGCGTCCACGTG
>NZ_JBNCKV010000074.1:0-299 GCF_049841695.1 Micromonospora sp. DT178
GTCGGTGCGGGTGTCGATGAGCCGGTGGCGATTGTGGGGATGGGGTGTCGGTATCCGGGTGGGGTTGGTGACCCGGACGGGTTTTGGCAGTTGCTGGTCGAGGGTGTTGACGCGGTGGATGGATTCCCTGCGGATCGGGGTTGGGATGACGGGTCGTTGCATGACCCGGATCCGGCGCGGCCGGGGACCAGTTATGCCCGCAAGGGCGGGTTCCTGACTGACGCGGCGTTGTTCGACGCGGGGTTCTTCGGGATCAGTCCGCGGGAGGCTGTGGCGATGGATCCGCAGCAGCGGCTGTT
>NZ_JBNCKV010000075.1:0-297 GCF_049841695.1 Micromonospora sp. DT178
CTGGGAGGCGTTGGAGCGGGCCGGGATCGACCCGTCGGGGCTACGCGGGTCGGACACCGGCGTGTATGTGGGCACCAACGGGCAGGACTACATCTCGATGATCGCCGACGCGCAGACCGGAAGCGAGGGACACCTCCTTACCGGCAACGCTGCGAGTGTCATGTCGGGGCGGGTGGCGTACACCTTGGGCCTGGAGGGCCCGGCGGTGTCGGTGGATACGGCGTGTTCGTCGTCGTTGGTCGCGGTGCATTTAGCGGCGCAGGCGTTGCGGTCGGGTGAGTGTTCGATGGCCCTGGC
>NZ_JBNCKV010000076.1:0-295 GCF_049841695.1 Micromonospora sp. DT178
CGTCGCATCCGGTCCAGGTCGACCTCGTCGAGATGCCCGGTCATCGCCGACTGCTGGGCCCACAGTCCCCACGCCAGCGACTGTCCGACCAGACCGGCGGCCTGCCGCCGTAGCGCCAGGGCGTCCAGGACCGCGTTGGCTGCGGCGTAGTTGCCCTGCCCCGGTGACCCGACCGTGGCCGCTGCCGAGGAATACACCACGAACAACGCGAGATCCGAATCCTGGGTCAGTTCGTGCAGCCACCACGCCGCGTCGGCCTTGGCCCGCAGCACCGTCTCCAGCCGCTGCGGCGTCA
>NZ_JBNCKV010000077.1:0-292 GCF_049841695.1 Micromonospora sp. DT178
TCGCCGCCCCCGCCGAGACCAAGCCCGTCTCGGCCACCACCCAGGACCGCAAGGGTGGCGAGCGTGAGCTGGGCGTGCGCTACGAGGCCCAGCCCAACTTCTACTACTGCGGCCCCGCCGCCGCCCGCAACGCCCTCAGCGTCCAGGGCAAGAACATCGACGTCGACGGCATGGCCCAGCGCATGGGCACCACCGAAGCCGGCACCAACTCCATCAACGACATCACCCCCGTACTGAACAAGGAGACCGGCAAGGACGCCTACCAGTCCGTCGAGATCCGCGACCCCAAGGC
>NZ_JBNCKV010000078.1:0-291 GCF_049841695.1 Micromonospora sp. DT178
GAGTGTTCGATGGCCCTGGCCGGTGGTGTGACGGTGATGGCCACTCCGGGAGCGTTCGTGGAGTTTTCCCGGCAGGGTGGGTTGGCTGCCGATGGGCGGTGCAAACCGTTCGCGGACGCGGCTGACGGCACGGGTTGGGGTGAGGGTGTCGGGATTTTGGTGTTGGAGCGGTTGTCGGATGCCCGCCGGCGGGGACATCAGGTGTTGGCGGTGCTGCGGGGCAGCGCGGTCAACCAGGACGGCGCCTCCAACGGGTTGAGCGCCCCGAACGGGCCGTCGCAGCAGCGGGTG
>NZ_JBNCKV010000079.1:0-290 GCF_049841695.1 Micromonospora sp. DT178
TGGGGTTTGGGTCGGGTGGTGGGTTTGGAGGTGCCGTTGCGGTGGGGTGGTTTGGTGGATTTGCCGGGGGTTTTGGGCGGGGGTGTGTGGGGTCGGTTGTGTGGGGTGTTGTCGGGTGGTGGTGGTGGTGAGGATCAGGTGGCGTTGCGGTCGTCGGGTGTGTTTGTGCGGCGGTTGGTGCGTGCGAGTTCTGCTGGTGTTGTTGGTGGGGTTGGTTTCCGGTTGTCGGGGACGGTGTTGGTGACGGGTGGTACGGGGGCGTTGGGTGCGCGGGTGGCGTTGTGGGCGGC
>NZ_JBNCKV010000080.1:0-290 GCF_049841695.1 Micromonospora sp. DT178
GTGATCGAGGCGTTGACGCCGCAGCGGCTGGAGACGGTGCTGCGGGCCAAGGCCGACGCGGCGTGGTGGCTGCACGAGCTGACCCAGGATATGGATCTTGCGTTGTTCGTGGTGTATTCCTCGGCCGCGGCCACCCTCGGGTCACCGGGGCAGGGCAACTACGCCGCAGCGAACGCGGTTCTGGACGCCCTGGCGCTACGACGGCAGGCCGCGGGTCTGGTCGGGCAGTCGCTGGCGTGGGGGCTGTGGGCCGAGCAGTCGGCGATGACCGGGCATCTCGACGAGGTCGA
>NZ_JBNCKV010000081.1:0-287 GCF_049841695.1 Micromonospora sp. DT178
TTGACCGCGCTGCCCCGCAACACCGCCAACACCTGATGCCCCCGCCGGCGGGCATCCGACAACCGCTCCAACACCAAAATCCCGATGCCCTCACCCCAACCCGTGCCGTCGGCCGCGTCCGCGAACGGTTTACACCGCCCATCGGCAGCCAACCCACCCTGCCGGGAAAACTCCACGAACGCTCCCGCAGTGGCCATCACCGCCACGCCGCCGGCCAGGGCCATCGAACACTCACCCGACCGCAACGCCTGCGCCGCTAAATGCACCGCCACCAACGACGACGAACA
>NZ_JBNCKV010000082.1:0-282 GCF_049841695.1 Micromonospora sp. DT178
AGTCGTCGAAGCCGTCAACCCCACCCGCAACCTCGCCCACACCCCCCTCTTCCAGGTCATGTTCGCCTGGCAGAACAACGAGGACGTGGACCTGGACCTGCCCGGTGTCGAGGTGACCGCCCTGGCCAGCCCGTGGACCAGCGCCAAGTTCGACCTGACCCTCTCCCTGGCCGAGCACGACGGCCGCATCACGGGCAGCCTGGAGTACGCCACCGCCCTGTTCGACACCGCCACCGCCCAGCGGCACATCCGCTACCTGCGCCACGTCCTCACCCAACTCGT
>NZ_JBNCKV010000083.1:0-282 GCF_049841695.1 Micromonospora sp. DT178
CGCGGAGCGGACCAGGCCCCATACCGCGGCCGCGGCCAGGTCGCTGCCATCGGTGGCGCCGCGGGTCATCACCACCAGCCGGGAACCGTCCGTGGCCGGGTCGGCCAGCCAGTCCTGGATCCAACCCAACACCAGCGTGCTCGCCGCGTGCGTGGCCTCGACAACGCCGACAGCATCGCCCACAGCCGGTAGATCGCCCGTAGCCGGTAGCTCGGCCACCACGACCGTGGGCAGCTCGCCATCAAGCCGGCCTGGCGGGTGGGGCACCAGTAGAGGTTGCGG
>NZ_JBNCKV010000084.1:0-279 GCF_049841695.1 Micromonospora sp. DT178
GACGGCGCCTCCAACGGGTTGAGCGCCCCGAACGGGCCGTCGCAGCAGCGGGTGATCCGTCAGGCCCTGGCCAACGCACGGCTGACGCCGGGCGAGGTGGATGTGGTGGAGGCGCACGGCACGGGCACCACGTTGGGTGACCCGATCGAGGCACAGGCGCTGATCGCCGCTTACGGCCAGGACCGGCCCGCGGAACAGCCGCTGCGGTTGGGATCGGTGAAGTCGAACATCGGCCACACCCAGGCAGCCGCGGGCGTCGCCGGGATCATCAAAATGGTC
>NZ_JBNCKV010000085.1:0-278 GCF_049841695.1 Micromonospora sp. DT178
GCCATCAAGCCGGCCTGGCGGGTGGGGCACCAGTAGAGGTTGCGGCCGCTGCCCGTGCCATGCCCAGAGCGGTTCGGTAGTCACCGGCGTGGTGTCGGGGTCCGTGCCTGGTAGTGGCATCCACTGCACCGTGAACAGTGACTGCGCCGCGTCCGGCACTGCGGCGCCCAGTTGGTCGGCGGTCACCGGCCGCAACACCAGCGAGGTCGCGGTCAGCACCGGCTGGCCGGCGGTGTCGAACACGGCCACCGCGATACCGCCGTCGTCGGCCGGTGTCA
>NZ_JBNCKV010000086.1:0-272 GCF_049841695.1 Micromonospora sp. DT178
GCCAGGGCCATCGAACACTCACCCGACCGCAACGCCTGCGCCGCTAAATGCACCGCGACCAACGACGACGAACACGCCGTGTCCACCGACACCGCCGGGCCTTCCAGGCCCAAGGTGTACGCCACCCGCCCCGACATGACACTCGCAGCGTTGCCGATACCGGAGAACCCCTCCCCCGCAGCATCGGCCACACTCAACAACGTCGGATAGTCCTGCCCGTGGGTGCCGACATACACGCCGGTGTCCGACCCGCGTAGCCCGGACGGGTCGAT
>NZ_JBNCKV010000087.1:0-264 GCF_049841695.1 Micromonospora sp. DT178
CGCGGAGCGGACCAGGCCCCATACCGCGGCCGCGGCCAGGTCGCTGCCATCGGTAGCGCCGCGGGTCATCACCACCAGCCGGGAACCGTCCATGGCCGCATCGGCCAGCCAGTCCTGGATCCAACCCAACACCAGCGTGCTGGCCGTGTGTGTGGCCTCGACAACGCCGACGGCATCGTCTGGAGCTGGTAGCTCGGCCACCACGACCGTGGGCAGCTCGCCATCAAGCCGGCCTGGCGGGTGGGGCACCAGTAGAGGTTGCGG
>NZ_JBNCKV010000088.1:0-263 GCF_049841695.1 Micromonospora sp. DT178
GGATGCAACCCGAACCCGTCCGCTTCGACCTGCTCGGACAGGGTCACCTCGGCGTACACATCCCGCTCGGCACGCCATACCGCCCGTAGGCCCTGAAACACCGGCCCGTACACGTACCCGCTGTCGGCCAGCCGTTCGTACAAGCCGTCAACAGCCACCGGCCGTGCGCCGGCGGGCGGCCACTGTCCCAACCCGGCCGGGACCCGAGCAGCCTGCGGGCTCAGCACACCAGTGGCATGCCGAGTCCATGAACCCTCCACACC
>NZ_JBNCKV010000089.1:0-261 GCF_049841695.1 Micromonospora sp. DT178
GCACCCGATCGAGCGTTCCGCGAGCTCGGCTTCGACTCGCTGACCGCGGTGGAACTACGTAACCGGCTGGCCACCGCGACCGGACTGTCGCTGCCGGCCACGCTGGTCTTCGACTACCCCAGTGCGGAGGTGTTGACCGACCATCTGACGGACCTGCTGCTTGGCAAGAACGCTGCCGTGGCCGTCGCGCCGGTGGCGGTCGGTGCGGGTGTCGATGAGCCGGTGGCGATTGTGGGGATGGGGTGTCGGTATCCGGGTGGG
>NZ_JBNCKV010000090.1:0-260 GCF_049841695.1 Micromonospora sp. DT178
CCGTCGACCTGCTTGAGGCCCTTCAGGAACGCCGTCGTCGAGTACTCCGGGTCGGTGATCTGCTCCACCGTGCCCCAACCCGAGGACGGACGCTGCTGGAACAGGCCCTGCGAGTCGTGGTCGTTGCGGTCACCCAGATGACCCAGGTTCTCCAACTTCGACTCCTGCAACGCCGTCGCGATCGACACCACGGCGGCCCGCTCGTCCATGCCGGCCTTCTTCGTCGCGGCGATGATGGCCTTGACGTTGGCGACCTGCTC
>NZ_JBNCKV010000091.1:0-257 GCF_049841695.1 Micromonospora sp. DT178
GCGCGCTCGTTCATGCCGGCCTTCTTCGTCGCGGCGATGATGGCCTTGACGTTGGCGACCTGCTCATCCGACAGGTCTATACGCGACTGCGCACCCTGCACACCATGCGGCACCAGCACGCCCATGTCCGGCTTGTCGGCCTGAACCGCCACGGCCACCGGCATCGACTCGACCGACGGGGCCGCCTGGGCAGTCGCGGGACCGGCGAACACGCCACCGGCAAACGCCAGACCAGCAACACCAAGAACGCTCTTACG
>NZ_JBNCKV010000092.1:0-253 GCF_049841695.1 Micromonospora sp. DT178
GGTGGCCGTGTTCGACACCGCCGGCCAGCCGGTGCTGACCGCGGACTCGTTGGTGTTGCGGCCGGTGACCGCCGACCAACTGGGCGCCGCAGTGCCGGACGCGGCGCAGTCACTGTTCGAGGTGCAGTGGATGCCACTACCAGACGCGCAGCCCGACACCACCACGCCGGTGACTGCCGAACCGCTCTGGGCATGGCACGGGCAGCGGCCGCAACCTCTACTGGTGCCCCACCCGCCAGGCCGGCTTGATGGC
>NZ_JBNCKV010000093.1:0-251 GCF_049841695.1 Micromonospora sp. DT178
GTGGCTGCTGTCGGCTAAGACCGAGGTGGCGTTGCGGGCGCAGGCGCAGCGGCTGGCCGGGTTCGTGGCCGACCGGCGCGAGGTCGGGCCGGTCGGGGTGGGGCGGGCGTTGGCGGCCCGGTCGGTGTTTGCGCATCGGGCGGTGGTGGTGGCCGGGGATGTGGACGGGTTCCTGGCCGGGTTGCAGGATCTGGACGCCTCGCCGGTGGTGGTGCGTGGTGTCGCGGCCGGTGCGGGTAGCGCGACGGGTC
>NZ_JBNCKV010000094.1:0-251 GCF_049841695.1 Micromonospora sp. DT178
ACGGCCGACCACGGCGGGCCGGGGTGTCCTCGTTCGGGATCAGTGGCACCAACGCCCACCTCATCCTGGAAGAGGCCGAACCGCTCGAGATCCTGCAGGACGCCGAACCGTTCGAACCGCCGCAGGACACACCGGCGGGCTCGGGCCAGGAGCCGCCGGTACTACCGGGTGGGTTGGTGCCGTGGCTGCTGTCGGCTAAGACCGAGGTGGCGTTGCGGGCGCAGGCGCAGCGGCTGGCCGGGTTCGTGACC
>NZ_JBNCKV010000095.1:0-249 GCF_049841695.1 Micromonospora sp. DT178
CACGTGGACTGGTCAGCCGGATCGGTACGACTGCTCACCGAGGCCACACCATGGCCGGACAACGACCGACCACGACGCGCCGGGGTGTCCTCGTTCGGGATCAGTGGCACCAACGCCCACCTCATCCTGGAAGAGGCCGAACCCGCACCGGACACGGCGTTGGGTCATGAACCGGCCCCGCTGCCGGCCGACGGGGTGGTGCCGTGGCTGCTGTCGGCTAAGACCGAGGTGGCGTTGCGGGCGCAGGCG
>NZ_JBNCKV010000096.1:0-248 GCF_049841695.1 Micromonospora sp. DT178
TCGGTGAAGTCGAACATCGGCCACACCCAGGCAGCCGCGGGCGTCGCCGGGATCATCAAAATGGTCCTGGCGATGCGACACGGGCTGATGCCCAAGACACTGCACGTGGACGCCCCGTCAACACACGTGGACTGGTCAGCCGGATCGGTGCGACTGCTGACCGAGGCCACACCATGGCCGGGCAACGGCCGACCACGGCGGGCCGGGGTGTCCTCGTTCGGGATCAGTGGCACCAACGCCCACCTCAT
>NZ_JBNCKV010000097.1:0-247 GCF_049841695.1 Micromonospora sp. DT178
GAGGAAGACACCCACGCCTTGCTCGCGTAGCGCGTTTACCGCGTCGTGGTACCGCACCGCCTGGCGGGCGTGCGCCACCCAGTATCCCGGTTCGGTGACTTCCGCGCCGGGGGTGCCAGAGACCACCGGGATGGTCGGTTCTCGCCAGGCCACCTCGGCCAACACGTGTGCGAACTCGGCCAGCATCGGTTCCATCAACGGTGAGTGGAACGCGTGGCTGACCCGCAGCTGCCGGGCCTTGCCGCCC
>NZ_JBNCKV010000098.1:0-247 GCF_049841695.1 Micromonospora sp. DT178
CGGCCGGGTTGGGGCAGTGGCCGCCGGCCGGTGCCCGGCCGGTGGCTGTTGACGGCTTGTACGAACGGTTGGCCGACAGCGGGTACGTGTACGGGCCGGTGTTTCAGGGCCTACGGGCGGTGTGGCGTGCCGAGCGGGATGTGTACGCCGAGGTGACACTGTCCGAGCACGTCGAGGCGGACGGGTTCGGGTTGCATCCGGCGGCGCTGGACGCGGCGCTGCACCCGATCGGGTTGGCCGGGCTGCT
>NZ_JBNCKV010000099.1:0-247 GCF_049841695.1 Micromonospora sp. DT178
TGATGCCCCCGCCGGCGGGCATCCGACAACCGCTCCAACACCAGAACCCCGACACCCTCACCCCAACCCGTGCCGTCAGCCGCGTCCGCGAACGGTTTACACCGCCCATCAGCGGCCAACCCGCCCTGCCGGGAAAACTCCACAAACGCTCCCGGAGTGGCCATCACCGCCACACCACCGGCCAGGGCCATCGAACACTCACCCGACCGCAACGCCTGCGCCGCCAAATGCACCGCCACCAACGACG
>NZ_JBNCKV010000100.1:0-247 GCF_049841695.1 Micromonospora sp. DT178
GCCGGTGGCGGTCGGTGCGGGTGTCGATGAGCCGGTGGCGATTGTGGGGATGGGGTGTCGGTATCCGGGTGGGGTTGATGGCCCGGAGGGGTTTTGGCAGTTGCTGGTCGAGGGTGTTGACGCGGTGGACGGGTTCCCCGTGGATCGGGGTTGGGATGACGGGTCGTTGCATGACCCGGATCCGGCGCGGTCGGGGACCAGTTATGTCCGCGAGGGTGGGTTCCTGGCGGATGCGGCGTTGTTCGAC
>NZ_JBNCKV010000101.1:0-245 GCF_049841695.1 Micromonospora sp. DT178
GGTGGAGCCATGGTGGCGTTGACCGCCAGTGACGCCCAGGCCCACGAGCTGATCGCCGGGCACACCGACCTGGTAGGGGTGGCGGCGGTCAACGGCCCCCGCTCGACGGTCATCTCCGGTGACCAGGACGTGGTGCTGGATCTGGCGCGGCAGTGGCGAGATAGGGGTGGCAAGGCGCGGCGGCTGCGGGTCAGTCACGCGTTCCATTCGCCGTTGATGGAGCCGATGCTGGCCGAGTTCGCACA
>NZ_JBNCKV010000102.1:0-242 GCF_049841695.1 Micromonospora sp. DT178
GCCACAGCCTCCCGCGGACTGATCCCGAAGAACCCCGCGTCGAACAACGCCGCATCCGCCAGGAACCCACCCTCGCGCACATAACTAGTCCCCGACCGCGCCGAATCCGGGTCATACAACGACCCGACATCCCAACCCCGATCCACGGGGAACCCACCCACCGCATCAACACCCTCGACCAGCAACTGCCAAAACCCCTCCGGGTCACCAACCCCACCCGGATACCGACACCCCATCCCCAC
>NZ_JBNCKV010000103.1:0-236 GCF_049841695.1 Micromonospora sp. DT178
GTCTGTGGCCAGTACCGCTGGTGCTGGAACGGGTAGGTGGGCAGTTCCAGAGCCCGCCGATTGGTGTTTGTGTCGAGCAGTGTCGGCCAGTCCACCGCCCCGCCGTGTACGTGAACACCAGCGAGCGCGGTCAGTAACGTCTGCGGCTCGTCGCGCTCAGCACGCAGCGCTGGCAGCCACACGCCTGTTTCGGGGGTTTCGGCGTCGGCCATCGAGGTCAGCGTGCCGTCCGGGCC
>NZ_JBNCKV010000104.1:0-233 GCF_049841695.1 Micromonospora sp. DT178
CCAGCCGCTGCGCCTGCGCCCGCAACGCCACCTCGGTCTTAGCCGACAGCAGCCACGGCACCACCCCGTCGGCCGGCGCCATCGGCGACTGCTGGCCCGAGCCCGCCGGGTCGGTTGGTGTGTCCTGCGGCGGCTCGAACGGTTCGGCCTCTTCCGGGATCTGGAGCGGTTGGGCTTCTTCGAGGATGAGGTGGGCGTTGGTGCCGCTGACTCCGAATGAGGACACTCCGGCC
>NZ_JBNCKV010000105.1:0-232 GCF_049841695.1 Micromonospora sp. DT178
TAGCGGCCAACCTGGCGGCCAGATCCACCCGCGTATCGGTTGTGGTCGCCGCCCGGCGGGGCAAGCCACCAGCCAACGTCCGCCACAGCGGCGACACGCTACCGGCGCCGGCACGACGAAGCGCGGCCACGTCCACCCGGATCGGCACCAGCTGCGGCCGGTCAGTACGCACCGCCGCGTCGAACAACGCCAGGCCCTGCTCGGAGGACATGGCAAGAACACCGCCGCGTCG
>NZ_JBNCKV010000106.1:0-230 GCF_049841695.1 Micromonospora sp. DT178
TCGAACTGGGCCCGGACGGCACGCTGACCTCGATGGCCGACGCCGAAACCCCCGAAACAGGCGTGTGGCTGCCAGCGATGCGCGCTGAACGCGACGAGCCGCAGACGTTACTGACCGCCCTCGCCGGTGTCCACGTACACGGCGGGGCGGTGAACTGGCCGACACTGCTCGACACGAGTGCCGGTCCGGCCGAGGCCACAGGCGTGGGCAGGGCGGTGGGCGGGACCATC
>NZ_JBNCKV010000107.1:0-228 GCF_049841695.1 Micromonospora sp. DT178
GTTGATGGTGAGCTGCCCACGGTCGTGGTGGCCGAGCTACCAGCTGCGGACGATGCTGTCGGCGTTGTCGAGGCCACACACACGGCGAGCACGCTGGTGTTGGGTTGGATCCAGGAATGGCTGGCCGATGCGGCCACGGACGGTTCCCGGTTGGTGGTGATGACCCGCGGCGCCACCGATGGCAGCGACCTGGCCGCGGCCGCGGTATGGGGCCTGGTCCGCTCCGCG
>NZ_JBNCKV010000108.1:0-227 GCF_049841695.1 Micromonospora sp. DT178
TTGGCCCGCAGCACCGTCTCCAGCCGCTGCGGCGTCAACGCCTCGATCACCCCGTCGTCGAGCACTCCGGCGGTGTGTACCACCCCGACCACCGGATGCTCGGCCGGTACCGCCGCCAACACCTCAGCCAGGGCGTTCCGGTCAGCGACGTCACACGCCGCCACCTGTACCCGTGCGCCCAGCTCAGTCAGATCAGCGACCAGCTCCGTCGCTCCCGCCGCGGCCGG
>NZ_JBNCKV010000109.1:0-227 GCF_049841695.1 Micromonospora sp. DT178
CTGTCGGCTAAGACCGAGGTGGCGTTGCGGGCGCAGGCGCAGCGGCTGGCCGGGTTCGTGACCGACCGGCCCGAGGTCGGGCCGGTCGCGGTGGGGCGGGCGTTGGTGGACAGCCGGGCGACCGGGTTCACCCACCGGGGTGTGGTGCTCGGCCGGCATCGGTCGGTGTTGATGGACGGGCTGCAGGCGCTGGCCGCGGGTGATCAGGCACCGGGGGTGGTGACCGG
>NZ_JBNCKV010000110.1:0-224 GCF_049841695.1 Micromonospora sp. DT178
TATTCGAGTCAGCTCAAGCAGTGCAGGCCTTGCGCTACCTGCAAGCGGCCCGCCATGTGGGCAAGGTGGTGCTGCGGCTGCCGGCTGGGTTGGATTCGCGTGGCACGGTGGTGATCACTGGTGGGACCGGGGTGTTGGGTGGCTTGGTGGCCCGGCATCTGGTCGCCACGCACGGGGTCAGGCATCTGTTGTTGTTGTCCCGGCGGGGCCCGGCCGCGGCGGGA
>NZ_JBNCKV010000111.1:0-222 GCF_049841695.1 Micromonospora sp. DT178
GGCCCGGACGGCACGCTGACCTCGATGGCCGACGCCGAAACCCCCGAAACAGGCGTGTGGCTGCCAGCGCTGCGTGCCGAGCGGGACGAGCCGCAGACGTTACTGACCGCGCTCGCCGGTGTCCACGTACACGGCGCGACGGTGGACTGGCCGACACTGCTCGACACGAGTGCCGGTCCGGCCGAGGCCACAGGCGTGGGCAGGGCGGTGGGCGGGACCATC
>NZ_JBNCKV010000112.1:0-221 GCF_049841695.1 Micromonospora sp. DT178
GCGCAGGCGTTGCGGTCGGGTGAGTGTTCGATGGCCCTGGCCGGTGGTGTGACGGTGATGGCCACTCCGGGAGCGTTTGTGGAGTTTTCCCGGCAGGGTGGGTTGGCTGCCGATGGGCGGTGTAAACCGTTCGCGGACGCGGCCGACGGCACGGGTTGGGGTGAGGGTGTCGGGGTTCTGGTGTTGGAGCGGTTGTCGGATGCCCGCCGGCGGGGGCATCA
>NZ_JBNCKV010000113.1:0-221 GCF_049841695.1 Micromonospora sp. DT178
CTACGACGGCAGGCCGCGGGTCTGGTCGGGCAGTCGCTGGCGTGGGGGCTGTGGGCCGAGCAGTCGGCGATGACCGGACATCTCGACGAGGTCGACCTCGACCGGATGCGACGCGGCGGTGTTCTTGCCATGTCCCCTGAGCAGGGCCTGGCATTGTTCGACGCGGCGGTGCGTACCGACCAGCCACAGCTCGTGCCGATCCGGGTGGACGTGGCCGCGCT
>NZ_JBNCKV010000114.1:0-220 GCF_049841695.1 Micromonospora sp. DT178
GTGTCAGAGCCAGGCAGCCTGGACAACCTTACGGTGCTGGACTGTCCGGAGGCGATGGCGCCGTTGGCGGCTGGGCAGGTACGGGTAGCGGTGCGAGCGGCGGGGTTGAACTTCCGGGACGTGCTAATCGGGTTGGGTATGTATCCGGATCCGACCGCGGTGATGGGTAGCGAGGCAGCCGGAGTGGTGATCGAGACTGCCCCGGATGTGACCGAGGTGG
>NZ_JBNCKV010000115.1:0-218 GCF_049841695.1 Micromonospora sp. DT178
CTGTCGGCTAAGACCGAGGTGGCGTTGCGGGCGCAGGCGCAGCGGCTGGCCGGGTTCGTGACCGACCGGCCCGAGGTAGGGCCGGTCGCGGTGGGGCGGGCGTTGGTGGACAGCCGGGCGACCGGGTTCACCCATCGGGGTGTGGTGCTTGGCCAGCATCGGTCGGTGTTGATGGACGGGCTGCAGGCGCTGGCCGCGGGTGATCAGGCACCGGGGGT
>NZ_JBNCKV010000116.1:0-217 GCF_049841695.1 Micromonospora sp. DT178
TCGGCCAGATCTGTGTGCAACTGGTCCTGGATCGCCTGTACCTGCACCGAATGCGAGGCGTAGTCCACCGCGATGCGCCGGACCCCCCGCTGCGCGTGCGCCTGGACGAATTCGTCACACGCGGCCGTGGTTCCGGATATCACCACCTGCGCCGGGCCGTTGACCGCCGCGACCGACAGGTCCTCACCCCACCCGGTGATCAACTGTTGCACCTCGT
>NZ_JBNCKV010000117.1:0-214 GCF_049841695.1 Micromonospora sp. DT178
GTTGATGGTGAGCTGCCCGCGGTCGTGGTGGCCGAGCTACCAGCTGCGGACGATGCTGTCGGCGTTGTCGAGGCCACGCACGCGGCGAGCACGTTGGTGTTGGGTTGGATCCAGGAATGGCTGGCCGATGCGGCCATGGACGGTTCCCGGTTGGTGGTGATGACCCGCGGCGCTACCGATGGCAGCGACCTGGCCGCGGCCGCGGTATGGGGCC
>NZ_JBNCKV010000118.1:0-212 GCF_049841695.1 Micromonospora sp. DT178
ACGCTGATGTAGTGCCCGCCCTCGAAGGAGTGGGTGACGCCGTCGGTGTCGGTGGCGGTGCCGGCGATGTTGGCGACCACGGCGTGGCCTTCGTCGATGGCGGTGACGATGTCGGCGCGCAGCTTGTCGGTCTGCTTGTCGTCGGCCTTGGGGTCGCGGATCTCGACGGACTGGTAGGCGTCCTTGCCGGTCTCCTTGTTCAGTACGGGGGT
>NZ_JBNCKV010000119.1:0-211 GCF_049841695.1 Micromonospora sp. DT178
GCCAGCGGGTCGGGATGGGCCAGGGCCTGTATGAGGCGTATCCGGTATTCGCTGAGGCGTTCGATCAGGTCTGCGCACACTTCGACCAACATCTCGAGCGGCCGTTGCGGGAAGTGGTCGCGGGCGAGCCGCGACTGCTGGACCAGACGATGTACACCCAGGCGGGGCTGTTCGCGGTGCAGGTGGCGTTGTACCGGCTGATCAGCTCGTG
>NZ_JBNCKV010000120.1:0-210 GCF_049841695.1 Micromonospora sp. DT178
GTCAGGGCCGGGCAGGGGCAGACGGCCGGTACCGGTTCGGGTCAACCGGCGGGTATACAGTTCACCAGCGCGTACCGCGATTTCTGGTTCGCCGCTGTCGAGCACCGCGGTCAGGATTCTGCCTAGTTCGCCATCGTGGTCGGTGTCATCGTCGAGGTCGAGCAGGATGAATCGGTTGGGGTGTTCGGACTGCGCGGAGCGGACCAGGCC
>NZ_JBNCKV010000121.1:0-206 GCF_049841695.1 Micromonospora sp. DT178
TGTTAAGCACGCCGCCAGCGTTCGTCCTGAGCCAGGATCAAACTCTCCAACAAAAACTTGTTGAAACAGTCATCCCGACAACAAAAAGTGTTGCCAAAGGAATCCAAGACCAGCCAAACCGAAGCCTGACCAGTCCGGGGTATAAATCAATTTGGCACTGGCTTATCAAGCACCCTGTTGAGTTCTCAAAGAACAACCACACACCG
>NZ_JBNCKV010000122.1:0-203 GCF_049841695.1 Micromonospora sp. DT178
ACGAGGTGCAACAGTTGATCACCGGGTGGGGTGAGGACCTGTCGGTCGCGGCGGTCAACGGCCCGGCGCAGGTGGTGGTATCCGGAACCACGGCCGCGTGTGAGGAATTCGTGCAGGCGTACGCGCAGTTGGGGGTCCGACGCATCGCGGTGGACTACGCCTCGCATTCGGTGCAGGTACAGGCGATCCAGGACCAGTTGCGC